>NZ_CM001439.1:5046999-5687178 GCF_000244955.1 Saccharomonospora marina XMU15 | reverse complement strand
GGGTGGTCGGCGCGGTGGCTCCACCGGCGGCTGCCCTGGCCTGGGCAGCGACCTGTGTTGCTCGACGCGCGGCGGTGGCTCCACCCTCGCGAACTCAGGCCGTGACCGCTCGACGAGCGGTGGCTCCATCCGTGGTGGTTCCGGCCGCAGCGGTTCGACACGGTGTGGCGGCTGTGCCTGTTGGGGGGCCTGTTGCGGACGTGGTGGCTCCGGTCGTGCCGGTTCCAGCCGTTGTGGTTCCGCACGAAATTGTTCGGGTCGGGGAGCTTCGGGGCGGGGCGGGGGTTGCCTTCTCGGCGGTGGTGGCGTGGCCTGCGGGCGTGGGGACTGTCGGGGGAACGGTCCCGAACCCATGGGTTCTCGGCTCGGCGCCACCGGTGGAGGCGGGGGATCCTCCCTCGGCCGCGAAGGGGCCTGGCGACGGGGCCGCGCCGGTGGTGCCGCCTGCGCCTCCGCCGCCTTGGGTTCAGGCGGTCTGCCCTGCTGTCTGGGCGGTGCCGGACGCTCGGCGGTCTGGAAACGAGGCCGTTGGCCGGTGTGTCTGGCCACAACCTCGGAGACGCTGATTCCACCCTGTGTGTCGAGCGAGCGCCTGCGCCTTCGCTCGGCGTTCTTGCGATTGAGCTGGGCCTGTGCCCGCCATTTCGCTGCCTGGGGAGTGATACCGGGAGCGTCGTGGTCGTCGGACACGCACTCTCCCTTCACACTCGCCGGTCACGCCACTCGGCGCGCCATCTGCTACTTGATCGCTGCGTGGGCAGCGTTCGTTATCGTACGGATATACGCCGTTCGTGACGATATCGCGGCGACACTTTTTTACGCAGAGTTGTTCCGACACCTGCTCAGGGACACCTGAGTGGTGCCGCAGCCTACCCATCACGGGCATGGACCAACGAGACGGGCACGGAAAGTGTGGTTAACGGCACGCACTGCGACGCCTGACTCTCGACTGGCGGTCGGGTGTGGAAACCGGTGCATCATTGCGGTTCATGGGGACCGGTGGCGGCCTCGAACAGGCCGAGACGTATCGGGTCGAGTTGCGCGGCTACTGCTACCGGATGCTGGGCTGCGGGTTCGAAGCCGAGGACGCGGTGCAGGAGACGATGCTGCGCGCGTGGCGCAACCGGGACGGTTTCGACAGTGATCGAGGCAGCCTCCGTACCTGGCTCTACGCCATCGCCACCAACGTGTGCCTCGACATGCTCCGCGGTGCACGACGCCGGGCACTCGCGATGGATCTCGGCCCTGCGGCCGAGCCCGGAGCGCGGCTGGGGCAGCCGCTGCCGGAACACAGGTGGGTTCAGCCGGTTCCGGACGCCCACGTACTGCCTGCTCACGGCGACCCCGCCGAACTGGCGGCGCTGCGGGCGAGCGTTCGGCTGGCGTTCGTGGCCGCACTGCAGCACCTGCCGCCTCGGCAGCGCGCGGTCCTCATCCTGCGAGACGTGCTGCGCTGGCATGCCGAGGAGGTGTCGGGCCTGCTCGGCTGCACCGTCGCCGCGGTCAACAGCGCACTGCAGCGGGCGCGTTCGACGATGGCGAGTCGGCAAGCCCGCCCGCTTCGTGAGCCCGCGGCCACCGAGGAACGCCAGTTGCTCGCTCGCTACCTCGAGGCGTTCGAGAACTACGACGTGGCGGCACTGACGGCGCTGCTGCACGAGGACGCGACGATGTCGATGCCGCCGTTCACCTGGTGGTTGCGGGGAAGGCAGCACATCCGCCAGGTGTTGCTGGCCGCGGAAGCCGACAAGCCGTGCGAGGGCGCACGGTTGCTCCCCACCGTGGCCAACGGTGCTCCCGCCTTCGCCCAGTACCGCGACGGCGAACCGTTCGCGCTGGTCGTCGTGGACGTTGTCGGCGACCTCATCGGCGCGACCACCACGTATCTGGGCGCCCGGCTGTTCGAGTTGTTCGGCTTGCCGATGAGTTTCCGGGCGCAGGCTCGTATCAGTGGTGTGCCGTTCTCCACGGGCACATCCGATACGACAGGAGGCTGAGTATGAGTGTCGGTATGAGTGTCGAACCCACGGTGCGTGACCGTGCCGAGCAGCCGTACGTCGGTGTGCGGGCGACGATCACGATGACCTCGTTCGCGCGGGTCGCCGACCGCATCCCGGAGATCTTCGCCTGGCTCGGCGAACGCGGCATCGCACCCGCGGGCCCGCCGTTCTTCCGCTACTACCTCATCGATGTCGAACGGGAACTCGAGGTGGAAGCCGGTGTGCCGGTGCGGGCAGCGGTCGAAGGCGGCGACGGGGTGCGCGGCGGCGTGTTGCCCGCGGGCAGGTACGCGACCATCACCCATGTCGGTCATCCGGACAGGCTGTTCGGGACCATCGAAGCGCTGCTGGGCTGGGCAGCGGAGCGGCGCCTGGAGTGGGACATGGAACGCACCGAGCGAGGCGAGCGCTGGGGGTGTCGCCTCGAGTGGTTCAAGACCGACCCGCGCGTTGAGCCCGACCGCGACAAGTGGGAGACCGAGCTGGCGTTTCGGCTAGCCACCTGAGTGCATCAGGTCGGCGCCCTCCGGCACGCGGGGGTCGTCGGGGTCGGCGAGCCAGCCGTGCGGCAACGTCACCTTCCCCGGCGACCCTTGCCTGCCTCGTGGGCCCAGCGCGTCGGTGGGGAACGGGACGTCACTGTCGAGTTGGGCGATCAGCTCGTCCAGTTCGTGCAGCGAGGACACCATGGCGAACCGCCTGCGCAACTCGGAGCCGACCGGGAAGCCCATGAAGTACCAGGCCATGTGCTTGCGCAGGTCGCGCATGGCCTTGCTGTGCCCGTCGTGCTGCACGAGCAGCTCCGCATGCCTGCGCAGCACCCGCGCCACCTCGCCCAGTGTGGGCCCTTCCGGAACGGGCCTGCCGCTGAAGGCGGCCTCGAGTTCGCCGAACAGCCATGGCCTGCCGAGGCAGCCCCTGCCGACGACGACGCCGTCGCAGCCGGTTTCGTCGACCATCCGCAGCGCGTCGTCGGCGCTGAAGATGTCGCCGTTGCCCAGCACCGGGATGGTCTGGACTGCCTCCTTCAGGCGGGCGATGTGGGACCAGTCGGCGTTACCGGAATAGCGCTGCGCGGCGGTGCGGGCGTGCAGCGCCACCGCGGCCGCGCCTTCCGCCTCCGCGATGCGCCCGGCGTCGAGGTAGGTGTGGTGCTCGTCGTCGATGCCGACACGGAACTTGACTGTGAACGGCACCCCCGCCTCGTCGGCTGCCTTCGCCGAGGCGGCGACGATACGGGAGAACAGCTTGCGCTTGTACGGCAGTGCCGCGCCGCCGCCCTTGCGCGTCACCTTCGCGACGGGGCAGCCGAAGTTGGCGTCGATGTGGTCGGCGAGCCCCTCGCCGACGATGATCTTGACGGCTTCGGCCATCGTGGCCGGGTCGACGCCGTAGAGCTGCATCGATCGCGGGTATTCACCCTTGTCGAAGCTCATCATGTGCATCGTGCCGGGGTGGCGTTCCACGACGGCTCGCGCGGTGATCATCTCGCAGACGTAGAGGCCGGCACCGTACTCGCGGCACAGCCTGCGAAACGCGATGTTGGTGATGCCTGCCATGGGCGCCAGCACGACGGGAGGATCGACGGCGTAGCGGCCGATCTTCAGTGCGGGCTTGGTGGCGGGCGCGGTCACTCTCCCATTGTGTCCGATGAGCCGACTGTTCAACGATCGCGCCGGGGGCGAGGGGAGGGCTCGGTCACACCGGGCGCCCGCGGGCGTCTCTCGCCAGTAGCAGCACGAGCGTCAGCACCGCCACACTGCCGATGAGTCCGATGCCGAGCACTTCCAGCCCGACGTCCGGGATGGCGATCTGCTGCCAGGGCGACGCGCTCAGTTCCCACCCGCCGGGCACCGACCGCGCCGCGCCGCCGCCGCTGTGGCCCACGAAGTAGTCGAACAGTTCCCCGCCGTCCCCCCGCCGACGCAGCCGGACACCCATCGACAGCACCGCCATCAGCGACGCGGGTACCGCGATCGCGGCGAGCGCGCCCGCACGGATCGATGCCCGAGGCGACAGCATGGCGGCGATTACGAGGAGCAGGCTCGCCACGAGCAGCATGGTCAGCCACAGGTCAGCATGCCAGGGCAGCTCGACCAGTGGCCTTTCGCCCGGCAGTGCACAGTATTCCCAGGTCAACCGTCCGGAGATGCCCGGATTGCCGAGCCCGTCCTCGCACCCGGCAAGCACGGTCGTCAGCTGCAGGCCCCAGCCGAGGGCGCCCCACAGCAGGCAGGCGGCGGCGATACCTCCCGCGATCCATTGCGACTTCGGCCGGTGGGGCATGCTCCGCACGATGATCCCTTCGAAGGAGGCTCCGTGCGGCTGACGCTCGACGCCGGACCGAGGTTGTTCGCGGCCGCGTCGAACTTGCCTGCCACCGCCGGATCATGATGCGGCGGCGGCGGGTTGCCGAGTACGGCGTCGGAAGCCGCGCAGCATCGTCACCGTGATCAGCAGGGCGAGTAGCACGGTCGCCGCCGCGACGCGATAAACCAGTTGGTATCCGGCCAGCAGCGCGGCGGTCGTTGTCGCGCCGTCCGCCATGAGCCGGTCCGCCCTCGTCGCCGCGAGCACGAGCAGCACCGACAGGCCGAGCGCGGCCCCGAGTTGTTGCGTCGTGTTGAACAGCCCGGATGCCAACCCGGAGTCCTTCGGCTCGGCACCGGACATGCCGAGCGCCAGCAGCGCGGGCATCGCGGCGCCGAAGCCGATGCCCAGCAGCAGCAGCGCGGGTAGCACCTGGGTGGGGTACTCGGCGTCGGCGGGTGCGAGGCCGAGTAGTCCGAGCGCGCTTGAGATCACCACCAGCCCGGCGGGCAACACCCGCCGTTCGCCGAACCGCACGTTCAGCCTGGGTGCCACCGAAAGCGACACGACGGCGATCGCGACCGCCACGGGTGCCACGGCGAAACCGGTGTCCCTCGGGCTGAATCCGAGCACGTTACGCAGGTTCAGCACGGTGACGAACATGAACCCGAACATGCTTGCCACCAGCAGGAACAGCACGGCGTTCGCACCGAGCACCGGCCGGGAGCGCAGCAGCCGGGGCGTCAGCAACGGATCTGCCGCGGTGACCTGCCGGAGCACGAAGGCCGCCAGCAGCAGCAGCGACAGCGCCCCGAAGCCCGCGGTGTGGGCGGACGCCCAGCCGACCTCTTCAACCCGGATGATCGTGTAGATCCCGGCCATCAGAGACGCGGTCACCAGTGCCGCACCCGCGATGTCGGCGCCCTTGTCGAGGCCGAGTCCGGGTTCGGTGGCTAGCAACCGGCAGGCGAGGAGCACGGCGATGATCCCGATCGGCACGTTGAGGAAGAAGATCCAGTGCCAGCTCGCCACCTGCGTGATCAGTCCACCCGCGAGCGTGCCGATGGTGCCGCCTGATGCCTGCACGAAGCTGAACGCGCCGATCGCTCTTGCTCGGTCGGCAGGTTGTGGGAACAGCGTGACGATCATGCCGAGGATGACCGCCGTCAACGCCGCGCCGCCGACGCCCTGCGCGAACCGCGCCACCACAAGCGCCTGCGCGTTCCATGCCAGGCCGCACATCGCGGAGGCGACGGTGAACACCGCGAGACCGGAGAGGAACACTCGTTTGCGCCCCACGAGGTCGCCCAGTCGCCCGCTCAGCAGGAGCAGGCCTGCGAAGGCGATCAGGTAGGCGCCGGTGACCCAGGCCAGGCCCGCCTTGGAAAAGCCGAGGTCACGCTGGATGGCGGGAAGTGAGACGGCCACGATGGTCTCGTCGACGATCGCCATGAGTGCGCCCGTGCAGAGCACGGCCAGCGCGAGCCGGCGGGAGTGAAGCATCACGGTCTCCTGAAAGCCTCTAAGTGCACGACTTGTAACGGAGACCATGATGTGTGACCATCACCTTCCGTGGAAGGAGGCACTTCTATGTCCCGGAGTCACACCGGTGTACCTGCGCAGGTCATCGAGACCGAGGCGTGCCCGGTCACCGAAGTGCTCGACCGCGTCGGCGGCAAGTGGAGCATCGGTGTACTCGTGGCCGCCGCGCACGGTCCGGTGCGGTTCACCGAGTTGGAGCGCGCGATCGCGGGCATCAGCCGCCGGATGCTCACGCTGACGCTGCGCAAGCTGGAACGCGACGGCCTGCTGCGCCGCACGGTTTACCCGACCGTGCCACCCAAAGTCGAGTACGAACTCACCGACATGGCTCGGGAGTTGCGCCAGACCCTGCTCTCGCTCGTCGACTGGGCCGAGCGGCACCGCCCCGACATCGCGCGCGCGAGGGCCCGCTACGACGCCGCCTCGGCCGAGTAGCGCAGCTCAGAAGTTGACGTTGACGCAGGCCAGCCTCGCACCGGCCTCGCCTGCCACTCCCGCACCGGTCGAGGTGTGCCGCTCGTGGATCACGACTGACCTCGGCCTCGGGTCCTGGAACACCCAGTCCACCTCGGACACCGCGCTCGCAAAGCCCTCGCTGTCGGTGGTGAAGTCCAGCCAGATCTCGTTGTCGGGGTTGGCGTAGGCGGGATCGGTCGACGGTGGATTCGGGTCCGGCGCGTTCTGGTAGTGCGGGCCCGCGTCGGCCCCGGTCGGGCCGCACGGGTCGGTGTGCACGTGCGCTCCGTACGCCCGGTTCGGCACGAGACCGGAGACGGCGAGCTTGGTCACCGTTGCGGTCATCGACTGCGAGGCGGACACCACGCCCGCTTCGGCTCCAGGGGGCACGAGCGTCGGGTAGTAGGTCACGGCGGTCGCATCGAGGCTGTACGCCTCGAAGGTGCCCTTGACGATTCTGACCTCGGCGTCGTCGGATTCCGGCGCGGCGATGGCGCCCTGCGCGCCGGTGAGTACGGCCGCCGAGACGGCGGCGGTGGTGAACAGCAGGGTCGGAAGATTTCGGGGTCGCATATGTCGTGCTAACCAGAGTCGGAGACGGTCCGCAACCGGATCACTCTGTGGAGTTATTCCAATGGCTGATACGCGCGGCTGTTCGCCAGGTGGGGCCTCGTAGCCTGAACGCGTGACAACGGCACACCTTGAGGGGTCGGCGCGACCCGACCGGACATGGCTGGTGGCCGTCGCGGCCGCGCTGTGGGGCACGGACGGATTGTTGCGGCTGCCGCTGGCCGACGCGTTGCCCGCCGCGACCGTGGTGTTCGCCGAGCACCTGCTCGTCGTTGCCGTGCTGTTGCCGCTGCTGCCGAGGGCGGTACGCGCCCTGCTCGCGTGTGGACCCCGGGAATGGGTCGCCGTGGTGGTGATCGGTGGCGGCTCTTCGGCGCTGGCGACCGCCCTGTTCACCGCGGCCTTCCAAAGCGGTGATCCGGTGACGCCGCTGGTGCTGCAGAAGCTGCAACCGCTGTTCGCCATGCTTGCGGCCTTCCTGCTGCTCGGTGAGCGGCTGCGCGGCGGCTACCTGCTGTTCGCACTGCCCGCGCTGCTCGGTGCCTGGCTGCTGGCATTCGCCGATCCGCTGGACGTCGAGGTCGCCGCCGCTCGCACCGCGTTACTGGCGCTCGGCGCGGCGGCGCTGTGGGCGGCGGGCACCGTGCTCGCCAGGCTGGTCTCGGCGAGGCTGCGCCCGGCCGAGGTCACCGCGTTGCGGTTCTCGATCGGCCTGCCGTTCGCCGCGATTGTGGTGGCTGTGCAGGGGAACCCGTTCGCGGTGGGTTGGAGCAACGCGATCGGTGTGGCGTTGTTGGCGCTGGTTCCCGGGCTGCTCGCACTGAGCCTGTACTACGTCGGCATGCGGGCGACCCCCGCGGCCCGCGCCACACTGGCCGAGCTGGCCTTCCCGGTGACGGCAGCCCTGGTGAGCGTGACGGTGTTGGGCGCGACTCTTTCGGTCACCCAGTGGATCGGGCTGATCGTGGTGGTCGCCGCCGTCACGGGGTTGGGCTGGCACGAACGAGGAGGGCAAACCGCTGTGGTGGTCGAGCCGCGAAGGGTGGGTGTGTCGCCGTGAACGACACCGATGAGCCACGCCACAAGCGCCTTGCCCGCAACGTGAACGAACTGCTCGGCGAGTTGCGGGTGGCACAGGCCGGTGTGCAGATCCTGTTCGGTTTCCTGCTCGCGGTCGTCTTCACCGGCACGTTCCGGCAGGCCAGCGGGTTCGAGAAGGGCCTGCACCTGGTCACCGTGCTGGTCACCGCCTCGGCCACCGCGCTGCTGACCGCGCCCGCGGTCTGGCACCGGCTGCTGTTCCGTGCGGGCAGGCGCACCGCCATCCTGCGGGTCGGCAACAAGGTGGTCATCGCGGGCTTGGCGTGCCTGGCCGTGGCGGTCACCCTCACCGTGGCGTTGATCGGCAAGGTGGTCTACGGCCCGATCGCCATGATCGTGCTGGGCGGTCTCGTCGGCGTGCTGTTCGCCGTGTTGTGGTTCGTGGTGCCCCGGCTGCTGTGAGTCGGCTGCCGTGAGCGGGCCGCGGCAGCTCCGGTTCACGGACGTGCCCGCAGCACCCAGGTCCTGACCAGCTGCGTGGCCACGAGCGCGAGCAGCAGCACCGCCAGCAGCAGCGGCCGCCGCAGCGGGTCGCTTTCGGCCGGTAGTGCCTGCGCCGAGCCCGCCGCTCGCGGTGAGTTCAGCAGCGAGGCGTCGGCGCCCAGAATCCCGAACTGCGGCACCGAGTTTCCGCCGTAGTTGAACGCGATGCCTTCGGGTGGAATGCCGATCGCGGGAACGTCGAGTCGCGGTGGTTCGTCGGTGATCGAGTACTCCGGCGAGGATTGTGGGGGCGGCACCGCGCCGGGCGGACCCGCGCCCGGCGGCTGCGTGTCCGGAGGTTGTGCGTCCGGCGGCGGTCCCGGCTCCGGTTCCGCGGGTGGCGACGAATCCGGCGGCGGCGCGGGCTTCGGTGTCGTGTCCCGCACGACGAGCGAGCAGGTCAGTTTGAGCACGGAGCGCACGGTCGGAGTCAGCGCGTCGACCACGCCGCCGAGCAGCGGCAGCTCGCTGAGCCTGCCCACGGCGGCGTCGGCGATGTGGGCACCTGAGAACACCGTACCCCCGGTGGGAACGGTCCCGAGTGGAATCGGTGGCAAGGAGTCCCATGTGGACCGGAACGCGGGCACGAGTGTGCCAAGGGGGTCAAGCCCTGCCAGCACGTCCGCGATCGGATCGGTGAGCGCGCCCGGATCCAGCAGCACCCGCTGCCCCGGCGTGCCGCCGACGGTGGTGACGCAACTGTCGGCGATCAGTAGTCCCGGCGCGGCCATCGCAGCCGCGGCGGGTATGCCCGGCAACGACTGGGTACCGAGGACCGCCGACACCGCCAGCGTGACGGCTGCCAGCAAGCGCCGGATACGCATCGACTCCTCCTCGAAAGGCTGTCAGGGGCGGATTACCGAGGAGCACGACACCGCCGAGAACTCGCCGGGTGCGCTCGCCTGGTGCACGACGTTGCCGTCGACGCGGACGGCGCAGGAGATGGAGTCGGCCTCGCCGGTGTTGGAGGCCATGACCTGCACGACTCCCAGCCCGGGTCCCACTTCGAGGGTGAACTCCTTGCTCCATGGCAGTTCCACGTCGGTGAGGGTCTCGGTGGCCGCGATGCCGTCCACGACGAACTTGATCTCCGGGGAGGTGCCCTTACCCGCCACCTCGTAGACGACCTCGTGGGTACTGCTGGGCAGCTGGACGTCTTCCCAGTCCTTCGGTGCTTGCGGCCCTGCCGCGACCTGGATCACGGTCACGGTGCCCGCCGCGAGCACGGCGGAGCCGAGCAGCCACGGCATCCACCACGTGCGCATCACGACACGTCTGGCGATGCCGGGTTTGGGCTGCGGTCGAGGATGCGGGCTCGGTGGCGAATCGACGTCGCGGACCGGTGTCATGGATTCTCACTTTCTTGGCGTTCTCTCAGGTGTCGACAACGCCGCTGTGCGAACCTTGGAATTGAGGCGAAAAGCCGGACAACGACATAGTGACACGTCGCCGTCGAGTTGACCAGAAGGCGCGAAACGGGCTGTGGGAATCAATTGCCTGCCCATTTCACGCCGCCGTAACAACCGCCGGTCGCCAGCGAATGAGCACCCGTTCTTCGGCTGCGGGGAATGTTCGGTCGGACTCCTACCGCAAGCGCTGGGGCCACATCGGGTGGCCAATCAAGTTACCTGCCCCCACGCGCGGACTCGCTGGTGGAACGGCTGAGAGCGGTCGGCGGCGGGTAACTTCAACAGCTGCGGGCGCCGGCCGTGGGCCGGAGCGAACGCCCCGGGATCACTTCCGGAGAACATCTTCGCGGAAGGTCTTGTCACGCGCACTTAACGGTTGAGCGATGCGTAAGACACACATCCTCGCCGTAATGAGTCCACTTGCTTTCCGTGAACACCGACCGACAGCCGAATCGACTACCCCGAACAGTTCACTCTCGCGAGAGCCGGCTGCACCTCGCCGTCGTAGCCTGCCGAGTCCGGGAGGGTTTCGTGCGTTTCCCGTGCGGCCGAGGGCCGCCTTTTTGTGCTGGGCAATTCGCGCAGCACCCGACAGCACAGCAACGACAAGAAGAAGGGAAGCTCATGCGCTCACCGCAGTTGCGGCGCATGTTCTCGTCCGGTAGATACCGGAAATCCCGCTTACGTGCATCACGTGTCCTGGCCGCGACAACGGTGTTCGCGCTCAGTGCCATGGGTGTCGTCTTCGCCGGCCCGGTGGCCTCGGCCGCCACGCACACGGTGGAGCAGCGGAATTTCCAGTTCGTTCCCGGCACGCTGAGCATCGCCACCGGCGACACGGTCACGTGGACCAACAACGAAACCGACGGCTCGGTCCACAGTGTCGTGCAGTCCGGCGGCAGCGAGATCAACTCCCCGGACATCCCACCGGGCGGATCATTCAGCCACACGTTCAACAACCCCGGAGAGTACCGGCTGACCTGCCGGTTTCATCCGGACATGTTCATGACCGTGAGCGTCGGCGGGGGCGGCACACCCCCGCCGACGTCAACTCAACCGACAACGACACCGCCACCGACGTCGTCCACGACGGCACCGCCGAGCACGACGCAGCCACCGTCGAGCTCAACGCAGCCGCCGAGTTCGACGCAATCGCCGACCTCTTCACCGACCGGAACGCAAACCGGCGAGCCGGAGGTTCCGAGCGGACCCGGCGGTGCGCCCATCGGCGTCGGGCCGCTGCCCATCAGTTTCGACCTTACCGACGACAACGGGGCATGGTTCGACACGAATCTCAACCTTTTCGGTACCCGTTCGCTAGCGGTGGCGGAGTTGCCGAGGGTCAATCTGGGCAGCCTGCTCGGTTCGGCGGGGCTGCTGGACCTGAACAACCTGCCGCTGCTCGGTGACGGCGGGCTGCTCGGCGGCTCCCTCGGCAGCGTCCTGAACACCGGGATGCCGCAACTGGAGTCGCTGCTTCCCGCCGATGTCGGCGGGCTCGGCGACCTCGGCGTCGATCCCGCGCAGCTGTTGAATCTCGACAAGCTGCTCGGGGCTGTCAACGAGATCCTGCCGGTGGGAGATCCGCGCATCGGTCAGGTCAACGACCTCGTCGGCCAGTTGCTCGAGCAGCTGTCCGAACTGCCCGCGGACCTTCCGGTCTCACTGGAGGATCTTCCGGTCGGTGTCGAGCTGCAAGGCCTGCTCGAGAACCTGACCACGTGGGCGAGCAACGACATCAGCCTGCCCGTCACGGTGAACTTCAACGTGGCCAAGCCGTCGGCCGAGTCCGCACACACCGCGACGAGCCTGATCTGGCCGGAGGGCGCGAAGGGCTTCCCGTTCGACCAGGGCGGGGCGTGGGTCGGCACGCAGAGCGTGCAACTCACCGAGCCCGGCCTGTACGCGTTCGCCTGCAAGATCCATCCGTACATGCTCGGTGCGGTCGTCGTCGACGACCCGCTCACGCCCGGTCTCGACTTCGGCAAGAAGTTGCGGGTCAACAGCAGGAACCTGAGCGTGCCTTCGAACGCGGACGTGGTGATGCAACTGGTGCAGAAGTTCTTCAACATCACCGCGCCGTCCAACTGGCAGCAGTTCAGCGACACCGAGGAGAAACTCTGGAACCCGAGCTACCCACCGGTGCCGATCCTCACCTACGACGAGGAAGGCAAGCCGCAGCTCATTCCGGTGCTCGACCTGTTCCTAAAGCAGAAGTTCGACACTCCCAAGACCCTGCCCGCCCTTGGCAAGAAGCCCGCGGTTCCCGGGGTCGGCGAGGTCTGGATCGACACGCAGAAGGAGGAGTACGCCGAGAAGTCCAAGGTCGGAAGCGCGACCAAGGTCAATACCGAGACCTGGACGATCGATCGCAAGGTGTCCTTGCCCGGAATCGACATGAACAACCCACACAACATGTGGACCGACAAGGACGAGAAGTACATCTACCAGACCGAGTGGTTCGACGACCAACTCAACGTCATCGACAGAAAGTCGGGTGAGCTCGTCAGGCAGATCGAAGTGGGGCCCGACCCCTCGCACGTGATGACGAGAACGGACACCGACCAGGTGCTCGTCGCCATCAACGGCGGGGCGGCGGTCATGGAACTGTCCCCGGGAGCGACCAGGATCGACCGCAGGCTAGCCACCCAGGAACCGGGATCGAAGATCGCGCATCCGCACGGCTTCTGGACCGCCGGTGACGCCTCGGTGACCATGACGCCGAACGTCAACACCTACAACTCCAGCATCATCGACCTGCAGACCGGGCAACTGCGGCAGGAGCGAACGGGCGAGCTGCCGATCGCCGTAGGGATGGACGCCGAGAACAAGACCGCCTACGTGGCGGACTTCCTTGGTGGAACCGTGTCGTGCATCTCGCTGACAGCGCAGGACATGTGCGACGACGGCGGCACGAAGACCCACTACAAGTCGATCGATTTGTGGGCGAACTACGACCCGGTCAAGGGCGGCACCGGCCCCTTCGGCGGGCTGCCGATCCAGATCCCGGTCGCGCCGGACAACTCGGCGGTCCTCGTGGCGAACACCCTGACGTCGAACATCACGGTGATCGACCCGAAGACCGACGAGACGGTGAAGTACCTGCCCTGTGATGCGGGCTGCCACGGCATCAACTTCGGAGCGAAGAAGGGTGGCGGCTACTACGCCTACGTCGCGAGCAAGTTCAGTAACGCAATGACCATTGTGGACACCGATCCGAACGGTGACGGTGATCCGTCCGACGCCAAGATCGCGGGCAAGTTCGTCCTGGACTCCCAGGAGAACACCCAGACAGACGGCGAGATCACCAAGTTCGACGGGTTCGGGGGAATGGGCGTGCTGCCCATCCCACTCGTCTACAACGGCTGGGTCCAGAACGTGCCGGACAACGCGGTCAACAGCCAGTTGACCTGCCGCCAGCGCAACCCGGTCGACTACGGGAGCAAGTGCTCGTAGCCGTCCAACCGCCACGCCCGGCGCACGGTCGCCGGGCGTGGCCCCCAACTTGTGAAGAGAAAGGAGAATCATGAGTTCTCCCGAACGCTCGCGCGCTGGGCTGAGAGAACTGCTCGCGACGTTTCACGACCGCGGGAGCCGGGTTGTTCGGTTCGTGGCCATCGGTGCGGCTCTCGGGATCGGCGCGGCCGGGATCGGGGTGGCGGTGCCATCCTCGTCCGCGCCGTCACAGGTCGCGGTGGAGGAAGCCGGACTTCCCAAGGCGGCGTCCGAACTGCCTGCCTCCGGGCCCGCGCAGGCCGAAGCACAGCCTGTGCGGACCTCGCAGGCCGAGCAGGACCTCGGTGATGGCACCACGCTGGCCGCGTGGGAGATGAAGGACGGCGTCAAGGAGTTCCATCTCAACGTCGCTCCCATGCAATGGCAGACCAAACCGGGTGGCCGGACGTTCGACGCCATGGCCATCAACGGCCACATTCCCGCACCGACGATCCGGGTGAACGAGGGCGACAAGGTGCGGTTCGTCGTCAAGAACGACATGCCGCAGGACACCTCGATCCACTGGCACGGCATGGTGCTGCCGAACGACCAGGACGGCGTGCCAGGCCTGACTCAGGCTCCGATCGAGCCGGGCCAGACCTACACCTACGAATGGAAGGCCGTCAGTACCGGCACCCACTGGTACCACTCGCACATGCACGGCGACCAGGAAGGCCGAGGCTTGTACGGGTCGCTGGAGATCGTGCCCGCTCTCGGTGACATTCCGGCCGACCGCGACTACCGCATCATCATCGGTGACGGTCCACTCGGGTTCGTTTTCAACGGCAAGAGCTTCCCGGGAACGACGCAGTTGCGGGGCAACGTCGGCGAGCGGATCCGGATCCGGCTGATCGGGACCGGTCCGGAGATGATCCACTCGATTCACCTGCACGGCGGCTACTTCGAGGTCGTGGCTCAGGACGGGCACCGCAAGCCCATCCCGGAACGGATGGACACGCTGAACGTCGGTGTCGGCCAGACCTACGACCTGATCTGGGTTCCGGTCAGGCCAGGAAAGTGGATGATCCACTGCCACATCTTCTCCCATTCCGAGACACCGAACGGAATGGAGGGAATGGTGACGATCGCCAACATCGAGCCTGCGACGGTGAAGTTGCCCTCGATTCCGGGAGTCACCGGCTAGTTCCGCCGGTGCGGTCGCCGGTGGCATCGGCGACCGCACCACCGGCGGCTCGCTTCACAGAACCAGTCAAGGAGTCCCATGTCCCTGAATCGTCGTTTTGGAACCCGTGGCGCGCTGCTCGTGGCAGCCCTCGGCGTGGCAGGTGCCTTTCTGTCTCAACCGGGTGCCGCGGCACACGTTTCCGTCACGCCGGACACCGCGCAGCCGGGTGAGCGCGCCACGGTCGCGTTCCGCGTGCCCAACGAGCGTGACGACAGCTCGACCGTACGGCTGGAGGTCGTGTTCCCCGCCGACAGGCCGCTTGCCTCCGTCTCGCCGCAGTCGGTGCCGGGGTGGAAGATCACCGTGAACAGCGAGCGGCTTGACAGCCCGATCAGCAACGGCCACGGCGGCACGGTGAGTGAGGCCGTGCGCTCCATCGTGTGGGAGGGCGGGCAGATCCCGCCCCACCAGTACCAGGAGTTCCCGGTCCGGCTTGGCCCGTTGCCCGAGCAGGGCAGCACGCTGGTGTTCAAGTCGTTGCAGACCTACTCCGACGGCGAGGTGGTCCGCTGGATCGATCTCGAGGAGCCGGGCGCGCCGGAGCCGGACCGGCCCGCTCCCTCGCTGACCGTCGCTAATCCCCAACCCGCTCACGCGGCCGAGGAGTCCGATGCGGACGCGACCGCGCTCGTGCTCGGCGGCGCGGGACTCGCCACGGGTCTGGCCGCGCTGGCTGGCGTGGTGTTCGGCAGGAGGAAGCCGAACGACGTGCCGCGCGAGAAGTCGCGGCACGAGGAACCCGCGCGGCTGTAACGGGAGTCCGCGGTGCTGAGCAGGCTGGCGAGCGCGATCGTCGCGCTCGGGATCATCGTGGTGACCGCGCTCGCGGCGGCTCCCCCTGCCGTCGCGCACGCGGTGCTGATCGATTCGACGCCGGGGAACTGGGAACTGCTGGCGAACCCGCCGAGACAGGTGACGCTGCGGTTCAGCGAGCCGGTGGACGTCGGACTGGCGCAGGTGCGGCTCATCGGCCCGGACGGTTCGGAGGTGGACGGTGTCTCCACACCGAGGGCGAGCGGGGCCGACGCGGTTTCGGTGACCCTGCCATCGCTGCGCCGGGGCACCCACACCGTGTCCTACCGGGTCGTTTCGGCGGACACACACCCGGTGCGGGGTGCGCTGTCGTTCAGCGTCGGGCAGGTCACCGGCGGCGCCTCCGAGCAGCCGACCGGGCAGAGCGGCGGGGCGGGCACGCAGGCGACGGTGCTGTACGGCGGCACGCGGTGGGTGACCTTCGCCGGTCTCGCGCTGCTGGTGGGCACGGCGTTCTTCGCGGCGGTGTGCTGGCCGGGTGGCGCGGCGAGGACGGGGGTGCGGCGCCTGCTGTGGGTGGGTCTGGCGAGCCTGGGTGTGGCGACGGTCGGCGCGCTGCCCGCGTACACGGCCTACACCGGCGGCTCGCTCGGCTCGACACTGTCCAGCCGAATGGGCGTGCTGCTACTGGTGCGGCTCGGCATGCTGGCCCTGCTCAGCGCAGCGCTGTACTACCTGGGCAGGCGGGCGCCCACCACGGAGTACCCGGCGAGTGCGGCGGCGCGCGCCGGGGCCGTCCTCGCGGTGGGCACCGCGTTGGCGCTCACCGTCAGTCTCGGCAACCACAGTGCGACGGGCGGTCAGGTCGCACTGGCGGTGCCTATGGACACCGTGCACCTGCTCGCGATGGCCGTGTGGCTGGGTGGGTTGGTGGCGCTGCTCGCCGTGTTGCTGCGTTCCGGCGACGTGCTCGGGATGCGCGTGGCGATGCCCCGGTTCTCCCGGCTCGCGCTGGTGTGTGTCGCCGTGTTGACGGCTACCGGTGCCTACCAGGCCTGGCGCCAGGTCGGCAGCCCATCGGCACTGCTGAGTACGACCTACGGTGGCGTGCTGGTGACCAAGATCGGTGTGATCGCGGTGCTGCTGGCCTTCGGGCTGCTGGCAAGGAACTGGGTGCGCGGCCACTACGCGTTCGCCGTGGTCACCATCTCCGACAAGCGCAGGGCCCGCCGGGGCCCTGCCGAACAGGAGATCCGCCGGTTCCGCAGGCTCGTCGCCGTCGAGACCACGTTGGCCGCCGTGGTGCTCGGTGTCACCGCCTCGCTGGTGAGCGTCGAGCCCGCACGAGCGGAACTGGAACGGGTGAGGGCCGCGCCGACCGTGCCGCAACGCACCGGACCGGTGAACGAGATCGTGCCGTTCGACGCGGGAGGTGAGCGAGGCCGCGGCCGGCTTGCCGTCACCGTCACACCGGGTGCCGTCGGCCGCAACGAGGTGCATCTGTCGGTGCTCGACCCCGCGGGCAGGCCGATGGACGTCGAGCAACTGAGCGCCGAGTTGAGCCTTGCCGACGGTTCGGTCGGTCCGCTGCCCGTGGAACTTCGGTACTTCTCGCCGGGCCACTTCATCGCGGCAGCGGCCACTGTCCCGATGCCAGGACAGTGGGAGCTGGCCGTCGCGGTGCGCACGTCCGAAGTGGACCAGGACGTCGTGCGCATCCCGGTCGGTGCCCGCTGACCGCGCGGTGCTTCGCAACGGAAAGGACGACGCCTGCCATGACCGACAAATCACACACACTCGCCGCGGACGCGCGGAGCCTGCACCCGGATGCTCTCGAACGGCTACGCAGGCAGGCGGTCGCCGCTGTCGAGTCGGGAGTCCCACAGTTACACGTGGCTCGCATGCTCGGTATCTCGCGCAAGGCGGTCGGTTCCTGGGTGCGCGCCTACCAGGCGGGTGGCGAGGAAACGTTTCGACCGCGCAAGCGCGGCCGAAGGCCTGGAGAGCAGCTGGCGCTCTCGGCCGGGCAGCAGGCATGGGTGCTCAAGACGGTGACCGGCAGCCCGCCCGACGAGGTGGGCCTGCCCCACCGGCTGTGGACTCGGCGGGCGATCGCGGAGCTCGTCAGCGGCCAGTTCGGCATCACGTTGAGCTCGCCGACCATCGGCCACTACCTCGCGCGGTGGGGTCTGGTGACCGAGCCGAACCTGCTGGCGGGGTTGCGGCGGTCGCGGCTTTCGCAGCTGCCCGGTGGCAGGCTGCCCGCCACCAGGCGAGGCCCCGTGCGCGGCGAGGTGCTCTGGTTCGCGTGGCGCGATGGGGTGTCGCGAACGGACTCCGAGGACCGTCACGTGCTGCTGGCCGTGACCAACCGGGGAGTGCTGCTGTTCCTGGCCGACCGTTCGCCTTTCGACCTCGCCATGTTGGCCGACTTCCACCGGCGGCTGCGCGAGCAGTTGCGGCGCCCGGTTCGCGTGGTGGTCTGCGACTGGCCGGTGGAACGCTTCCCGCTGCTGGCGGCCTGGCTGGGAAGCGAGCCCGAAGTGGTGGTGCGAACCGCAGACCCATGAACTGCGACCAACCCCGCGAGTCCCCCGCTCCTGCCCGCGAGTTCTGCGTTCAGGATCGGGCGGCGGCCCGCCATCAGCGTGATCGCGCGAAGCCGTCAGCGGTCGCCGTCCCTGCTCCACCACACGGCGCTGTCCGGGGGCAGGATGACTTCGCGCTCGTCGCCGCCGAACTCGGACTCCGGACAGCTGGCCAGCAACGACCTGCCCGGTCGTGGCAACGTGACCGCAGCCGAACCGAAGTTCACGGTGCAGGCGAAGCCGGTCCCCCTGGCGAAGGCCAGCACGTCGCGGCCCCGGTCGAGCCACCGCAGTTCGGTGTCGGGTAGGCCGCGCCGAAGCCGCAACGCCATGCGGTACAGCGACAGTGTCGAGGCGGGATCGCCGTCCTGGGCTTCGACCGTCAGCGCCGCCCACTCGCGCGGCTGCGGCAACCACGGCGATGTGCCGAAGCCGAACGGCGGCTCCTTGCCTGACCACGGCAGCGGCACCCGGCAGCCGTCGCGACCGCGGTCGGTGTGGCCGGAACGCTCCCACACCGGGTCGGTGAGCACCTCGTCAGGCAGATCGGTCACCTCGGGCAGCCCGAGTTCCTCCCCCTGGTACAGGTACACCGAGCCGGGCAGGGCCAAGGTGAGCAACGCCGCGGCCCGCGCCCTGCGCAGCCCGGTGGCTCCCCCGCCGTAGCGGGTGACGTGGCGCTCGACGTCGTGATTGGACAACACCCAGGTAGCAGGGGCGCCGACATCGGACACCGCGGCGAGGGAGGTGTCGATGACCTCGCGAAACGCCCGTGCCGACCAGTCGGTGGAGATGTAGTGGAAGTTGAACGCCTGGTGCAGCTCGTCCGGCCTGAGGTAGCGCGCCAGCCGGTCGGGGCTGCGTACCCACGCCTCGGCCACCCCGATCCGCTCACCGGGGTAGGAGTCGAGGATCTTGCGCCACTCCCGGAAGATCTCGTGCACGCCGTCCCTGTCGAAGTACGGCAGTTCACTGCGAACCACCAGCCGGGCCTGGTCGGTGCAGCCCGCGTCGGGCAACCCGTCGGCCTTCACCATGCCGTGTGCGACGTCGATCCGGAAACCGTCGACGCCGCGATCGAGCCAGAACCGCAGGATGTTGTCGAACTCCGCACGCACGTCAGGGTCTTCCCAGTTGAGGTCCGGCTGCGCTGGGTCGAACAGGTGCAGGTACCACTGCCCGTCCGGCACCCGGGTCCAGGCCGACCCGCCGAACATCGACTCCCAGTCGTTGGGTGGTTCGTCGCCGCACCCGTCGCGAAAGATGTAGCGGCGCCTCGCCGCCGAGCCTGCCGGAGAGGCGAGCGCCTCGACGAACCACGGATGCTGTGAGGACGTGTGGTTGGGCACCACGTCGACGATCACCCGTAGCCCGCGAGCGTGCGCGTCGGCGACCAGCGCCTCGGCGTCGGAAAGGTCGCCGAACAGCGGGTCCACGGCGCGGTAGTCGGCGACGTCGTATCCGCCGTCGGCCATCGGGGAGACGTAGAACGGGGTCAGCCACACCGCGTCCACCCCGAGGTCGGCGAGGTAGTCGAGCCGGTCGCGCACGCCAGGCAGGTCACCGACGCCGTCGCCGTTGCCGTCGGCGAAGCTGCGCACGTAGACCTGGTAGATAGCCGCTGTCTGCCACCAGAGGTTGCCCATGGTTTCCCTTCAGCTCCCGGCCGAGTAGTCCCTACCAAGGATGGCCGCGAAGCGCTCAACGAGCAGTGCGCCGCGGCAGCCACGTCGCAGGAGTGGCCGCCGACAAAGGTGCGAAAGCGACCGAATCGGCGAATCCGAAGTTTCGCGTGACTATCGCAAATCGCATTCATCGGTCGGGGTTGATTAACAGGCGGTGCCATACTCGGAGAAGGCAGTTTTCGAGGATCCCCGGCCGGGTACGGCAGTCAAGGAGTCTGCAATGTCGGGTCATGTGGTGGGAGAAAACCAATTCTGGACCGGGCAGGCGGTCGAGGGGCTTCTCACGCCGAGTCTGCCGAGTTCGCTGGTCTTCGTCAGTGCGGTGTGGTTGGGTTTCGCCCCGTTCGCGCTGCACTACGGCTTCCCCGATCTGGCGGCGGCCGTGGACACCAACGATGTCACGCTCGCTGTCGTCGTAGGCACGCTCGCCCTGTTCAGGGTGGTGTTTCCGCGCGCGTTACCCGCGCTGAGCCTCGTCAACGCCGCACTCGGCGGCTGGCTGGTCGTGTCCGCGTTCGTACTCGATCACGCTGCCGCCCGCCGGGGCGACGCCGCGTTCGTCAACGATGTGGTGGTGGGGCTTGTGCTGGCGACGCTCGGCATCGCGAGCGCGTGGCTGACCTACCGGCAGCGTGCGCGGACGCCTCAGTCGTCCTCGTCGGCGAGGTAGGGGTGTAGCGGCCGGGTCCCACCCGTGCGTGGCCGAAACCATTCCTCGAATTGCGGTCCCGGGTCGGCCGAAACGATGTCGGGGTCGTAGAGCAATTCGTGGTCGCGATTGTCGAACGCTATCTCGTCGAACAGCGCGAAAATGCGTTCCACACGGTCCTCGTCCAGCACTCCGGCGAGATCGAGTTCGAGCTCGGCCCTTGCCTTGGCGAGTCGCAGCGCGATGGCCTCCGCCAGGCACAGCGGCGGCTGCCAGTCCGGCCGGGTGAGGCGGAAGCCGAGAATGGCCGTGGTCACCAGCAGTTGCTTCGCGAACAACGGACCGTAGCGGTCGGCGTACTGCTCGGGCAGCTCGTCCAGCACCCACAGCGCTTCCACCTCGTCTGCGGTGGCGTCTTCGTCCTCCAGCAGCTGGATGTCGCCGAACAACTCGTCGGTCAGCATCTCGATGCCGTGCATGAGCGCGCCCGCGACATAGCCTGCCTCCTCGGCGCTGACGTCGGCAAGGGCGCCGAGGTCCAGTGCGCGCAACTGCTCGCCCGCGCGAAGCAGCCGCGCCCGCCGGTCGCCGAGTTCCTCCTCCGGCATGTGGTCGATGTCGCCGACAAGGCCGGGCTCCGGCTCGGTGGCGGCGAGCGCGCTCTCCAGCTGGTCGTCGGTGGCCGTCACCGCGCAGTGCTTCACCTCCCAGCCCGCGAGCAGCTCGATCTCGTCGAGGATCTGGTCGAGCACGGTGCGGGTGGCATCCTCGGCGAGCACGAGCGCGGGCGCGTCGAGCAGCCAGTTCACTATCGCCCCGCCGAGGTGGACCTTCAGCGAGTGCTCGATCGGGGTGATCTCGGTGCCGTCCGGTCCCTCGATGCTCACGAGACTGTTCAGCCTGCTGTCCAGCAGTGAAACCACCCCGACCTGCTGTAACGGGTCGAGGTCGGGGCTGTCGGCGGGTGAGGTCAGTTCGGCCGTGAGTAGGTACTCCACGATGCGCAGTCTGGCATGGTCGCGGCCCGGTCAGCTTGCCAGCCCGAGCTTGCCCAGCTCACGCCGGGAGGAGACGCCGAGCTTGGGGTAGGCCTTGTACAGGTGGTAGCCGACGGTCCTCGGGCTGAGGAAGAGCTGTTCACCGATGTCGCGGTTGCTGAGCCCGTCCGCTGCCAGCAGCACGATCCGCAGTTCCTGCGGGGTGAGCCGCTCGGTGCCGTTCGAATCGTGCGCCGGTCTGGTCAGCCGCTCGCCCGTGGCCCGCAGTTCAGTGCGGGCACGCTCGGCCCACGGTCGAGCACCGAGCCGCTCGAAACCCGACAGCGCCGAGCGCAGCAGGCGACGAGCCCTGGTGCGGTGACGTGCCCTGCGCAGGTACTCGCCGTAAACCAGCTCCGTACGTGCGCGCTCGAACGGGTGGTCTTGGCTTTGCCTGTGTAGTTCGACGGCTTCGGAGAACAGGCGGTCCTCGTCCTCGCCGAGCAGTGCCCGGCAGCGCAGCGAGACGGCTAGCGCCCATGTCGCATCACTGAGTTGCGCCCATCGGGTGAACAGCTTGCTCGCTTCGGCGGCCCGCTGCGGTTGCCGTGCCCGCACCGCCGCCTCCACCAGGTCGGGGAAGGTGGTCACCGCATGCAGCGGGTCGGTGTCGTCGGCAAGCGCCGCCAGCCGGTCGAGTGCGGTGTCGTGCCTGCCGAGCCCCAGTTCGAGCAGGCCGAGGGCAGCGGCGGCTCGCTCGGCGCGAGTCTCGGCTGCGTGGGCAGTGGCGGCCGCCTCGTCGCCTTCGATCGCCGCCAGCCGGGCGAGCACACCCGCGAACAGGGTCACGCTGTGCCGCTGCCCGATGTCCTCGGCCAGTCGCATGCCCTGCTGCGCCGAGTTGAGGGCCTCCCGATGCCTGCCGAGGTGGAGGTGGGCTTCGGCGAGTACGGCAAGCGCACGCGGCAGTACGCCGTCGGCGGAGTCGGCGTGTATCCGGCCCACCAACTCCGCCGCCTGCTCGTGGGCGGTTTCGTGGTCACCGAGCAGCACGTGCCAGCCCGCGCTCCTCGTCCTCGATCGCAGCGCGAGCGCCTGGTCGACGCAGCCCTTCAGCACCGAGGGACCGTCGAGCAGCCAACGCAGTGCCAGGGTGGCGCCCCCCAGGTCACCGGCGGCCGCGGTGGCCAGCGCCCGAATCCGGTCCGTGCCAGGTAGCCGCAGCGTCTCGGCGTGGTCGGCGATCGCGGCGACCGTGGCGGACTCGCCTGCGCTCCAGGCCGCACCGACCGCCCAGAACAGCAACTCGCTCGCCAGTTCCGGCGCGGACGTCGCCACCTCGTCCGCCGCCAGCCGGAGCACGCGCCGCGACTCGACGGGCTGGTCCTGGTCGTCGGCGAGCGTGGCGTGGATCATCGCTGCCTTCGCCTTCTGCGTCGGTTCGGTGAGCTGGGCGGTCGCTTGCCGAGCCAGCTCGCAGGCCCGCTGCGGCTGCCCCGCGTCGGTGGCGGCTCGGGAGGCCGCGAGCAGCCTCCTGCCGCGCTCCGCCCGCCGCGGTGTGAGTGCGGCCGCCCGCTCGTAGGCGACGACGACGGCGGAGTACCCGCCCCTGGCTCTGGCGTGCTCGGCACTGCGTTCCAGTTCGGCGGCGATCTCCTCGTCGGGCCCTGTGCTCGCGGCCGCGAGGTGCCAGGCCCTGCGGTCGGCGTCGTCGGGCTGGTCGAGTACCTGGGCGAGCGCACGATGGGCCGCGATGCGGTCCTGCAACAGCGCGTCGTGGTAGGCAGCCGTGCGAACGAGCGGGTGCCGAAACCACAGACACGTCTGTGTGAAGCCCAGCAGTCCGGCGTCCTCGGCCAGTCGCAGATCGGTGATGTCGGCGCCGAGCAGCCGCGCCGCCGCGAGCACCCTGCCGGTGTCGCAGGTGCCGTCGGCCGCGGCTACCAGCAGCACCGTTCTGGCGCGCTCGGGAAGCGAACGGATGCGGGCGGCGAAGGTCTTGGTGACCCGGTCGGGCGCGGGCAGCGGGGCCAGCGCGTCGGGTTCGGGTCGTCCCCCGCCTCGCAGTAGCGCCGAGGACAGCTCCAGCAGCGCCAGCGGGTTTCCCATCGCCTCGGCCACGACCTGATCGGCCAGGTGCCGAGGCAGGTCGGCCGCGTGGGTGCGCAGCAGCGCTTCGGCCGCCTCGGTGCCGAGGCCGTCAAGGTGCAACTGGTCGATGTCCCGCGTCGGAAACGGCGGTGCGTCCGGCTCCCTTGCCGCGAACAGCAGCGCGACCCGCTCGGTGCCGAGCCTGCGGGCGGCGAACACCAGTGCTTCCTTCGTCGGGCAGTCCAGCCAGTGCGCGTCGTCCACCAGTGCCAGCACCGGCGATTCCTTGGACAGTTCGGCGAGCAACGTCAACACGGCGACGCCAACGGAGAACCGGCTGCCGCTCTCTCCGCTGCCGGTACCGAGCGCGCTGCGCAGCACCCCGGCATGCGGGGCGGGAAGGCGATCGATGCTGTCGCCTACCGGCCCGAGCAGCAGGTGCAGTCCGGCGAAGGGAAGCTCGGCCTCCGACTCCACCGCGCTGCCGCGCAGCAGCCGCATGCCGTCGGCGTTGGCAGCGGCGTGTTCCAGCAGCGCGGACTTTCCGATGCCCGCCTCGCCACGGACGACGAGTGCGGCGGCGCGGCCTCGGCGGGCATCGGAAACCAGCGCCTCGATCATGGCTGTCTCGTCGGCCCGGCCGACGAGCTTCCCTGTTTCGGTGAGCGGCATGCGTACAGGCTCCAACTTCGAGTTAGGTAGAAGTCAAGCCGGGCGCGCCGCTGCGGTTCACGCGGCATAAGGCCGCTTCGTGCGGGCCTCCCTCAGCGCGTGCCCCCACCAGGCGAGCTGGTCCAGCATGCCCTTGGCGGCCGAAGCGCAAGAAGCCGCGTCCGTCGGCTCGCCGTTGTCGTCGAACCGTTCCCAGAAGTTGTGGAAGCTGATGGTGTCGCGCACGGTCACCGCGTGCAGTTCGCAGAAGACGTGACGCAGGTGCTCCACCGCGCGCAGCCCACCTGCCATTCCGCCGTAGGAGACGAACGCGACGGGCTTCGCCTGCCATTCGTGCCGGTAGTGGTCGATCGCGGTCTTCAGCGAAGCGGGATAGCTGTGGTTGTACTCCGGTGTCACGATCACGAACGCGTCCGCCGTCGCGAGCCGGTCGGCCAGCTTGTCCGCGTCGGTTGAGCCGTCGAGGGAGTTGGGCAGCTCCAGTTCGGCGAGGTCGATGACGTCCACACTCATGTCGTCGTACGACCGGGCCTGCTGGGCGAACCAGGCGGCCGGAACTGGTCCGAACCGGTCCTTGCGAGTACTGCCCACGATGATCGCGAGCCGCAGCTGTGTGGTGGTTTCCATGGGGTCGAAACTAGGGAACGGGGCTCGCGTGCGGCATCTGTCACGTGACCGGGTCTGCTTACATAGTGAAGCCGCCATGTGTCACCCGGGCAGTGGTGTCGCGGTGACCGCAATGTGCATAGCGTTGATTGCCGGAAGGGAACTCCTGTCGAAAGGGTGGTGATCACCATGGCCGGCTGCGGATGCTGCGCTTCCTGCTCCGGACCTGGCTGCGGCTGCTGCGGGAAGTGCTGAATCAGCGTGGGATGCCCGCCTGACCGGTCCTGACGAGGCCGGTCAGGCGGTCGTGTTCACAACCCGCCGCGGGCCACCAGCTGCGAGACGATGACGTTGCGCTGGATCTCGTTGGTGCCCTCGCCCACGATCATCAACGGGGCGTCCCTGAAGTAGCGCTCCACGTCGAACTCGGTGGAGTAACCGTAGCCGCCGTGTACTCGGATGGCGTTGAGGGCGATCTCCATCGCTGTCTCCGAGCAGAACAGCTTGGCCATTCCCGCTTCGAGGTCGCTGCGCTCGCCGCTGTCGAACCGGCGTGCCGCGTGCAGCAGCAACTGCCGCGCCGCGGTGAGCTTCGTCGCCATGTCGGCGAGGTGGTTGCCCACCGACTCGTGCCGCCAGATCGGCTTGCCGAATGCCTCCCGCTCCTGCGCGTAACGCAGTGCGTCGTCCAGCGCCGCCCTGCCGACTCCGGTAGCGCGGGCGGCCACCTGTATCCGGCCGATCTCCAGCCCCCGCATCATCTGCCCGAACCCCTCGCCTTCGACCTCGCCGAGCAGCGCGTCGGCGGGCACCCGGCAGTCCACGAAGGACAGTTCGCAGCTCTCGACACCCTTGTAGCCCAGCTTGGGCAGGTCTCGCGACACCGTGAATCCGGGAACCTTCTCCACCAGCAACACGCTGATGCCCTTGTGGGCGGGCTGGGCACCGGGGTCGGTCTTGCACAGCAGGGCCACCAGCCCCGCCTTGCGGGCGTTGGTGATCCAGGTCTTGCTGCCGTTGACGACGTAACCACCGGCGTCTCGGCGCGCCACGGTGCGCATGGCTTGCAGGTCCGAACCTCCGCCCGGCTCGGTGAGCGCCATCGTCGCGCGCAACTCACCCGTCGCCATCCTCGGTAGGTACCTGCGCTTCTGCTCCTCGGTGCCGTAATCGAGCAGCAGTTTGGACACCACCGTGTGCCCGCCCATCGCCCCGGCCAGGCTCATCCAGCCCCGGGACAACTCCTCGGTGATCATCGCGTAGCACGGGGTGGAAACCCGCACGTCACCGTAGGGCTGCGGGATAGCGAGGCCGAACACGCCCATGGCCTTCATCTGCTCGATGAGCGACTCGGGGTAGGTGTTGGCGTGCTCGAGTTCCCGTGCGACGGGCCGCACCTCGCGGTCAACGAAGTCGCGGACCGTGGCGACCATGGCCTGCTCATCGGCGTCCAACTCGTACACTGTCAGCCTTCCCTTTCGATCAGTCCGCGCGCCCGCTCGACCACCGGCTTGTCCACCAGCTGCCCGTCGACCTGGGCGGCGGCGCCGTCGGCCGCCGCCGCGAGCACCCGCCTTGCCCAGTCGAGTTCGCTCGGTGTGGGTTTCAACGCATCGTGCAGTGGTGCCACCTGGCTGGGGTGTACGCACAACTTGCCGGTGAAGCCGAGCCTGCGAGCGTGCCGCATGTCGGCGAGCAGGGCGTCGGTGTCGTGCAGGGCAGTGGTCACCCCGTCGACCGGCCCCGGCAGCCCCGCCGCCGCGCAGGCCACGACCAGCGCCGACCGTGCGTGGGTGAGTGCGAGGTGGTCGTCGTGTGCCACGCCCAGTTCGGCGGCGAGATCGACACTGCCGAACGCCACCCGAACCACACCGGGCGCCGCGCACACCTCGTTGACTCGCTGGATTCCGGCCGCGGTCTCGACGAGCGCGACCACCTGCTCGGCGCCGAGCGCGGCGAGCACCGCGCCGTCCTGTGCCTTGGGCAGCATCACCGCCGCCCTGGTTTCGATCACCATGGCCAGGTCGTCGGCGAACCACGGTGTGCCGTGCGCGTTGATGCGAACGACGGCCCCGGTGTCGCCCGCCGCCAGCCAGTCGGCGGCAGCCGCCCGTGCCCGCTCCTTGCCCTCGGGTACGACCGCGTCCTCGAGGTCGACCACGACGGCATCCGCGCCCGTGGCCACCGCCTTGGCGAAGCGATCGGGGCGATCACCCGGCACGAACAGCATTGTTCGGGCTTGCCGCGGAGAACGTGTCATGCCAGCTCCACCCGCGCCGTCGCGTGTGTGTGCCCACCCGCGCCACTCACCGCGAGTTCGGCACTGCTGCCTGCGGGTTCGCCGTGCACCAGCACCGGCTCGCCGCAGAACACCGGCCTGCGCAGCCGGTAGTCGAGGGAGCGCACCGGCCGCGGCTCGTCCCTACGCACCAGTTCCAACATCAACAGCACCAGCAGCGGGCCGTGCACCACGAGCCCCGGATAGCGCTCGACCTGTGTGGCGTAGGGCGAGTCGTAGTGGATGCGGTGCGCGTTGGCGGTCAACGCGCTGAACCGGAACAGCAGCGTGGGGTCGGTGTCCACCGGCAGTTGCCACGAATGCGAAGATTCCGGCGGCGGCCCACTCGCCGGTTCGAACACCCTGCGCGAGTCCTCGCCGCTGCGGTACACGTAGTCCACCTCGTCGACCACACGGATCTGGCCGCGCTGCCGCAGCTCGCTGCGCACGGTGACGAACACCATCTCGCCCGTGCTGCCCTGCTTGACGGCAACACTGTCCAGTGTGGATATCCGCTCCGCCTCGACGCCCACCAGCAGCGGCGAGTTCACTCGCGACCTGCCACCGGCGAACATCCTGCGCCGGTTGGGAATGGGAGGAAGGAAGTGGCCCGCGCTCGGGTGGCCGTCCGCCCCGAGTTCCTGCTGCCGCGGCCATTCGAGGAAGTGCAGCCAGTGCCACAGTGGTGGCAGCGGCTCACCCTCGCGCGCTGCGGGGAGCTGGTCGAGTACAGCCGAAAGCGCCGCCACCGGACCTGCCGAGACGACGTCGCGGTCGACCGTCGGTTCCGGTTGCCAGCCGTCGAGCTGAGTTCGCAGTGACATCTGTTCCCTACCATCCATCGTGTTCACCGACGACGCCACGGCCGCGCAGGTCCGCGACTCGCCGCGGGGTCAACCCCAACACCTCGGTGAGCACCTCGGTGGTGTGTTCACCCAGTCGCGGAGCGGGTACCGCGGGCTTTTGCCTGCCATCGAACACGATCGGCATGCCCGGCGCGAGATAGGTGCCGACGCCGGGCTGCGTGAGCTTGCCTATGAGCGGATGCTCCCGCAGCGCGCCGCCCTCGTCCTTGGCGAGTTCCGCGAGGCTGCGGTATCGCGACCACAGCACGGAGGTGCCGTCGAGACCTGCTTCGACCTCCTCGAGGGTCCTGGCCGCGAACCACGGGATCAGCAGGCCCGCCAGCAATTCCCGGTGCCGGAACCGGTCGGCCCCGCGAGAGAAGTCCACTCCCAGCTCGGTCTCCAGCCCGCCGACCAGCGACGCCGTTCCGGTGAGCCGGAGCAGGTCCGCCCAGTGCCGCTCGGTCAGCACCAGCACCATCACGCGGGCACCGTCGTGGGTGGCGAAATCACGCCCGAAGTCGCCGTACACGTCGTTGCCCATGCGCTGCCTCGGTTGCTCCGACAGTTGCGCC
Source organism: Saccharomonospora marina XMU15 (assembly GCF_000244955.1). Lineage (GTDB taxonomy): Bacteria > Actinomycetota > Actinomycetes > Mycobacteriales > Pseudonocardiaceae > Saccharomonospora_A > Saccharomonospora_A marina. Next base: position 5,658,907 of record NZ_CM001439.1, on the reverse strand, counting down.
TCCGCCAGATACCCGAGGTCGCCCGCGGTGGCCAGTGCGACGTCGTGCAGCGAGACCGTGAGCCGTGTTCCCTCACCGGTGCGTGACCGCCTGCGCTCGGCGGCGAGCAGACCGACCGCCAGGTAGAGCCCCGTGGCGATGTCCCATGCGGGCAACACGTGGTTGACCGGGCCGGAGTATCCGGAGGGTCCGGTGAGGTAGGCGAAGCCGGTGCCGGCGTTGACGGTGTAGTCCACGGCGGTGCCGCCGTCACGCCTGCCGTGCAGCTGGACGTGGATGAGGTCGCCGCGGCGGGCCTGCAGGTCCTCGTAGCCCAAACCGGGCCGGGGGCGAGCGTTGGTGAGCACGATCCCGCCGTGCTCACCGCTGGTGGCGACGAGGTCGGCCACCAGCTCCCTGCCCTGTGCCGAACGCAGGTCCACCGTCACCGACCGCTTGCCCTGGTTCAGCCCGGCCCAGTACAGGCTCGCCCCGTCCGGGGTCGCGGGCCAGCGATTGCGGTCGGCCGCACCTCCCAGCGGGTCGACCCTGATCACGTCCGCGCCGAGCCGGGCCAGCGTCATGCCACCCAGCGGGGAGGCGACGAAGCTGGAGATCTCGACCACGCGCATCCCGGCAAGCGGCTCGGCGTTGTCAGCGATCACCGCCCGGCCCACTCGACGAGGGACCGCGCACCCTCACCGGCACGCATCCGCCGGAACGCCTCACCGACGGCTTCCGGGGTTATCCGGTGCGTCACCAGCAGACTCAGATCGAGCCTGCCGAGTTCGATCTGCCCGGCCAGCAGCGCAACGTCGCGGGAGGGGTCCGAGGCTCCGTAGACGGAGCTGGTGAGGGTGCGGGAGAAGTGGAACAGTTCGAGCGGGTTGAACGTGACCTCGGCATCCCTGCGTCCGATGCCGACCACCGTGCAGCTTCCACCTCGGCGAACCGAACTCCACGCCGAGCGTATGGTGGCGGGTGCGCCGACGCAGTCGAAGGCGTGGTCGGCGCCGCGTCCCCCGGTCAGCCCACGCACCTGCCTGGCCAGCTTCGGTTCGCTCAGCAGGAAGTGCGTGGCGCCCGCCCGCAGCGCCAGCTCTTCCTTTTCCCGCGCCACGTCGACCGCGACGATCGGGCCCGCACCCGCCAGCCGCGCACCGAGCACGGCGGAGAGCCCGATGCCGCCGAGCCCGACGACGAGCACCGATTCGCCGCTGCGCACGCCCGCCGTGTTGCGTACCGCGCCGATGCCGGTCAGCACGGCGCAACCGAGCAGGGCGGCAAGGTCGAGCGGCACCGTCTCCGGCAGCGGGACCACCGCGGTCGCGGGCAGCACGACCTCCTCGGCCAGCGCTCCCACCCCCATGCAGACGTGCGCCTGCGTCCCGTCGGCGAGGTGACCGCGTGGCACGCTGGCGACTCCCTCCACCGCGCTGCACAGCCACGGCTCACCGTGCAGGCAGAACCAGCAGTGCCGGCACGCGGGCGCCCAGTTCAGCACCACGCGGTCGCCCGGGCCCACCGACGTGACTGCCGCGCCCGCCTCGACGACGGTCCCCGCCGCCTCGTGTCCGAGCACGAGCGGAAACCGAGGCGCCAGCGTACCGTCCACCATGGACAGATCCGAGTGGCAGACTCCGGTTGCCGCTACGCGCACCCTGACGTCGTTCGGGCCCGCTGCGGGTAGTTCGAGATCGGCGATGCGGGGAGGCGCCCCCTGCTCGTCGACGATGACGGCTTTGACCACGTTGGCCTCCTGCGGCTTGCGAACGGCTCGGTTCAGAGCTGGATCGACTTGACTTCGAGGTACTCGTCCATGCCGAGCTGCCCCATCTCCCTGCCGATACCGGACTGCTTGTAGCCGCCGAAGGGAGCCAGCGGGTTGTAGGCACCGCCGTTGACGTCGATCTGCCCGGTGCGTACCTGCCGAGCGAACGCGAGCGCACGGTCGGTGTCGGCCGACCACACCGCGCCGTGCAGGCCGTAGCGCGAGTTGTTGGCGATCCGCAGCGCGTCGTCGGTGTCCCGGAACGGGATCACCGACAGCACCGGCCCGAAGATCTCCTCCTGAGCGATGGTCGAGTCGGGATCGACATCGGCGAACACCGTCGCAGCGACGAAGTAGCCACGGGCGAGGTCGGCGGGCGGTTCGCTGCCTCCGGTCACGAGTCGCGCGCCTTCCTGGATACCCTTGTCGATGAAGCCGCGAACGCGTTCCCGCTGTGCCGAGGACACCAGCGGTCCGAGTTTGGTTCCGGCAACAAGTGGGTCGCCGGGTTTGAAGCCTGCGGCGAATTCCGCGGCCAGTTCGGCGGCCTCGGCCTGCCGATCCTGCGGCACCAGCAACCTGGTCCACGCGGTGCAGGTCTGGCCGCCGTTGAGAAACGCGTTGGCCACCCCGACCTTCACGGCGGTCTTGAGGTCCGCGTCGTCGAGCACCACGTTGGCGGACTTGCCGCCCAGTTCCAGCGTCACCTTCTTGATCGTCCTGGCGGCCAGTTCGGCGACGCGGGAGCCTGCTCGCACGGAGCCGGTGAAGGACACGTGGTCCACGTCCGGGTGCGTGGCGAGCGCCTCGCCGACCACGGGGCCCTCGCCGTGCACGAGGTTCACCACGCCCGCGGGCAGGCCCGCCTCGTGGATCGCGTCGAACAGTTGCTGGACCACCAGCGGGGCGACCTCGCTGGGCTTGATGACCACGGTGCATCCCGCCGCGAGCGCGGGCGCGAGCTTGCAGGTGATCTGGTGCAGCGGGTAGTTCCAGGGAGTGATGGCCGCGACCACGCCGATCGGTTCGCGAACCAGCAGCGTATTGCCGATCTTCTCCTCGATCTCCGGCTGGTCGAGGAGGTCGGCGTAGGTGGCGATGTCGGTCAGCGGCAGCTGCGCCTGGATGCGGGAGGCGATGCGCATCGGGGTGCCGACATCGGTGGCGATCGTGGTGGCAACTGAGTCGACCCTTGCGGCCAGCGCGTCGTGCAGCCTGCGCAGGTAGGTGGCGCGTTCCTGCCGTGACGTCGCCGCCCAGCCGGGGAAGGCCAGGCGCGCTGCGCGAACCGCCTGGTCGACGTGTTCGGCGGTGCAGGAGGGGACCTCGCCGATCGTTTCCTCCGTCGTGGGGTTGACCACGGGGATGGTTGTGCCGACGCCCGCGTCGACCCAGGTGCCGTCGAGGTAGATGCGGCTGTGCTCGCTCAAGTGAACTCCTTCGATCTTGGGACGAAGTCCATGTTGACTACATTCTATAGAATGTGCAAGATGGGCCGAACAACGTTACTCACATCACGGAGGTCAGCGTGGACGGCCTGATGATGGATCAGCCGCTGCTGCTGAGCGGACTGCTCTGGCGCACCGAACGTCTGTTTCACGACAAGAAGATCATTACGAGAGTTGGCCAGGGCCAGTACCACAGCTACAGCTACGCCGACTACGCCAAGCGGGTCCGTCGGCTGGCGAGTGCGCTGGTCGACTTCGGCGTCAAGCCGGGTGACCGGGTCGGCACCATCGCGTGGAACCACTACCGGCACTTCGAGACCTACTTCGGCGTGCCGGGTATCGGGGCCGTGCTGCACACGATCAACATGCGGCTGTTCCCGGAACAGCAGGCGTACCTGATCAACCATGCACAGGACTCGGTGCTCATGATCGACGCCGACCAGGTCTCGGCGGTGGAACGGCTCGTGGAGATCGGGATTCCGTCCGTGCGTGCCTTCGTCGTCATGGGCGAGGGTCCGCTGCCGGAGACGAGCCTGGAGCCGGTGTACTCCTACGACGAACTCGTCGACAGCGGCACGGAGGATTTCCAGTTCCCGACCTTCGACGAGAACACCGCGTCGGCGATGTGCTACACCTCGGCCACCACCGGCGACCCCAAGGGTGTCGTCTACAGCCACCGGGCGATGGTGTTGCAGGCGATGTGCCTGGCCATGCACGACAAGCTCAACATGAGCGAGAGTCAGGTGTGGCTCGAGGTGGCTCCGATGTTCCACTGCAACGGCTGGAACATCCCCCACACCGCGCTGCTCCAGGGCGCGACGCTGGTGCTGCCCGGCGTACACCCCACGGACGGCGACTACGTCGAAATGGTGCAGGACCTCGGGGTCACCGGCATGAACGGCGCGGTGACCATCGGGACGATGATGCGTGACTTCGTGCGTGCCTCGGATCGCAAGTGGGACCTCTCCTCGCTGAAGACCATGTGGCTCGGCGGGCAGGCGCCGTCGCGAGCGATCATGGAATGGTGGGAGCGCACGTTCGGCACCCACGTCGTGCAGGGCTACGGGATGACCGAGTGCACGCCGCAGATCTGCTTCAACTCGACCAAGAGCACCCTGGCCGACCAGGACCCGGAGGCGGTGTACGCGCTGCGGCAGACCGGCGGCCAGCCGATCCCGCTGATGAAGATCAAGGTCATCGGCGAGGACGGAACGGAACTGCCGTGGGACGGCACCAGCGTCGGTGACTTCTGGGTGCAGTCGCCGTTCACCGCCAGTGAGTACTACAACGACGAGCGCACGAAGGAAAGTATGGTCGACGGCTGGTTCCGCACCGGCGACGTCGGCGCGATCAACGAACACGGCTACGTGATCATCAAGGACCGCTCGAAGGACCTGATCAAATCGGGCGGCGAGTGGATCTCCTCCATCGACCTGGAGAACGCGCTGATGGCGCATCCGAAGGTGCGGGAGGCCACGGTGGTGTCGGTGCCGCACGAAAAGTGGCTGGAACGCCCGCTCGCGTGCGTGGTGCCCAGCGACGATTCGATCACCGAGGACGAGTTGCGCGACTACCTGCTCACCAGCTTCGCCAAGTGGTGGATACCCGACTCGTTCCTGTTCGTCTCGCAGGTGCCCAAGACCAGTGTGGGCAAGTACAACAAGAAGGAGATCCGCGCGATCTTCGCCGACGGTGGCGTGTCACGCGTACGCGAGCGACTGGCCTGACCCCCGCGAGTCCCCCGCTCCTGCCCGCGAGTCCCCCGCTCCTGCCCGCGAGTCCCCCGCTCCTGCCCGCGAGTTCTGCACTCGGCTCACGCCGGACCCGATGAAGTGTCCAATCGAAAGGCTAACCATGACTGACGCCGACAAGATCAAACTCACCATCCTGCCCACCGGAACCATGCACGCCGACCTCACGTGGCTGCTGATCGACCCGAGCCGGATGGCCACGCGCACCCAGCCGGAGCGGCTCAAGGACTGGGTTCCCGTGCCCACCCACGTCGTCTACATCGAACACCCCGACGGCAAGAAGCTGTTGTGGGACGCCGGTGTGCCCCGCGACTGGGAGAAGCGTTGGGGGCCGACCGGGCTCGACCAGTTCTTCCCCGTCGACGAGGTCACCGAGGACATGTGGCTCGACTCCCGGCTTACCCAGTTGGGCCTCGAACCAGGTGACATCGACTACCTGCTGCTTTCACACCTGCACATGGACCACGCGGCCAACGCGCAGCTGTGGCGCGAAACCGGCACCACCATCATCGTGGACGAGGCGGAGAAGGAAGGCGCGTTCAGCTTCGACGGCTACAACAAGGGCGCGCACATCAAGTCCGACTACGACGGGTTGGAACTGGACACCATCGACGCCGACACCGAGGTGTTGCCGGGTGTGACGTTGCTGCGCACCCCGGGTCACACCTGGGGAACGCTCTCCCTCAAGGTCGATCTCGCCGATTCAGGAACGATGCTGTTCACCTCCGACTCGCTGTACCTCAAGGAAAGCTACGGACCGCCGCCGATCGCGGCAGGCATCGTGTACGACACCGTGGCGTGGTTCGAGTCCGTGGAGCGGATCAGGCAGGTCGAGCAGGAGACCAACGCGACCGTCGTGTTCGGACACAGCGCGGACCAGATGGCCGAGCTCAAGACCGGCCCCGGCAACTACTACACCTGAGGGCTGGCCGAGAAGTCGTGGAAAGGAGCGGCCATGCCGCTGTTCGACTACCGGTGCCGTTGTGGCGCGCGGTTCGAGAAGCTCATGCGCAGTTGGCGGGAGGCCAACCCCGACTGCCCGCGTTGCGGTGAGCACAGCGAGCGGGTTCCCAGCCGGGTGGCGCTGGTCGGCGGTGCGAGGCCGCCGGTCGGCGCTGACCAGGCGCCGAACTCCTGGGAGGGAACCCGCCGCGGCGACCGCGAGTACGTGGCTGCCTGGCGGCGCGCGCTCGACCGCAGGAGCAAGTTGGAGGAGAAGTACCCCGAACTTGCTACCAAACGGGAGGCCATCGCGGCACACGAGGGTGTGTTCGAGAAGGCTCCGCTGACCTATCGTGAGCTGGCGCAGCGAGCGACGAGCAGCGGTGACGCGAACTCGGCGGCCGCGGAGGCCGGTCGGTCGCGAAAACCGACAGATCAGGTGACGTAGAATATAGAGTATGGGGCGAGCGCCGGTGGACAGCGAGACTGGACAGGTCGATCAGCCTGCCGGCGGCTCCTCCCGTCGTGCCAGCTTCGGCGGCAAGCAGCAGCTCAGCGAGCGGGTGGCGGCCTACGTCCGGGAAGGCATCATGGTCGGCCAGTTCCGGGCGGGGGAGTTCGTCCGGACCGAGAAGTTGGCGGCCGAGCTGGGTGTAAGCCAGACCCCCGTGCGGGAAGCGCTCATGATCCTGCACAGCGAAGGCTCGGTCCGCTGGGAACCGCGCAGGGGCTACCGCGTGGTGCCCGTCAGCAGGCGCGATGTGCTCGACCTTTTCGACGTGCAGGCCTACATCGCGGGTGAACTCGCCGCCAGGGCCGCGAAGCAGCTGGACGAGGCCGAGGTGGAACGGCTGGAGGGTGTCCAGCGCGAGCTGGCGGAGGCCGAACGGCTCGGTGACACCGAGCTGGTCGATCAGCTCAACCACGAGATTCACCGCTCCATCAACAAGGCTTCGGACTCACTTCGCATGGCGACGTTGCTGAACCTGACGGTCAGCTACGTCCCGCTACGCTTCTTCGGCAAGATCGAGGGCTGGGCCGCTGCCTCCGTGCACGATCACTCCGCGATCTTCGCGGCGCTGCGTGAGCGCGATCCGGAAAGCGCCCGAGCGGCGATGTCCGAGCACATCAAGCACATCGGACAGTTGCTCGCCGACCACCTCGGCAAGCAAGGCATCCTGCGCTGACCCCTGCTTTGCCCGTAGTTCCCGTATTTCCATTGGAGTTGTGTTATGGCCCGTCTTGCGCAGACTGCTGGTTTGTCTGATGTGCAGGTGGAGATTTTGTCGACGGTGCGTTCGTTTGTGGACAGGGAGATTATTCCGTGTGCGCAGGAGTTGGAGCGGGGGGATGTGTATCCGGCGGAGATTGTGGCGGGGATGCGGGAGTTGGGGTTGTTCGGGTTGACGATTCCGGAGGAGTTTGGGGGGTTGGGGGAGTCGTTGTTGACGTATGCGTTGGTGGTGGAGGAGATCGCGCGGGGGTGGATGAGTGTGTCGGGGGTGATCAACACTCATTTCATTGTGGCGCACATGGTGGGTCGGTACGGCACGGAGCAGCAGCGGGCGCGGTTGTTGCCGAGGATGGCGTCGGGTGAGGTGCGGGGTGCGTTTTCGATGTCGGAGCCGGATTTGGGGTCGGATGTGGCGGCGATCAGGACGCGGGCTCGGCGGGAGGGGGATGAGTATGTGGTGGATGGGTCGAAGATGTGGTTGACGAATGGGGGGACGTCGAATTTGGTGGCGGTGTTGGTGCGGACGGAGGAGGGGGCGGAAAAGCCGCATGAGAATTTGACGACGTTGTTGGTGGAGAAGCCGGAGGGGTTTGGTGAGGTGGCGCCGGGGCTGACGATTCCGGGGAAGATCGAGAAGATGGGGTACAAGGGGGTGGATACCACGGAGGCGGTGTTCGACGGGTTTCGGGTGGGGGTGGATGCGGTGTTGGGGGGTGTGCCGGGTCGGGGGTTTGGGCACATGATGGATGGGATTGAGGTGGGGCGGGTGAATGTGGCGGCGCGGGCGTGTGGGATCGCGGTGCGGGCGTTTGAGTTGGCGGTGGAGTATGCGCAGCAGCGGCGGACGTTCGGTAGGCCGATCGCGCAGCATCAGGCGATTGCGTTCAAGTTGGCGGAGATGGCGACGAAGGTGGAGGCGGCGCATTTGATGATGGTGAATGCGGCGCGGTTGAAGGATGCGGGGGCGCGTAACGATGTGGAGGCGGGGATGGCGAAGTTGATCGCCAGTGAGTACTGCGCGGAGGTGACCCAGGAGGCGTTTCGTATCCATGGTGGCTATGGCTATTCCAAGGAGTACGAGATCGAACGCCTGATGCGGGAGGCGCCGTTCCTGCTCATCGGGGAGGGCACCAGCGAGATCCAGAAGACCATCATCAGCCGGGGACTCCTGCGCGAGTACAAACTCCGAGACTGACCACCGCCTCTCAAGTGGTCGGTTCGCTGCGGCCGAGGCGCCAGTAGCCCATGAACGCGACGCTGCGGCGGTCGATGCCGAGATCGCTGACGAGGTACCGGCGCAGCGCCTTGATGACCCCGGCCTCTCCCGCCAGCCACGCGTACAGCCCGCGGGTGGCGGGGTCGCCGTCGGGCACCTCCCAGAGCAGGCCGCTGTCGACGTCCACATCGTCCACCGGCTGACCGGTTCGGCGCTCCTGCTCGACGAGCAACCCGGCGGCGAGGTCGCGCAGCGCTGGGGCCAGCTTGCTGCCGTGCGCGGCACCGTCGCGCCCCAACCACGTGACTCGCATTCCCCGCGGGTGGGTCAGTGCCAGCGCGTCCGCCGCGTGCGGAACCTCCAGCAACACCTCTCCGGTGGCGTCGCCGGGTAGGCATTCGAGGATGCAGGCGATGGCCGGTGTCGCGGTCTCGTCGCCTGCCAGCAGGATCCGCCTGGCACCGCTGTGCGGCCGGAAATCGACACCGCCGTGTGTCCCGCTGTAGGCGGCATCCGGCCCGACGATCGCCACCCGGTCGCCTGGCCGCGCCTCAGTCGCCCAACGCGACGCAGGCCCGGTCTCGCCGTGCAGCGCGAAGTCGACGTCGATCTCGTTGGCCTCGGGTCGGGCGGCCCGGACCGTGTAGGTGCGTATGGGGTTGCGCAGTTGGTCAGGCAGTGTCCGCCAGTGCTGGTACCAGTCGTCGCCACGGGAGAGGTGATCGAAGCCGACACCGGGCAGTGGCAGGATGACCTTGATCCGCTGGTCGAATCCGTTGTCGGCGAACCGCCCCAGGTCGGGGCCCGTCATCGTGATTCGCTGGAACGTCGGGCTCAGCCGCTGCCTGCGCAGCACCTCGACGTCGAACAGCCGAAACGGTGACACCTTCGCCAGATCCGCGGTGCTGGTCACAACCCACCCCTTTCCGTGCCGGTCGGTGCCTGTTCCTCGGCCATGAGCAGGTCAGGACGCGCTGGTCGCCGCTTCGGCGAGTGCGTCCACCAACTCGGGAAGTCCCCAGGTCACGGAAAGTGCGGTGGGCGGCGACACGGCCGCGACTTCCGCCTCGCCGACTACCTTGGCGACGGTGCCCGCCTCGATCTGCGGCATCGACCGGTAACCGGGGTTTTGCTCCAGCGCCTCGAGTTCGTCCTCACTTGCCGAGTACGTCAGCAGCACGTCCGAGGTGAGCCGATCGGCCTGCTCGAAGGAGAACGGCACGTAGAACGCGCCCGGATCGGCGGTCTTGGTGAGGTCGAGGACGCTTGGTGCCGTTTCGAATCCGAGATCGCGCAGCACCTGCTCGCGTGGATCAGCCTGTGTGTAGGTGTAGAGCTCGTTGCTGCCGTAAGCCAGTGTGGCGATGGTGAGTCCGTCGAACTCGGGGTGCTCGGCCTTCGCTTTCGCGACCGTGGCGTCGATGTCGGCGAGGACCCGCTCAGCCTCGTCCGCCAGCCCCAGCGACCGCCCCGTGACGGTGACGATCTCCTCCATCGTCGTCGACCACGGCTGCTTCGGGTAGGCGACCGTATCGGCGATCTTGGAGAGCTTGCCGTACTGCTCCTCGGTGATACCGGAGTACGGGGCAAGGATGAGATCGGGCCGCAGCTTCAGTATCTGCTCGTAGGCAGGATCCGCGCTGTTGGCCGAGGGAAGTAGTGTCGGCGTCTGCGCGTCGAGTTCGGTGAGCTTGTCGGCCACCCAGGGCAGCACACCGTTGGCGTCGCCGCCGTACTCCTGCTTCTCGATCCCCACCGGGACGACGCCGAGAGCCAGCATCGCGTCGGTGGAGCCCCAGCCGATGGTCACAACGCGCGTCGGCTTCTCCTGGATCTCGGTCTTGCCGAAGGCGTGCTCGATCGTCACCGGCTCGAAGCTGCCGGACGAGGGTGCCGAAGAGTCTGCCTTGGAGCCGGTGTCGCTCCCGCAGGCGGTGAGCGCGAGAGCGGCGACCGCGGCGGCTGCGATACCGGCCGCGCTGCGCCGACCCAGGCAGAACGCACGGCGGAACGGGAATTCGGGCATCTGACTACTCCATCTCGGTCTGCGCGGCGAGCGACGCGATAGGAGCACCTTAGCTTAGGTAAGGCTATCCTGATATGAATCAGCTCACGATGTGGACTTCCGCGGCACCACCATCGGCCCCCCGGTAGCCGGATCGGGCACCACCATCGCCCGAAGTCCGAACGCGGAGTGCACTACGTCCTCGGTCAACACCGAACTGGGCGGGCCCTGCTCCACTGCGCGCCCACCGTTCATCACGATCAGGTGGTCGGCGTATCTGGCCGCCAGATTCAGCTCGTGCAGCACCATCACCACGGTGGTGCCACGCTCGCGGTTGAGCCTGCTCAGCAGGTCGAGTACCTCGATCTGGTGGGCGATGTCCAGAAAGGTCGTCGGCTCGTCCAGCAGCAACACATCGGTCTGTTGAGCCAGCACCATGGCGATCCACACGCGCTGCCGCTGCCCCCCGGAGAGCTCGTCGAGCCGGCGCCCGGCGAGGTCGGCGGTCCCCGTCGCTTCGAGGGACTCCGTGACGATCTCCAGGTCAGCGGCGCCGGGCCGGTTGAACAGACCCAGGTGCGGGAACCTGCCACGCGCGACAAGGTCGGCGACGGTCAACCCCTCGGGCGCGACGGGTTGCTGCGGCAGCAGCCCGATCCGACGTGCCAGCACGCGGCCCGACATCGTCCGGATGTTCTGGCCTCCCAGCAGCACCTGCCCCGTTCTCGGTCGTAGTAGCCGCCCCAGCCCTCGTATCACCGTCGACTTGCCGCACCCGTTGGGCCCGACGATCGCCGTCACCCGCGCGGCCGGTAGCTCCAGCGTCAGTGCCCGCACCACGGGGTGTTCCCCGTATGCCAGCGTGAGGTCGCGTGCTGCCAGCGACGTGGTGGTGTTCACCCCGACCGAGGCGTCCGTAGTCACGAATCCCTCCCCACTCCACGCGACCGCGCGAGTAGCCAGAACAGGTATGGGCCACCGACCAGACCGGTGATGACACCGACCGGCACAACGTCGCCGGGTACCAGGTGTGCCGCGACAATGTCGGCGCCGAGCGTCACGGCAGCGCCTACCAGCGCACCCGCCACCAGCGCGGGCTTGCCGTCGCCGATGAGCCGTCGCGCGATCGGACCTGCGGTGAGGGCGACGAAACCCACCGGCCCAGCCATGGCGACCGCGGCCGCCGCAAGGCCGACGCCGAGCACGATGGCCGTGAGCCGGGTCGTGCTCGCCGCGACTCCCAGCCCCACCGCGGTGTCCTCACCCAGCTCCAGCACCGCCAGCCGCGCCTCGAGAAGCCGCGCGATGGGCAGTAGCACGAAGACGACGCCCGCGAGCCGTGCGAGGTCGCCGTAGGTCGCCGAACCGACCGACCCGGCCAGCCACAGCAACACGGTGTGGGCCTCGCGGATGTCACCACGTGCGAGCAGGTACGAGGTGACGCTCGTGCAGGCGAACGACAAAGCGATCCCACAGAGCACGAACCGCCGACCGGTAAGGCCGCCGCGCCACGCCAGCGCCAGGTTGACCGCGGCGACGGCCAACGCCCCCAGCCACGCCGCGGCAAAGACCCACAACCCGGCCAATCCCAACCCGAGAACGGCCACTACGGCGCCCACCGAGGCGCCCTGGCTGACGCCGATGATGTCGGGGCTGGCAAGGGAGTTGCGGAGCACGGACTGAAACAGTGCCCCTGCCGTGCCCAGCGCCATCCCTACCAGCAGCGCCGCCACCAGGCGAGGAAGCCGGAACTCGACGAGTACCAGGCGTGCGGGTCCTTGCTCCGTGCCCAGCGCCACCGCCAGTGCCTCGGCCGGGCTCACCGGGAACTCGCCCAGCAGCAGTGCCACGAGCGCCAGTCCCGCCGCAACGGCGGCCAGGGCGATCGAGACGGTGAGGCGGCGGATGCGCCGTACCCGAAACGCGCGAGTGAGCTCGCGCCGGGTGCTCGTAGGAGTTCGCACTTCGACCGGCGACCCGGGCATCCCGCTCACATCGACACCTGCTTCTGGTGCCGCACCAGCCAGATCAACACCGGAGCCCCCACGAACGCGACCACCACCCCGGCCTCCACCTCCGCGGGACGGACCAGCAAGCGGCCGAGCACGTCCGCGACCAGCAGCACCACCGGACCGAGTACGGCCGAGACGGGCAGCACCCTGCCGTAGCTGGTGCCCGCGAGCGCCCTGGCGAGGTGTGGAACGAGCAGGCCGACGAACGCGATCGGCCCTACCAGCGCGGTCGCGCCACCGGCCAGCAACACCGCCGCGGCCAGTACCCGCAGTCGACCTCGGTTGATGCTCTGTCCGAGCCCCTTGGCGAGGTCCTCGCCAAGCGCCACGGCGTCCAGGAACCGGGCACTGGCCGCCGCGAGGACCAGGCCCACCGTCGCCACCGGGAGTATCAGCAGGACGAGTTCGCCGGGGCGGTTGACCAAAGCTCCCACCGACCAGAAGCGGTACTCGGCGAAGACGGATTGGTCGGTGAGCAAGACCAGCGTGATCGCCGAGGTCGCGGTAGCCGTCACAGCGGCTCCCAGCAGCGTCAGTGTCACCGGAGTCGGGCCTTCGGGCCCAATTGTCGCCGCCGCGTAGACGAGGGCGGCAGCGGTTGCCCCACCGACGAAGGCGAACCACACGAACCCGGCGGGGTCGGTGACGCCGAACAGGGCGATCGCCGAAATCACCGCGAGCGAGGCACCCGCGTTGATGCCGAGCAGTCCGGGGTCTGCGATCGGGTTCCTGGTCAGTCCCTGTAGCAGCGCGCCCGCCACACCCAACGCGGCCCCGGCGAGCAGGCCGATCAAGGTCCTCGGCATGCGCTGGTTCCAGATGACCACGTGGTCGGCGTTGGAGGGATCGTGCGCGAGCAGCGCTTCCCATGCGACCTCGAACGGGATGTCCCGTACTCCCCAGAGCAGGCTCGCGCATACGACCACGGCGAGCACGCCGACGCTGAGCGGCCAGACCCACCGGGTGCGCGCAGCGACTCGGGAACGAGCGTCACGCGCAAGGGTCGTGGCCACGGGACTCACCTACGGGGTCGTCGGATAGGTGAGGCTTACCTTAACCAGAATCCGGGCGGGTGCTCTACCTCGACCCCGGCTGTCGGCGTCTGGGCGGGCAAACTCGGTTGCCCGACCGGCAACTGCCCGCCATGCTGCCGAGATGGCACACGGAACCGTCAAGTTCTTCAACCCCGAGGAGGGCTGGGGAACGATCGCCTCCCCCGACCTGCCTGCGGGCTTCGACGCCTGGGTTCACTACAGCGCGATCGAGCTGGACGGCTTCCGGGAACTCCAAGCAGGTGAGGCTGTCGAGTTCAGCTACGAAGAAGTCCAGCAGGACGGCTTCTGTTTCCGCGCGACCAGCGTCCGCAAAGCTTGACGACCTGTGAGCAAGTTGTCAGGTGTTGGCGGGACCCCACCTGCGGCCACAGCGCGGGCGCCGATGTGGGGCGTCAGACGCTGGATCACCTCGACCCGACGGCGGGAGCGTGATCCACTCCGGGTGGGCGGCCGCAGACCCGAGCGGTCTCGCCCCGCCAGGTCGCCGCTATACTCCGGCTGATCGGGCCGTTAGCTCAATTGGCAGAGCTGTGGACTTTTAATCCCCGGGTTTGCGGTGTCATCGAGTGTCACATAATGCCGCCAAGGGTTGATCTGTGCAGGTCGGGCGGCATTTTTCGCGAGCGTTAGTGTCGGGCAGTGTCGCGGCGTATCGGGTGCTCCGTGAGCAACGGAGCCCAATCGGAGACCAGCATCGGGCCTGCGTGCGCCCGCTGTAGGCCACCGCAGGCAGGTTGAGGGGGCGTCCTGCGGTACCACTATCACGCTTGTTATGAAGCAGTTTTGCCTCGTATTTTCGGCGCATATCCCCGGGTTGACGATTATATGATCAACTGTGTCGACTATTAACTACTCGATTGTTTCGGCGCGGGTGCTCTCGGCGATCACGCATTCGCCGGGGTTTGAGTCGTTCGGTGCCGAGATCGCACGGAGGACCGGGCTGCGGGGGCCGTCGATCTACAAGTCGCTCGCACGGTTGACCGAGCGGGGGTTCCTCCAGGAGGCGCGGGTAGAGCCCGCGCGGCACGGGACCCCACGACGCTGGTTCGCCTTGACTGATGCTGGGCGCGTGCTGGCCGTCCGGTGGGGCGTGATGCGGCGGGAGACCGTGGTCGCTGAACGCTTGCGTGCGGTGGCCGCCGTGCTGGACTTGGGTGCGGACGATCCGTTGTCCAGGGCGGCGGACTTGCTGGACGTGCCCGGTGTGCCGGGCGCCGAGTTCGACGTGAACGCCCTGGTCGAGGCGGTACTGGGACCCGACGGCGGATCTTGAGGATCTCGCCCGGGTCGGCTGCCTGCTGGCTGGGGTGATGCGGTCCGGGTGCGGTCATTCCACGGCCGCTGGCGCGCCTGCCGGGGCTCTGGTGCACCTGCGCTCGTGACCCCGCCGCCGCCAGGTCGCGTTCTGGATGACGACGGTGAACCTGTCCGGCTCGTTCGCCATGCCGCTGGCTGGGCTAATCCGGTGTTCCCCCTCCGCCGCGAGCTACCGTCGAGGGCGATACGGGCACGGATCGAGAGCGAACGGCCATCGGTGTGGTCTCCGTGATGGTCGGTGGCGAGGTGAGCGGGCGATGCCTGATGTGGAGGAGCCGGGGCAGCGCGATCGGAGCCTGGTTCTGGAGTTCATCACCGAGGATCCGTGGGAGCAGCAGCTGGCCCGGGACTACTGGCTCGTGGACGGCGATGGGAAGTTCGTCTACAAGGTCGGCGACCTGGAGCGGCGGGCCTATGACGAGCGCCCGGCGCTAGCCCGGCAGCGGATCCCGGGGTTGGCGTACTACCTGCGCAAGCGGGTTCGTGCGCAGGTCTCGGCGGCGTCGTGCCCGGGCTGCGGTGCCCGTGTTCATGTCGACAACCGGCCCGACTATCAGAAGGTGCTCAAGCTGCTGGAGGCCGGCGAGGTCCAGGCGTGCGCGCCGTGCCGCGCGTCCGCAGCCGATGCGGCAGATCGAGCGGTCGCTGTGAAGCGGTGGCGCGAGGACCACGGCTGGTATGACCAGTACCGGCCGGTGAAGGTCGCGGCCTTGTCGCTACGGGAGGCGGTGAGCCTGCTGGCGCTATTCAGTGCCCTTCGACAGCGCGTTCACCTCGACCACGCCGCTGCAACGGTGGCGGCGGAGGCTGGTGCCGCCTTACGCAGGAACCGAGCTGGACGCCCGCGCGCGGCTGCGGGAGCTGGTCAAATCGGGACTCCTGTTCCCGCATCCGGACTGCCCGTCCTCGGGATATGGCTCTGTCCGCAGCCGGGGTCAGGAGGTGTCGCTGAACTTCGAGACGGCACGTTTGACCGCCCCAGGGCCGGGGCCGACCGGCCCGCGCAACGAAGCCCTCGTCGCCGACCTCGTGGCGGCCTTGACCAGCCCGTGGCCCGAACGGTGGCACCGGCAGCGCGCGGTGGAGTGCCGTGCACGCCGAGAACACCGGCTACTTGATCCGAGCGCTGCACGAGCACGGCCTGCCCACACCTCGCCACGACCTCGAACGCGACATCATGGGACGCTTGGCCGACACGCTGACGCTGGCGGAGGCGGCCTACTTGATCGAGACAGCGACTGAGCGTGCGCATGAGCAACTCCGGCAGGGACACCTGGCCAACGTCCGCGAGGCCACCAACCAGGCCCTGGAGCGCTTGCGCTGGTATCTCCGCCAGATCACCACGGGCGAGGCCGAGCCGAAGGCACTGACCGCCCTGCCGACGCCCTGCTCGATCGTCGCGACGACGTTCTTCCGTACCGCGCTGGGACGGGATTCCGCGTTGCACGAACGCGCCGACCCGCTCACGCCGCCACCCGCATTCGAGTCCATGTGACGACGCGCTGGCGGTCAGCACCGCTACGGTGGCCGTGATGACCGCCGCCACGGCAGGCCCGGACCCGTCCCACGGCAACGACAACTTGGCCGTGGTCGGGGCCGCCGCGTCGTGTTACATGAGCGCGGCCCGCGACCGTGGTACGGCCGCTGCCCCTTCTTTGCATCGACGACCTTCCAGGTTCGCCCGACCCACGGGACCTACCACTGCTTTGGACGTTGCAACGCTGGCACGGCGCGGACGTCCAACGCTCGTGTCGAAGGATCGTGATGTCGAGCGGATTGACTGTGACGTGGCCTTCTCACGCCGCGCCGGTTGAGCATGTGCAGTAATCAAAAGGTCACTCTAAGTGCGGATCGATGTGGTTGGCGCACCCCACCGCTGTCTCTGTTGCATTACTCCTCTGGGGCGTGATCAGCCCGGCTAGCCCGACACGGCGTCACGGCCCTCGTATGCTGCCTGCATGGCAGGTCGGCATCTGAAAGAGATCTTCAAGGCGTTCCATGCTCGTGACGAGCTGGCGTTCCGACGTGCCGGGATGGAGATCATCGAGGAAGAGCGGGCGAAGCACCACAACGCGCTCGCACGTGACCTACAGAAGCTCCTGGTCGCCGGTGGGGGGCCCATCGATTCGAGCGCAACACTGATTGTGCCCCCACCGCCTAAGGATCGCGAGGGCGAGTGGGACCTGGGGGAGGTCAAGGAACCAGAGCGGATGCTCGAGGATCTGATCCTGGACCCCGCATTGGTGCAGACCCTGGACGGCCTGGTCGAGGAGGTCCGTCAGTGGCCTCAGCTGGATGCGGCCTCGATTCCGCGCCGCCAGCGGCTGCTGCTCGAAGGGCCTCCCGGCTGCGGAAAGACGACCGCCGCCGAAGCGCTGGCCGCAGAACTGGGGCGCCCGTTCCTGCTGGTTCGCCTGGATGCGGTGGTGTCGTCCTACCTCGGTGAGACGGCCAGCAATCTGCGGCGCATTCTCGACTACGCGGACCAGGCACCCTTCGTTGTCCTGTTCGACGAGTTCGACGCACTGGGACGGTCCCGTGACGACCACGCCGAACACGGAGAGATGAAGCGTGTCGTCACTGCGTTTCTGCAGATGACCGACCGCTACCGTGGGCCGAGTCTCCTGATTGCGGCCACGAACCACTCGGGCTTGCTCGACCACGCTCTCTGGCGCCGCTTTGACGAAGTACTCACCTTTCGCAAACCGACCGTGCACGAACTGCGGAGGCTGCTGCGGCTGCGGCTCAAGCGAGTACCGCACTCCGGCCTCGATATCGAGCGATATGCCGGAAGGCTGAAGGACCTCCCGCATGCCGCCGCGGAGAAACTCGTCACCGACGCCCGGCGCCATGCCCTGCTTCGCGACAGTGACACCGTCGAAAGCGACGATCTCGACGCCGTGCTCGCCAACGTCACATCACGTCCCTGGTAGTCCGCTGCAATGAGCGACCACCTCCTGCTCCCCAATCCGCGCCCGCTGCCGTCCCGACGCGCCGGAGGTGGCGGTGGCGGCGCGCCACCGCGTCAACGAGACCAGCACGCTGACCATCTCCAGCGGCAGCTCACCGCCACCGCGCGCGCACCGCGACGGCTCGATGCCGGCGTCGACCCAGCCCTGGTGTTCAAAATTAGCGCGACAGCCAGGCCGGATGAAAACGTCTTCGCGCGCCAGGCGCTGCAGGTTTTGGGCGAAACCATCGACTACACCTACTTCGTACTTGCCAGCGACCAAGGCGACGCACTCGGACACGCGATCGACGTGTACCGACGCACTGGTGACATGCGATCGTTCTTTGCGCTTATCGACGACATCGAGCCCTACGGTCCCGAAGATCGGCGTGGCCCAGGCATAAGCGAACTCGGTGACCGATTCCCCGGTCGCGTAGTGATCGACATCGGAATCTGGGTCGCTGGCACACGCGATGAGGCCGTCGCCCGCGTGCAGACCGTCGAGAACGTTCTCGCACGCACCGGTGACACCATCCTGCTGCGATCGGTCAGCGCCCGCCGCACCTACTTGCGTGCCGAGGTCACCGCAGAGGGCTTAGCGAACATGCTGGACACGAGCGTCGTCGAGTTCGTGCGGACACCACCTGTGCCGTTCCTGGACTTCCGAGACTGGTGGAACGCCGGCGCAACCGACGTACGCCGCGTTGAGAAGCCCGGTGCCGTAGTCGGGGTCCTCGACGACGCGCCTGCCACTGCCCACCCCCTGCTCGACGGCATCGTGCTCTCTGTCGAATCCCTCGCTCCCGCCAGCTACGCGTGGCAGCAGCCGGGAAGCCACGGCACCGAAGTCGCCGGACGCGTCCTCTACCCGCATCTAGCCGAGGAACTCCGCGACCTCCGTCCGCTTTCCAGCGTCGGCGCAGTGCGCGCGGTGCGGATTCTTGAACCGGATCCGCACCGGCCGAACAATCCACCGCGGTTCGCGACG
Organism: Saccharomonospora marina XMU15; assembly: GCF_000244955.1. Lineage (GTDB taxonomy): Bacteria > Actinomycetota > Actinomycetes > Mycobacteriales > Pseudonocardiaceae > Saccharomonospora_A > Saccharomonospora_A marina. The sequence goes on along the minus strand of NZ_CM001439.1, from coordinate 5,640,239 downwards.
TACGCCGTGCCGCACGAGCTCATCGGCACCGCTATCCGGCACCTCCACAGCCAGCACGGCGTGAAGGTCATCAACCTCTCTGTGGGCTACGACGAACCCTTCAATGACGCACACCTCGGCGCGCTTACCGAAACTATCGACGATCTCGCACGCGAACTCGACATCGTCCTGGTCGTCCCTACAGGCAACGTCGGAATCGATCTCCACGCGCGGACGCCCAGCGGCCACCACATCCTCGATGACAAACCCGAGTATTTCTTCACCCCCGAACACCGGCTTGCCGAACCTGGACCCGCAGCTCTCGCCCTCACCGTCGGCTCGATCGCGATGAGTGGCGCGCCGGCGGAAATGCCGAACAGGTTCGGCTGGCGCACCGCCGCAGGCGCCGGAGAGGCGTCCGCTTTCAGCCGTAGCGGCCCGGGTCTGGGAACGAACAGCAAACGCGCCAACAAACCCGACATCGTCCACTTCGGTGGCAACATCGTCCTCAACGACTCCGGTCACCCTGTCCTCAATGACCCCGGCGCCAGCGTGGTCACGCCCTCCTCCCGGCACACTGATGGACGGCTATTCGCCGCCGTCAACGGCACCAGCTTCGCCGCCCCAGCAGTCGCCCGAGTCGCCGCCGACGTAGCCCACGCCTACCCGGACGCCTCCGCGAACCTGATCCGCGCGCTCGTCGGATCAAGTGCCACTCACCCAGCGCCTGCCGAGCAACTGGCCGACACGCACCGACGGCTGCGTGTCTACGGCCTCGGCACCCCCCACGCCGATCGGGCCATCGATAGCGATCGCAACCGAGTCACAATGACTTTCGACGGCAAGATGAGCATTGACACCGTTCAGATTCACCCACTGCCGATACCGGAGTTATTCCGTCGCGGACACCAGGGTGGCGAACGCACCATCACCGTCGCGCTCGCTTTCGATCCGCCTGTCCGGCGGCAACGCCGCGAGTACCTCGCCGGTACGATGAAAGTCGATATCTACCGCAACATCGACCCCGACGAACTCGCCGAAATCCTTATCCGGCAGGATCCTGACGATCCTCGAGAACTCATCAATGATCTCCGCCGACTCAAGCTCGAGCCCGGAAGCAGCGCATTTACCAACGCCACCCTGCAGGTGCGAAGCTGGAAGCGCAAGCAGACGTTCGTTGACGACACCGACACCTTCTACGTTGTTGCGACCCATAAGGCCCAGACCTGGGCGCGAGGCGCCCCCGAATATACCCACCAGCGATACGCGCTGGCGGTCACACTTGAAGATCAACATCTCGTGCAGGCGGACTTGCGTGAACTTCTGATCCAGCGTGTTCACAATCCAGCGCGCGTTCGAGTTAGAGCGTGAAGCGGGGATCTGCCTGGGTTTTAGAAATGCAGACACTTCTCCGATTGCGTTTCCCCTTGATGGATCTCTTAGAAAGAGAATCGCCGCGCGACGCGCTTCACCGATAGGTCAACCGTCACAGGGATTCGAGGAACGGCGCGGCGACGCGGCTCTCAGCACAGCACAGAGAAAATCGGGGCACGGCCATCCGCTGGATGGCCGTGCCCCGGTTTTTCTCGTTTCGGGCCCGCGCCGTGGGAGGGTCAGGCGGCCGTGGGCCGGTTGCGCCGCCGGTTGCGCGGGACGATGGATGCGGCGGCTTCGGCGGTCTCGCGGGCGAGTTCGGGTAGGACGTGGGAGTAGGTGTCGGCGGTGACCGCGATCGTGGAGTGGCCGAGCAGTTCCTGCACGACTTTGAGGTCGGCTCCGGCTGCGAGCATGAGGGTGGCGGCGCCGTGGCGCAGGTCGTGTAGGCGTACGGGCGGGAGTTCGGCGGCGTCGGCGATCGCGTGGAAGGCGTCGGTGAGCTTGGCCGGGTGCAGTGGGCTGCCATCGGGTTCGGTGCACACCAGCTCGTGCTCAACCCACGCCGCTCCGGCTGCGGCGCGCAGTTCGTTCTGGTGCTTCTTCTGCCGCCGCAGTACCAGGGTGGTCGCCTCGTCGAGGGCGATGATGCGGCCGGAGGCTTCGCTCTTGGGTTCACCGAACTCGGCCTGCCACCCGATCTGCACCAGTGCGGTGCTGATGGTGATCGACTGGTTGGGCAGGTCGATGTTCCACCACGGCAGGCCGCAGGCTTCGCCGCGCCGCAGGCCTCGGTAGGCGATGAGGTGGAACAGCGCGTAGTAGGGGTGGCCCTCGGCCTGGTCGAGGAACCGGCCGATCTGCTCGGGTGTCCACACCATGACCCGGGACGGTTTCTGTCCGGTGCGCCGCCACCGCTCGACCCGGTCCGGTGTCCACAACAGGGCTTTCGGGCGACGCCCGGAGGGCAGCTCGACGTAGGATGCGGGGTTGAAAGTGATCTTCTGGGCCCGGATGGCGGCATTCAGCGCGGCGCGCAGGGTGGCTCGGTAACGCTGCATGGTGGCCGCGCCCGTGATCCGCATGCCGTGCACGCTCTTACGGATCTCGGGGTCGTCGCTTTCCTTGGCGGCGGAGATGGTGTCGTTGCGTTCGGCCATCGCGTCGAACATCCGGGAGATGTGCTCGACAGTGAGCACGTCGAGCCGGTAATGGCCCAGGTGCGGGATCAGCCAGTGCCGGATGTGGGATCGGTAGCCGATTCGTGTTCCTTCCCGGATTTTCTTCCGTGTGATGACCCAGCTCTGCAGCCATTCGCCGACCGTGGGCATCTCGCCGAGGCTGGTGGCCCCCTGGTCCAGCTGCTTGACGACTTCCTCGGGTGAGGGGAAGGGTTCGCCAGCGCTCAGCCGGTTTTCGATCAGGTCGCCGATGGAGGTGAGCACGGCGCCGCCGCGTCCGGTGCCGAGCTCGATGAGGGCCGCGATCTTGTCCAGTTCGGCCTGCGCGTCTGTCTGGGAGGCGAACCCGTGCCGCCTTCGGGTGCGACGGGTGCCGTCATGGCGTTTGGGAAGTTCGGCTTGAAAGGACCAGCTTCCGTGGTTGGAACTCCATGCCCCGTTACTGCGCTTGAGTTTTGGGCATCCGGGGCCGAGTTGTTTCTTGGTGGCGGGGTCTGTGCAGGTGCAGCGTTTGTAAGTGGTTCCCTTGAAGGCGCGTGCTGTCATCGCGGATTTTCCTCTCCCGCAATCCGTGGGCTGTGCGTTCGGACAGCAGCTATGGACGCTCCAGTGCGTGCGGAGGGGAAGCGTCAGCTATGAGGCTCTTTGTCCACCAAGCCGAGTAGCTCGAGCAATGGAGCGACGGCGATGCGGTAGGTGCGGCCGATGCGCACCGCTGGCACCGGGAAGGTTCCAGCACGGGCGAGCTTGTATGCGGTCGTGCGGCCAATACCGAGAATCCGCGCGGCGGTCATCAGGTCGGTGGTGACTCCCAGTTCCCGCAGCTGCTCGCGCGACCACGCCGGTGGGCACGCGGTCGTGGTGGTCGAGTCGAGACTGTCGTGGGTGGGCCGGTTGAGAGCGTGCATGAAACCTCCTCCTTGGTGCGACCCTGATCGTGGAAGTCAGCGGACCGAGCGGGGTCTCGTCGTTACCCGTTGCGGGCCGCGTCCACGATCAGCGTGATCCGCAAGACCCGGCAAACGGTCACCCTCGGCATGCCCAGCATCCGCCCACCCCCCGAGACCCGGTGAACACGCCATGACCGAACCCACCACGCCCACGGCGCTGGCCAAGGCCCGCCGGCGCGACGTCAACCACCGCCAGCAGCGGGTGCACCAAGCGCTGGCCGACATGACGGCCGATGGCTCCGAGATCACCATCTCGGCGGTCGCGGCGCAGGCACGCCTGCACCGGTCGTTCATCCACCGCCACTCCGACCTGCACGCGGCCGTGCTCGACGCCGCCAGCCGGGCGCTCACAGCACCGTCGCCCGCGTCCACCGCGATCAGCCACCGCTCGGTGCTGGCCGAGAACGCCAACCTGCGCGCCCAGAACCACTGGCAGGCCCAGCACATCCGCGACCTGGAGGACCGGCTTTCCGACCTCATCGGCCAACAAGCCTTCGAACGCGGCGGGCTCGGCGCACCCACCAACGCCGCCGCCCTGCAAGCCGAGATCGACAAGCAACGCCAGACCGTCCTCGACCTCACCCGCGCACTCGAAGAACGCGACGAAGAACTCGCCGCCGCCCGCGAAACCAACCGGCGGCTCATGGCCGAGCTCAACAGAATCCCAGGTGCAACATCCCCGCTCGCCGGAGCGATACTGACCGGTGTGAACACCTTGTCGACCAGAACCTTGGGACACCTCATCACGGCGGCCGGAAACAGCTACCTGAGCAAGTCCGACCTGCGAGATCTGCTGATGCAGTCCGGTCTTTACGAGGCCGCCGAGTTGGACCCGACGGAACTGATCGACCACGGAACCTCCGGCCCCAACAGGCAAGAGACGTTGCGCACTCCGCTGCTGGCGGCCCACGAACAAGCCAGGACCGGCAATCGGGAGGCGCACGATGCCCTTTTGGAGATCGTTCGGCTCGGGGCAGAGCGCGTGGCTCGGCGCGGCTACGCAGAATCGACATTGTCCGCGTTGCACGAGTCGCTGCTCAGCGACGGCTACGAGCTTCGAGTTGGTGATCCCGACCTGCACGGCAACCGCGAATGTCGGCTGCTGCCCATCGACCCGGACGCGGTTCCGGTGGGTACCGAGATCACCGCGCTGGAAGCTGAGCTGGACCAACGGGGATACACCGAAGCGCTCGTGCACTACCGGTCGGCCGTGGACAACTTCACCGACCAGGACCACCCCGCCTCGAACCGACAACTCCGCAACATGGTCGAGAGCCTGGTCAAGCACCTCGCAGCCGACCACACCGGCTACACAGACAACGGACGATCGGGGCAAGGCGGCGCGGCCATCAACACCCTCTACACCCCGGGTGGTCGACCGCCAGCTGTGGTCGGCCAGCCGTTGCCCGAGAACGACGGCGGACGCATGCTCCACGGCATCTGGAACATCCTGCACTCCAACGGCCCGCACCCTGGCCTGTCCAACGCGGACGAAGCGCGCATCCGGATGCAGCTGTGCACCGCGCTCGCGCGGTTCCTGCTCAAGCACTTCCCGGCCCGGCCGTGAGCGCACGTCAATAGCCGAGGTGCATGTCGACTCGGTCATGCCGCCCGCTCCCGTCGCGATCGCGGCCGACGTCGGCCGCGCGGTCAGCCAGCAACGCGCGGATCGCGTGGGACGCCTGCCGTGGCACGACCCCATTCCCCAGGACCCGCAGTTGCGCGGTTCGTGGAATGTCCAGACCGGACACAAAGCCATCGTCGAGGCCCATCAGGAACTCGACGAAGCGGCCGGACAACACCGGCCTGCCATGCCGGCCGGGCTCGGTCGGATGCGGCGCAGACCTGCCCAGGATTGCTTCCCATCGCCGGATCGCGGCTTCGTACTGGCCCCATGAGACCGTCGCCGCGTCACCGGAGCGGCTGCCGGCCCGCGTGCCTGACGCAGCGTTCGCCGAGTTGTCCTGCGGCCAGGCGAGGATGAAGACCCTCTCTCGGCGGTGAGCGGCGCCGACATCGCTGGCGCGGACGCTGTTCCACACGCAGGCGTAGCCGGCGTCGGCCAAGTCGCCGAGCACGATGTCGAGCCCTCCGGCGCGCCAGCGCAACGCCGCGACGTTCTCCACCACAACCAGCGCGGGCCGCAGCGAGCCGATCGCGCGGGCGACGTGATGCCACAAGCCGCTGCGGGTGCCGGTGCGGATGCCTGCCCGCCGCCCAGCCGCCGAGATGTCCTGGCAGGGGAACCCCGCCGTGACCACGTCTACCGGCTCGACGGCCGACCAGTCGACCTCTCGGATGTCGCCCAGGTTCGGCACGTCCGGCCACCGTGCGGCAAGCACCGTGCGCACGTGCGGATCCGGGTCGGCCACCCAGGCGATGCGGCCATCGCCGAACGCGGTCAGCGCTCCCATGTCCAGGCCGCCATAGCCGGTGCACAAGGAACCGATCACTGGACTCGCCGTGTTCATCGAGACCACCTCGGTTCGGGCACCACTACGGCGCCCATCGCGGCAGGTGGGCTCGAAGGGTCACCTACAGTCGCTGCATGAACCGGCAGTGGATGCGCGACCAGCTCACCGAGTATCTGGCGCTGCTTGAAAAGTACTTCTCCTTGCAGGGTCCGCCTGGCATAGCACCCACCGGGCCGCGCACTGCCCGCATCGTTGGTCCGCGGACGGCAGCATTGAACGAACTTCGGCAGCGTGAGCCAACCGTGAAGGAAGTACTCAAGCATCTCGACCCCACCCTGGCCGAGTTCAAGTTCGAGACGATGGGCGGCAAGGAAGACGCTCGTGCCGCCGCGCAACGCGGGCTCGGCATTCTCGATCGCATGGACGAATGGGCTGCCAATCTCGCACCCGACGCTCCGACCCTTCCGGCCGACCAGTTCCATCCATGGGTCTGGGATGCCGCCCGCACGTTCTGGGACAGCAAGCACCACCGCGAGGCCGTCCGGGCCGCCGCGACAGCCATCAACGCCCACACGCAGGACGAGGTGGGGCGCCGCGATATCGCGGACAACGACCTGATGAACCAGGTCTTCACCGACAAGGCGAAGTCCGGTCAGAAATACCTGCGACTGCCCGGTGATCCTAACGACCAAACAGTCAAGAGTCGTAACCGGGCGCTGCGGCCGTTCGCCGAGGGGTGTTTCGCCGGCATCCGTAACCCCGCTGCGCACGAACACGGAGCCGACTGGGACGAGCAGAAGGCACTCGAACAACTCGCCGCCCTCAGCGTTCTCGCCCGCTGGATCGACGAGTGCGACGTCGAACAAGCCCCATGACCGTCGCGGCACCGCCGACGCCACACGACCCTCGCTCCAACGGTCCGCAACACATGTCGCGCACGAACATTGACGAACGGCATGCCCTCTCGGCTGGGCAAACGAGACCAGTGAGACCTCGTGATCATTTGGGAGCTCGACGGAAAGCCCCATGAGCCATTCGACGAATGGCGGCGCGAGTGCGGGTCGTCCGTGCCGCCCGGGCTGAGTCGGGTATGGAGCGGGTCGGCCGGTGATGAGGTTCCAGCGGTGCACGGTGGCGGCGTAGTCGCCCCATGTCGCGGGCCCGGGTTCACCGCGTGCGATGCGGCGGGCGCATGGTGCGTTGGCGATTGCCACGGTCACTCACCTTCTTCCGCGCGCGGGCTTCGGTGGGGCGTGGTGACGGCGATGACGACCGAGGGCAGCATCAGATCGCCCTTCGAGCCGCGCTGGGCGGGACAGCCCTTGGTACCGTCGGTCGCCCGCGGGGTCGGCAGCAGTCGTGGGGTGTCCACGCGAGACGGGCCTCCTTGTCGTGACGTAGTGGAGATTGCGTTGGAAGAACCGTCGTGCGCGGTCGGCGTCGGTATTGGGCCCCGCGCACCAGGGGAAAGACAGCTACGCATCCCCCGAATTTGCGTTGCCGCGCAGCATGTTGCGTCCGCAGGGGATGTCAGTGTGTCAAGCGCGCGGGCGTGGTCAGGAAGAGATGGTCCGCCGTCATGGGTCGTGTGGGTGCAGTTCTTCGCGTCCGCCGCCGTCGGTGTTGGCAGCAACTGAGTCTGTCGGACGACCGAGTCGACCGCGTCATTGAGGTTCACCTGATGCCCGCCCGCACGCCTGTGTGCTGGATCGACCGGGCCGCGGGGTTCGCCGTCGCGGGCCTGCGGAGTGGGCATCATCCGCATCCCGTCCCGCGCCGGGGACGGTACACAAGAACACGCGTTCGCGGCGGTGGGCGGCGCCGATGTCGGCGGCTCGTAAGCAACGCCAGACCGCGTCATACCCCGCTTCGGCCAAGTCTGCGAGTACGCGGTCGAGGCCGCCGTTTCGCCATCGGAGGGCGGCGACGTTCTCCACGACGACGAGCCGGGGTCCCAGTAGGCGAATGACGTCCAGGATGGTGTGCCACAGTCCACTGCGAGCACCTTTCTCGATAGCCGCGCGCCGACCGGCCGCGGAGATGTCCTGACACGGAAATCCCGCCGTGAGCACGTCGACGGTCTCGATGGCGGTGAAATCGACAGCGCGGAGGTCACCGAGGTTTGGTGCGTCCGGCACGTGAGCGGCGAGAATCGCGGACGCGTGCGGGTCGACCTCGCAGTACCAGGCAATCCGGCCACCGAGCGCGGCCGCGACACCGGGGTCGAGCCCGGCCATGCCCGTGCACAGCGATCCGAGCACGGGTCCTTCGGTGTCGATGAACCGCAGCAGATCGGCTACGGCCGGCACACGGTCAGGCATGGTGCACCCCGTGTGCCTGCGGCCCGTCGATCAGAGGCAGCGTTCGGCAGTGTGCAGCGGTGGCAGGCGATGGTGTGTCGGGCGGCGACAGGACGCCGGTATCGGGCGTCCCAGCTGCAGCAGTGCACGAGCGTGCTCACTCCTGCCACCGTCCGCTACGCTCGAGCTCACCGTCGCGCGAGGCGGCGTGACCGTGATTCGGTGACGTCAGGACCGAGGCGCTGCGGGGTACAAGCGATTTGCGGAGCACGACCACGTCCTCGTGCGCGATGAGGTGAAGCGGCAATCCTTGCTCGCGCTGTTTGCGGATGAAGTCCCGTTGGAAGAAGCTGCCGCGGGCAACCAGCTGGCGGTCGGCAACCCGGGCCAGTAGCGCCACGCAACGCTCGACCGGTACCAGCCCGGCTGCCCGGGCGCAGGCGACGATCTGCGAGGGCAGGTCGATCAGTTCGGAGTGCTCGCGCCACGGTCGCACGGTGATCGCGACGTGCCCGCCCGGGCGCAGTACGGCCGCGCAGCCGGCGAGGATGCGGGTGAAACCAGCGAGGAGTCGGTGGTGGCCGACGTTGGCCAGATTGCCCCGGTCGAGTGCGGAGCCGTAGCGGTGATGGAACTTGTGTACCTTCCCGTCCGGTGAGTCGGTCGCGGCGGTGACGACCTGCCCGTGGGTGGACGGCCCGTACGGGGGAGAGGTCACCACCAGCGCGACCTGTCCCCGGTACTTCTCGGGCAGTAGGAATGGCAGTTGGCGAGCGTCGCCGTGCACAACCTCCGCGTCGTGGTCGTGACCTCGTTGCCGGGCCAAATCAAGGTTGGCGCGCGCGATGCCGACCCAGTGCGGTTCGTACTCGACGCCGATCGCGCGGCGCCCGGCGTCAATCGCCTCCACCAGCGTGGTGCCTGACCCTGCCATCGGGTCGAACACCAGCTCTCCAGGACGCGTGTACTGGTGGATGGCGTGCGCCGCAACGGCGGGGAGCATCTTCGCCGGGTGCGCGGTCGAGTCGGCCACGTAGCGGCCCTTGCGCTGCCCGGCCGGAGAGGCTTGCGCGGTTGCCCACACCGACAGTGGCAGCTCGCAGGTGTCGGTGGCACCGGTCGCGCCCGGCGGGTCGCCTTCGGTCGGTGTTTGGGCCGCTGCCGTGGTGGGATCGGCAGCGGCGTCCAGTGTGTCTATGAGTGCACTGGCAATGGGCATGGTTGGTTCGTCACCGTGTTCGACGACACTGCCGGTACCGGCGGTGTTGGTGGAGGTCGGCAAGTGCTGGTGGGACATAAGTACGACGCCTTTCGAGTACAGGGCGGCCGGCAAGTGCTGAAGTGAATGGGTTAGTTGTGGGGTTACCGGCTGCCTGGCGATCGGGGCGCGCGCTCGTGCGTTGCGACGGCCGAACCGGTCCCGGGCGGCGCTGTACGGGAGTCGACAGGCTGCGCGAAGACAAGGACATCGCCATGCACGCGTAGGTGTGGTGTGGGCAGTCCGCGTGCGGTCGCGCGATGGCAGGTGCGGTCGTAGTCGGCAGCTACTGCCGCGTTCGGCGTGGCGTGCAGACGACCGTCTCGTATCGGGGTGTGCAGGGTGACGATGTGCTGAAGGTAGAGCAGGTCCGCGTGCTGGCAGGCGGCAACGATCGCGCCAGTTGGGTCGACCAACCGGCCTTCGCTCCAGTCACTGTGTGTGTACACCGCGAAGATGCCGCCCTGCCGCAGCCGGTCCGCCGCTAGCAGCGCGAGACGGTCTAGTGAAACAGTCTCGGCGGCGTCGGCGGGCAACGACACGACCACCAGATCCGCACGCTCAGCGGCGTTGGTATCCGGCGCACCTGAACCGCTGACAGTACCGGCGGGCACCGGCGTCGGAGAAGACTCGGTGAGGGCTGCGGGCGGGTTGCCGGAGTCGGTAACCATGCCTGCCCAGAAAGGTTTCGACGACAGGGTGTGGACCTCAGCGCACGTGCCAAAGGTGAGCGTGTCGGCGGTGCGGTCGAGCGCGCGCACCGCCTCGTGTGCCGCCATCAACGCCGACTCGCTTGGCGCCGTAGCACCATCGGCGCCGGGGGTTCGGACCGTAGCCCACGTAGTGCTGAGATCGACGAGGACCACGTGGGCGCCGGGTGTGGTGAATGCCGCCGTAATGGTTTCCACGATCGGTGTCGGCCATGCCGCATGTGAGTCGATCGGGTCCGGTCCGCACGTCCACACTGTGACAGGAGTCGGTGCTGAGGATGCGGTTGCTGTGCGCCGACGCGATGGTCTCGACTTGTCCCCGGGACGCAAGTTCGCGGAGGTCTCGCTGGCACCTTCACCGGTGGTTCGCGCTTGCGCTCCGGGATAGGGTGCGCGGTCGCCTCCGCGCCGGGTGCGCGGCGGACGAGCCGAGCCTCCGCGGCGACCGGGACGGCCATCCGGGGACTGCGGGCGGTGGGCCATGAGAGGTCCTCCTCGGACGAGAACAGCCGGGTTGCGCACGGCTTGGTATGTGCTGTCGTGGAGCAATACCGGGACAACCCTCGATTTGCGACACGTTCCCGCCAAGAGATTTACAAGACCTTTTTTCGATAAAGGCTTTCGAGTTCAGTGGAGACGCGGCCTTTGTTCTTCGGTCGCAGAACGTCTCGACTAGCCTGAATCGGTTCCCGTCCTCGACGACGCCACCGCGCGGCGATACCGCCTCAAGGAACGTCGTGCCAGCTCACTGCCATGTTCTGAGTGCCTCGGAGATCAGCGGCGTTGTGGGCATCCGCTCCTTCCTTGATCGGAAGGCTGATGGTTTGAGGCGCCTTTGATGTAATTCGGAAACGGTGTCGAGGCGTCTTTGTTTCGGTCTTGAGGCGCCTTCGGTGGCTTGCTGGCAGCTCACTTGATTGTCCGATCTCTCAGGGAGCTGTCATGGATTTGTCTTCGCGTGAAAATGAGGTTCACGAACACGGCTTCTACCTGCGCGACAATCCTGCTTTCGTCAAAGACTCCGACGTGTTCGCGATGGCACGGTCGAGCTTCGCGTGGCTGGTGACCGGGCCGGATCCGGTCAGCATCGACGGCCGCGAGATACCGGGGTTGCCCCCGCGTCCGGTGCCGCTGGACGAGCTCGGCACGTTGCTGCTTGCGAAGGACTGCACTCAGGTCACGCGGGACACGGCGTGGGCACATCTGATCACCCGCGCCCGTGCAGACGGTGGTGCCTGGACTGTGGCGTGTGTCGGCCTGGCGCTACCGGTGCTGCTACGGGTTGCGGCGATCGTGACCCGCCGGTTCACCGGCGACACCCATGACCTCAACGCTGCCGTGCTGACGGGCTTCCTACACGCGCTGCACGAGGTCGATCTGGTCCGGCCAGCGATCCTTGCGCGGCTGTACTACGCGGCCTACCGGGAGGGGCGGCTGGCGCTGCACGAAGCAGTAGGCGGCCCGATCCCGGCCGGCAACCTGGTGTTCAATTCTGCCCCGCCACCACGCCCGGAAGGTCACCCAGACCTAGTGCTCGCCGCAGCGGTGCGCGCCGGCGCGATAACCGCCGACGAAGCGGGCCTCATTTCCGAGACCCGCGTCGGTGGGACTCCGCTGGCCGAGGCCGCATACGCGAGGGGCATGTCGTACAAGGCGACCGCGAAGATCCGTGAGCGCGCTGAGCCTCGCCTCGCCGCCTACCTCGCAGGGGACGCTGCGGACGTCTCTGCGGATCCGTCAGCCGAACAGTCGGACTCGCTTGCACCAGTTCAACCGCGCCAGGTCGAGCAGACCACCAGCACTCGGCGCACAAGGTTACGAAACGTGACCAGGGTGGGAGCGGCATCGGAAGAAAAAGTCAGTCCAACCGTGTCGCAAAGCAGCCCCAAATCCCGCATTGCCTCGCGCGGGACCCGCCTGCCCGTCGAACGCCGTTCCCGCGCCCACCGCACCCGGCCCGGACCGGCCACGCCCACCAGTCGAGAGGTCCGCTCATGCGACTGACACCATCCCGCCGCTGCCGTCATTACTGCCCACCGACACGACGGACAGCGTCCAGATGTTCCAGCTCGGTCGCGCCCGCTGTCACGCGGCCACGACGCGGTCGACACGGCCACCGTGTCGTGCTGGTCCTCGGCTGGCTGACCGTCAGCGGTGTGCTGTTGTCGTCCTCGGTCGCGCGGGCGGAAGCGGTGCAGGTCGTCGCGCTCGCCCGCACCGTTGATGAGGTTTTGAACAACATTCGCTCTTGGATTATGGGGATCCTCGCTGGGGTCGCCGTGGTGTTCTTGACCATTGGCGGATTGCGCTACTTGATGGCTTCGGGTGATCCGGGGGAGGTCGAGAAGGCCAAGGGCGCGTTGAAGGCCGCTGCTGTTGGGTTCGGCTTGGCTGCTCTTGCCCCGCTGGTGGTCGAGATCCTCAAGGGCATCGTGGGTGGGGTGTGAGCCGTGGCCGCACCATGCCGAACATCTTTAGCACGGCCGCCGGTCCCGCCCGTGCGGCTGATGTCCGCTCCGCCCACCGGCAGGGCGAGGCGGGGTTGGGTCCGCGCGGTCGGGGTGCTGGCGCCGTTGCTCGTCGCGGCGGCTGGGGTTGTCCTCACCGCGTCGGCCGCGACCGGGCAGGCACCCCAGCCCGCAGCCGCGGCAGTACCGTCGGCTGCGGCGCAACCGCCTCCGTTGCCGCTGCCGTCGGTGGACGATCCGGCGTGTGGTCCGGACTCGATGGACCCGGTCTGCACGAGTTCCGACCGGGGTCGCGCGTCGCGGTCTTCGAGCGATCCGTCACCGACGTCGGTGCTGCCGCCGATCACCGGTCTGCCCACGCCTGTCCCGTGTTTCCCGGGGGCGTTGCTGCCCGAGTGCGGGGGGTTGGGTGGCGCTTCCGCATCGACCCTGTCGGCGCCCGCGCCGTGTGAGGGGCCGAATTGCATTCCGCAGCCGATACCGATCGGCCCCGCTGGCCCGAGCCAGCCCCAGGCACCCGGTTCGGGTGATGGGGGTCAGGGGCAGGAGTGCGGCATCACCGATCCGGTCGCCTGCATCAGCGAAGGCATCGACAGCTTCTTCCGGGGCGTGGTCACCGACGCGCTGAATCCGCTGCTGGAGTTGTTGGGCAAGACCCTGCTGACCACGCCGGAGCCGAGTGCGCTGCCCAGCGTGGGGCAGTTGTGGACTCAGTCGTGGCAGATCCTGCTCGCGACCTACGTGATCCTCGTCGTGCTCGCCGGAATGGTCGTGATGGGCTATGAGACCCTGCAGACTCGCTACTCCGTTAAGGAGATCGCGCCCCGGGTCGTCGTGGGGTTCCTCGCCGGAACGTTGTCGTTGTTTCTGGCGACGAAGGCGATCCAGATCGCCAATGCGCTCGCCCGGGCGGTGATCGGTGAGGGTCTCAACCCCCGGGCCGCGGGCAGGGCGCTGACCGACATGGTTCTGGCCGCGCTCAGCGGCGGCGGGTTGTGGCTGGTGTTCCTTGGCCTGGCGCTCGCGGTCATGGTCGTCGTCTTGCTGCTGACGTTCATCGTGCGGGTGATGCTGACGATCCTGCTGATCGCGGCTGCCCCGATCGTGCTGATGTGGCATGCCTTGCCGCAGACCGAGGGCATCGCGCAGGCGTGGTGGAAAGCCTTCGGCGGGGTGCTGGCGATCCAGGTCGGGCAGTCGCTGGCGATGGTCGTGGCGTTGCGGGTGTTTTTCGCGCCCGGCGGGTTCACGGTGTTCGGCCCGAACGTGTCCGGGTTGATCAATCTGCTGTTGTGCCTGGCGCTGATGTGGGTGCTGATCAAGATCCCGTTCTGGTGTGTGCGACCGATGAGTAGCGGGCGACGCTCCCTGCTCGGGTCGCTCGTGCGCGGCGTGATCGTCTACAAGACGATGGGCCTGCTCGGCGGCGCCGGTTCCCTGTTCGGTGGCAACGGCGGCAAGGGCGGCGGGCCCCGCCTACGGGGCGGTGGTGGGGTGTCGGCGGATCCCCCGTCGACCCGGTCGGGCCAGCTCATGCTGCCGATGCGGGTAGGCCGCCGGCGGCCTTCGCCGCGTGCGTCCACACGCGTGGGAGAGGTGCCTGGCGCAGGGAGCGTCGCGGACCGCGGGCCCGGCCCTGGGCAGCTGTCGCTGTTCACCGCGAGCGGGTCCGGGCAGCAGCGGAAGGTGGCGGCGAACCCGAGAGCGCTGCCTCCAGCTTCGCTGCCCGGTGCGTTGCCTGGTGATCAGCTCGGGTTGCCGATCACCACCCGCCGGGAGCCGGATCGGGTTGGGCGCCGGTCGCTGGCCGACGACCTGGCCGAGCGGCGACACCCCGCCATGCCGCCGCCGGGGCGGCAGCCCGGGCTGTTGACTGCGGATGGGCGGGTCAACCGCAACGCCCGCCCGCCCGCGCAGCTGCCCCGGGCGCTGATCGCGCCGAACACCGGGATGCTGCCGATCCACCTGCGTCCCGCGCCACCGCGCCCGCCGAGGCGGACGGTGGCCGACGACCTCGCCGACCCCACGCAGACCGGCCCGCTGCGGCAGAGCGGGCCCGCACTGATCACCCCGTCCGGCCGGATCAACCGCGCCGCCCGCGCCCCGCGCCGCCCGGTACGTGATGCCTACACCGGCAACCGGCCGCTGGCCTCGGGCCAGTGGCCGCTGCCCCTGGGGGTGCGCCGCGAACCCCAGCCGCCACCCCCGCCGGCCGACAGCGAGGGCGCGGCTGCCTCGGCGAAGCGGCGAACCGGAACGCAACTGCCGCTGCCCCTGGACCTGCCCGGAGGACGGGGCCCGACAACGAAGTGAGGTGCTTGGTGATGACCAGTCCTGTGCGCGTCCCGGCCGATGTCGATCGCCCGGACCGGGTGCTGGGGCCGCTGACCACCCGGCAGCTGGCGATCCTTGGCGCGGCCGGGTCGCTGCTGTATGGCCTGTACTCGCTGACCCGCACGCTGGTGCCGCTGCCGGTGTTTTTGATCGTGGCGGTGCCGGTCGGGCTCGCGGTCACGGTGCTGGCCCTGGGACAGCGCCACGGAATCCCGCTGGACAGGCTCGCGCTTGCCGCGATCCGCCAGCACCTGTCCCCGCGGCACCGGGTCGCCGCGCCCGACGGTGTGCGCGCGGCCCCGGCCTGGCTGACAGCTCGGGCAACCCAGGCGCGCTCGGCCGGTGCCGAGCCGGTGTCCCCGGCACCGTTGGAACTGCCGGCCCGTGGTGTCAGCGACACCGGCGCGCACGCCGGGATCGTCGACCTCGGTCGGGACGGGCTCGCCGTGATCGCGGTCTGCTCGACGGTGAACTTCTCGCTGCGCACACCGGGCGAGCAGGAGGCGCTGGTCGCATCGTTCGCCCGCTATCTGCACAGTTTGACCGCTCCGGTGCAATTCCTGGTGCGGGCCGAACGGCTCGACCTCAGGCCCCAGATCGCCGCGCTGCGTGCTCGCGCGGGAGGGCTCGCGCACCCAGCGCTGGAAGCCGCCGCGCGGGACCACGCGGACCACCTCGCCGACCTCAACGCCCAAGCCGACCTGCTGCGCCGCCAGGTGCTGCTCGTGCTGCGCGAGCCGATGCGCCCCGGCACGGCACCTGCCACGTCGAGCGTGCTGCCCTGGCGGCGGCGGGGCGCCGAGCGCTCGGTGGACGATGGGGCGCGGCAGGCGGCCGAGCAACGGCTGGTGCGCCGCCTCGGTGAGGCCGCCGAGCTGCTCGCCCCGGCCGGGATCGTGCTCACCCCGCTGGATGCTGCCGCCGCGACCGGTGTCTTGGCCTCAGCCTGCAACCCCGACACCTTCCTGCCGCCCTCGGCGGGGCTGGCCGCCGCCGAGGAGGTCGTCACCGCCACCGCCACCTTCACCGACCTCTACGGCGACGACGAGGACGCCACCGATCCAGACCTCGAAACGGCTTCTTACGCGGCCCGCCCGGAGACGACGCGGCCGTCCGCGCAAACGCCGCGACCCAGCCGGCCGCAGTCCGGGCCGTGGCTGGACGAGGACGAGGACTGGGACTACGACGACGAGATCGAAAGGTAGACACCTCATGGCACGCACCCGACACACCGCGCCCCGCTCGGGGTCGGCGGAGGCATTCACCCCCGACTCGTTGTCGGTGGCCGCCCGGCACTTGGAGGTCGGCAACGAGTTCGTCGCCAGCTTCGGGGTCACCGGCTATCCGCAGGAGGTCTATCCCGGTTGGCTCGCCCCGCTGCTGACCTACCCCGCGCGGCTGGACGTGTCGGTGCATGTCCAGCCCCTTGATCCGGCCACCGCCGCCAGTGGGCTGCGCAAGCAACGCGCGAAGCTGGAGTCCTCCCGTCGGCACAACGCTCGGCATGACCGGCTCGACGACCCAGACCTGGACGCCGCGGCCGAGGACGCCGCCGAACTCTCCCACCGCATCGCCCGCGGCGACGGGCGCCTGTTCCGCTGCGGCCTCTACCTCACCGTCCACGCCCCCGACGAAGCCACACTCGCCGAGGAAGTCTCGGCACTGCGGTCGCTGTGCGCGTCGCTGCTGCTGGACGCCAAACCCGCCACCTACCGGGCGTTGCAGGGGTGGGTATCCACGCTGCCGCTCGGGCTGGACCCGCTTGGTCTGAAAAGGACGTTCGACACCGCGGCCGCCTCGGCCGCGTATCCGTTCACCTCACCGGATCTGCCGCCCACGGACCCGACCACCGCCTCCCCCAGCGGCGTGCTCTACGGCTACAACATCGGCTCTGCCGGGCTGGTGCACTGGGACCGGTTCGCCTGCGACAACTACAACTCCGTCGTCCTGGGCCGAAGCGGCGCGGGCAAGAGTTACCTCGTCAAGCTCGAAACGCTGCGCAGCCTCTACCGCAACCCCGAAAGCACCGACGACGGGGCGGCCGCGCAGGGGGTGCAGGCGTTCGTCGTCGACCCCGAAGACGAGTACGCCCGACTGGCCTGCCAGGTCGGCGGCAGCTACGTGCACCTCGGCGCGGGCGGGGTGCGGCTGAACCCGTTCGACCTGCCCGTGCACACCGACGCCCGGGGACGGCGCACCGCACCACGAGACGCCCTCAAGCGGCGCAGCCTGTTCCTGCACACCGTCCTGGCGGTGCTCTTGGGCACGGAGGTCACCGCCGCCGAACG
Source organism: Saccharomonospora marina XMU15 (assembly GCF_000244955.1). Classification (GTDB taxonomy): domain Bacteria; phylum Actinomycetota; class Actinomycetes; order Mycobacteriales; family Pseudonocardiaceae; genus Saccharomonospora_A; species Saccharomonospora_A marina. The sequence continues at coordinate 5,622,983 of NZ_CM001439.1, read as the reverse complement.
CGCCGTCCTCGATACCGCGATCACCGCCACCTACCGGCGCGCGGGCATCACCCATGACGCCCGGACCTGGACGCGCCCGGCGCCGCTGCTGCGCGATCTGCGTGACGTGCTCGCCTCCACCGGCGACGACGGTGACACGGTGGCCGGTGATCTGGCGGCGAGGTTGCATCCCTTCGTCGACGGGGCGTTCGGCGACCTCTTCGACGGTCCCACGACCGTGACCCCGGACGGGCACCTCGTGGTGTTCTCGCTGCGGGATCTGCCCGACGAACTGCGCGCGATCGGCACCCTGCTCGTGCTCGACGCGGTCTGGCGACACGTGTCCCATCCCGTGTACCGGCGGCCCCGGCTGGTCGTCGTCGACGAGGCGTGGCTGCTGATGCAGCAGCCCGAAGGCGCGAAGTTCCTGTTCCGCATGGCCAAAGCCGCCCGCAAACACTGGGCGGGACTGACCGTAGCCACACAGGACACCGCCGACCTACTCGGCAGCGATTTGGGCAAAGCCATCGTGAGCAACGCGGCCACACAAATCCTGCTGCGCCAGGCACCGCAGGCCATCGACGAAATCGCCGAAACCTTCGACCTCTCCGCAGGAGAGCGGCAGTTCCTACTGTCGGCCGACCGCGGCCAGGGACTGCTGTCCTCCGGCACGCAACGCGTGGCGTTCCAGTCGCTGGCCTCACCCACGGAGAACTACCTCGTCACCACCGACCCGGCCGAACTCGCCCAGTTCGCCGAACAAGACCCGGACGCCACCGACAGCGGCCTGGCCGACACCTACGTCGACCTCGACCCCGCGTGAACGAGCCAGGCGCTGTGGCCCCGTGGCTTTCTGGAGATTCCCCGAAGGGAGTTGGTGTCATGACCACACACGCTGCGGCATCCGCGATGCCCGGCTGGGTGGGTGACTATCTGCGCGACCCCGGCGGCACCACCCTCGACCTGCTCACCGCCCTGCGGGACTGGACGCTGACCTGGGGTCCCGTCGCCGTGCCCGCCCTGGCCGCGGCCCTGGCGGGCGCGCTCGCGGCTCGCCGCTGGTGGCGCGATCGCCGTCACGCCGCCCTGCAGGTCGACGCACGCCGGATCACGGTGCTCGCCCCGCCCACCGTCGATCCGACCGGTGGGGCCGCCCTGTGGGCCAATCTCGTCGGACTGCTGCGCCCGGCATGGCGGCGGCTGTGGGCAGGCCAACCCCACCTGGCGATGGAGTACGTGTTCGGCGAGCACGGCGTCACCGTGCAGTTCTGGGTGCCCGGCGTCATCCCACCGTCCTTGGTGGAACGGGCGATCGAAGCCGCCTGGCCCGGTTCACACACCCGCACCACTACCGCCGCCTCACCGCTGCCCGAGCCGGAAACCGGGCGGCGACGGATCACCGTCGGCGGGCAACTCCGCCTCGCCCGCTGTGAAGCACTACCGATCCGCACGGCCTTTGACGCCGACCCCCTCCGCGGGCTCCTGGGAGCCCCGGTCGGCCTCGGCCACCACGAACACGCCTGCGTACAGATCCTCGCCCGCCCGGTCACCGGCCGCCGCGTGGCCCGGGCCCGCCGCACGGCTCGCGGGATACACCACGGCTCCCCGGGCCCCCTTGCCGGCCGGATCCTCGACGCGCTCACGCCAGGGAGTAACGCCACCCGAAGCGGCCGAATCTCGCAGGCGCGGCGCATCAGCCACGATCCGCAGCTGTCGCTGGAATACTCCGCCCACAACAAGGCGATCGTGGGCAAACAACGTGGCTCGCAGTACGAGACCCTCGTGCGTTACGCCGTCGCCACCGACCTGCCCGCCGATGCCGCCGACGAGCTGGCACGCCAGGCCCGCGACACCGCGCGCGGCCGGGCACACGCACTGGCCGCCGCGTTCGCCGCCTACACCGACCACAACCACTACACCCGCACCCGCCTACGCCACCCCGCCCACGCGCTCGCAGCCCGACGCCTCGATCACGGGGACCTGCTGTCGGTGCCGGAACTGGCGGCGATCGCGCACCTGCCCACCGACGCCGACATCCCCGGGGTCGAACGCGCGGGCGCCAAGACCATCGCCCCAACGCCGGGCGTGGCCACACCCGGACCGGACGCCAAACCCCTCGGGCAGGCCGACACCGGCCACGCCCGCCCGATCGGGCTGCGGGTCGCCGACGCGCGCCACCACCTGCACGTGCTCGGCGCCACCGGCAGCGGGAAATCGACCCTGCTGGGAAACCTCGTCCTCGACGACGCGGACCACCACCGCGGCATCGTCTTGATCGACCCCAAAGGTGACCTGGTCACCGACATCCTCAACCGGCTACCCCGCTCGGCCGCGAACCGGATGGTGCTCTTCGACGCCGACTCCCTGCATCGCCCACCCATCCTCAACCCCCTGGAAGGCGGGGACACCGACCGTGAGGTCGACAACCTGGTCTCCGTCTTCCGCCGGGTGTACTCGGCATTCTGGGGCCCACGCACCGACGACCTCATGCGCGCCGCCTGCCTCACCCTGCGGGCACAAGAAGGCGTGCCCACCCTGGCCGACTTGCCGAAACTCCTGGCCAGCGAGGCGTTTCGCTCCCGCATCACCGCGGGCCTGACCGACCCGGTGCTGACCGGATTCTGGGAATGGTACGACGACCTCACCGACAGCTCCCGCAGCCAAGTGATCTCACCCCTGATGAACAAACTGCGGGCATTCCTGCTGCGCCCCTTCGTGAAAGCGGCCATCGCCGGGGGACGTTCCACCGTGGACATGTCCCAGGTGCTCGACGAGGGCGGCATCTGCCTGGTCCGCATCCCCAAAGGCTCGCTCGGCGAGGAAACCACACGGCTGGTCGGCTCGCTGGTCGTGGCCCGCACCTGGCAGGCAACCACCGCCCGCGCCCGCATCCCGCAGCGCCTGCGCCCCGACGCCTCACTGGTGGTCGACGAGTGCCACAACTTCTTGAACCTGCCCTACCCGCTGGAAGACATGCTCGCCGAAGCACGGGGGTTTCGCGTCTCGATGACCCTGGCGCACCAACACCTCGGGCAGCTACCCCGAGAGCTCAAGGAGGGAATCTCCACCAACGCCCGCAGCAAGATCTTCTTCGCCGCCGGCCCCGAGGACGCCCGCGAACTCGCCAGGCACACCGCGCCCCGGCTATCCGAGCACGACCTGTCGCACCTGGGCGCCTACCACACCGCCACCCGACTGGTCGTGCACGGCGAGGAAACCGAACCCTTCACCATGAGCACCGCACCCCTGCCCGACCCGATTCCCGGACGGGCACGGGAAATCCGCTCCCTGCTCCGGGCCCAGCGCAAGGCGCACAGCACCGCAAACAGCGACACAACCCGCCGCGACGCGCCCGCCACCACGACCCGGCCCGCCCCGACAGGACGGCGAGTCCCGCCGAGTCGACCTCCCACGACCGACCCGCGCCGCAGCGGCCCCTAACCACCCGCCCGAAGGACTTCGCCACACCACAAGGGAGCCGCTGGAGTCAGCTCCGAGCTACCCACAGTAGTTATCCACACCCTGTTGATACCTTCCAGGAGCGCGCGTGATCACCACCACCACCCGCCAGCACACACTGCGCAGCCACCTACCCGGCCGCCCCACCATCCGCGCCGCCAGCACGGTCGAACACCAGGCCATGCTCGCGTCCCGGCTCACCGCCCGCGACAAGTGGCTACTGGCCCTGCTGCACGAACACCGCGTCCTGACCAGCAGCCAGATCCGGGACGCCACATTCCCCTCCGGCCGCTCGGCCCGCCAACGGCTGCGCGACCTCTACCTCTGGCGCGCCCTCTCACGATTCCAACCGTTCCAGCAACTCGGCTCGGCACCCATGCACTACGTCCTCGGCCCCGCCGGCGCCGCCGTGCTCGCCGCCGAACACGGCCTGGAAGTCAAAGACCTCGGCTACCGCCACGACCGCGCCATGGGAATCGCCCACAACCAGCGCCTCGCCCACACCATCGGCGTGAACAACTTCTTCACCTCACTGATCGCCCACACCCGCCACACCCCCACAGCACAGGCCGCGCTGGTGGCATGGTGGTCGGAATCCCGCTGCGCCCGCCACTTCGGCGACCTCGTCATCCCCGACGCCTACGGCCGCTGGCGCACCCGCCACGACAACACCGCGCGGACGGTGGAATGGTTCCTCGAATTCGACACCGGCACCGAATCCCTCACCAAAGTCGGTCGCAAGCTGGCCGGATACGCGCGGCTGGCCGAATCCACCGGCATCGCGACACCGGTGCTGGTATGGCTGCCCACCAGCCGCCGCGAAGCCGGGGCCCGCGCGGCGCTGGCCCGGGTGCACGCCCAACTCGACGACCCTCGCGCGGTGCCAGTGGCCACCGCGGCAGCAGACCTGCTCGACCCGGCCACCCCGCATCCCAGTCCCGCCGACTCGGTGTGGCTACCGCTGGCCTCAACGCGCACCGACCACGCCGGCCCGCGCTACCGCCTCGCCGATCTCACCAACGCCTGGCCCGGCCTCACCCCACCAACCGACCCCACCACCGAACACGGTGAGCCCCAAGCCAGGGACCTCGCGGCGGCCACGCCCTATCGGCTGCCACCCCCGAACCCCATCCCACCACCAGCCACACCCAACCGCCTCACCCGCGGCCAGCGCTGACAAGGGGCACCTCCCCGACTTCCCAGCTCCAGTCCGATGTCGAGCGCCGCGCGAAAGGGACAGCGATCAGAAATGACTGGCAAACTCGGTACCGGGGTCGCCGCCCTCGTCCTGGCCATACCAATACTCATCGGCGCCGCAATCACCGGAATCACCAACGCCTTCACCGCGAGCAGCGCCTCACCGGGCGCACTCACCTGCACACCGGACGGCACACCCACAACCGTGCCCGGCTTGACCACCCAACAACGGGCAAACGCCACCACCATCGTGGCCGTCGGCAAACAGATGCACGTGCCCCAGTACGGACGGGTCATCGCGATCGCCACCGCGATGCAGGAATCCGGGCTGCGTAACCTGCACCACGGCGACCGCGACAGCCTCGGCCTCTTCCAGCAACGACCCTCGATGGGATGGGGCACACCCCAACAGATCCTCACCCCAAGCTACGCCGCCACCCAGTTCTACAACCACCTGCTCGCAATACCGAACTGGCAGCACAGCGACCTCGCCACCAGCGCGCAAGCCGTGCAACGCTCCGGATTCCCCAACCGCTACGCCGCGCACGAACATCGCGCCCGGCAGGTCGTCGGCGCACTCACCGGCCTGTCCTGCACCAACCTCACCGGGGCACCAGGACAAACCCGCACCGACTGGCCTGCCGAACACGCCACCGAACCCGACCCCACCAGCAACGGCCGCATCACACCCCGCACCCTCGCGCTGGTCCACACCCTCCGAACCACCGGAGTAACCGGCACAGGACTGCGCTGCCACGCACCCCGCCCAGTCAACCCCACCTCCGACCACCCAAGAGGCCGCGCCTGCGACCTCATGTTCAACCCCCACGACCCCGCCTCGGTCGCCGACGGATGGCGGGCCGCGAACTGGCTCACCGCCCACCAAACCCACCTCGGAATCCACTACCTCATCTGGCAAGGCCAATACTGGTCAGCCAAACAACCCACTTGGACGCCCTACACCTCCAGCGCCTACGGCTGCCCCAACCCCGCCAACCTCACCGGCTGCCACTACGACCACGTACACATCTCCATGTACTGATAGTGACCATTACTCGATGAGCGATGACTCGGCATGATGGGACTGTAAGGATCTTCGTGGGCGGGCTGGTGATCGCCTGTCTGGTTACTGAGCGTTGATCCTGTCACCGTAGTAAATGGACAGCGTGTTCAATGCCCGCCTCCAGCCTACCGTTTTTCCGGTGATGTTGGTGCGGTTTTTGAGGGGTTTTCTGATAACGAGATAGAGAACTTTCAGTGCGGCTTGGTCGGTGGGGAAATGGCCGCGCCGACGGGTGCCTGACGGAACCGCGAATTGAGGCTCTCGATCTGGTTAGAGTGTGTCTCGTTTGGTTCTTTGTCGTTGGGCTGTCATGATCTTGGGCTGTGATCGACTCGCTGTCGCAACGGTTGGTGCCCGACGAACTGTGGGTGTTGGTGGAACCGCTGATTCCACCGGCGAAGGAGCGTCCGCAGGGTGGCGGCCGGGCGCGGCCGGATCCGCGGGCGGTGTTCACGGCCATCGTGTTCGTTTTGACCAGCGGGTGTGCGTGGCGACACCTGCCGCCGTCGTTCGGGGTGTCGGTACCCACGGCGCATCGGACGTTCACCAAGTGGACCGAGGTCGGGTTGTGGAGGCAGGTGCACCAGGCGGTGCTGGACGAACTGGGTGGCCAAGGGCTGATCGACTGGTCGCGCGCGGTCCTGGACGGAGCATCCGTCAGGGCCAAAAGGGGCTCTTTGTACTGATGTGTGGGTAGTTTGCTCAGGTAGTAGAGGGGGCACGTCGTTGCTGGGTCTAGGTTTCTGAGCTGTCGAGGAACAGAAACCGGATAGACGGAGAACGACGTGCCCGGTGTCAGGGTATGGGGTCGGCTGCTGGGCGTGAACACAGCGGTCGTGGAGTCGGTGGAGTTCGATGAGGCCGAGCAGGTGCTGGTGGCCGCGGTGCGGGTCCGGCGGCGGGATCGTGACCGGTGCGGGGTGTGTCGTCGGCGGTGTCCGCGCTATGACGCCGGCCGGGGCCGGCGTCGATGGCGTGCGCTGGACCTGGGAACCGTGCAGGCGTTCGTCGAAGCTGCCGCATCCCGGGTGCGGTGTCGTGAGCACGGGATCGTGGTCAGCGCGGTGCCCTGGGCCCGGCACGGTGCCGGGCATACCCGCGCCTTCGATGACACCGTCGCCTGGCTGGCGACCGCGACGTCGAGGTCCACGGTCCGGCAGCTGATGCGGATCGCCTGGCCCACCGTGGGGGTGATCATCACCCGGGTCCGGGCCGATATCGACGCCCGGGTTGATCGGCTGGCCGGGCTGCGCCGGATCGGGATCGACGAGATCAGCTACAAGAAGAACCACCGGTATCTCACCGTGGTGGTCGATCACGACACCGGACGGCTGGTATGGGCAGCGCCGGGCAACGACAAGCCCACGCTGGCGGCGTTCTTCGAGTTACTCGGCCCCGACCGGTGCGCGCAGATCACGCATGTGTCTGCGGATGCGGCGGCCTGGATTGCCCGCACCGTGGCCCAGTACTGCCCGGACGCAACCCGCTGCGCTGACCCGTTTCACGTGGTCAAGTGGGCCACCGACGCGCTGGACCAGGTACGGCGTCAGGCATGGAACACCGCGCGCCGTCAGCCCGGCGGCAGCAATAAGGACCGGCGCGGCCGGCGGGCCTCGGCCGGTGCCGCACAAACCATGAAACGAGCACGATGGGCGTTGTGGAAGAACCCGCAAAAACCTCAACGACCACCAACGCCACAAGCTTGCCTGGATAGCCAAAACCGACCCCCGCCTCTACCGCGCTTACCTGCTCAAAGAAGGACTCCGGCACGTCTTCGCAATCGGTGGCGAAGCCGGTAAAGAAGCGTTGCAACGCTGGCTGTCCTGGGCGACACGATGCCGAATACCCGAGTTCACCAAACTCGCCCGCACCATCCGATCCGAGCTCGCCGCCATCCACGCGACGCTCGACCACGGCCTGTCGAACGCGCTGATCGAATCGACCAACACCAAGATCCGGCTGCTGACACGACTGGCCTTCGGATTCAAACACCCCGACGCCCTCATCTCCCTCGCACTTCTGGCCCTCGGCGGCTACCGCCCCGAACTACCGGACCGCACCCACACATAGATCAACAGAGCCCGAAAAAAGGGGGATCTCTGACCGGTCCCAGCCCGGTCGACCGCGGCAAACCCGGCTCCAAGCACCATGTGATCTGCGACGGCGGCGGCATCCCGCTGGCGGTGCGTCTCACCGGCGGCAACCGCAACACTCATGATCATGATCCTCTCCGGGTGGCAGAGGATCGTCGCTCGTGTGCCCGGAGGGTGCCGAAACCGCGGCCGCCGGTGCCGGCGGCCGCGGTTTCGGCGCACACGGTTCCGGTGAACGTCGAGTCACAGCGTGCGGGCAATGATCTCCTTCATGATCTCGTTGGTGCCGCCGTAGATCTTCTGGACTCGCTGGTCGGTCCAGGCGCGGGCGATGCGGTACTCGCTCATGTACCCGTAGCCACCGTGGAGTTGGAGACAGTTGTCGATCACCCGCATCGCTCGGTCGCTGCACCACCACTTGAGCATAGCGGCGGTGGCTACGTCCAGGCCGCCGTCGAGGTGCCGGCTGATGCAGTCGTCGAGGAACACCCGGCACACTCGGGCCTCGGTGGCGGCCTCGGCAAGGGTGAACTTGGTGTTCTGGAAGGAGAAGATCTGCCGGCCGAAGGCCTGCCGGGTTTTGGTGTAAGACAGCGTGTCTTCCAGCGCGGCTTCCAGGGCGGCGACCGAGGCGATACCGATGAGCAGCCGTTCCTGCGGGAGTTGCTGCATCAGCTGGAGGAAGCCCTGACCCTCGGCGGTGCCGAGGAGGTTGGTGGCCGGGACGCGGACGTCGTCGAAGAACAACTCCGCGGTGTCCTGCCCGTGCAGGCCGACCTTGTCCAGTACCCGTCCGCGCCGGAATCCCGCGCGGTCGGTTTCCACCACGACCAGCGAAATGCCCTCCGCACCCAAGGTTGGATCGGTCTTGGCGACCACGATCACCACGTCGGCCTGGCCACCGTTGGTGATGAAGGTCTTGGCACCGTTGACCACATAGCCATCGCCGTCACGGATCGCTTTCGTCGCCACGTTTTGCAGGTCGGAGCCGGTTCCCGGTTCGGTCATGGCGATGGCGCCCACCCATTCGCCGGTGGCGAGTTTAGGCAGCCACGCCTGCTTCTGGTCCTCGGTGCCATATGCGAGCAGGTAGTGCGCCACGATCGCGTTGTGCAGCCCCACACCCCAGCAACTGTCGCCGCTGGCGGCCTGCTCTTCCAGCAGCACGGCCTCGTGCGCGAACGAACCACCACCTCCGCCGTACTCCTCCGGAATGGACAGGCACAGCAGCCCTATCTCTCCAGCCTTGGTCCACAGCTCCCGGTCGACGCTTTTCTGCTCGGCCCAGCGTTGCTGGTTCGGGGCCAGTTCTTTCCTGCAGAACTGACGTGCCAGATCACGGAACTCGTCAAGATCAGCGGTCGTCCACCGGCTGCGGTACTCACTCATGGCATGCTCCTTCGCTGTTGCTCATTCCCCAACGGGTGCGGGCACGTGTGCTTGTCAGCAGTGTTCGGGCGGTCGGTTGAACATGGCCAGAACATCGGCGTCGGCGCCGTGCGGGGTGAAATGTTCGCGGTCGACGACGAGAAACAGTGCTTCTGCGATGAACCGGGTCACTCCGTCGTGGCCTGTGCCGGTGGCTTCCAGGTGGAGCCGTCGGCCCTGGCGGCGCTGCAGGCGTGCGGTGATGCGGTGTGGCTGACCTAGCGGCACCGGTGCCAGGTAGTTGACCGTCAGCGTGCGGGTGACGGCGATCTCCTGCACAAGGTAGAGCACGAAGCCGAACAGGTCGTCGCAGGCCGCAGAGATCGCGCCACCGTGTGCCAGGCCAGGGGCACCCCGATGCCGGGCGTCGAATGCCACGTCGGTGGCCACGCTGTCCCCGTCACGGTAGACCTCCAGATGCAAGCCGGCCGGGTTGTCCGGACCGCATCCCAGGCACTGGGGGTGGTGCGGCGGCAGCGAGATGAGCGAGGGGTCGGCCATCGCGTGTCGATCCTCCCAAACTAGAGGTCAGCAAGGCGGTCGTGTCACCGGATTGAGGTTGGGTTTCGCCGGGTGGCGGCGGCGAACTGGGTGGCGGCGACCTCGATGATGTCCTGGCGACTGACCGACAACTCCCCGGCCAGCCAGGCCATGAGCAGTTCGGCGAGGCCACTGGTGAGCAACAGACCGGCGATCTGGTCGTGCGGTGGCGAGAGTGCGTCGGCGCCGTGCAAGGCATGGGCATGCGTGGCGATCAGCTGGGCGAACTCCCGCAGCAGTTCGTGCCGCCGGGCATGCAACGGGTCGGCGGCAGCGGATTCCAGCATGGCCACGCGGCCGATACGCGGATCATTCGTGAGCAGGTCGACGAACGCGCTAATCGCCGCTGTGGCTTTCGTGTAGGGATCACCATCGGTGGTCGCCAAAGCGTGCAGTCCAACATCACGGATCTGAGACACGATCCGATCCAGCACCGCCGGCAACAGCGCATCACGGTCGGAGAAGCTCTCGTAGAAGTAACGCTCGGTCAGACCAGCCCGCGGACAGACGGCCGTCATCGTGGTCTGCCGCCACTCCTGGCTGCCCAGCAGATCCAACCCGGCCTCCAACAACTGCTGGCGTCGATCGTCGCGACGCTGCTGGGCACTGATCCCCCGATAGCTTTGCTTCGGCACCGACATAGCCCCATCTTGACATACCCTCCAGTCAGAATCATTTGGACTGTGATCTATGTCAGAAGTTGGAGGGCGGCGGAGGTGATGCCGGTGCGACAGTCGAAGGATGGGCAGCTGGCCGCGGATGGCTTTGGCCACGTCGTGCGGTTCATGGCAGCTGACCGCTCGTCCGTGGCTGGGCCTGCGGACATCCCGGGATTCGGAACGGGACTTTCTCTGGTGTGCACCGGCCGGGATGTGCACGAAGTGGCGGCAATGGCTGCGGACGCCGAACGAGTGGGGTTTGAGTGGGCGTGGGCGGCGCAGTTCTACAACCGCTCGGCCGTGGTCGCGGTGGCGGCGGTGACCGGGTCGATCACCCTGGGCACAGGGGCCGCCTACGCGTTCGGGCGCAGCCCGCTGGTGCTGGCCACCGAGACGCGGGACCTGGACATGCCCTGCGGCGGTCGACTGATCCTCGGACTGGGTACGGGCACGCGTCGCATGCAGCAGGACCGGCTGTTCCATACCAGGTTTGATGGAGACGATCAAGCCTGGATGGATGAGGAGTGAGCCTTTTTCATCCGTTCGCGAGTTCGTAGTTCTGTAGGACGTGGATGGCTTTGGTCAGGCGGCCGGCGCGGCGTGGGCAGTTGCGGAGTTTGCGTAGGATGCGCTAGGTCTTGAGCTGGGCGTTGGTGTCTCGCGTCAAGTTTTTGGCTCAGTTTTCTGTGTTTGAAAGTTGTGCCTGTTGATCTTGCTGGTGGATCTCTACAGGCCGCGCGAAGTCCAGTGCCTCGTGCGGCCGGATGTGGTTGAAGACCTGCCGGTAGGCCTCGGCCTCGACCGCGAGACTCGGACCGTCGCTGATCTCCAGCCGGTAGAGGTGCTCGTACTTCAGCGATCCGAACGCCCGCTCACGCACCCCGTTCTGGCCGGGTGAGCGCCGCCGGGTGCGGATGTGCAGCAACTCGGGCCGGGAGGCGATGAACGCGGCGAATCTGCTGCCTTTGAACGCCCCGCCGTTGTCGGTGACCAGCTTGATCCTTCTGATCCTGCCGGTGGCACGGTCGGTGAGCTGCTCGGCCAGCGGTGTGCCGCCGGCCAGCCGCTCGGCCTCGGCGATCGCGACCCGCACGGCGAGCTCGGCATCGCCTGCGTTGCAGGTCGTCGCGAGATGCCAGCCGAACTCGTACTTGGAGAAGTAGTCCGCGCGCACCCGGCAATCCGCCAGATCCCGCCACGGGTCGTCTCGAACTCCGAGAAGTCCAGCTGCCACACCTGGTTCGGGCCGGTTGGCGGGTCGGCGAACGCGGCCTTGCGGGCCTTGGCCAGCTCCCTGCGTTCGGCCTGGTATTCCTTGGGCTGTAACAGGTTCCGCCGCCGCATCGCCCGCTCCACAGTGGATACCGACACCTCATGGCCGTCCGCTCGCATCAGAGCGTGGATCTTGCGGTGGCCCCACGCCGGCCACGCCTGGGCGTATTTCTCCACGAGCGGCTCCACGCGCTCGACCGCCGGCGCCGGCCACGGACCCTTCGACGCACGACCGACCCGAGCTCTGGCGATCCAGCGGGTATAGGTACGGCGCGGGATGCCGAACAGGGCGGTGAACCTCGAGACCGGCATCGCCGCGTCTTGGCGAATCACCTCGAGGTCCTCGAAGGTGCCAGCCGCTCCGCCGAGCGCTTCCACACCCGCAACTCGACATGCGCCTCACCCAACGCTTGGGTCAGCTCATCGATCTGCGCCTGCAACTGCTCCTCGCGACCGGAGGGCCCCGGCTTGCCACCCGCAGCCACCCCCGCCCGGCCACCCTCCAAGAACTGGGCCTTCCACCGCGACACCGACTGCTCGGAAACCCTGTTCTGCCGAGCGGCCTCAGCGATCGTCAACTCACCAGACAACACGCTCAGCACGATCCGGATCTTGTCCTCAGCCGGGAACACCGGGGGACGGCTCATCCTCATACCTCCTGCTCAGGAACCTACATAACCCCTGAGCCACAAAGTCTGACGCGCGACATTGGCGCGTTCACCGGGGCCGCGGAGCCGGGCGTGGGCCCGGTTGGCGTCGGTTTGCGATTCGGGCTTGTTGCGGCCCTTGTACGGCGTGATCACGTGTTCTCCGGTCGGGTCGTAGCCGTGGTAACCCTTGTCGCCCAACGCGATCAGCCCGGCGTCGCGCAGGGCGGCGAGAATGTTCCAGATCCGGGCGGCCGCGGTGTCATGCGTGGCGCCGGGCAGGTCACCGGACACTCACAGGATGGCGCCGTCCGGTGAGGCGATGACCTGCACGTTCACCCCGTGCTTGCGGTGTTTGCCCGAGTAGAAGGGCCGGTCGGCGGCGACCCGGTCGATCGGGATCAGCGTGCCGTCGATGACCACATAGGCATGGCCTGCACGCTTGGCCTCCCGCAGCGCCGCACGCAGCTTCGGCGCCCGCGCGGTGAGCAGTTCGACGGTCTCGTTCACATACCGCCAGCACGTCGTGGTCGACACCCCGAACCCGGCGCCGACCTCGGCGAACGGCTCGCCCTTGCGCAGGTGGACCAACACCAGCAACGCCTGCTCGGCTGTGTTGAGCAACCGCCACGGCGAGCCGATCTCGCGGCGGTACGTGCGGATCAGCCCGGACACGAAGGTCAGGGTCTGACGTGACAACGGCAGCGCAGCACGGTAGAACAACACCTGAAGCCCCTGGTTCAGCAGAACGATCTTGGTCGAAAGTCCTGCTACCAGGGGCTTCACCACATCACGGCGCCGACACGCCGAAGATCATCAACTCGTGATCAGCGAGAGTCCTTGCCTGCCAACGCATCCAGACCAGGATGAAAACGGCTCACAGAGCGTTGTGCGATACCCGTAATCTCTTGGCGACCTCCGGCACCGGCACGTCCTAGGCGAACAACTCCGCCGCCTTCAACCGAACCGCCTCACGCCGGGCACGACCCTCAGCCATCAGCCCACCACCATCGGGATAACGCACCTGAAACCAGATACCGCAGTCATCAGCCGTCGTCAGCCCGACACGCCGGATCAAACCCTGACAGTTCAACCTCCGTAGCTGCAGGCGATCGCTCCGCGCCCGCCAACGCAGCAGCCCGCCACCACGACCGGAACCGCCCTCGCAGCTTGCTTGAGCTGCCTGCGGTGAAAGCCGCACGGGCAGTTCTCAGGGGGACCGGCGGGGAACCCGCCGGTCCTACCCGACTCATCATCGGCACCGGCCGGTCAGCGATCGGCACGATCGTCGAACGCAAGAGTCGTTCGACCCTGCTGGTGCATCTGCCGCGCCTGGAAGGCTATGGCGAGACACCACAGGTCAAGAACGGCCCGGCACTTGGTGGATACGGCGCGGCCGCGATGAACGCCGCACTGACGGCATCAATGACCAAGCTTCCCGAGCAACTCCGCAAGACGCTCACCTGGGACCGTGGCAAAGAGCTCTCTGGCCACGCTCAGTTCGCGCTCGACACGGGCACGAAGGTGTTCTTCGCCGACCCTCACTCGCCGTGGCAACGCGGTACGAACGAGAACACCTATTGGTGCAGGGTGATCAAGGCCGGGCTTCTTCGACGGGAGACGCTCCGGTCGGGCCGCTGGGTGACTCGGAGAACACGTGCCGCAAGGCTTTCCGTTGATGTGTCCACGGTGGTCCACAGGGCGAGAGCCCTGACCGGGGTGACTTGATAGAAGCCTGCTGAGCCGTCAACTCGCAATAGGTCTGTCCCCTGGCCAGGGCTCTTGCCTCTGCCCCGTCATCCACGGCAGCGGAGGAGAGGACATTTCGATGGTGACAGTAGGGATCGACCCGCACAAGCACGTCCACGTCGCGGTGGCCGTCAACGCTCAGGGCAGGCGGCTCGGCAAGCCGCTGACCGTGAAGAACGACGCGTTCATGATCACTGTGCTGCTCACCTGGGTTCGGTCGATCGCGGGTGACATGCCCGTAACCTGGGCGATCGAGGACGGCCGTGGGTTCGCCCGCCGCCTGGCTGACGGTCTGTTGCTCGCCAGCCAGGAGGTGGTCTGGGTTCCGGCCCGGTTGACCGCGGCCCACCGCAAGCTGCACGCCGCCACCGGCACCAAGTCTGACCCGGTCGACGCCGCCGCAGCCGCTCACGCCGCCCTCGCTACTCCCGGCCTTGACCGGCACCGCATCGACGAGCGAGTGCGTGAGCTGCGTGTCCTGGTCGACTATCGCGCGGATCTCATCAAGCGGCGCACCATGATGATCAATCAGCTCAAGGCGCAACTGCATGTCTGGCTCGACCACACTCCGGGCGATCTCGCCCGTCCCAAGGGCATGGACGCGGTGACCGCATTGCTGGACGCGGCCTCGCTGGGCGCGCACGTCCGCCAGGCGCTCACCGAGATGAGCATGGAGATTGCTGAGCTCAACCGACGTGTCCGCCAGCTCGACGACGCCATCAGGGAGCTCGTGACCCCGCTGGCCCCCACACTGCTGGAAATCACCGGGATCAGCCACATCTCCGCAGCGATTTTGATCGCTGAAATCGGTGACATCACCCGCTTTTCCAGCTCTGCCAAACTTGCCCGCTACACCGGCTGCGCACCGATCCCTGTCTACTCCGCCGACAAAGAACGCCACCGCCTGCATCGGGGCGGCAACCGCCGCCTGAACAGCGTCCTCTACACCGCAGCCATCGTGCAGAAACGGCGCTATCCCGCCGCGCAGGCGTTACTGGCCCGCCACGAACCCACCAAGGGCAGCCGCGGCGCCCGACGCATCCTCCAACGTCACCTCATCGACGTCATCCACCGGGCCATGACCACCGATCAAGCCTCCTGGCAACACCACATCACCCGCCACGACCACGCCGCTTGACATAGAAGCATCAACGGCCTGCTGCGCCAGTACTTCCCGAAAGGCACGGACCTCTCGCGATGATCCGCCGAGAACCTCGAAGCCGTCGCTCTCGCGCTCAACAACCGGCCCCGCAAGAGCCTCGACTGGAAGACCCCCGCCGAAATCTTCGACGAACAACTACGCTCGCTCCAACAACCCGGTGTTGCAACCACCGGTTGAACCCAGGCAGTACACATCACTGGCCTTCACCGAACGTCTGACCGCAGCCGGCGTCGACGCCTCGATTGGCACCGTCGGCAACAGCTACGACAACGCCCTGGCTGAGACGATCAACGGCCTCTACGATACTGAGCTGATCAAGCCCGTAAGCCGTGGCGCACGGTCGAGCAGGTCGAGTTCGCCACCGCCGAATGGGTCGACTGGTTCAATCACCGCCGTCTCCACGAGTACTGCGGCGACATCCCACCGGTCGAACTCGAAACCGCCTACTACGTTCACGACCGGGCCCAGCAACCCGCTGAGCTCTTAAACCCATAGCTCTCCGGACACGCCGGGGCGGTTCACTCGTGTTGTTCGTTGGCCCGTTCGGACCAGTGTTGGCCCACACGTGCCGTGTGATCCACGGCATACTCTCACTGCGTTCGGGTCGTGCCTGCGGCGTCGAACGGGAACTGCGCAGCGCCGCGCGACAGAGAGGTTTGATCACATGGGTGTGACGTCGGTTCGCCGCCAGCATGCGGAGCGGACCCGCCGAAGCGGCTCCGGTCAAGGAGGAGCCGGGCAGCGAGCGCCTGGGGACGTCATCGACATGCCGCTCGCGGTACGTGGCGCGTCTACGGGATTCACCGTCCTGCTGCTGGGAAGTCTTGCGCATCCGCTCGTCGCCGCTTGGACTCCAGCATTGTCTCAGCTGTGGCTTCCACTCGTGGCATTGGTTGCTTTCGTGGTGGCGGCGCGCCGCGTCGGCAGGGCGCGCATTCCCATCGTGCACGGCGCGGTGGCCGCGATGAGCAGCTATTTACTGATGTTGCCGCTGGTGTTGCTCGGCCCCGCCGGCGGTGATCCGGCGCAGATCGCTCTGACGGTGGCGGCCTCGCTGATCACCGGAGCTGCCGTCGGCTTTCTGCAGGGCAGCCGAAGGTAGTCGGCGACCTCATGTGAGCCTCGCGTTCGTCGATCCTGTACGGGTTGACGGCCTGGCAAGCCCCCCGCCGCCGGGCAGCTCCGGCCATGTCTGCTGCCCAAGTCGTCAGCATCGGCACACGTCTGAATCATGGGAGCGGCTTTGACTTCCACCGACATCTCGGTGTCATCGCGGCGGCCGTCGCGCGAGCCCGAAGCCAAAACGCGCACACTTGGTGGTCTCGGTTCGTCGGTAGCGAAGCCGTTCGAGCAGGCCGGCGAGATGGTGCGGCTACTCGGTGTCGTTCTGTACTCGGCGATTCGCCACCCGATGGGCTACTGGGGCGAGGTCCGGGACCAGATGTTCCTCACGCTGAGGTTGTGCTCAATTCCGATGATCATTTCCACGATCGCATTCGGACTTGGCGCACCTGGCCTCCAAGGTGGCAACATCTTCTATCTGTTCGGCATTCCCGAGCGTCTGGGTTCGTTCTTCATCATGGCGAGCGTGCGCGAGTTCGCGCCGTGGATCAACGCGATGATCATCGCCGGAGTCATGGGCACCGCCATCACCGCCGACCTCGGTGCGCGCCGTATTCGGGAAGAGATCGACGCCATGGAAGTGCTCGGCGTCGATCCGATCCGGACGCTTGTGGTGCCTCGAGTTGTCGCGCTGACGCTCATCACGGGATTGATGGACATCGTGGCGTTGGTATTCGGCGTCGTCGGTGGATACATCGCGGCCGTCCCTATTCTCGAGGCGAATCCGAGCGCCTTCGTGGCGAGCTTTTTCGACAACGCGACAACGACCGATATCTGGGCGAGCGTGGTCAAGACGTCGCTGTTCGGCATGATCATAGGCGTCGTCTGCTGCTACAAGGGGATGAACCCGGGGAGCGGCCCCATCGGTGTCGGCAAGGCGGTGAACCAGGCGGTCGTCATCGCATTCGCGACCATCTGGATCGTCAATGCCGTGTTCACCGCGATCATTCTCGGTGTGAACCCGGACATGATTGTCTTCAAGTGATGAGGCGGTGGACCCTGTGAGTAGCGGAATGCCACGACCGACAGAGACCGGCACGCAGGCTGGCCGTTCACGAGCCCGTCCTCCGAAGCCGGCCGATGTCATCGTCTCCCCGGGCAGTATCGTCAAGTCCATCAAGGAGGCGGTGACGACCGGTGGTGACATCGCGCGGTTCTCCTGGCAGGTGGTTCGCGCGTTACCTGACTTGCGTCATTACCCGACCGAGGTGTTCCACCAATGTGGCGTGCTCATCCTGTCAAGCGGATTGATCATCTGGATGATGCAGTTCGTCATGGGATACGAGTGCGGCTTGGAGGGCAACTACACGCTGAAACAAATCGGCGCGCCGTTATACTCTGGTATTTTCAACGCCTGGTGTGGCATCCGCGAGATGGCGCCCTACATGTGGGGATACATCATCTCCGCGAAGGTCGGATGCGGCCTTGTAGCCGAAATCGGGTCCATGCGCATCTCGGACGAGATCGATGCGATGGAAGTCATGGGCGTGAAATCGCGCAGTTACCTGGTCGGAGCCAGGGTGGTCGCGGCGTGGCTCGCGCTTCCGTTTCTCTACATCGTCGGACTCGGCATCATGTACATCGGTGAGTACCTCACGACGGTGAAGATGCTGGGCGGGGTGTCCGAAGGCGGATACAGCTTCATTTTCTGGCTCTATCAAAATCCCGCCGATCTGCTGTATTCCCTTGTCAAAGTGATGGCGATGGGAACAGCCGTCGTGTTCGTGGGATGCTACTACGGCTACACGGCCAGTGGCGGGTCCGTCGGTGTGGGCCGAAGTACGGCGAAGTCCATGATGCTGAACATGGTGCTGGTGCATGTGATCGGAGTGCTGGGCACCCAACTGTTCTGGGGCCTCAGTCCCAACGCGCCGATCGCGAACTGATCTTGAGCCAGGTCCCTCTACGGCAAGGAGTTGACGATGTCCTTTGTGTCACCCTCGACGGCGACAGAGCCGACGACGCAACTTCCCCATGCGGGGAACCTGCCTGCCGGCGATCAGGTGCGTCGAGACGGCAACGGACAGCTGCGGCACTCGATGGAAGTGCGGAATGTCGTCAAGTCGTTCGGCAGCTTCCGGGTTATGAACGGAATGAGCATCGACTTCGTCGATGACGCGATCACGACCGTCCTGGGACCTTCAGGGACCGGCAAAAGCGTACTTTTGAAGCACCTCGTAGGACTGCTGGAGCCGGATGACGGAGAGATCGTCGTGTTCGGCAAGAACATCTGGCAAATCAGCGAGAAGGAACGCTACGACCTGCGCAAGAAGTTTGGCGTCCTGTTTCAGGACGGTGCACTTTTCGGATCGATGAATATTTACGACAACACCGCCTTCCCGCTGCGTAAGCACACCGATCTCGATGAGTCGGATATCGAGGAAATTGTGGTGAGTCGGCTCCAGGAGGTCGGGCTGGAGAAGGCGATGGCGAAACTACCCAGTGAAGTTTCGGGTGGGATGCGCAAGCGGGCCGGATTCGCGAGGGCGCTCGTGCTGGATCCCGAGGTCGTGCTGTTCGACGAACCGGATTCCGGTCTCGATCCGGTGCGTACCAGCCTGCTCAACGACCTCATCCTCAAAATGCACAACGAGCACAAGGGGACCTACCTTCTCGTCACGCATGACATTAGGACCGCGCGGAAGGTCAGTGACTATGTTGGCCTGATCTGGCAGGGACAGGTGGTGCATTACGGCGAGGCCGAGGAGGCATTCGCGTCCGAGGATCCGTTTGTCCGGCAGTTTCTCTCCGGAGATTCCGCTGGACCGTTGGGAATGGACTGACTCGATGCGACGTATCTTGGCTTTCGGCGTCGTCGCCGTCGTCGTTCTCGGAGTTGCCGGCTTCGTGCTGGGGAGGGACGACGGTTATCGAGTCGACGTGGTGCTCGCATCGGCCACCAACGTCGTCGAAGGCGGCTCAGTTCACGTCAACGGTTTCGAGGCGGGCAGGGTAGAGAACATCGCGGTGCAGGACGGCAAGGCCCGGGTCACGTTGGCGATGAACAACGACCACGCTCCGCTGCACGACGGTGCGGTCGTGACCATCGAGTGGAAGGCGGCGCTGGGTGAACGTATCGTCGCCGTCGCGGACGGGCCCGCCGGGAACGCCGTCATCCCGGACGGAGGAATGATCCGAGGGGAAATGCCTACGCCGATGGAGGTCGACCAGGTCCTCGCGGCACTGGATGAGCCCACGCGAGAGCACCTGTCCTCCCTGATCCGGCGGCTTGACAAGTCCGTGGACGGCAACGAAGAGGACCTCCGTGACACGTTGCGGTCGGCGGGGCCGGCGCTGGAGGCCCTGGGTGAGGTTCTGCGGGCGGTCGGCAGTGACGGTCCGGCGATCAAGCAACTGATCACCCAACTGGATGGCATCGTGTCCACGCTCGTCAACCGCGAGCAGGCCATCCGCAATATCATCGAGCAGGTTTCGACCACGACCCGTCTCACCGCACAGCAAAAGCACGCGGTGGCGGAGGCGTTGGACAAACTTCCGGGCACGTTGGACACGGCGAAGACGACACTGGACCGGGTCCCTTCCGTCGCGGACAAGGCGGTTCCGCTGCTCGAGGATCTGAAACCCGCTACCGACAAGTTGCCGTCGGTGGCGCGGAACCTGAGGCCGGTGCTGGCTGACCTGCGCCCGCTCGTCGCGGAACTGCGGCCAACACTGGCGGTGGCGCGGGATCTGCTTCGCTACACCCCGGGGTTGCTGGACAGCGCTCATGGGGTACTGCCGGGCGCCAACTCACTAGTCGGGGACCTCACTCCCGCGTTGAGTTTTCTCCGGCCCTACACCCCGGAGATCGCCGGATGGGCCGCGAACTGGGGCTCCGCGAACGCCAACTATGACACCAACGGCCATTACGCCCGGATCTACGTTCAGGCCGGGCTCGGCAGTGTCAACGTCAATCCGGGCATCGTCCCCCCCGGCTACAAGAAGGACCTGACACCGGCGCCCGGTTCGCTGGTTGACCAGCCCTGGGTGGATGCCGCCGGAGGTGGAGTGCGATGAGCAAGCAGCCCAACCAGGTGTCTCGTCGGCTACCGCATGGCCGGATTCTCGCCGTCGTCGCGGTGGCCGTGCTCGGGGTGACAGCGGGAACAGTCGGCATTGACCAGGAGAGCGAGCCGGGCCAGACCACGATCGTCGCGCGCTTCGCCGATGCGAGTCCGCTGCTGGTCGGCAACGAGGTGAAGGTCAGTGGCGTGAAGGTCGGCCAGGTGGCGGCGATGGATGTGCGGGGCGGCAAAGCCTCCGTGGTGCTGAGCCTGGAGAGCGAGGCCCTTCCCGTGCACACGGACGCCAGGGCCACCATCCGTCCAGTGAGCCTGCTCGGCGAGCGCTACGTCGAGCTGGATCGGGGAAGCCCCGACGCGCCGGTACTCGGCGATGGCGATGTCCTCCCGATGCGGCAAACCGGCGCGCAGGCCGACCTCGATGAGGTGCTCAACACGGTCGACGAACCCACCGGACGGTCGCTGGCCGCGCTGGTGACCATGCTCGGGGAAGGTATCCGTGGCAACGGCGGAAATGCCGACGCCACCATCCGGGCCCTCGAGTCGTCGATGAACGACACCACGGCCCTGTCCGGTGTCCTGCGGGACCAGAACCAGCTGCTCGGCAGCCTGGTGGACAAGCTGCAGCCTGTCGCGAGCGCTCTCGCCGCCGACCAGGGAGCCAACCTCGACCGGCTGGTCGCCTCGGCGCGAAAGCTCACTGCGGCCACCGCCACGAAACGGCGGGAACTGACCGAGACGTTGCGGCGTCTGCCAGAGACCCTCGCGACGGCCCGCGCGACGCTCGCCCAGCTCACCGGCACCGCCGCCGAGACCACGCCGACCCTCGCGGCGATCCGGCCCACCACCGACGACCTCGCCGCGATCAGCGCCGAAATCCAGCGCTTCGCCGACGCCGCCGATCCCGCCCTGGCGCACGCCAACCCCGTCCTCGAGCACGCTCAGCGCCTGCTGGACGAGGCCAGGCCGGTGGTGGACCAGCTTCGGCAGGCCGGTCCGGACCTGCGGTCGGCGGTGGGCGACCTGCGTCCGGTCGTCGGTGAACTGACCGCCAACCTCGGCAACGTGCTCGCCTTCATCCGTAACTGGGCACTGACCACCAACGGCCGGGATGGCATCTCACACTACTTCCGCGCGATGCTGGTCGTCAGTCCGGATCTGCTCGGCGCGGCCGTGCCCACGCCCAACGGCGCGCCACCCGCGCAGCAGCAAGGTCCGTCCTCCGAACGACCGCCGGAAACATCACCCCAGCCTGACCGTGCGCCGTTGCCCCTGCCGCAGGTACCCGGCCTTACCGGGGACGGCGGCATCCTCGGTGGGCTGCTCTCCACCGAACAGGACCCCAAGGCAGGTGTGACCGGGCTCGACCCACAGCAGGAGCAGGGACTCGTCCAGTTCCTCATCGGGGGAGGAGGTCGATGATGGCAAGCAACAGCAAGCGCCGCCGGCGTTCGGTGCTCACCGGAATCGTGGTGCTCGTGGTGTTCGTGGCCTCCGTTGGCGTCGCGATCACCGCGAACAAGGGCATACCCGGTCTGCCGCGCACCGTGGTGCGCGCCGAGTTCGTTGAGGTCGGAGGCTTGCGCAGCGGGGATGACGTGCGGATCAACGACGTGCGCGTCGGGCAGGTCGGCGAGATCACCCTGGTGGACGGCAAGCCAGTCGTCGAGCTGAGGTTCGATGGCCACCGGTCCATCTACCGCAATGCGACGGCCGTCACCGCATCGGTGGGGGCGCGCTCCGCGCTCGGCCAGAAGTACGTCGCCTTCAACCCCGGTTCACCACAAGCCGGAGCCGTCGACCCCGGGGAGGTCATCCCGGCCTCGGAAACGACCGGAGCCCAGGAACTGTCGGACCTGCTCGCCGTGCTGGACGAGCCCACCCGCAAGGCGCTGGGCTCGACGCTCCGGGAAACAGGCGGCGGTGTCGCAGGCCATACGCAGGACCTGCGAGACACGCTGGCCGCTCTGCCGACCGAGCTGCCCGACCTGGGGACCGTGTCGCGCGCGCTGACCACGGAGGGGGGTGCCGACCTTGTCCAGACACTGCAGGCCGTGGATCGCTTCAGCGGCCGCTTCCAGGGCCGGGAGCAGCAACTCAGCAACCTTGTGCGCCAGCTCGACACCACCCTACGCTCGGTCGCCGTCGACGACGCCAGGCCGGTGTCCGACGCGCTGACCAAGGCGCCGGACACGCTGACCAAGGTCCGCGGCAGCCTCGAGGCCCTGCGGCGGCCGCTGGCTGACACCGAGGCCGCCGCGGCGGCATTGCGGCCCGGAGCACAGGCGCTCGGCCAGGCAACCCCCGATGTGCGCGGCGTGCTGCGAGAAGGGATTCCGCCGTTGAACAAGGTGCCCGGTGTCGCGGGGCAGGCGATGCCCGCGGTGGACGGCCTGACTCGGACGTTCACCGATGCGCGCCCGGTGGCGCCGCGTATCCGGGAGGCGGTCGGCTCGGCGCAGCAACCCCTGGCCGTTCTGGCGCCCTACGCCCCGGAGATCTCGCTGTGGTTCACCCACGCCACCGACGCCCTGCATCAGGGTGATGCGGCTGGCCACTGGCTGCGCTTCTCACCGCCGGTCGGGACGAGCACCGCGACCGGCATCGTGCGGGGCCTGCGTGACCCGCTGACTGCGCGCAACCCGTACCCGGCACCCGGCGAGGCCGCACGAGACAAGAGCACACTGCTGGGACCGAGGTGACACAGATGGAATCGAATCCGCGGAAGAGGCTCGCACGGGCCCGGCGCTCCCCGTTCCGACTCGGCCTGGTCTTCATCGTCGTAGCGTTGGTGGTCGGCGTCGGCCTGTTCAACAAGGACCCCATTCTCACCACGTTGAAGCCGGGCACGACATTCGCGATCCACTTCGCCCGGGACTACCATCTTCGTCCCTACGTCACGGAGGTCAAGGTCGCCGGGGTCCCGGTCGGCAAGGTCACCGCCGTCGAACCGGGGTCCGACGGCTCCGCGCGAGTCGAGGTCAAGGTCGACGGCGACATTCCGGGCAAGCTCCGCTCCGCGCCGTCCGCGGTGATCCGCCCCGCCACACTCCTGGGTGGCAAGTACTACCTCGATCTCGTACCCGGAGGGCAGCCCGGGGACTTCGGCGGCACCATCCCGGTCGCGCGAACGGAGGTCCCAGTGGAGCTCGACAAGGTCACCCGGGCGTTGCCACCCGACACGCTGGAGTCCGCGACGTCGGCCGTTGATTCGCTGGATCGCACGTTGGACGAACGTGGCCGCGCCGCGCTGGACCGGCTCCTCGCCGATGCCCCAGGCACGTTGGACCCGGCGGCCACCGTACTCGACGCCGCCCGGGGCACGCGCCCGGCAACGGACCTCACTCACGTCGTGGGGGGCCTGGAGTCGACGGCGCGGACGCTGACCGAGCAGCCAGGGCAACTGGACGCCATCGTGCGTGACCTGGACACCCTGGGCACCGTGCTGGGGCGGCGCTCGGCCGACCTGGCGGACGCGCTCGCGACGTTGCCCCGGACCCTGGACTCGACGAACGCTGGGCTGCGCCGCCTGGATGGCACGCTGATCCGGCTGCGGGACACCGCTGACCCGGCGCGCCCCGTCGCGGCGGAACTTGACACCGCGCTGGCGCATGCCGATCCCGTACTGGCGAAGGCCCGCCCATTGGTGACCGACCTGAAGAACCTGCTGGTCGATGCCAGGCCCGTCGTGGAGCGGCTGGTGCCCACCGCCCGCGACGCCACGCCCGTGCTCGACGACGTGCGTGGCCCGGTGCTGGACCGCCTCAACGGTCCGGTCAAAGCCACGGTCCTTTCGCCCTACCACGGCACCGGGCCCTACTCGGACACCGGCGGAGACAGGCCGCTGTACCAGGAGCTGGCGTACATGTTCGCCAATGTCGACCGGGCCTCCTCCATGACCGACGCCAACGGCGCCTCGATCGCGTTCCATCCTGGAGTCGCCCCAGGCACGCTCGCCGGCCTGCCGATCAGCCTGGAACAGCTGTTCCGCAACCTCACCGGCATCGGGAAGGGAGAGCCACGATGAGCGGCACACGGCACCGCCTGCGCAAGACGTGGCAGCGGGTGCGCAACGAGCCGCGCCTGGGACGCAACGTGCTCACGCTGGCCGTTCTGGTGGCCCTCGGCCTCGGCGCCGGCGGATACATCCTGAGTCAGCAGGGATCGGGGACCACGACCTGGCCGTGGCAGGATCAGTTCGTCTTCACAGCCGAGTTCGACAACGCGCCCGCCGTGAGCCCCGGCAACGGACAGGAGGTCCGCATCGCCGGTGTGCAGGTCGGGCAGATCGAGTCCGCTTCGGTCTCCGACGACGGCAAGGCGGAGCTGACACTCTCGATCGAACCCGGTCACACCGTCTACGACAACGCCCGGACGGTGCTGCGGCCCAAGAGCCCGATGAACGAGATGTACGTGGAGATCGATCCCGGTGGCCCGCCCGGCAAGCCGCTCGCCGAAGGGGATATGATCCCGGCAACGCAGTCGCAGCGGCCCATCCAAGCGGACGAGGTCCTCGCGCACCTCGACACGAATACCCGCAGCGCCCTGACCGCGCTGCTCACCGAGACCGACACGGCACTGGCCCACGCGCCGGAGGCGCTGCCGGGCGGGCTGTCCGCCACCGACCGCGTCGTGCGTGACCTCAAACCCGTCGTCGTCGAGCTGCAGACCCGCAAGGACAAGCTCGCGCAACTGGTCACCGCACTCGCTCAGGTGTCCAGCGCTGTCGGTGAGAACGACCAGCGCCTGGCCGAGCTCGCGAGGAACCTGCAGCACACGCTGGCCGCGGCCGGAGAGCAGAGTGACGCCATCGACGAGGCGCTCGCCCAGCTGCCGGACGTGACCGACGAGCTGGGCCGCGCCACCGGCAGCGTGCAGGCCCTGAGCGACCAGCTCGATCCGGTCCTGGACAGCCTGCGGCAGGCCTCCGGCACGCTCCCGGATTCCTTGCGCAGGCTGACCGCCACCGTCGATCGCGTCGGCGAGACCGTGGACGTGGCCAACCCGGTGGTGACCAAGGCCAGGCCCGTCGTCAACGACCTGCGGCCCCTGGTGACTGACGTCAACGCCCTCCTGCCCGACCTGCGGCACACCACCAGCCGGCTGGAGCCGATCACCGCCTCCCTGCTCCCCTATCTCAACGACCTGGGAGCCTTCGTGTACCAGACCAACTCGGTGACCAGCCTCCACGACGCCAATGGCGGCATCCTGCGTGGCCTGCTCCAGGTGACGCCCAGCACGTTGCCGCTCCCGGGCGCCGAGATCCTGTCCAGCCCGACACCACGCTAGGCGGTCGACCACCATGAGAATCTCGCATTCCGTGCTGCCGGCCATCCGGCTCACCGTCCTGATCGTCTTCGTCGCCGTGTGCGCCGTGATCTTCGGCTATCTCTGGGACAACTCGGGCGGGCGGCTTCCCTTCCAACGCTCGGCCTACCAGTTGTCGGCGAGCTTTCCCCGGGTGGCGAACCTGGTGCCCGGCGCGGACGTGATGGTCGCCGGCGTCCGGGTCGGCGAAGTCGCCGAGGTTCGCCCTGCCGGGGAGCGGGCACGCGTGACGATGGAACTGGACAACCAGTATCCGGTGCACGAAGGTGCCACGGTGCGGGTCCGGAACAAGACCCTGGTCGAGGAGACCTTCCTGGAGATCAGCGACGGTGACGGCGCGCCGGTGCCCAGCGGCGCCACCCTGCCGGACTCTGCCGGCCAGCCGCCGGTGCAGCTCAACGATGTTCTGGCCAGCCTCGACCAGCCCACCCGTGAGGCGCTGGCAAGCGCGGTGCGTTCCCTCGGCGGGGCGACGGAAGGCAGCCGCGAGAACATCTCCCGTGCGCTCACCGGCCTCGGCTACCTCGGCCGGGAGGGACAGGGCGCCCTGGCCGCGCTGTCCGCCCAGAGCGACGATCTGTCGAAACTCACGGGGAAGACGGCGACCCTGCTGGCCGCGCTCGACACCAGCCAAGGACAGATTGCCCGGCTGGTCGCCGACGCCGACACCCTGACTCGTACCACCGCCGACGGCGCCGGCCAGATCGAGGCGGTGCTCCGTCGACTACCACCGGTCCTGGACAGCGCGAGCGCCGCCACCGACGACCTGGACCGGCTCTCCACCAGCCTGGCACCCATCGCCCAGAACCTGCGTACGGCCGCCCCCGACCTCAGTGCCGCACTGCGGGAACTGCCGCGGACCTCCGCCGACCTGCGCGGCCTGCTGCCCTCCCTGGACGGCGTGCTGAACACCGCGCCGGACACCCTCACGAGGGTCCCCGCGGTGGCGGCCGACGCGCAGCGCCTGCTGCCGACCCTCGACGTGGCGCTCGCCGACGTCAACCCCATGCTGGCCTACTTGCGGCCCTACGGCCCCGATGTCGCCAGCATGTTCGCCAACATGGCACAGTCGATGGCACGGGGGGACACCAACGGCCGCTGGCTGCGGACGTTCCCGCCGGTTAACGAGCAGAGCGTCCGGGGCAACCCGCTCAACCTCAACCAGATCCCCCTGCTGGACAAGTACAACCCGTACCCCGCACCGGGGGAGGCGGCCAACCCGGGCCCGTTCGACGGCGAGTACCCCCGCGTGCAGCGTGATAACAAATGAGAAGGCCGCGTCCTCCACGCCTCCGGCTCCGACTGCCCATGCCTTGGGGTCGGCACTCCCATGCGCCAGCGGAGAAGCGGCGCCCCCGGTGGTCGCGGTACCGGACCAAACGCGGCGCCGTGACCATCCTGGGCGCCCTGCTCGTGGTCGCCTTCCTGATCGGCGGGCTGGCACAGGTGCGCCTGGAGACCAGTGTCGAGTCCTTCCTGCCACACGACGACCCCGCGCTACGTCAGCTGCAGGCGGCGGCGTCCGACTTCGGCGGGGACCCCGTCGTGGTCCTGCTCGAGTCACGCCAGCCGGGTGAGCTGCTCGACCAGCAACATTTGCTGCCGCTGCTGCAGCTGGAGGGCCAGCTGTCACGCCTACCCGACGTCGCCGCCACCTACGGCCCCGCGACCACGCTCAACCAGATCGCCGGCCGGGTGCAGGACCTGCTCGCCGAGCTCGCGGGACGACGCGACGCCCTCCGCGCCCGAGGCGGAGACGCGACGGCGGCCGAGTTCGACGCCCGGTACGGGGCACTCCTGGTGCAAGGGCTTCCGGCTGGGCTGCCCACGTTGCGCAACCCCGGCTTCGTTGAGACGGTCCTCCACACACCGGACGGGCAACCCAAACCACAGTGGCGGTTCATGGTCCCGTCCGACCGGGCCCTCGCCGTGCTGATCCGGCCACGCGAGGGGCTGGACCAGGACGGCACCGACCGGCTCGTGCAGAGCGTCCGGAATGCCGTCTCGGCGGCCCGCGACACCGTGGGTGCCGAGCGTGCCATCGTTTCCGGCGTTCCCACGGTGACCTCGGATCTGGCCAGTCAGGTGCGCTGGGAAATCCCTGTGATCGGGGGGATCGCGGTGGTGGCGGTCGCCGCGTGCTTTCTGCTCATCCCCTGGACCCGGGGTGTGCGACGACGGCTCCTGCCCGTGGTGACGACCACCGTGGCGGTGGCGCTCACGGTCGCTACGTTCGGGTGGCTAGACCGGCCCCTGTCCCTGGGCGTGGTCGCCTTCCTTCCCGTGCTCTTGGGCATCGGCAGCTACTATCCAACCTACTTCGCGCAGCACGCCCGGCGTCGCGTCGTGCTGGTGGTCGCCAGCGCGACCGCGGCGGCATTCGCCACCCTGGCGCTGTCCCCGTTACCCCTCGTCCGGGACCTCGGCCTGACGCTGGCCTTCGGCGTTCTGCTCGCCGCCGCGCTGGGTATGGTGCTGGTGCGCGCGGTGTCACGGGCTGACGCTGAGCCTCGCGGCGACCGTCGGCCCGCTGCCCGCACCGCTGCGTCCTGGCCGATCCGGGCTGCTGCCGCGCTGCTCGCCGTCGCGGTCGCGGCGACGGGCTGGGTCATGCTGCCGCAGTTGAGACTTGACAGCGACTTCCGCAACTTCGCCGCAGGGCTGGAAACCCTCGAGGACGCGCGTAAGGTGGAATCGGTCATCGGCTCCTCCGGTGAGGTGGCGGTGGTGTTGCGCGGCCCCGACGTGCTCGCACCCCAGGCCGTCAGCTGGTCCCACAGCGCTCAGAGCATGATCGTCGAACGGCACGGAGACCAGCTCCGGCCGGTCATCTCGCCCGCCACCCTGCTTCCCTTCCTCGGGTCGTCGCCGTCCGCCGCGCAGATCGAGGCCGCGACCCGGCTGCTGCCGCCGTACCTCACCGGCTCGGTGTTCCGCGACGACCGGCGGGCAGCCGTGCTCAGCTTCGGTGTGCGCATGGACGACCTCGACCAGCTGCGGACGCTGCGCGACGACGTCGCCAGGAACCTGCCACCGCCCCCGACGGGGTACCGGGTAGAGTTGACCGGCTTGCCGATGGCTGCGGTCCGCGGGCATGAACTTGTCTCCTCCGACCGTGTCATCACCAATGTGGCGGGGATCCTCGCCGCTGGGGGCGTGCTCCTGATCGGCCTACGCCGCAGGAGCGACGCCGCGCGCGCCGTCGCCGCCGCCACCCTCGCAACCGGGGTCGGCCTCGCCGCCCTGTGGGTGGCACGGGTTCCGCTGACCCCGATCACCGCCGCGCTGGGTTCCCTGACAGCGGCCGTCGGGTGCGAGTTCACCGTGCTGCTCGCCGAAGCGGTGCGACGGGGCAACGCCGCGCTGCGCACCTCCGTGTTGCTGGCCACGGCGACATCGGCCGTCGGGTACGCGGTGCTCGCCGTGTCCCAGCTCGAGGCGGTCCGGGAGTTCGGTCTGCTGCTCGCCGCATCGGTGCTGCTAGCCCTCGGAGCCGCGGCGTGCGTCGTCTGGCTTACCGTGAAGCCCCTCCGGCGGAGCGATCGTCGCCCAGCGACCGCGACCACTCCGCCCGTATCCGTCACCACGCCAGGAGGTGGATCATGAAGCAGCGGCAGACATCCGACGTGACGGATGCCAAGGAACAGGATGCTGATACGCGTGAGAACGACGCAGAGCGTTCGGGCACGGACCGGGACACCCACGTCGCCGAGGATTGCTCGCCGGACCAGCGGCGAGAGCAAGGAACCCAGGGCACGGGTGGCCAAGACCGCGACATCGCCAACAACGACGACAGCGGTGCGGACGGCGTCGATGCCGAGCGGAACGCCGACGGTGAGCCGGGCGGCCTGCGCGGCCTCCTCAGGCGAATCAGGCTCCCGCAGACCCGGAAGGCGCGGACAGTCGCGGCCGTGATGCTGCTGCTGCTCGCGGGCGGTGGCGCGGGCGGCTACCTCTGGTGGGCTGGTGAGCAACTGCCGGACGATGCCGCCTTCCGGATCGACGATCGTGTCGTCACCGTTGACGACCTAGGCGAAGTCACCGACACATGGCGTGCACTCTACGGTATCGAGCCACCGCAGGAGCCCGGCAGGCTGGACCGTTTCCGGCGCGACGCCGCCAAGGCCTATGCGGTGAGCCTGCTCCTCGACAGGGCGGCCCGGGACCACAAAATCGTGGTGGCGGACAAGGCGGCCCGGGACACGTTGAGCCGGTTCGTCACCCAGCAGTTCGGCGAAGGCACCCAAGGTCGCGACCAGTTCGTCCAGGCGCTGGGCAACGCGGGCACGTCGCAACGAGCCGTCCTGGACGAGGTGAAGAAGCAGTTGGCCATGGACCAGCTGTTCAACACGGTCACCAAGGACACACCGAAGGTCGGCGACCAGGAAATCCGTGAGGCATTCAGCAAACGAAAGGATCAGCTGGGGACTCCTGAGCGCCGGGAACTGGCCAACATCGTCGTTCGGACCAAAGATGAGGCCGACCGGATCGTTGCCGAGCTCCGCGGCGGGGCATCGTTCGACACCCTCGCCCGACAGCACAGCCTCGACAGCGCGACCCGAAGCGACGGTGGAAACCTTGGCACCGTGACCCGGGACCAGCTTCAGCCCGACTACGCCAAGGCAGCCTTCGCCGCTGGGCGGGGTGAGCACTTCGGCCCTGTGCAGAACCAGTTCGGCTGGAACGTCGGTATGGTCACCGGAATCACACCGGCCGAGCCCGCGAGGTTCGACCAGGTGCGCGACCCGCTGAAGCAGCAACTCGAACTGGAACGAAAACTCCAAACCTGGCGCGACTGGCTGGCCGAGCGGATCCGCGACGCGGAAATCCAGTACGCCGATGCCTACCTGCCCGCATCGCCGGACGCTCCGCCAAGCGTGCAGCCGGGCGAACTCGGGATTCCCCAAGGGCAGGAGCCCGCGAAACCCGCTCAGCCGCCCCGGCAAGGGGGTCCCCGGTGAGCACGGCGGGGCCCCTGCTCGTGCTGGCGGCACTACTCGTGTTGCTCGGCCGGTGGGGCTTGCGGAATGCCGACACGGCGGTACCCGCGGCGCTCGGTGCCCGGGAACGCGCCCGCCGCGCGCGGGTGCTGCGCCGGGGCGCGGTCGCCGCACAGGTGGTGGCGGCTGCCTTCGTCATCCTGTCCATTCTGGCCTTGTGGGGAACTTGATGCCAGCATGTCTCAGACATCGGCATCCTTGGGCCGGTCGATCAGCCCGTAGTACCCGGCCAGTCCCGCGGCTTCCGCGCGGTTGGCGACGCCGAGCTTGTGTAACAGGGCCGCGATCATGCGTTTGGCCGTACGCTCGGAGACCAGCATCCGTTCGGCGATTTCGATCGTCTCGGCGCCCCGCGCGAGCAAGCCCCACAGGCGCATCTCCTCGGTATCCAATCTCTGGAGAATCGTTTCCGGTGGGCGGCGGATGCCGTCCAGCAGGGCGGTAAGCAGATCCGGTTCGAGGACCCGGAAACCGGCCGCGACGCTTAGCAACGGGGCGACAAGGGTGTCGGGGTCCGCGGACTTCGACAGGTAACCATCGGCACCCGCCCGCAATGCCTCCTCCGCCAAACCCCGATCGGTGGTGCCTGACAGCGCCAAGATCCTGGTGTCCGGGTGGCGTGACTTGATGTGCCGGATTGCCGCCACGCCGCCGATCGGTGGCATGGCGAGATCGACGATCGCTAGCTCGGCGCCGGTCGAGCCGACAAGAGCGGCTGCTTCCTCCGGTCGGCTGGTCGACCCGGCGACCGAGATGCGGTCGCCGACCCGGCTATCCAGCAGCAGAGCCAAGCCCTGCGTGAATAGATCGTGGTCGTCGACGATGACTACGATCAGCTTGCCACCATCCATAGCATAACTCTACTGCGACATAACGGTGGTGCTGAGATGTCATACGACGAGGTGGGCGCGACTGGGGAATCTCCGGCCGCAATGCGCTGGTGGCGTGCGCCTCGGTCGCGGCGGTATCTGGTCGGGCTGCCGGATCGTGCCGACAAGCTGCGTCCGGTCGGGTTGATCACCGTCTGGGTCCGGATGGGTGTCGTGCTCTCAGCGGCGGTGCTCCTGCTGGTGGGGTCTGGCCCCTTCGTCCACCACACGGCAGCGGCCTGGTTTGTGGTCTGCGTCGCGATGGCCTACTCGATAGTCGTGTTGCGGCACCCATCGTGGGAGGTCGAGGGGAGATGGCCTGCCGCCGTCATCACCGCGTTGGACGCTAGCCTGGCGTCCGGGATCGTGGCCTTTTCCGGCGCCGCGCAGAGCCTGGCGGTGTCCATCCTGTTTCTGGTTATCGTCGCCGCAGCGTCGCGGCTGTCCTTCCTCAGCACGTTGGGAGTGTCCCTGCTGCTCGGTGGAAGCTACGTGACGATCGCGCTGGTCGTGGATGCCGGGAACGTCTCGGTGCACGATCGTTTCCTGTCCGGAATGTGGTGGGCGCTCTACCTGCTCTTCACCGGCGCGCTGGGTTCGGGGCTCGTCCTGCTAAATGAGCATGCCGAACGCGCTCGCGGCCTGGCTCAAGCGGAGACGATCGCCGCACGCATCGTGGCGGACGAGGAGCGTGACCTCCGGGCTCGGCTGAAGGCGGCCTACGATGCGCAGGAAACCGGGCTGCGCGTCATACTTCATGAGTTCCGTACGCCCGTCACGTCCTTGGGCGCGCTGGTCCGCGATCTGTCTCATGAGGACGACTGTGGCGAGGCGCGGTCCGTCAGCACCCGCCGCGCTCTGTTGACCGCGCACGTCGAGCACCTGTCGGCCATGCTCAACGCGCTGGCCGACGTCGCGGCCAGCCGGCGACCAGCCTTCAGCACAGGGCACCTGCGGGTGGTGAACGTGCACGAATTCGTACTCATGGCCGCCGACGCGGCCGGCTTGCCGCGGGAACGACTTCGATTGATCGTCTCGCCGGGGAACGCGCATGCCCAACTCGATGCTCAACTTGTCCGCCGGGTCGTCACGAACCTGCTGGAGAACGCATCCCGCCACGGCCGTGATGAGCCGGTCGGTGTCATCGCGAATCTAGCTGGGGCCTCGTTGTCACTGGAAATCGTTGACCGAGGGCCGGGAATACCCCTTGACCGCGCCGTCGAACTCACCGCCAAGTTCGCGCAGGCCGGGCAGGAACGAGGCACCGCAGGTCTTGGCCTGTGGATCGTCGACCAGATCATCCAGGCGCTGAACGGCACGATCGACTTTCAGGAGGCCGCCGGAGGCGGGTTGGCCGTGCGCGTGACATTGCCCGTGCGGACGCTGGCTGGTCGCCCACCCACCCAGTCGCCTCACCCATAGGTCCGCACCACGAGCGCCAGGGGGTGGCGATGGTGCGCCCAGACCAACTGGGCCTCGACCGATCTTGCGCGGCCCACACTGTCCGTGGCCTTCATGGGCCACTCGCGGCACGGATGGCCCGTATTGCCGGGTGCGCATTCCTCATACGCTGGGGGAAGAAGCCCTTCAGAGTCGAAGGAGACGATGTCGATGAAGACCAAGGCCGCCGTCTTGTGGGGCCTCAACGAGAAGTGGCAGGTCGAAGAGATCGACCTCGACCCGCCGAACGAGGGTGAGGTCCAGGTCAAACTGGCCGCCAGCGGATTGTGTCATTCCGACGAGCACCTCGTCACCGGCGACATCCCGATCCCGTTCCCGGTCGTGGGTGGACATGAAGGCGCCGGCATCGTTGAGGCGGTGGGCGCGAACGTGACCGAGGTGGCCGAAGGCGATCCTGTTGTCTTGAGCTTTCTCCCGGCATGCGGCAAGTGCTCCTACTGCGCCCGTGGCATGACGAACCTCTGCGATCTGGGTGGCGCGGTGATCCTCGGGCCGCAGCTGGACGGCACCTACCGGTTCCATACTCGCGGCGAGGACGCGGGCCAGATGTGCCTGCTGGGTACCTTTTCCGAGCGCACGGTGGTGCCCGCCGCCTCGGTGGTGAAGATCGACGAAGGGTTTCCGCTGGAGAAGGCCGCCCTTGTCGGGTGTGGGGTCACGACCGGATTCGGTAGCGCCACCCGGGCCGGCGAAGTGCGTGCCGGCGACGTGGTCGTCGTGGTCGGGGCCGGTGGCATCGGTGTCAATGCCATCCAAGGAGCACGGGCCGCCGGCGCGCGTGCCATCGTCGCCGTTGATCCGGTCGAGTACAAACGTGCCAAGGCGGGCGAGTTCGGGGCCACGCACACGGCCGAGTCGATGGACGAAGCGTGGAACGTGGTCAGCGAGTTGACCCGCGGGCAGCTCGCTGACGTATGCGTGCTCACCACCGACGTCGCCGAGGGCTCCTACATCGAGCCCGCTTTGAGTCTGGTGGGCAAGCGTGGGCGTGTGATCGTCACCGCGATCGGCCATCCGGACGAGCACACGATGAGCGGCAACCTCTTCGAACTCACGCTCTACGAGAAGCAGATCCGGGGCGCGCTGTTCGGATCCTCGAATCCGCAGCATGACATTCCGCGACTGCTTGAGTTGTACAACCTCGGCCAACTCAAGCTCGACGAACTGGTGACCGCTGAGTATCAGCTGGAGGACATCAACCAGGGATACCAGGACATGCGTGACGGAAAGAACATCCGCGGAATGATCCGCTTCTGAAACTCCTAAGTCGACAGAAACAGTTATCGTCGCCAAGTTATTCCCGCCCTATCCGGCGTGTATTCGAATCGAGGATGTGACATGGCAATCGACCGCGTCATCCAGCACGGTAAGCGGAATGGG
The DNA here is from genome assembly GCF_000244955.1 of Saccharomonospora marina XMU15. Lineage (GTDB taxonomy): Bacteria > Actinomycetota > Actinomycetes > Mycobacteriales > Pseudonocardiaceae > Saccharomonospora_A > Saccharomonospora_A marina. Next base: position 5,588,553 of record NZ_CM001439.1, on the reverse strand, counting down.
TATGGCAGCCTCTGTGAGGGCGGCCTACGCATGGAATCCTTCCCGATGCGGCTGTTCCGGAAGGGAAACAAGAAATTCTGGGACCCGGAAACGATCGACTTTTCGCAGGACGCCGCGGACTTCGCCGCGATGTCGCCGGACGAGAAGAAGTTGACCTGTATCCTTGCCTCGCAGTTCATGGCCGGGGAGGAGTCGGTCGCTCAGGACCTCCAGCCGTTCATGGCGGCCATGGCGGCTGAGGGACGGCTGGCCGACGAGGCCTACCTCACCCAGTTCACCTTCGAAGAGGCCAAGCACATGCAGTCGTTCCGACTGTGGTTCGACGCTGTCGGGCTCGGCACGGACCTGCATGAGTACGTGGAGTACAGCCAGCCCTATCAGACGATCTTCGCCGAGGAGCTGCCCAAGTCCCTGTACGCCTTGGAGAAGGACCCGTCGCCCGCGGCGCAGGTGCGTGCCTCGATTACCTACAACCACATCGTCGAGGGTTGTCTTGCCCTCACCGGGTATTTCGGATGGGCGAAGGTATGTGCAAGCCGGGGCATCCTGCCGGGCATGCAGCAGCTCATCAAGTACATCGGCGACGACGAGCGCAGGCACATGGCGTGGGGAACATTCACCTGCCGCCGTCACGTCGCCGCGGACGAGCGGACCTGGGAGGTCGTTGAGGAGCGCATGCAGGAACTAATCGAGCCAGCGATGGGCTTGATCGTGAAACTGTTCGACCAGTTCGAGGGCGCGCGGGCCCCGTTCGGCATCGATCTCGATGAGATGACCGACTATGGCATGGACAAGATCAACCGTCGGCTGGAGTCGATCGAGGGGGCACGGGGCCGCCCCGTAGAGGAGATCGACGAGGACTACTCGCCGATGCAGCTTGAGGACACCTTCGCCGAGGAGGACGAGAAGGTCGTGGCGAAGTCGCTTGCGGCCGTGTCCTGAGCCGACGCGCTCCGAGCACTGTTCAGTGGAACTGTTCGTCCGGGAGCGGAGACCCGACCCGGGCGAACAGTTCGCGTCGGCAAGGTCACCAGAATCGAGGCAGCAAGAGATGGGCACAACAACCGCGCCAGCTGGCGAGGTCACTGTTGACGTGTTGTTCGTCGGCGCCGGGCCCGTGGGGTTGTTCGGTGCCTACTACGCGGGTTTCCGTGGGCTTACTGCGGCGTTGGTGGATCCGCTACCGGAGGCCGGTGGTCAGGTACAGGCGATCTACCCCGAGAAGAACATCTACGACATCGCGGGCCTGCCCGCTGTTCAGGGGCAGCAGCTGATCCGCAACCTCCTCGAGCAGGCGAAACCGTTCGGCCCCCGATTCCTTTTGTCTCAGCAGGCGAGCGACATCCGGGAAGTTGCCGATGGCTGGCGGGTGACGACCTCCTCGGGTGTCGTCGTCAACACGAGGGCCGTGATCGTCACCTCCGGAGTGGGTTCGGTGACTCCGCGTCCGCTACCAGCAGGTGAGGAGCTTCTCGGGCGCGGGCTCTGCTACTTCGTCCCGCAGCTGGAGGTGTTCGACGGCAAGGATGTCGTCGTGGTGGGCGGTGGCGACTCGGCGCTGGACTGGGCACTGGCCGCGGTTCCGCGTGCCCGGTCGGTCACCCTCGTGCACCATCGCAAGCAGTTCCGGGCGCACGAACATTCGGTCGCGCAGGTGAAGGACAGTCCGTGCCACCTGGTGCTCGACGCCACCGTTACCGCGGTTCGTGGTAACGACAGCGTGGAGAGCGTGGACGTCACTGTGCGCGGGGAGGACGGCGCGCGGGAGCTGAAGGCTCAGGTCGTGGTCGCCGCACTGGGTTTTCTGATGGACCTCGGCCCGATCGCCGGGTGGGGCCTTGAGATGGAGGGGCGGGCCATCCGCGTCGACACCCGGATGCGTACGAATCTGCCGCGCGTCTATGCCGCTGGGGACGCGGCGACCTTTCCGGGCAAGGTGAAATTGATCGCCGTCGGTTTCGGCGAGGTGGCGCTCGCCGTGAACAACGCTGCCGTCGAGTTGAATCCGGACGCGACTCTTGCTCCCGGGCATTCGAGTGATCTCGTGCCCGCGTCGGAACCGTTGGCGCCCGAGGGAAACTCTGCACAGCCGCGAAGCAAGGAGGTCGCAGGATGGCGTTCGTGATCGGCGAGCCGTGTGTCGACGTCAAGGACATGACGTGCATCGAGGAATGCCCGGTCGATTGCATCTACGAGGGCGAACGGATGTTGTACATCCACCCGACAGAATGTATCGACTGCGCGGCCTGCGAGCCGGTATGCCCAGTAGAGGCCATCCGTCCCGCGCAACACGTCGATGAGGAATGGAAACCGTTCCAGGAGTCGGCGCAGCAAGCGTTCACCGGGATCGGGTCGCCGGGAGGTTCGACGAAAGTGGATACCCCGATACCCGACACCGAGTTCGTGAAAACGCTCCCTCGCAAGGAGGACTAGTCAAGGTGGAAGGTGCGTCGCGATCGCGACGCAGCATTACGAGGAGTGAGTGTGGGCTCAATCGCTGTGGCTCAACGAGGAGCACGCAGCACCGCCGATGACGGACAGGCTGGCGGTGATGTGGTGGACCTGTCCGCTGACAACTGGGTGCTTGTTCGTGCGGCTCAACGAGGAGACGCGTCGGCGTATGCTCTGCTGTACGACAGATTCGCGACCAGGGTTCAACGCTTTGCCCGATCCCGTGTCCGCGATCGGCACCTGGCGGAGGACGTCACCAGCGAGACCTTCGCACGGGCGCTGCGGGCCATCAACTCGCTAGAGTACCGGGGACGAGACGCGGGCGCGTGGTTCCTCACCATCGCCCGCAACATCATCTTCGACTACACGAAGTCCGGGTCGGTGCGGCATGAGGTCACCGTCGACGAGCTCCCGGACGCCTCCGGTCACGAGACGCCGGAGGAGCTCGTCATTCTTGGGATCGCGCGAGCTGAACTGATCCGGTGCCTGCGATTACTCCCCGATGACCAGCGAACGTGTCTTGTGCTGCGGTTCTTCTGCGATCTCTCGGTCAGCGAGACCGCGAGAATCCTGGACCGCGAACCCGGTGCGGCGCGCTCTCTGCAGTATCGGGCGATTCACCGTCTTGGCGAGTTGATCGGCGGATCTGCGAATGAGCAGCGTCGGGCACAGCCGGCACCGTCCGGAGGAGAGAAAGGCAGTTGACGATGACAGCAATGACTGTTGACGTTCCGGAATCCGTGCAGCGATTTCTCAGCAGCGCTTCGGACAGCATCGTGGTCGGCGCGGAGCGGCGAGGTGCGACCGGGAACGGCCAGATCACGACTGAGGACCCCGCCACCGGTACGACGTTGACCAGCATCGCGGCCGGCGGCAAGCTCGACGTCGACGAGGCGGTGGCTTCCGCACAGTCGACCTTCGGAGAATGGCGAGCGATGAGCGCGGCAGCCCGCGGACATGTGCTGCTTGACATCGCGACGATGCTGGATGCTCATGCCGAGGAATTGGCGACGCTCGAAACCTTGGACAACGGAAAGCCATTCACCGAGTCGCTGTACGTCGACGTCGCGCTCGCGGCCCAGGTGTGGCGCTACTATGGTGGCTGGACGACGAAGCTGACCGGGCAAACCGTGCCGGTCTCTCCGCCGGTGGGGGAGGCCCTTGTCTATACGCGACGGGAACCCCTCGGCGTTGTTGGCGCGATCGTGCCCTGGAACTTCCCGTTGCTCATCGCATCCTGGAAGGTGGCACCGGCGCTGGCGGCTGGGAACACCGTCGTCCTCAAGCCGTCCGAGTTCACCTCGTTGAGCGCCCTGCGTATGGTAGAGCTAGCGCTTGAGGCAGGGCTGCCCCCCGGCGCGATGAACCTGGTCACCGGCTACGGGCCGGAGGCCGGACAGGCACTGATCGATCACCCCAGCGTCGCCAAGATCTCGTTCACCGGTTCGACGGACACCGGCAGGCGCATCGTCACCGCGAGCGCGCCACATCTGAAGAAGTTGACGCTCGAACTGGGCGGGAAGTCGGCGAATATCGTCTTTTCGGACGCCGATCTGGCCGCTGCCGCTCAGGGCGCGCTTACCGGGATTTTCATGAACCAAGGGCAGGTGTGTTGCGCCGGATCACGGCTGTTCGTGCATCGCGACGTTCATGACGAGTTGGTCGAAGAGCTTGCTGCTGCGGCGAAAACGATTCAGCTTGGTCACGGGCTGGCCGACGACACCGAGATGGGTCCGCTTATCTCGCCGAAGCAGCTGGCGTGCGTGGAGGGGTATGTCGAGTCGGGGCTGCGGCAAGGCGCGACGCTGGTGTGCGGTGGAGACCGCCCCAACGGTGAACTGGCCGACGGCAATTTCCTGAACCCGACCGTGTTCACCGAGGTCCGCGACGACATGACCATCGCGGCCGACGAGATCTTCGGGCCGGTGTTGTCGGTGCTGTCGTTTGACGATGAGAACGAGGCGGTCCGGCGCGCCAACGCCAGCGCCTATGGGCTAGCCGCGGGCGTGTGGACCAACGACGTGAAGCGGGCCCACCGCATCGCCGCGAGGTTGGACGCGGGCACGGTATGGATCAATATGTACAACATGATCGACCCCGCCGCGCCGTTTGGCGGTTTCAAGGCCTCCGGCTACGGACGCGATCTCGGCGAAGAGGCGCTGCTCGGATACACACAGACGAAGTCTGTGTGGGTGAACCTCGACTGATCCCAAGAGCGAAGACAGAGACCCACAAGAAAGGAAAACCAGCAATGGGCGTGTTCAAGGACGAGGCGGAAGTTCACAAGTACATCGGCGGGGTCTTCGAGAAAGGGCTCGCCGATCCCCAGATCGGCCCGAAACTTTCCGGCTCGGGCGTGATCCTGCAAATCACGTACACCGACCCCGACGCGGTCGTCACGGTCGACATGCCGAACGGCAAAGTGTACGCGGGCGCCAGCGATCTGAAACCAGTAGTGGAACTGTTCATGACCGCCGACGACGGAAACCGGTTCTGGCTCGGCGAACTCAACCTCGCGACCGCGCTGGCGAAGGGCAAGGTCCGCGCTAAGGGACCGACTTCGAAGGTCCTGAAACTTGTGCCCGCCGCGAAGTCACTGTTCCCGACATATCGTGAGATGCTGGAAGCGGACGGTCGACAGGACCTGCTTGCGGCATAACGGAGGTCACCATGCTCAGCACCATGCAGACAACACCGCTGACGGTGTCCTCGATCCTGCGGCACGTGGTGCAGAACCACAGCGATCGTGAAGTCCTCACGGCTACCGGTGACGGCGTCAGGCGGGTTTCCTACCGCGAACTGGGCGAGCGGTGTGGCAAGCTCGCGAACGCGTTGCGTCGCCTCGGTGTCGCCGACGACGACCGGGTCGCGACGTTCCAATGGAACAACCAGGAGCACCTGGAGGCCTATGCGGCGATCCCATCAATGGGCGCCGTGCTACACACCCTCAACATCCGGCTGTCGCCCGAACAGATTCGGTTCATCGCAACACACGCCGAAGACCGGGCGGTCATCGTTGACTCGTCGCTCATCCCACTGCTGGCCAAGGTTCTCCCCAGCCTCGACACCGTGCAGTTCGTGCTCGTGACCGGAGAAGGTGACATCACCTCCTTGGAGGGATGCGGCAAGGACGTGCTGCGTTACGAGGATGTATTGGCTGGCGAGTCGTCCGAGTTTCCCTGGCTGGACGGTGACGAGAATGCGGCGGCGGCGATGTGCTACACGAGTGGCACGACCGGCGATCCCAAAGGCGTCGTGTACAGCCACCGGTCGATGTACCTGCACTCGATGGCCGCGTGTTCCGGGAACGCATTCGGCATCGCGGAACCTGATCGAGTGCTTCCGGTGGTTCCCATGTTCCACGCCAACGCATGGGGCTTGCCCTACGCGGCGTTGATGGCTGGCGCGGACCTGCTCCTGCCTGACCGATTCCTGCAGGCAGAACCTCTGGCGGACATCATCCAGGCGCAGCGCCCGACGCTTGCTGGCGCCGTCCCCACCATTTGGAATGATCTTTTGCACTATGTCGATCGAAACCCGGACATTGACCTCTCCTCGTTGCGCCTGGTCGCCTGCGGTGGTTCGGCGGTGCCGAGAGCGTTGATGGAGTCGTTCGAGCGGAGGTTCGGCGTCACGATCGTGCAGGCCTGGGGCATGACCGAGACTTCGCCGCTTGGCGCCATCGCGACGCCCCCGGCCGCCGCCGGAGGAGAAGACCGAATGCGGTACCGGGCCACTCAAGGACGGCCAGTTTGCGGCGTCGAACTCAGGCTGGTGGACGACGACGACAGGGTGCTCCCGCGCGACGGCAAGGCGGTCGGCGAGTTGGAGGTGCGTGGTCCGTGGGTTACCGGGTCGTACTATCGTGTCGAAGCCGAGGACAGGTTCCACGACGGCTGGCTGCGAACCGGCGATGTCGGGAACATCAGCCCGGACGGGTTCCTCACGCTAACCGACCGGGCCAAGGATGTCATCAAGTCCGGTGGCGAGTGGATCTCCTCGGTTGAGCTGGAAAATCTGCTTATGGGCCATCCCGACGTCGTCGAGGCAGCGGTCATTGCCGTATCCGACCCCAAGTGGCAGGAGCGACCCCTTGCCGCCGTGGTGCTTCGCGACGGCACTGAGACGACTGCCGGGCAGCTGCGGGCGTGGTTGACCGACAAGGTTCCGAAGTGGTGGCTCCCGGAACAGTGGGCATTCGTAGACCAAGTCCCGCGCACGAGCGTCGGCAAGTTCGACAAGAAGGCTCTACGCCGTATCCACTCGGATGGCAGGCTGGCGGTGAACGAAGTATACGAATAGCTTCGTTCGTCATCAGGAGCAGCGTCGATGGTTCCGGCTGCGGCTGGCGGAGCTCACCAACGATGGGGTGTGAGCTACCTGTCGCCTGTCGGCATGTTACTGATGTCGACCATGCGACCCCGACAGCGGTGCGAAGTAGCACCGAAGATTGATATCCAGTAGTGTCAACCCAAGCAGAGAGCCGAGTTACGCTCGCTCGACCGCATTGCCCGGATGCGCCGCGCCGACATACGGAGGCGCGGCGCACGACCCTGGACCGCCCAGGTGTCCCCCCACAACTGCGACACGTAACCCGACCTGAAGTATGACACGCGACAGCTCCTTCAGCGGGAACGGGGGCACAGCCACCGCTTGCTGGCTGCACCGCGATCTGCCAGGAGTGGCGCTCGACGTGGTGCGCGGTGTGGTCGCGTGGTGGTTGATCCGTCGAGCCGGTCCCGAGCGGACCAATAGTCATCGAACCAGTTCGCGACGTACCGGATGCCTTCGCTAATCCGTTCCTGGTTCCTGGCAGCGCGGAATCCACATCAGACTCCCTTCCACGTCGGCGCGGAGTTCCGCAGCTGTCCCATGGCTTCACCGTCGCGTCGTACCGGGAACACGACGTGCCGTTCTCCGTCCAACGCCCGCACCCAGGTCGCTGTTCTCGGCCACCTCGGCGAGCACGTGGACCAAGCTGACCGGTGCGTCGGTTCCGGCGAACAGCACGAGCCGGGTGTCCGGTCGCGGGTGGCGAATGTGCGGTGCAGCAGCGCGTGTAGCTCGTCGCCATGTCGCAGCTGGTTCCCCAGGCCTGGGAACCGCGTGTCGGCGAACGCAGGCTCGATGGTCGCGAGCACCGCGCGGGTCGGCGCCCAGAACCGCTCGTCGACGGCGCCGAGGGCGAGCCAGCGCCCCGTCGGCGGTCGCGGAGACATCGTTGGTGGGGTAGAGGTGGCGCCGGTCGTCCGCGCCGCGCTCCAGCGGTGGGCCGCCGCGCGCGGCGGCCCACGCGGTCATCACGTCGGTCATGCTCACGTCGAGGTGGCAGCCTAGGCTGGTATGGGGCCCGTTCGTACAGGGCCGACAAGATCGCGATGAGGCGAAGCACGACGAGCCGAGGTCGGCCATCGGCACGCCTCGGCGTGGTTCCTGGCCCCAGCGCCCGCTGAACGACAGTGTGCCGGATGCAGCGAGGTAGTTGATGTCGTGGCCGGGCAGTTGCTCGCCGCGGCTGCCGTAGCCGGAGATGGAGCGGTACACGATGCCGGGATGATCTCGGCGACGCGTTCGTGCCGACGCCGAGCTCGTTCATCACGCCCGGTCGGAAGCCCTCGACGAGCACGTCGTGCTCCCGCGCCAAGTCGAGGAACTCGGCCTGGCCTGCCAGGGTCTTGAGGTCGATGACCACGCCGTGTTTGTTGCGGTTTGCCGCGGCGAATAGCTCACCGCGGATCAGCCGGCCGCCGTCCCTGCCCGGCGGCTCCACCTTGGTCACCTCGGCACCGAGGTCGCCGAGCACCTGCGCCGCCCACGGTCCCGGCAGCAGTTGGGATGCGCGTCGAACACTCGGACCCCGTCCAGTACGCCGCGCTTACCCATTCTTCTCCATAAGCACCACGCGGTTGACCAGTCCGGCCGCGGCCGCGGTAGGAGCCGGGAACCGTTCACCGGGCATCAGTAGTTCAGCCGCGCGGGTTGGGCCCAGACTGCGGGTGAGAAACCAGGCCAACCCGCCGTCGGGCGCCATCCCGCGTTGGGGGAACGGGGCCGCGGAGAAGGCGTCTTCGGCGGTGACGACGACGTCACAGCAGCGCACCAGGCTCCAGGCGACGCCGACCGCGAAGCCCTCCACCGCGGCGATCGTGGGCATCGACAGGCGCGCCAGCCTGGTGAGGGTGCGGTCCCCGACAGACAACCTGGCGGATGGGGCGCCGATGCCTTCGCCTCGGGACGGGGAGGTTTCACGTCCCCGCCCGCCGAGAAACAGCCTGTGGCTCCGGTGAGCACCAGTGCGCGGATCGTGCTGTCCTCACTGACCTCCGACAGGGCCGCGTCCAGCTCCGCCCAGGTCTGCCAGCCGATCGCATGTTCCGTCGGCACCATTTGATCGACTAGTACTGCAACGGCACTTATTAGCGGGTGGCCGCGTCGGCGGTAGTGGCTGGTGCGGGCTTGGTGTTGGCGTTGTCGGCGCCAGCGTGACCAGCGCCAGACATGTTCGGCGGTGTGTAGGGGTAGCAGGACCAGTTTGATCAGTAGGCGGCGGATCTCGGGTAGGGTGTAGGCGATCATGTCTTCGGCGCCGACGCCGATTCCCCTTTTATCGCAAGAGCTTTGGTTGCTGCGAGCCAGGCCAGAGCGAGCATGGACAGGGTGATGTGGGCATACCAAGCCCGCCAGCTCCGAGCCTGGTAGTGATCAAGTCCGGCTTCGTTTTTGGCTTGTTGGAAGCATTCTTCGATCCGCCAGCGGCTTCCGGCGACCCAGGCCAGGTCCACCATGGTGGCTCGGCGGGAGCCGTAGCATTAGTAGGCGATCTCGTTGGGATCGCTGATCGAGCGGCGTGCCAGCAGCCAGTGACCCCGGCCGGTCGCCAGTCGATGCGGATCGGGATCTGTGCCCAGTCGTAGTCGCGGGGACCGTGCGCCCCGGTGCCCACCGACAACCGGCGCCAAGCCTGCGCCGGCAGCGAGGCGATCAACTCATCCGCACGCTGCTCGCCGCCGTCGGTGGTGATGAGGGTGTCGCTGCAGCGCAGCGCCAGCACGTGCCAGGCGTCGTGGTCTTCCAGCCAGACCCGCAGGTACTTGGCCTGTCCGTAGGCTTCGTCCGCGGTGACCCAGGAAAACGGCACACCCAGCGTCGAAAGCGCGGGCCAGCATGGCCATCAACTGCCGCGGCTTGGTCGCGAAGCCGACCTCGTCGGGGATACCGGCGGCTCGGCAGCGTTCCCGGTCCTCGGTCCACGAGGTGGGCAGGTACAGCTCCCGGTCGATCAGCGCATGCCCACGATCCGAGGCATACGCCAGAAACGTGCCGATCTGACAGTTCTCTATGCGCCCAGCCGTGCCCGAGTACTGCCGCTGCACCCCGGCCGAGCGAGTGCCCTTCTTCAGAAACCCCGTCTCGTCCTTGATCAGCACACCCTGTCGATCGCCCAAGTGCTCGATGACGTAGTCACGAACATCGTCACGGACACCGTCGACGTCCCAGTCCGCACGACGCAGCAACCGTTGCATACCGTCCGGCGACACCTCACCGGCATGTTCGGCCAGCGTCCACCCATTCTTGCGTTCCAGCCCCGCGACCAGGCCCGGGACATACTCCCGGACCCTAGCCCGCGGCTCCGACCGCGCGAACCGTCCCGTGATCCGCTCATGCACACGCTCAAGCTCCGCCACCACAAGATCGACAACCACGGGCACCATGATCCACTACGGATCAGGCAAGTGCCGTTGCAGTACTAGGGCGTGTCCTGTAAATGATCTAGCTGCGGATGGGGTTTGATCTTGTTCGTGGTTGGTCGGGGTGAGTTGACGGATCGGGCCTGGGCGCGGATTGAGCCGTTGCTGCCGGCGGTGTCGGGGCCGGGGCGGCGGTGGCGGGATCACCGGCAGGTGATCAATGCGATTCTGCGAAAGCTTCGGACCGGCGCGCCCTGGCGTGATCTGCCCGAACGGTATGGGCCGTGGAAGACCGCCCGTGAGCGGCTGCGGTTGTGGACCAAGGACGGTACCTGGCAGCGGATTCTGGATGAGGTGATCGTCAAAGACGACGCTGTCGGGGACGTGGAGTGGGTCATCAGTGTCGATTCCTCGGTGGTCCGGGCTCACCAGCATGCTGCGGGAGCCCGAAAAAGGGGGGCTGCACGCCTGCCATCGAGGCGATCGCGGTCGACGGCGAAAGACTCGGACGTTCCTGTCAACGGACGCAGAAAACTGACCCCGTGCGGTTCCGGGAAAGTTGACCCCCTTGGGGTTAGTCGTGTTTGGCGCGGTTGTCTTTGGCGAGTAGTTCGCGGCGTTGCCGTGTGCGGTAGGAGTCGCCGGTGAGGGTGAGGACCTCGGCGTGGTGGACGAGCCGGTCGATCATGGCGGCGGCGACGACGTCGTCGGAGAACGTTTCGCCCCAGCGTCCGAAGGGCAGGTTTGAGGTAACCATGATCGAGCCTTGTTCGTAGCGGGAGGCGACGAGCTGGAAGAACAGGTTGGCTGCGTCCTGGTCGAAGGGGATGTAGCCGACCTCGTCGACGATGATCAGTTTGTAGCGACGGATCTTCTTCAGCTCGGCCTCCAGTTGGCCGGCGTGGTGGGCGGCGGACAGCCTGGCGATCCAGTTGCTGGCGGTGTCGAACAGCACCGAGTAGCCGGCGTGGCAGGCCTTGACGCCCAGTCCGATGGCCAGGTGTGTCTTGCCGATGCCGGGCGGGCCCAGCAGGATGACGTTCTCGGCCTTGGCGACGAAGGTGGTGGTGGCCAGGTGCGCGAGCACGTCGCGGCGCAGCGACGGCAGGTGGTCGAGGTTGAAGTCCTCCAGGGTTTTGACCTGCGGGAAGTGCGCGGTGCGGATGCGCATGATGGTGCCTTTGGACTCCCGGTCGGCGACCTGGCGCTGCAGGAGCGCGGCGAGGTACTCCTCGTGCGACCAGTTCTCGTCGCGGGCCTGGGCGGCCAGTTCTTCCCAGAACGCGCCGATGGTGGGTGTCTTCAGCACCCGGGTGAGGTAGGCGATCATCGAGGGCAGGCCGTCCTTCGGCCCGGCGACGGGTGCCGCCGTGGTGGTTGTGGTCACTCGTTCCTCGCTTTCGTCACTGGTGCGGACGGGTTGAAGTCGACGCCGAACAGGGCGTCGTAGTCCGGCAGGGCCCGCAGCATGACGGCGTGGCCGTCGGCATGGTGGCGGGTAGCTGCCTGACGTCGTTGCCGATCCTCGGCCAGTGCCTGGCGCATCTGCTGCGCGGTGGCGGCGTGGCCCGGGTCGGTGACCACGCCGTGTTTGGCCCAGGACCGCTCGTGGCGGGCCACGACCTGCCCGTCACAGACCACCGTCACTTCCCGCAGGGAGGCGGTCACGTCCACGAACCGGCCGATGCACCGCGGATCGACGGAGTAGTCAACGGTGTCGACACGCACGTGGTAGTCACGCGGCAGCCGCACTCGATGGGTCAGGCCGATCGGTGGGGCGACCGGTGGCAGCGGCAGCATCGCTTGGTAGTCCACCTCCAGCAGATCCACCGGGCGTCCCTGGATCGAGCGCACGGTGCGGGTGTTGGCCCGGGCCAGCCACTCGGTGAGCTGCTCGTTGAAGTCCGCTGGCGAGCCGAACGTCCGGCCGGGCAGGAACGAGGTCTCCAGGAATCCGTTGTGGCGCTCCACCATGCCCTTGAACTCCGGATCACGCGGCGGCGCCAACCGGATCTGGGTGGCCAGCGTGCCGGCGAACGCCGCTGCCGGTGTGCTGACCCGCCCGCCACCACCGATCGCGGACTCCCGGTCCCACAACAGCGTCTTGGTCACCCGGCCGATCCCGCAGATCAGCGCCCACATCCCCGAGAGGATGTCGCCGGCCTGCCGGGACGGGATCATCGTCGCGGCCATGAACCGGGAAAACGCCAGCGTCATCACCAGCACCGGCAGCATCCGCTGCTGGCCCGGCCCGACCGGGATCCGCGGCGCGGGAAACCACAGACCTCCGATTTGGCTATTTGTCAAGTGGCTATGGGTTCACGCGGTGCGCTGTCTGGATGCCCGAAGGCCTTGATTGGGTCGTAGGTCTGGTCGGTCTGTAGGCAGTGGTAGAGCTGGCCCAGTATCTTATTGAACAGGTGACGGACCGCGGGTGCGTGTGCGTCGCCGTGGTCCCGTCGGCGTCGGTAGTGCTGTTGCGCAGGTCCCGGGAGAACGACGAGGGTGGTGCCCCAAACCCAGCCGACCGCAGCGAGTCGGTCGTTCTTGACGCGTCTGTGCGTAATCGCAATGGCCTTGCCGGACGCCCGGGTGACCGGAGCGGATCCGGCGTAGGCCTTCAACGCACGGGCGTCGCCGAATCGGGTGCGGTCATCGCCGAGTTCGGCGAGAATGCGGGCTCCGGTGAGATCGGCCAGACCAGGGAAGCTTGTGATGATGGCGTGGTCCGGGTGTTTGCGGAACTCTTCGGCCGAGGCCTGCTCCAGGTCGTTGGCGCCGGTGCAGGCGGTATCGAGCATCGCGAGCAAGACCAATGCCTGGCGCCCCATCGCCTTCTCCACCAGAGCCGGTTGCCGCAGGCCAGGCTTCCGCAGCTTGTCGACGATCGTGGCGGCGAGCTGCTCGACGCCCCGGCGACGGCCCGCCCGACGCAATGCCGCTGCCACTCGTGCCTTGGTTACCTTCATGGCCTGAGCCGGCGTCGGGGCGATGGCAAGCACCGCTCGCGCCTCGGGCTTGGCGAGGTTGGTAGCGGACTTGGCTGCGAAGGCGTCAAGCATCGCGGGGTAGTACTCGCGCAGCAACGATCGCAGTTCGTTGCCGGCCCTGATGCGCCGCCAGACCGCGTCTTGCTGTGCGCGAGCGAGCACCGCGACGGCCTGGGCGAGCTCACTGTCGGCCGGAAGACGGCGGTGCAGGTGTGCATCGACGCGCAGGATGTTCGCCAAGGTCATGGCGTCAGCGTGGTCGGACTTGGCGCGAGCGACGGTGTAGCGTTCGCGGTAGCGAGCCACGGCCATCGGGTTGATCGCGAAAACGGGCCGACCCGTCGCGCGTAGCGCAGCGACCAACAGGCCCCGTGGTGTTTCGATTGCGACGGGAATCGGGTCCTCGTCCGTGTCTCCGACACCGGCGAGCAGTTGGATCAGCTCGGTCAGACCGCCAGGGTCGTCGCCGATCCGCTTCTTGCATAGCAGCGTGCCCTCGTTATCGATGACCGCGATGTCGTGATGGCCCTCGGCCCAGTCGATCCCACAGTACCGGTTCAATCCGTCCCTCCACATCAGGTGTTGTTCGGTTGGTCCGAAATCCAGGCGAGAACGCGCAGCGACCTACTTACGAGCCTCACGGGCTTGCCTCCGATGAGCTGTTCGCGATCCCAGCGCACCAGCACGGCGCCGGTCTACGTCAGAACTCGAAACTCGCGAATGACGAGGCGTCGGATCGTGCGGGCGGCTCGAACCACGAACATTCCACCCGGTCGCGGCGGCCGGACCCCGGAAGACACACCGGAATCCGGCCGCCGCAGGCTGCTGCCCGACCGCCCACGGCCTGTGGTGAGGACTACTGGCCCAATCGCACTCAGGGGTCTACGAGCAGCAAGCCATCGTTCCAGACCACGTGACCAGTGGCCGGTTCGCGGATAAGTAGATCGCACTGGGTCAGCAGGCCCGGCTGGTACTCAGTCCGGCTGGCCGGGTCCAGTGGGGTGAACAGCGGCCGCAGTTCCGCACCCGGTCCTTGAGCACCGTCAGCGACCTGGCCCAGCCGATCCGTTCCGCGATCACGGTCGCCGGCATGGTCGGCCACTGCGCCAGCAGCGCCCGGATCTGCGGCTCGACCGCGTCCACGATCGAGCCCTTAGCCAGCCGATGATACTGCGGGGGCGCGGCGGCCGCCAGCGCCCGCCGCACGGTGTTCCTGCTGACACCGAGCTGACGGACGATCGCCTTGATCGGCATCCCTTCAGCCCGGTGAAGACGGCGGATCTCCGCCCAGTCCTCCACGTTGAGCACTCCCTACTGTCAACGGGGGTCCGTTTTCACCCGTCGGTAGGGGTCAGTTTTCACGCGTCGCCGACAGCACCCAAGCCCGCCAACACATCCAGACCGGGATGAAAAGGGCTCACTGATGATCTTGGTTTGAGGTGATGTTGGTGTGGCTGCGCCGTGGATCGTGTCGGACGAGTTGTGGTCGCGGATCGAGCCGTTGCTGCCGGTGCGTCCTGCTGGCAGGACGGGGCCGAAGCCGCTGCCGGATCGGCAGGTGCTGCAGGGCATCTTGTTCGTGCTCTACACCGGCATCGGGTGGGAGGACTTGCCGCAGGAGCTGGGCTTCGGCTCAGGCATGACCTGCTGGCGGCGATTGCGGGACTGGCAAGACGCCGGGGTGTTCGACCGGCTGCACGAGGTGTTGCTGACCGAACTGAACGCGGCCGCCGTGATCGACTGGTCCCGGGCGTGTGTGGACGCCTCGCACGTGCGCGCGAAAAAGGGGGCCTGGATACCGGGCCGAGCCCGGTCGATCGGGCCAAGACCGGCTCCAAGCACCATGTGATCTGCGACGGCGGCGGCATCCCGCTGGCGGTGCGTCTCACCGGCGGCAACCGCAACGACGTGACCCAGCTTCTGCCGCTGGTCGAGGCCATCCCGCCGGTACGGGGACGGCGAGGCAGGCCCCGCCGCAGACCCGACGTCCTCGTGGCCGACCGGGGCTACGACTACGACACGTATCGCGAGGCGCTGCGGCGGCGAGGGATCCGCCCGTTGATCAGCCGACGCGGCACCCGCGACAGCAACCAGGCCGTGCGCTGGGTCGTCGAACAGACACTGGCGCTGCTGCACCAGTTCCGCCGCCTGGCCACCCGGTGGGAACGCCGCACCGACATCCACCACGGCCTCCTCACCCTCGCCACCAGCATCATCTGCTGGCGCCGACTCCCCAACCGAATACGTCAGGAGCTCTAAGCTAAGTGTTCGATTTTGGGACAGTGCGGTCGCGGGGGACAGGTTGACGATGGCGGCGGTTGTGACGCGTAGCACTAGGAGGTGGACTCATGACGGCCGCGACTGACACCGCCCCAGAGGTTGGGCAGGGCCAGGCGGACATCGTGCTCGACGTGGTGGTGCTTGGCGCTGGGGTGGCTGGCTTGTATCAGCTGCACCAGTTGCGTGAGCAGGGCCTGCGGGTGCGGGCCTACGAAGCGGGTTCCGACGTGGGTGGAACCTGGTACTGGAACCGCTACCCGGGCGCTCGTTTCGACAGCGAGGCTTACATTTACCAGTACCTGTTCTCGGAGGCACTGTACAAGGAGTGGAGCTGGAGTCAGCGGTTCCCGGACCAGCCTGAGGTGGAGCGGTGGATGCACTACGTCGCCGATCGGCTCGACCTGCGCCGGGACATCCAGTTCTCCACCACGGTCACCAGCGCGCACTTCGACGAGGACCGTGGGCGTTGGCTCGTGGGCACCGACCGTGGCGAGACGATCGACACCCAGTTTTTCGTCGCCTGTGGAGGCATGCTGTCCGCGCCGCTGGAGAACGTCTTCGAGGGACAGGACCGCTTCCGCGGACCGGTGTATCACACGTCCCGCTGGCCGAAGGACGGTGTCGAGCTGGCGGGCAAGCGGGTCGGTGTGGTCGGTATCGGCGCGACCGGCATCCAGGTGATCCAGACGATCGCCGCCGAGGTCGAGCACCTCACCGTGTTCGCACGTACGCCGCAGTACGTGCTGCCGATGAAGAATCCGGACTACGGGCCGTCTGAGCAGGCTTGGTACAAGAGCCGGTTCGAGGAGTTGCGGGCCACACTGCCGCACACGTTCAGCGGGTTCGAGTACGACTTTGAGCACGAGTGGGCCGCGTACGCGCCTCAGCGGCGCCGGGAGATCCTCGAGGAGATCTATCAGGACGGGTCGCTGAAGCTGTGGCTGGCCAGCTTCGGGGAGATGTTCTTCGATGAACAGGTCAGCGAGGAGGTCTCCGAGTTCGTCCGGGAGAAGATGCGCGAACGCCTCAAGGACCAGCGGCTGATCGACATTCTGGTGCCCACCGACTACGGGTTCGGCACCCACCGCGTCCCGCTGGAGCAGGGCTATCTCGAGGTCTACCACCGCGACAACGTCACGCTGGTCGGGGTCCGGGACAACCCGATCGCTCGAATCACCCCTGATGGCATCCAGCTCACCGACGGCACTGTCCACGAGCTGGATGTGATCATTCTGGCGACCGGTTTCGACGCGGGCACCGGGGCTCTCACCCGAGTCGATATCCGCGGCCGGGACGGCCGGTCGCTGGCCGAGGACTGGGGGCGGGACATCCGCACCACGATGGGCCTGATGGTGCACGGCTACCCCAACATGCTCACCACCGCGGTGCCGATGGCCCCGTCAGCGGCCCTGTGCAACATGACGACCTGCCTGCAGCAGCAGACAGAGTGGATCACCGACGTCATCCGACACATGAAGGCGCAAGGCAAGTCGGTGATCGAGCCGACCCAGGAGGGCGAGGACGCCTGGGTGGCCCACCACGAGGAGATCGCGAGCGCGACGCTCGTGCCGAAGACCCACTCGTGGTACATGGGCTCGAATGTGCCGGGCAAGCCACGCCGTCTGCTGTCCTACATCGGCGGTGTGGGCACCTACCGCGAGAAGTGTGACGAGGAGGCTGCCGGGGGCTATCCGTCCTTCCGGATGACCTGAAACGACCAGGCGCCGTCAGGCAGAGCGTTCATACTGGTCCACGGGTCGTGAGTGTTGCGAGTGGCGAGAACAACCACTCGCAACACTCACGACTAGACATCCGCCGGTCGCGGCACAACCGAGTGCCGGACAGCGCGGTACGGCGAGGGGCCTCAGATCGTGATGCCGTACTGGCGGATCTTGCGGTAGAGCGTGGAACGGGCGATGCCGAGTGCCTTGGTGGCTGCCACCCGGTTGCCGCCGGTCTCGCGCAACGCGGTGACGATGGCGTCGCGTTCGGTCTCGTCCACCGGGCGCAGCGAGCTACGCGGCACACTCTGACAGAACGCGGGAAGGTCGGCGGCCTCGATAACACCCACCGGCCGCCGTGCGAGCGCGGCAGACAGGACTCGTTTGAGCTGCCGGACGTTGCCCGGCCAGTCATAGCCGCCGAGTACGCGCATGGAGTCGCGGGACATGCAGGTATCGCGATGCGGCGCGAGGTCGGTCAGCAACGCCTCCACCAGGCCAGGCAGATCGGACCGGCGATGGCGCAGCGCGGGCACGATCGCCGAGGCGCCGAAGGCGGCCAGCAGCCGTTGGTAGGACGCATGCTCGACGATCGCCTCCGAGGCCATCGCGGCGACCGTCCCCGAGACCCTGCCGGGGGCGCCGTCGGGCGCGGGGCCCAACGCATCGGCGAGCCTGCCGAGGGACTTGGCGGGCAGCCGGTCGATGTCTCTGAGCACGTACAGCGTCGGCCCAGATGCCGGCTCCCGGAGGCGAGCGCAGATCTGCGACGGTGACGCCGCGACCTCGTCGGCGGTCAGCGCGATGACCTGTCCCGAGCCGGAGACGAGCCGATGCACCTCGGCCAGCAGGGTGCAGCGGCCGGTCCCGGGTTCGCCGAGGACCAGGACCGGGGTTCCGGCACGGATCGCGGTCTCGACGGTGGCCGCCGCCGCACGCCATGCCGGCGACCGGCTCTCCAGCATCCCGTGGCGCGGGGTGTCGACCGTGGTGGAACGCGGCCGGCCGTTCTCGATCATCACTGGGGTGGGGCGCGGGAGATCGGGCTGGGCCGAGACGACGGCGACCATGCCCGCGATGTCACCGCCCAACTCGACCCTGGCGCCGCGCAGGCGGACGCAGGTGCCCGAGGGCAGTTCGACCTCGTCGTCCACAGTCGCGTGTCGCGGCATGACAAACCGGACGTGATCCTGCAGCACCTCCTGGTCACGCGCGTCGAGAAGGTCCCGCAGCGGTGAGTTGCCCAGCACCGTCCGCCGGCCGACGGCCAGCACGGCCTGCCTGCTGCGCATCTCCACCCGCGAGTAGGCGTCGAACAGCGCCTGCTGCGCCTGGTCGCGGTCTGTCAGCAGGTTGCGCTCGATCTGTCGTGCGGCGGAGCGGACCAGCGAGTGCATCAGCGGCGTGGAGTGCTCGCTCATGCAGCTCAGGTCGAGCACGCCCTCGATCCGTCCGGTGAACGGGTCACGCACCGGCGCGCCCGCGCACGCGAAGGCCTGCAGCGACTCCACGAAGTGCTCGGCGCCCACCACGTGCATCGACTCGCCGAACTCCAGCACCGTGCCGACGCCGTTGGTGCCGACCACCCCTTCGGCGTAGTCGAAGCCCTGCGCGAAGTACACCCGATCAAGCATGCGCGCGATCCAGCAGTTGCTGTCCCGGCGGCTGACCAGGCGGGCACGTTCGTCGGTGAGCGCCACGCTGATCGGGAGGTCGGCGATCTGTTTGGAAAGTTGATCCAGTACGGGCTGTGCGCAGCGGACGAGACGAGCGTCGAAGTCGAGCTCTGGAGAGTAGGGGGGAGCCACCTCGTGTGGAGGAACTCCTTGGTCAACGCTGCGCCGCCAAGATGCGGCCACGCGATCTGGGACTCCGCGCAGTGCGAGGTCTGCGTTCTCGATCAAGTCTGCGCGGGCCGCCGCAAGCAGGAGCCGCTGATCCGCGAGTTCGCCCATCGGTCCACCACCTCCTTGTGGCATCACACACAGAGCGAGCCCTACCATCATGACCCGGAAGTCAAGGCCGTGACGTGTCCCAATTTCGGACACTTCGCGAGCCCGCGACACGTGCACAGTGGGGCGCACGCCAGTGACGAAACGGGAGGGCCAACGATGATCGACAACCCGTACTACACCCACGAATTCCACGGCGACTACGAGCTGATCAGCATCGGCCGGCTCGACCTCGAGGAGGGTGGCTCGATTCCCGACTGTCAGCTCGCGGTCGCGACCTTCGGCACGCTCAACGAGGCCAAGGACAACGCCATTCTGGTCACCACCTGGTACTCCGGCACCCACCAGGTGTGGCGGGAGAACTACATCGGAACAGACCACGCACTGAATCCGGACGAGTACTTCATCGTCGTCATCGACCAGATCGGCAGCGGGCTCTCCACCAGCCCGCACAACGCCTCGGGCGCCAACGCGGAGCTCACGATGTCGAAGTTCCCCCGCGTGCGAATCGGCGACGACGTCGTCGCCCAGGAGCGTCTGCTTCGCGAGCACTTCGGCATCGAGAGGCTGCAACTGGTCGTCGGCGGCTCGATGGGCGCTCAGCAGACCTACGAATGGGCCGTCCGGTTTCCGGACAAGGTCAGGCGGGCCGCGCCGATCGCGGGCACCGCGCAGAACACGCCGCATGACTTCCTGTTCGCCCAGGTGCTGTGCGAGGCGATCACCTCGGACCCCGGGTTCAACGGGGGCGAGTACGCGTCGAACGCCGACGTGGTCGAGGGGCTGAAACGGCACGCCCGCATCTGGGCGGTGATGGGTTTCTCCACCGAGTTCTGGAAGCAGGAGGTGTGGCGCGCTCTGGAGTTCCACACTAAGGAGGAGTTCCTCGAGGGCTTCCTGGAGCCGTACTTCACCGCCATGGATCCGAACGACCTGCTGTGTATGGCGTGGAAATGGCAACACGGCGACGTCGCCCGCAACGCCGAAGGTGACCTGGCCGCCGCGCTCGGCCGGATCACCGCGCCCATGTTCGTGATGCCGATTAACGAGGACATGTTCTTCCCCGTGCGCGACTGCCGCGCCGAGCAGGAAATGGTCAAAGGCAGCGAACTACGGGTGATCGACGACGTACTCGGGCACCTCGCACTGTTCGCCGTCGCCCCCACCTACATGCCCCAGGTCGACCGACACCTCGGTGAACTATTGGCTCGCCCGGCCTAAACAAAACCTCCGGAGTAGGTGCAGAACAGCCGAAGAATCGGAAGGACCTACGATGTATCGCTTGATCGTGTGTTACGGGCACCCCGATAGCCGAACCGCCTTCGACCAGTATTACCACTCTACCCACCGGCCCTTGGCCGATAAAATCCCCGGAGTGCGGCAGTGGCATGCCGGCAAGTGTACGACCCCGGACGGATCCAAGCCGCCGTACTACCTGGTCGCCGAGCTCGTCTTCGACTCGAAACATGCTATGGAGGCCGGGCTCGCTTCCCCAGAGGGGCAAGCCGCCGCCGCGGACATCGACAATTTCGCAACAGGTGGCGTGACCATGCTCATCACCGACGACTGGACCACGGCCGACTCACGTGAAAGTCGTTGAGATCGCCTGAGGGACGTTGCCGGATGGATTTGTCAGGCCAAACGCCGGCGCTCGGATTGATCTCCCCGCATCGCACGCCGACGTCGAGACCGCCTGACTGTCACCACGTGTGTCGCTCGCGACGGGTGCCCGCTGCTACCTCGGTGACTCCACACTGGACGCGAGCGCCGCAAGCCTCGGTAGTGCGAGAGTTTTGGTCGTCGGGGCGACCCGTTTCGCACGATGTTCGACCGGGGGCTTCCGGTCAGCGGACCACGACGCCGTCTGTCACACCGGCGTACTTCTCCCGCAGCACGGTCTTGAGTAGTTTGCCGGTGGCGTTGCGCGGCAGGGCGTCGACGAAGTGCACCTCGCGCGGGCACTTGAAGTGCGCCAGTCGTTCGCGGCACCAGGTGACGAGTTCTTCCGACCCCGGGTCCGGCCCGGCCCCGGGGTCGGGTACGACGACGGCCACCACTCGCTCGCCCCATCGCGGATCGGGACCGCCGACCACTGCGGCGTCGGCGACCTTGGGGTGCTTGAACAACACCTGCTCGACCTCGATGGGATAGACGTTCTCACCACCGGAGATGATCATGTCTTTCTTCCGGTCGACAAGGGTGATGTAGCCTTCCTCGTCCATTCGCCCGAGATCACCGGTGTGGAACCAGCCGTTGCGGAAGGCCTCGGCGGTGGCCTCAGGGCGCATCCAGTAGCCAGCGAAGATGTTAGGACCGCGAAGGACCAGTTCGCCGACGGTGTTCGTCGGGACGTCCCGGTCGTCGTCGTCGACGATGCGGGCTTCGACGTGCATCGCGACCCGCCCGATCGACCCGGCCTTGCTCCTCGCGTGGGCCGAGTTGAGTATGGAGACCAACGGCGCGGTCTCGGTCATGCCGAAGCCCTCGATGAACGGGACGCCTCGCTCGTTGAGGAACTCGATCATGGGCAGTGGGCATGGAGCTCCGCCTCCCATGGCCAGTTCGAGGGACGACAGGTCGTAGGAGCCGAAGTTCGGTACCTGAGTGATCGCGACCCACATCGCCGGCACCATGAACTGGACCGTTGCGCGGTGCTCGGCCATGGCCGTGAGCGTGCCGACCGGGTCGAAGTTGGGCAGGATCACATTCGTGCCACCGACGTAGAGCAGCGGCAGTGAGTGCACGCCGAGTCCGCCGATGTGGAACATCGGGGCGACCGTGACCGTCACGTCGCGCGAGGAAAGCGGGTGCTCGGTGCCGAGCACGTTGATCGCGTTCCAGAGCAGGTTGTCGTGAGTGAGCATGGCTCCCTTGGGGCGTCCGGTGGTCCCCGAGGTGTACATCAACATGGCGGTGTCGGTTCCAGCGACGTCCGCCGCAGCGAAGTCCGGCGACGCGCTGGCCAGCAGTTCGTCGTAGGACGGGCCACGTTCGTAGCCGCCTTCGCCCACCTGTACCGCGTGGCGTACCCGCACGCCGGGTTCGGTCAGGGCGCCGCGCACGATGTCGGTGAACTGGCCGCTGAACACGAGCACGTCCGCGCCGGAATCGCCGAGAATGAAACCGACCTCCACGGCGGCCAACCGGACGTTGATCGGCACCATGATCGCGCCGAGCTTCGCGCAGGCCAGCAGCGTCTCGAGGAACTCCACCGAGTTGACCATCAACGCGGCGACCCGGTCGCCCCTGCGCACGCCGAGTCCGGCCAGAGCCGAGGCCAGCTGATCGGTCCGCCGGTCGGCGTCCGCGTAGGTGAAAGTGCGCTCGCCCGCCACGAAAGCGGTATAGTCGCCTTGCAGAAAGGCGCGTTTGGTGACCCAGGCGCCGATTCCTCGGTTCATCGCGTTTCTCCGGTTGGTAGTCGCCCCGCGCGGTACCACGGCGCGGGGCGAGATCCTGGGCGGATCTGTTCATCGGTCATGTCTGGGCTGCCGGGACGGTTCGCGTCGGCCGGCGGGTCGCCACGGTTTGGGAACGCCACACTCGGGAACCGGCGCGTCGCCGCCGAAGGTCTCGGTCGAGCATGGTCACCGGCCGGGCGGAGACCCCTATCGGTTGGGTGCGGGCTCGCTGTCTCGGTCACGTCGAACACGACCCCGCACTAGTCGTTGCGGAAGTGGTCCCGGTACTGATAGCGCAGGACGTTCTTTTGGATCTTTCCAGTGGCGGTGCGGGGCATCTCGTCGACGAACACGACGGCCTTGGGCACCTTGAACCCGGGCAGTCTGCCGCGGGCGGCGGCGAGCACGTCCTCCTCGCTTAGATCACTGCCTGGCTTGCGGGTCACGACCACCGTGATCGCCTCCGACCACCGTTCGTGCGGCAGTCCGACCGCGACGACCTCCTGGATGCGGGGTTCGGCCTCGTAGAGCACCTTCTCCACCTCGATGGACGCGACGTTCTCCCCGCCGGTCTTGATGACATCCTTCTTGCGGTCGGCGAACCACAGCAGGCCGTCCGCGTCGAACCGGCCGACGTCGCCGGAATGGAACCAACCATGGGCGAACGCCTCGGCCGTGGCTTCGGGGTTGCGCAAGTAGCCCTCCATGGCGTGCGGGCCACGGTAGACGATCTCGCCCGTTTCGCCCTGAGATAGCAGGTTACCGCCGTCGTCCATGATGCCGACCTGCACGTTGGGTACCGGTAGTCCGACCGAACCGGCGTGGGACAGCTGGTATTCGGGGGGAAAGACCGTGGTGATCGGGTTCATCTCGGTCTGGCCGAAGCCGAGGGCGAACTCACAGCCGAACGCCTTCATCGCCCGGCGAAGGTCGGTGTCGGGCATCGGTGCCATGGCGTAGATCGCCAAGCGCAGTGTGGAGAGATCGCGTTTGTCTATGTCGTCGTGGTCCAGCATCGCCCGGTACATCATGGGCAGCGCGAAGATCTCGGTGAGGCGTTCGGACTCGATGGTGGCCAGCAACTCCGCCGGATCGAAGGCGCGCAGTAGTACCGCGGTTCCACCCATGTAGAACAAGCCCGTGGTGAAGCCGTTGAGTTGCGCGGTGTGGAACAGCGGCATCATCACCCCGGCGCGCTCCCGCTCGCCGATGCCAAGGACCAGCGGGGCGTTCAGTGATTCGAGATAGACCGCGAGATGGCTGCTCACCACGCCTTTGGGGGCCGAGGTGGTGCCGCTGGTGTACAAGTAGCTGATCGGGTCGCGATCCTCGACGAAGCACTCCGGCTCCGCGTCGCCTTCCGCGCCAACGAAGTCGTCGAACTCGCGCCAGGACGCCGAGCACGAGGCTTCCCACGCCGCACCGGTGCCGTGGGCAACGACCACGTCGGTCACGACGCTGTCGTCGAGCTGGTCCAGCGCGGCCGACACCAGGCCGGCAAGCTGGCTTTCCACGACGACGCCCCGGGACCGGGAGTGATCGAGCACGTAGGCGGTTTCCCGTGGGCCCCAAGCAAGATTGACCGGCACACAGACGACACCGGTCTTGGCGCACGCGTAGTAGGTCAGCAGGAACTCCGTGCTGTTTCCGCTGACCAGGGCCAGCACCTCGCCGCGCCGGTATCCGTTCCGCAGCAGCGCGTTCGCCAGCCGGTTCACCGCCGCGTTGAACTCGCGGTAGGACAGCCGGCGTGGCCCGTCCACGACCGCCTCGTGGTCGGGGCGCC
The DNA here is from genome assembly GCF_000244955.1 of Saccharomonospora marina XMU15. GTDB lineage: Bacteria > Actinomycetota > Actinomycetes > Mycobacteriales > Pseudonocardiaceae > Saccharomonospora_A > Saccharomonospora_A marina. The sequence continues at coordinate 5,564,284 of NZ_CM001439.1, read as the reverse complement.
GCCAGGCGGTGCGGGTGAGCATGTCGCCGACATTCACCCGGGTCACCAAATTCCGCTGGAGATCTTGCTCGGTCATCGATTGGCTCTCCTTCTCGACACGCTCCGCGACGCGGCGGACCGGATGACTTGGCCGAGGTGGCGACTGACGTGCGCCAGTTGTGAATCGTTCGTTGGGTGAGGCCCGCGACATCGTGGCCGCTCGTCGCGTGCCCACGAACTGTTCACCACACGCGTGCCGAGGTCGTCGGCCCGCAGGTGGTTCAGCCGCCCGGGCCCAGGGTGCGTGTGAGCGCCAGGACCGTCGACGGACGGCTGGTCGTGTGGGAGGCTCCAGGTCGCGCGCACGACGAGGCCGCCGGCTGTGACGGGTTCCCGTCGGCGCGCGGCGGGCGGGTGATGGTGCTCGACCGTGACGTCTAGGTCGAGGTCCACGTTACCCATCGTTGCCCTCGTTTCGCCGTTGATAACCGGGCTGACATAGTTAAAGCTGAATCACTAGGATCCTACTGTTCGAGTGCGGCGTTGTGAAGCTGGTCGCATCGAGGCAGGCCTAGCCGACATGGCCGAACCGGGCGCACGGAGTGCTTCGTACCGTTGTTCAAGCTAGTGAATCGCGAGCGACGCTCAGCAAACGGATGTGGAGGCGAGAGGGACATGCCGACGCCGAGAGGGGCGGATGCCTCGAGCGAGAGGCGTCGGCGGTACACGACCGGGCGCCCCCGCACCCACGATGTCGCCGCGGCCGCCGATCTGCCTCACCGTCGAGGTCGGCCGCTGGCACGGGCGAGCCATGAGACGCCGCTGGATCTGACGTCCGGTCCCAGGGCAGTCGCCCGTCGCCGCGTATCCGTACCGGGACGGCCTGCGGTCGACCCGGCGGAGTCCGACAACGCGGGCGTGTCGGTCCGCCTGCACGCCGGCATGAATCCTCCGCGACCTCGCCGCCCGCTCCGCGACCCGTCACACGATCGACACAGTGATGGGGCATCGGCGATCGAGGTGAGCTACCCACAAAGTGGGCCAGTGGCTTGGTTGACCATCAACCGCCGGAAACCCCGCATCGTGTTGAACGAGGCAGGGCGTGGTTGGCCGTGTGCGGGCGTGTACAGGTTCGACGGTGATGCGAACGTGCTGGTGCTGGCCGGCGTGGGCGGCCGGGCAGTCCGCGCCGGTAGCAGCCGGAAGGAACTGGCCGATACCGCGCTTACCGTGCTACTACTTGACTTCGTGTCCCAGTACGGCGGCGACATCGAGGTGGCCACGCCGACGATCGCCGCCGGGCAACGGCGTCGCGAACCCTGGTGGGTTCGTGCTCGCGCAGTGCTGCGACCTGTGCGTGGCCGCCGACACCGCACGGTTCGCGGTCACCGGGGTCAAGGTCGTCAGGGGTACAAACCGTGGGTCGTGCCGCTGCCCCGGCTTGTTTCGCCGCGCATCGCCATGCGGCTTCTGCTCATCTGCGACCCAATTGACGCTGGCCGGGCATACCAGGTTGGACTGCTGAACGCGGTAGCGCCGTCACCCCGACTCGCGGAGAGCGGTGCAACGACCGGCCGAGCGCATCCTCGCGAACGCACCGCCGTCCGTGCTGGCCGCCAGGAGGAACTATGCGTCTGATGGCCGAGTCCCCGCTGGGACGCCTGCGCCACGGCGAGGCAGAGCTGGGAAGCCCGGGGCATCGCTGCCGGGACGCCCAGGAAGAACTCGTGGCCGTCGCGGCCAAGCCCGCTTCAAGAGGAGCGGGGCGCTGATGGGTGCCGCACCCCCGCCTGGGATGCGCGCTGTCGCATTCTCCTGTCTGGCCGCGTGGCGGGAACAAGTTCCCATCGCGACGGCGGCCAAGCAACGGGATGAAGGAAGGGGCTCCAAGTGAGCAGCGAGGCCGAGGCACCACTGCGGACCCGTGATCCCGCGCGCAAGGAACGCATCCTCGCCGCCGCCGCCGACCTGGTAGCCCGCCACGGCTACCACGCCGTGTCCATGGCCGACATCGGCGCCGTGGCCGGCATCACCGGCGCCGGCATCTACCGGCACTTCGACAGCAAGTCTGCCGTGCTGGTGGCGCTGTTCGACCGGGTGATCGACGGGCTGGTGCGTGAAGAGCAGGGCATCGTAGCTGGCACCGCCGACCTTCGGGAAACCCTGGACAAGTTGATTGCCGGCCAGGTCGAATTCGTGGTGCGCGATCGGGAACTGGCCCAGGTCTACCACAACGAGATCCATAATCTTCCCGAGGAAGACCGCCGCCGGCTACGCCGCAAGCAGCGGCTCTACCTCGAAGAGTGGGTACACGTCCTGATGGAGCTGCGCCCGGAACTCACCGATACCGAGGCCCGCACCATCGTGCACGCGGCCATCGGTGCTATCCAGTCGACGCTGTTCCACCGCGTCGGTCTCCCCGAACCGAGGCTGCGCGAACTGCTCGCCGAATGCGCCCGCTCGGTGCTCAACGGCGGCTGACCCCCGGACACAGGCCGTCCTGCGGCAAGCCTCCAGCACAACCAAACCATGGGTCCGGTTCGCCGTGGCCAGTGCGTGGCGCGGCCGCGGGTCGTGCGGTGGCCATGTCGGTCGGTGTCGCCCTCGGCTGGGAACCGGCGCTGGGCCTCCGGTGGCGAATTCGACGACGTACGCGGAGATGTCCACTCCGGACTCGATGCGGCTGGACGCTTGATTCCGTGAAGTTGGTGTTGACGGTCGAACGCAGTGCGGTCGCGTCGGTGGCGTTGGCCTGGCAGCGGGAGGTTTCCGCGGACCTGGACCGGGCCAACGCCGATGGTGGGGTCACCGCCATGGGGCCACGCCTAGAAGTGACTTGGCTGGTGCGTGGTTCCCGGACGGGCGAGCAGGTCGCGTCACGCGGTTTGAGACTACCGCGACCGTTGGCGCGGTAGCGGCAAGCAGGGAGTCGGAGACGAGGTGTGTCATCGGCTGGTCGTGACGTGACCGGGTAGCTGGTCGAGGTTGAAGACGAGGGTGGATCGGGCGGCCAGGCCGTGCTCGGTGTGGCAGTCGATCGCTAGCGTCGCCTGGCGGGGCTGCGCTGTGTCGTCGATGGAGAGCACGCGGCCGTCGGTGCGCAGGGTGTCGCCGGCGCAGACCGGCGCGATCATCTGCAGCCGCCTGCGCGCTAGCCAGGCGTCCGGGCCCGCCCAGGCCTTGCCGACGCGGTCGACGAAGCCGTGGAGAAACATGGTGTTGAGGTAGACGTCGCGGGCGCCCTGTTCTCGCGCGTAGGCCTGGTCGTGGTGGCCGCGGAAGAAGTCGCGGGTGGCCGCGGCGTCGAGCACGCACCGGGTGACTGTCACCGGCATCCGCACCTCGGGGAGAACCTCGACCGCGTCCGCCGGGTCAGCCGCGGCCGGGGCAGCCTGCCGCGTGGGCGGCTTGGCGTCGGAGGCGCGGTAGCGGAAGAGCACGTTGTCGTTGGTGGCGACCAGCGTGCCTTCCTGGTTCCGGCATGCGGACCGTGTGGTGACAAAGTGGCCCACGCCCAGCGCGGTGTGCTTCTCCGCGGAGACGGACTCCACGCGCTCGCTGAAGGTGAGCCGGTCGCCGACTCGCATCGGGGCGAGGAACCGGGTGTCGGTGGAGACGTTGATCAGCGTGGTGCCGGGCAGCGGCACGTCGAGGGCGAGGATCGGCGCGTGCTCCGGTCTGCCCCACGGGTTCCACGGCAGCGGGAACGCCCAGACCATGAGCATTCCGGGCGGCGAGATCAGCGCCCCGTACCGCCTCCCCGCGGCGTCGGCGTCCCAGTGGTTCTCGTCGGCGTCCTCGACGAGGGCGCAGAAGTACGCGATCTGCGCTTCGTTGACCGGAAACGGCGCCTCGGTGGTGACCTCGTGGCCGATCCAGGCCTGCGCTTCGGCGTGCGACCCGGTGACCACGTAGTTGAGCGCGTCGGCGTAGTTGACGGTCATGAGGGTGTCTCCTCCCGCGGCCGGAACTGCGGGATCGCGACGTCTCCGCGTGGTTCGAACGTGACCTGGACCGGGGTGCCAACGCGGACCGTGTCCGGGGCGCAGTCGACGACGTTGGCCATCATCCGAGGTCCTTCCGCCAGTTCGATCACGGCCAGCACGTAGGGTGCGGTGAACGCGGGGGACGGTGGCTGGTGCACGGTCGTGTAGGTCAGCACGATGCCGCGGCCGGAGGGCTCCGCCCATTCGAGGTCGGTGCACCAGCAGTAGGGACACCATGCTCGCGGGTGGTGGTGGAACCTGCGGCACGCGCGGCACCGAGGTAGTGCGAACCGGCCCTCGACGGCCGCACGCCAGTAGGGTGCGGTGTCCTCGTACAGGGTGGGAACGGGTGCGGTGGTGGTCATCGTGCGGTCCTTCCCAGGAGCACGGTGGAGTGGTCGGCCATCATTCCGCCGTAGGTGTGGACCAGGGCGATGTCCGCCTCGACCTGCCGGTCTCCCGCCTGGCCCATCACCTGGCGGGCGCCCTCGATCAGCATCGACATACCGGAGGCGTCTCCAGTGTGTCCGAAGGACAGCAGTCCGCCGTAGGTGTTGACCGGAAGGACCCCGTCCGGCGCGGCCGCACCGTTCAGGTAGAAGTGGCCACCCTTGCCGGGCTCGGCGAGGCCGGTCTCCTCCAACAGCAGGATCGGGTTGATGCTGAAGGCGTCGTAGAGCTGGGCGATGTCCACGTCCGACGGGGCGAGGCCAGCCATGGCGAACGCGGTGCGGGCCGAGACGCCCGCGCCCATGGTGGCGAAGTCGCTGGCGTGGCTGATGTTGCCGTGGTCGTGGTGCTCCCCGAAGCCGAGTAGGTAGGCGGGCTGCTGGGTGAGCTCACGTGCCAGCTCGCCGCGCATCACCAGGAACGCCGCGCCCCCTTCGCACGGCACCGAGCAGTCCAGGAGGTGAAACGGCGAGGCGATCGGCCGTGAGTCGAGAACCTGCTCGATGGTCAGCGGGCCCGCCGGTCGCATCAGCGCGTCAGGGTGGCGCAGCGCCCACTCCCGGCTGGTGACCGCGACCGCGGCCAGCGCTTCCCGCGGGGTGCCCCGCTCAGCCATGTGCCGGGTGGCGGCCAGGGCGTAGAGGGCGGGGATGAAGCTGCCGTAGGGGTACTCGAAGTCCGGGTGGCTGATCATGCGGGCCATCAGGTCGGCACCGCCGGCGCCGACCTTGGGGAACTTGCCCGCGCCCACGCACAACACTGCGTCCGCCAGCCCCGCCCTGATGGCCGTCGCCGCGCGGGTGAGCATGACGGTGTAGGTGGCGCCGCCCACGTTGATCGTTTCGCAGAACCGCGGTCGGATGCCCAGCGCGTCGTTGATCCGCTCGTGGTTGAAGACGTCGGCGCCCTGTCCGCCCGCCATGCCGGCAGGGCAGACCAGCAGCCCGTCCACGGCGTTCGGCCCGATCCCGGAGTTGGTCACGAAGTGGCGCAGGACGAGTTCCTGCATCGCCGCTCCGTCGTAGTCAGGATAGCGCCCGGGCGGAAGCTCTTCGACCGCCGCGATAGCGGGGCTGCCGGACAGTGCTGGTGACCTCATGGTGCGCCTCGCATGTCACCGGTTCGGCCAGGACCCAGTGATCGCCAGGACCACCTTGGATCGTCAACAACAAGAGAACTCGGAGTGCCCGTGTCCGGGTCACGGTGGCGGTCAGGATTGGCCCTTCGCGCCCGGCTCCTTGGCCGGTCCTTGGGTTCGGATTCGTCCACAGTGGCACCAGGGGGCGCCTGGGGACGGGGTTCCCTTCGTCTGGTGATTGGTTCTCGCTGTTCGACGCGCACGCCTCTCCTTCTGTCAATCCCTGTCAACCGGCGAGTTCGGGGATCCCGGCTGGTGTTAGACATCTCAGCCCACTGCCACCGGCGCGCGGCACGCGTGCCGGCGGGGGTTGTGGTTGGCGCCTCTCTCCAAGTATGTTAACCATGATTAACGGAGCGTGGGAAGGCTCAGAGGTGATGGCGCACACTCGGCGGATGTGTCACAGCCGCCGGGTGTGGCCGGAACGTCATGAGGTGCCACGAGATTTGGTCAAGCGTCCGGACGGTGGGTGAGTCCGCCGACAGATTGTCGGTGCGATTCGACTTGCGGGAGCGCTGAAGAGGTGCTTCGTGCGGCGAAGGGCATCGGAGTGGAGGAGAGCCAAGGTGGACTTTCGGGAGACCGACGAGCAGCGCGCACTTCGCGAGGCGGTGTCCAAGCTCGCCGCCTCGTTCGGCCACGAGTACTTCGTGGAGCGGGCGAAGTCGGGCCAGAAGAGCACCGAACTCTGGCAGGCCGTGGGACGGCAGGGCTTTCTCGGGGTGAACATCGATGAGGCCCATGGCGGCGGCGGGGGTGGCGTCTACGAGCTGCAACTGGTGAGCGAGGAACTCGCCGCTGCGGGCTGTCCGCTGTTGATGATGGTGGTCTCGCCCGCGATCTGCGGCACGATCATTCAGGCGCATGGCACGGACGAGCAGCGCAAGCGGTGGCTGCCCGGCATCGCCAGCGGTGAGACGATCATGGCGTTCGCGATCACCGAGCCGGACGCCGGGTCGAATTCACACAACATTTCTACGGCGGCGACCCGGGACGGCGGCGACTACGTGCTGCGCGGAACCAAGTACTACATCTCGGGGGTGGACGAGGCGGAGGCCATCCTGGTGGTGACCCGCACAGGTACCGACACGTCCGGACGTGGCAGGCTCAGTCTGCTGATCGTGCCGACCGACGCGCCGGGGCTGGAGCGAACCGCGATCCCGGTGGAGGTCACCGCGCCGGAGACGCAGTTCACGTTGTTCTTCGACGATGTGCGGGTGCCTGCGGAGAACCTGATCGGCGTTGAGGGGGAAGGCCTCAAGCAGGTGTTCATGGGGCTGAACCCGGAGCGGATCATGGGTGCGGCGCTGGCGAACGGGATCGCGCGTTATGGCCTGGCCAAGGCGTCCGAGTACGCCCGCGAGCGGAATGTGTGGGGGGTGCCGATCGGGTCGCACCAGGGCGTTGCCCACCCGCTGGCGAACGCCAAGATCCAGGTCGAGCTGGCTCGGCTGATGACCCGGCAGGCCGCCTGGTTGCACGACGAGGGCGACCCCGCGTCTGGTGAGGCGGCGAACATGGCGAAGTACGCCGCCGCTGAGGCCGGATTGACGGCGCTGGACCAGGCGATTCAGACCCACGGCGGCAACGGGATGTCCACCGAGTACGGGCTGGCCACATTGTGGGGGCCGTTGCGGTTGATGCGGACCGCGCCGATCAGCCGGGAGATGATCCTCAACTACGTGGCCCAGCACGGTCTGGGCCTGCCGAAGTCGTACTGACCGGCGCGGACGCGATCGAAAGCGGGAAGAAGCATGCCGGTGCTGAAATCAACGCTCGACACGGCCAGCGAGACCTACCTGCTCAACCGGAAGGCCAATCTCGCCGCGCTGGCCGAACTCGACGAGCAGCTGGAGATCGTTCGTGCGGGAGGCGGCCCGAAGTACCTCGAGCGGCATCGCAAGCGGGGACGGTTGCCGGTGCGGGAGCGGATCGAGCTACTGGTTGACCGCGACGCGCCGTTTCTCGAGTTGTCGCCGCTGGCCGCGTGGGGCACCGACTTCCTGGTGGGCGCCAGCGTGGTCACCGGCGTCGGCGTCGTCTCGGACGTCGAATGTATGATCATCGCCCACGACCCGACGGTGCGCGGCGGGGCGATGAACCCGTACTCGCTGCGCAAGACGCTCCGAGCGCTGGAGATCGCGCGCCGCAACCGGTTGCCGGTGATCAATCTGGTCGAGTCCGGGGGTGCCGACCTGCCGACGCAGGCCGAGCTGTTCGTCCCCGCAGGCAAGATCTTCCACGACCTCACCGAGCTGTCCGCGATGGGGGTGCCGACCGTCGCGCTGGTGTTCGGCAACTCCACCGCCGGTGGGGCGTACGTGCCGGGCATGTGTGACTATGCTGTGCTGGTCGATCGCCAGGCGAAGGTGTTTCTCGGTGGGCCGCCGCTGGTGAAGATGGCCACCGGGGAGGAGGCCGACGACGAGGAGCTCGGTGGGGCGGACATGCACGCGCGGGTGTCCGGGCTGGCGGATCATTTCGCCGTGGACGAGCTGGACTGTATCCGGATCGGCAGGCAGATAGTGGCCGAGACCAACTGGCGCAAGCTGGGGCCGCCGCCGACGGAGCTGCCTGATGAGCCGCGCTACGACCCGGAGGAGCTGCTTGGTGTCGCCTCGGCCGACTTCCGGGTGCCGTTCGACCCTCGGGAGGTCCTGGCCAGGGTTGTGGATGGTTCCCGGTTCGGGGAGTACAAGGCGCGCTATGGCACCAGCCTGGTCACCGGGTGGGCCTCGATCCACGGTTATCCGGTCGGGGTCCTGGCCAACGCGCGCGGCGTGCTGTTCTCCGAGGAGTCCGAGAAGGCCAGCGAGTTCATCCTGCTGGCGAACCAGTCCAGCACTCCGTTGATCTTCCTGCAGAACACCACTGGCTACATGGTCGGCACCCGGTACGAGCAGGGGGGGATCATCAAGGACGGCGCCAAGATGATCAACGCGGTGACCAACAGCACGGTCCCGCACATCACGATTAACATCGGGGCGTCGTTCGGAGCGGGCAACTACGGCATGTCGGGCCGTGCCTACGATCCCCGCTTCGTCTTCAGCTGGGTCAACGCCAAGTGCGCGGTGATGGGGCCGCAGCAACTGGCGGGCGTGCTCTCGATCGTGGGCCGTCAGGCCGCCGAAGCCGCGGGCAAGCCGTTCGACGTCGAGGCCGACGAGAAGCAGCGGCGCGCCATCGAGGCGCAGATCGAGCGCGAGTCGCATGCCTTCTTCATGTCCGCCCGGCTCTACGACGACGGGGTGATCGACCCGCGGCAGACCCGCACGGTGCTGGGTATCGCGTTGTCCGCGGCGCATTCCCAGGAGGTGGCGGGACGGCGCGGTTTCGGCGTGTTCCGGATGTGATGGAGTCGATGGTGTCCAGGATCAACAAGCTGCTGGTGGCCAACCGGGGTGAGATCGCCTCCCGGGTGATGCGCACGGCCCGTGAGCTCGACATCGGCACGGTGGCGGTGTTTTCCGACGCGGACGCGCATGCCCCCTTCGTCGCGGAGGCCGATCAGTCCGTGCATCTGCCGGGCGTGGCGCCGGCCGACACGTATCTGCGTGCTGACCTGCTGCTGGACGCGGCCCGGCGGACCGGGGCGGACGCCGTTCATCCCGGCTATGGCTTCCTGTCGGAGAACGCGGGGTTCGCCAGAGCGTGCGAGGACGCGGGACTGGTGTTCGTCGGGCCGCCGCCGGCCGCGATCGAGGCGATGGGCTCGAAGACCGCGGCCAAGGAACTCATGGCCAACGCGGGTGTGCCGGTGCTGCCCGGAATCGTGATCGACGACGAGGAGGTCGACCCGCGCTCGCTCGAGGCTCAGGTGGCCGCCGAGATCGGGTTCCCCGTCCTGGTCAAGGCCGCTTACGGCGGTGGCGGCCGCGGCATGCGGGTGGTCGAGGCCAAAGCCGGGCTGGCCGACGCGGTCACCTCCGCCAGGCGCGAGGCCGCCTCGGCGTTCGGCAACGCGACCGTGTTCCTCGAACGCTACGTCGACTCTCCCCGCCACGTCGAGGTGCAGATCTTCGGCGACCGGCACGGCACCGTGGTGGGCCTGTTCGAGCGCGAATGCTCCATCCAGCGGCGCTACCAGAAGATCCTCGAGGAGGCGCCGTCCCCCGCGGTCGACGATCGGCTGCGCGCCGAACTGGGCCAGGCCGCCGTCGCCGCCGGCAAGGCGATCGGCTACGTCGGCGCCGGCACCGTCGAGTTCGTCCTCGATTCCAGCGGCCAGTTCTATTTCCTCGAGGTCAACACCCGGCTGCAGGTGGAGCATCCGGTGACCGAGCTGGTGACCGGACTGGACCTGGTGCGGCTGCAGCTCCTTGTCGCTGAGGGCGCGCCGTTGCCGCAGGAGGCGCTGGAGGCGACCATCTCCGGACACGCCGTGGAGGCCCGGCTGTACGCTGAGGACACCGCCGCCGGTTTCCTACCCGCCACCGGCACGCTGCACCGCTTCGACATTCCCCGCCTGCCCGGTGTCCGGGTCGACGCGGGCGTGGCGGACGGTTCCGTGGTGAGCCCGCACTACGACCCCATGCTGGCGAAAGTGATCGCGCACGGCCGCACCCGAGACGAAGCGATCCGGACACTGGCCCGGACCCTCGCGGACAGCAGACTGCACGGTGTCGTCACCAATCGGGACCTGCTCGTCGGCATCCTGCGCGAGGACGAGTTCCGCTCGGGCGCGATCGACACTGGCTACCTGCGCAGGCACGACCCAGCCGAGTTGGAGCGCTCCGCGCGTGACCCGCAGGCAGTGTCGACGCATGCGCTCGCGGCGGCGCTGGCCGGACAGGCCGAGCGCAGGGCGAGGGCACGGGCGCTGGCCACCGTCCCGTCCGGCTGGCGCAACGTGGACAACGGCCCGCAGCGGGCGGCCTTCGTCGCCGACGGCGAGGACATCGACGTGACGTACCGGATTCGGGGCGGTGAGGTGACCGGGAGCGTGGCCGGGCAGGCGCTGGGTGCCGTCCACGCCTTCACGCTGGCGCCGGACGGAGTGGACATCGCCGTCGGCGGTACTCGGTGCGCGATGTCGGTGAGCCGCTACGGCGACGAAGCCTACGTCGACAGCGCGCTGGGCAGCACCCGGCTCACCGAGAAGGCCCGGTTCCCCGACCCCACTGCGGTCCGGGAACCGGGGTCGCTGCTCGCGCCGATGCCGGGGACGGTCGTACGCGTGGCGGCCAAGCTCGGGCAGGAGGTCACGGCCGGCACCCCGATCCTCGTGCTGGAGGCCATGAAGATGGAGCACACGGTGGCGGCACCCCATGACGGCACGGTCGCCTCGGTGAACGTCGCGATGGGACAGGCCGTCGACACGGGCTCGGTGCTCGCGGTCGTCGAGGAACGGATGGACTGATGGTCGCCTTCGCCGAGTTGCTCGCCGACCTCCAGACCGAAACCCGAGTGGTCGAGGACATGCTGACCGGGCTGAGCCCCGCCACCTGGGACGCGCCGACCCCAGCGCCCGGGTGGGCGATCCGCGACCAGGTCAGCCATCTGGCCTACTTCGACGAGGCGGCCACTCGGGCCGCAGTCGATCCCGACCGCTTCCGCGCGGTGGAGGCCAAGCAGGTGTCGCGAAACCCGGCGTTCGCCGACGAGGTCGCCCAGCGGCATCGGGGGCTGCCGCCGGCGGAGCTGCTGACCTGGTTCCGCGACGCGCGCCGGCGCCTGGTCGACACGGCGTCCGGACTGGACCCGAAGCTGCGGGTGCCGTGGTACGGGCCGGAAATGAGCCTCGCGTCCTCGATCATCGCCCGGCTGATGGAGACGTGGGCGCACGGCCAGGACATCGCCGACACCCTCGGCGTCGAGCGCGCCCCGACCGCGCGGTTGCGGCACGTCGCGCACCTCGGGGTGCGCACCTTCGGGTTCGTGTTCGGCCTGCACGGCAAGCCGGTCCCCGCCGACCCGGTCCGCGTCGAGCTGACCGGCCCGGACGGCGCGACCTGGACGTGGGGACCGCCGCGAGCGCGGGACACCGTGTCCGGGCCGGCGTTGGACTTCTGCCTCGTCGTGACCCAACGGCGGCACGTCGCCGACACCGTCCTGAAGATCAGCGGGCCGGTGGCGGCCGAGTGGATGTCCGTCGCCCAGGCCTTCGCCGGCCCACCGGGACCGGGGCGTGCGCCAGGTGAGTTCGCCAGGAAGGAGAAGACGGTCCGATGACTTCCCGTCCGGTGCGGATTGGCAACTGTTCCGGCTTCTACGGCGACCGCGTCGCCGCGGCCAGGGAGATGGTGGAGGGCGGCCCGATCGACGTCCTCACCGGCGACTACCTGGCCGAGCTGACCATGTTGATCCTGTGGAAGGCGAAGCAGAAGGATCCGGGCGCCGGGTACGCCAAGACGTTCCTCACGCAGATGGAGCAGGTGCTGGGCACCTGCCTCGACCGCGGGATCCGGGTGGTGACCAACGCGGGCGGACTGAACCCGGCCGGCCTCGCCGAGCGGCTCACCGAGCTGGCCGAGCGCCTCGGACTGGCACCGCGCATCGCCTACATCGAGGGCGACGACCTCACGAACACGATCGATGACCTGATCGCCGCCGGGCACCCCCTGGCACATATGGACACGGGGCGTCCGCTCGCCGACGCGGGTGTGAAGCCGGTCACGGCCAACGTCTACCTGGGCGGCTGGGGCATCACAGAAGCCCTGACCGCCGGCGCCGACATCGTCGTGTGCCCACGGGTCACCGACGCCTCCCTGGTCACCGGCCCGGCCGCCTGGTGGCACGGCTGGGCCCGGACCGACTACGATCCGCTGGCCGGCGCGGTCGCCGCCGGGCACATCATCGAGTGCGGCCCCCAGGCAACCGGCGGCAACTACTCCTGGCCGCACGAGGTGACCGACCGCCGCTATCCCGGCTTCCCCATCGCCGAAGTCGCCGCCGACGGGTCCAGCGCCATCACCAAACATCCGAACACCGGAGGCATCGTGTCGGTGGACACGGTCACCGCCCAGCTGCTGTACGAGATTGCCGAACCCGCCTACCCCAACCCCGACGTGGTGGCACACTTCGACACCATCACCCTGACCCAACAGCAGCCCGACCGGGTCCGCGTGTCCGACGTGCGAGGCAGCGCGCCACCGGACACGGCGAAGGTCGCCATGAACTACGTCGGCGGCTACCGCAACACCATGACATTCGTCCTGACCGGCCTCGACATCGAGGACAAGGCCGCCTGGACCGAAGGACTGCTGTTCGACATCCTCGGCGGCAAGGACACCTTCGCCGAGACCGACGTGCGCCTGATGCGGTTCGACACCGACGATGCCCCGACCAACGAGCAGGCCACCGCCCACCTGCGGATCACCGTCAAGGACCCGGACGCACGCAAGGTCGGGCGGGCCTTCTCCGGCGCGGTCATGGAGGTCATCCTCGCCGGGCCCGCCGGGCTGCACACCACGACCCCACCCACCGCCGAGAGCGCCTACGGCGTCTACTGGCCCGCCTTGATCCCCGCCGACCTGATCGAACAACGGGTCGTGCTACCCGACGGCACGACCAGAACGATCGGCCGCGCCGAGCACGCCCCAGCCACCGGCCAGCCCGTCCCCCCACCCCATCCAGCCACGGTGGCAGTGCGGGCACCGACCCGGACAGTCCCACTGGGGCGGGTCTGCGCGGCGCGGTCAGGTGACAAGGGCGGCAACGCCAACATTGGCGTGTGGGTCCGCACCGACACGGCCTACGCCTGGCTGCGCGACTACCTCACCGTCGACAGGCTGCGGACACTGATCCCCGAAGCCGCGCCGCTGACCGTCCGCCGCCACGAGCTGCCGAACCTGCGGGCGCTGAACTTCGTACTGGTCGGCCTGCTCGGCGAGGGCGTTGCCGCCTCGGTACGGCCCGACCCACAGGCGAAGGGTCTCGGCGAGTACCTGCGCTCCCGCCACGTGCCGATCCCCGTCACCGTGCTCGAGGAGAACGCACCGCCGTCCTGACAGGAGGATGACCATCTCGTCAGGCCCCATCGACGTGACCAGTCTTCGCGGCCGCCACGAAACCCACCGCTGGAACCGGGTCAGCGTCGGCGATCTGTGTGAGCAGCTGGTCTGGAGCCGCCCCGACAAGGAGACGGTGGTGGGGCACGAGCGCGCCTACGCCTATCCCGAGCACCGCAGGCTGACCTACCGCGAGGTCGACGAGCTGGCCAACCGGGTGGCGAACGCGCTCGCCGCGCAGGGCCTGCACGCGAACACCTTCCTGAGGACCGCGCCCGACGTGGTGCCCGCCAACGGCCAGACGGTCGCCGAGTCGGAGGTCATCGAGTTCTGCCGTTCCCGGCTGGCCGGGTTCGAAACGCCCAAACGAGTCACTGTCACCGACGCGTTGCCCGAAACGGTCGGCCAAGTACCAGATCCGGGCCGGCGCCAAACCCCTGTACACCGAATGACGACCCGAACCGTTGCCTGCGGACACAAGGAGCGGGCGGGATCGCGCCGGAATCATGTTTCGTGTGCGAGGACTTCGCCGAGATTCAGCGCCGCCTGCTTCAGGCTGGGGGTGAACAATTAGTAACATTGCGGAGGTTCGACCGCAGCGGGAGTAGGGGAGTCCACGGAGCCGCCTGTGGCCGGGAGCGCACGGAGGACGTCCGCACTGCGGCCGCCAGCCCTGGGCTCCGGGTATGCTTACCATACCTTTCTCGGAGTCGACCCGAGTTCCGCAGTTAGTGGGCATACGCGGGTGTTCTGAATCGTGTTTGTGCTGGTAGTGGCGTGGCGTTGCGTTGGTCGCGGTTCGCGAAAATGCGTGGGCACACGACTTGCCGTGTCGTGCTTGATCACGCTGCTGGTTGGTGCTCGACTGGTGGGCATGTATCTGCGGACGACGCAGCGGCGCAACCGGGACGGCGCGGTGGTGCGGGTACGTGCAGCTGGCGCACAACCGGCGGGTGGACGGCGTGACCCAGGCTCAGGTGCTGCTGAACCTGGGCCGGGAGGATCATCTCGACCGCGACGGGCTGCGCTGGCTGGTCGGCTCGATCAACCGCTACCTCGGCGACGGCGACACCGGCGAACCGACCGAGGCCGCCCCGTGGGCCGGCGATGGCCTGCGCGTGACGGCGTCGCGTCCGGTGGGGACGGTGCACCTGCTGGACGGGCTGTGGCGGGCGCTGGAGATCGACGCCGCGGTCGGCAAGGTGCTCGGGTCGCGCCGATTCACCACCAACATGGAACGTGTGCTGTTCGCGCTGGTCCCCAACCGCGCGATCGAGGCGATGTCGAAGCTGTCGGCCGCCGAGTGGGCCAGCTGTGACGGATGAGGACCAGGCCTATCGGGCGATGGACCTGCTGGTCGAGGCCGACGCGCAGGCCGAGGTGCAGGAGGCGGTGTTCTTCGCCGTGGCCGACCTCTTGAATCTTGAGGTCGACCTGCTGTTCTTCGACACGACGAGCACCTACTTCGAACGCGACACCGAGGAGACCGGCGACGACGCCTTCCGCCGCTACGGGCATTCCAAGGACCACCGCGACGACCTGCCGCAGATCGTCATCGGGCTCGCTGTGACGAAGGAGGGCATCCCGGTCCGCTGTTGGTGCTGGCCCGGCAACACCAGCGACCAGGCGATCCTGGCCGAGGTCACCGACGACATCCGCGGCTGGCGGCTCGGCCGGATCATCACCGTGGTCGACCGTGGGTTTTCCAGCGCCGACAACCTGGCCTATCTGCGCCGCAGCGGCGGGCACTTCATCGCTGGGATGCGCATGCGTGACGGCAACCCGCTGGCCGAGCAGGAGCTGTCGCGGCAGGGCCGCTACCAGCAGGTCACCGACAACCTACGGGTCAAGGAAGTCCGGCTCGACGACACCGACGTGCGGTTCATCATCTGCCACAACCTCGAGCAGGCCGAACGAGACCGCGCCCAGCGCACCGACGCCATCGCCTGGCTGGAAGCCGAACTGAAACGGATCAAGCAGGCCCGCGAACGCGACCACAAGCGCAAGACGAACGCGAAGGCCAGGCAGACGGCCGACGCCGCGCACACCAAGGCCGAATGCGCGCTGCGCGACCACCCCACCCTCGGGCGGTGGCTGCGCCAGTCACCAACCGGTCGGTTGTCGATCAACCGCGGCAAGATCAAGACCGAGGAGCGGTTGGACGGCAAGTACCTCATCGCCACCAGCGACCCGCACATCAGCGCCGAGGACACCGCGCTGGGCTACAAGAACCTCCTGGAAGCCGAGCGCGGATGCCGCGACCTCAAATCGTCGCTGCTGCTCAGGTCGGTGTTCCACCGGCTCGAGCACCGCATCCGCGCCCACGTCCTGCTCTGCGGGCTTGCCCTGCTGCTCATCCGGGTTGCCGAACGCCGCACCAGCATGACCTGGCGCCGCATCGCCACCGAGCTCGGCCGCGTGCACGCCGTCGCCCTGGTCGGCAGCGCCGGCACCGCCGTGCACACCACCTCACTGACCACCGCACAGGCCGACATCTTCCGCCATTGTCAACTTGCCCCGCCGCCCCGATAACCGCCCTAGACCCCGCCTGACCAGGCATAACACCACCCAAGACGGTCCCGAGAAGCGTAGGCACACGCGCTACCCGCCAGTCCGCGCACCTTTTCCCCAGCTCAGCGCCCAGATTCGGCAATCTCATGTGCCCATCAACTGCGGAACCCGGGGTCGAGGGCCGGGATCTATCGACATTTCTCCGCCAAGCTGGTGTTCCTGGTGGCTCTGTTTCGACCGCGTTATCGACGGCTTGACCGTGCCCGCTGCGGAGATCGAGTCCGAAGCGCACGATGAACGGTAGGCGCTCACCCCGCCGGTTGAGGCCGGTAGGCAACCGACCGCGCCGCGACCAGCGCTTGTACCTCAAGGAATGGGGTCACGCCGTGGCCGAACTACGTCGAGATCTCGATGAGGCGAGGGTGTGGACGATGATGCACTTCGCGATCGGCACCGCGCAGACCATGCTTTGTTGCCGGTAGATCGGCCCTGTCAACGAGCGTACTGCCAGCTTGCTGCCGAACGTCGGCCACGCGATGTTCGGGGTTGAACTCCCAGTTTCACGCCGCTGCGTGGCCGCGGGCGCCAGACGATGTGACCGGGGCGCCGGGGTGTGATGTTGGCAACCCAAACCGGCAGGTCTGTTAATGGTTGATAACATATTTTCTTGGTCGAAGCCGGAATGGGCGCGAGGGGGATGAGTGAATGACCAGCGACAGGGGCGATTGGCGGCGATCGGAATCGGTCATGCCGCCAGCGGGCCTGAGTGCTTTCCCGGGGGTAGGCGGCCATTCGGCGATACTGTGCGCTGGTTGTCGGCAGGCGGGGCGCTGCCGGCTCGGAATCGAGGCGCTCGAAGCGGGGGACGACGGTAGCGTGGTCGGGCGGCTTCGGCTGGGCGTCGAGCATGAGGGTGCCGGTGGCGTCGCGCACGGCGGGTCGGTCATGGCGGCCTTCGACGAGCTGTGCGGTGTGGTGCCGTGGTCCGCCGCCGTGCTCGCGGTCACGGCGGACATGCAGGTGTCGTTTCGCCGCCCGGTCCCCATCGAGCATGAACTCGACCTCAGAGCGTGGCCTGAGCACCGAGATGGGCGCGGCGGGTGGACCATTGGCGCGGAGCTTCGCCTGCCCGGGCAGAACACGGTGCTGGCGGTCGCGCGGGCCCGCTTTGTCGAGCGCGATCCGGAGTTTCACTACGCCCGCTTTCACCAGTGGCTGAGTGCGCGGACGGGTCGGATCAGCGATGCCAACACGTGAACGCGTCATGCCGGGCGAGTCTCGCGGGTCCAACCGGCCATGGTCGACGGTCGTGTGGGGCTGACGCGAGTTCCGCGATGCGATCGCGGATCGACGGCGCTCGCTGGGCAGGGCTGGTGACCGTCGGTTCCTTTACCAGGAGGGTTGAACGGAGATGACAGCACAGGCGCTTGCTTATGAGATCGTCAACGAGGTGGTCTGGATAACGATCAACCGGCCGGAGGCGCGCAACGCGCTCAATTCGGAGGTTCGGTCCGCTTTGTTCGAGGCGTTCGACACCTTCAATGCCGATCGCAATGCGAAGGTGCTGGTGCTCACCGGCGCCGGTGACACTGCCTTCTGCGCGGGGGGAGACCTCAAGGAGATGGCTGACACGGAGTTGACGGTGCCGCCATCGGGCTTCGTTCCGCACCTCGGTCGCAACGTAAAGGTCGACAAGCCCACCATCGCGGCGGTCAATGGGGTGGCCTACGCCGGTGGTTTCCTGCTTGCCCAGATGTGCGACCTGGTCGTGGCCGCCGAGCACGCCCGGTTCGCGGTCACCGAGGTCAAGGTGGGCCGGGGTGCGCCGTGGGCCGCGCCGTTGCCGTGGCTCATTCCGCCGCGCGTAGCACTGCAGATCCTGCTGACCGGGGAGCCTATCGACGCCGCGCGGGCCTACCAGATCGGCCTGGTCAACGAGGTAGTACCGGCCGGGGAACTCCGGGAGGCGACGCAGCTTTTCGCGGAACGCATCGCCGCGAACGCGCCGCTGTCTGTGCTCGCCGCGAAGGCGACGATATACGCGGCTGCCGACCGCGGGTGGCACGACGCGCTGGACGAGGCTGACCGGATCTGGGAGCCGGTTTACCTGAGCGAGGACGCGCAGGAGGGACCGCGCGCTTTCCGCGAGAAGCGCAAACCGGTGTGGCGCGGCAGGTAGTGTTGTGCCCAAGTGGGGGCGTGTACACGTTTCGGCTCTGGCACGTTTTCGGTGGTGACGCGGGGTTGGCGGGTTGGGCACGGAGCGTTGTGTCAGAGTGAGCCCTTTTCATCCCGGTCTGGATGTGTTGGCGGGCTTGGGTTCTTGCTGATCACAGGTTGACTGCGGTCGGTGTGTCGTCGCCTGGACGTGGTGAAGCCCCTGGTGGCAGAGCTTTCGACCAAGATCGTTCCGCCAGAGCCAGGGGCTTCAAGGTGTTGTTCTATCGTGTCGCGCTGCCGTTGTCATCTCGGACCCTGAGGTTCGTGTCCGGGCTGATCCGTGTGCACCGCAAGGAGTTGGGCTCGGTGTGGCCCAAGCTCGACCCGGGCCAGCAGGCAAACACGCCAGGCACGGGGTGAACCTGCAGGTCATCGCCTCGCCCGACGGCGACTCCTCTGGGTCTCGGGCGATTTGCCCGGCAGCACCCACGACACCACGGCCGCACGGATCTGGAACATCCTCACCGCGCTCCGCGACGCCGGGCTGATCGCCCTCGGCGACAAGGGCTACCACGGCTACGACCGGACCGGGCAGCAGGTGATGACCCCGTACAAGGGCCGGAACAAGCCCGCATCGCAAAAAGACGCCAACCGAGCCCACACCCGCCTCCGCGGCCCCGGCGAACGCGCCCACGCCCAACTCAAGACCTGGCGCATCCTCCGCAAACCCCGCTGCTGCCCACGCCGCACAGAACGCATCGCCAAAGCCATCCACGTCCTACAGAACTACGAGGTCACCGCAGACGGCGCCGTGAGATGACGGCGTCATGGAATCCTTCGACCCGTCGAGAGTATTTCGGCACGATCTGCGGGCGCGAAGGTGCCCTCCCGATCACGCGGCACGGCAATGCGCACCTCTCCCACGTCGGTCCGCACCGTTTTCGCCGACGACCACTCATTGGTCCCGAATTTCTCGGCCGCATCACCCCTCTCATAGCCGAGATGCTCGTCCAGTTCAGCGTTCAGCGCCGTCTCCAACACCGTCTTCGTCGACTGCCGCAGCAGTCCATCCGACCCGACCAGAGACACCCCGTCCGCGCGCGCCCTGTCGATCAACTCCCGCGCGACCCGCAGGTCAAGACCGTCCTCGGCACCCGCCGCCGCGGCCGCAAAGCCGGCCGCCACCCCGTTGTTCGTCAACCTCGATCCCTTCCAACCAGAGCACCCGCCCCAGCATGGTCAAGATCACCACCACCCGCTGAGTAGGCCAGGAGCGCGGTGCCGGGATTGCTCTCGGTCCGTTTCTCCTGGCCTCTCGCCGAACCCGCCGTGCGCCTCTCAACGCAACGGGCTCTCCACGGTTGTCTGCCGGTGGGCGTGGTTATGCAGGCCAGGGGGCGGGGATCGTGGTGGCGCGCCAGCGATACCGGGTTACCGGGATGGCTGCGATCTTGCGCAGTTCGGTTGTGCCCGCGGTGATGGGAAGCCACTGCCCCGTGGGCATGGTGAACTTCCTGCGGACGTCCCGCCACCTCCAGCGGTGCCGCTCGCGCAGCATGCGGATGATTCGCCACCAGGCGAAGTTATCGAGCATGCTGAACGTGTTCTTCGCGACCGCGTGCCGGAAGTAGTTGGCCCACCCGTGCATGATCAGGTTCAGCCTGGTCAGCACGTATTCCAGGTTCTGCTGCGATGTCCTGGGTGTCAGGGCACGGATCTTGGCCTTCAACGCTCGGATCGGCCGGGCACCGATGAAGGTATAGACGTGCCACTTGTTCGTGCCTCGCTTGCGCCGCCACTGGATGCGGAAGCCCAGGAAGTCGAACCCCTCGCTCAGGTGCACGATACGGGTCTTGGCCGGTGACAGCCGTAACCCCATCGGCGCCAGCACCCGAGCGATATCTTCGCGCAGCGCCTCGGTGTGCTGCTCGGTCCCGTTGACCAGGACGACGAAGTCGTCCGCGTAGCGGACGACCCGCCAAGTCGGCAGCCCCCGGGCACGCAGGCGCGCCCGTCGATA
Source organism: Saccharomonospora marina XMU15 (assembly GCF_000244955.1). Taxonomy (GTDB): domain Bacteria; phylum Actinomycetota; class Actinomycetes; order Mycobacteriales; family Pseudonocardiaceae; genus Saccharomonospora_A; species Saccharomonospora_A marina. The sequence continues at coordinate 5,544,091 of NZ_CM001439.1, read as the reverse complement.
CTCGGTGGACATCGTCCCGCCGCCTTCCCACGACCCGTGCAGGCGCTCATCGAGCACCGACAAGGCGATGTTGGCCAGCAACGGAGACAAGATGCCCCCTTGCGGCGTGCCGGTGTGGGTGTTCTCGCGGTCGCCGAGTTCGGTCAGGACCCCGGCCTTGAGAAACGCCTTCACCAACGCCAGCACGCGTTTGTCCTTGATCCGTGCGCGAACGCGGTCCATCAGCGCGACGTGGTCGATCTCGTCGAAACACGCCGCGATGTCCGCGTCCAGCACCCACTGGTAGCCACGGCTGCCGAAGTGGTGGATCTCCGCAATCGCGTCCTGCGCTCGCCGCTTGGGCCGAAACCCGTAGGAGACCGGCTTAAAGTCGGCCTCGAAGATCGGTTCCAGCACCAGTTTCAACGCGGCCTGAACGACCCGGTCGGCGACGGTGGGAATCCCCAGCCGCCGTACCTTGCCCGACCCGCCCGGTTTGGGAATCTGACGCTCCCGCACCGGCAATGGTCTCGGAACGTGCCCGCCTTGAGCTGGGCACGCAGATCGTCCAGGAACCCCGGGACCCCTGACCGCTGCTCGATGTCGGCGACGGTGAGTCCGTCGACGCCAGCGGTGCGGGCTCCCTGGTTGCCCGCGACCCGACCGAACGCCACTATCAGCGTCGCCGGGTCGTGCACGAAATTGAACAGGTCATCGAACCGGCGGCCAGGATCGGCCACCGCCCAACGGTGAAGCTTGGCCTGCATCTCCGATACCCGCGACCACGACCCCACGGCCTGGTCGGGAGCGCCACCATTCGGCGGCGCGTCTTCCGGCATTACAGCTCCTCGTCTTCTCGACTACCGCTGCCGCCCTTCCCCATGCGCGCAGGCTTTCCCCGGCTCCGAGTACTACGGCGGCTCCGCCCCGTCTCGGATCGATCAGCGGTCGGTGCGCTCAACCCCGCGTTCGCCGCCGGATGCGACGGACAGGGGTATGAACCGAGACGGTTCCCGTGTTCACTGTGATTCGCTCGGCGAAGGAGGAGCCCGACTGTGTCCCAGCGACCTCGCCAACGGGTACGCCGCAGACTTTTCCCGTGGCCTCCCAGAACAGCTCTTGTATCCCGCGCTGGAAGTTCCCGCCACAACGGTACGCAGCGGGACGCGCCGCACCCGGCCCATATCCACCAGGTTCGAGCCGGTGTCCCTATTGAAGGACGTAAAACGCCGGTTCCTCGCGTACTCCTTTCCGCCACGCTCGCCGGACCCGCACCATCTGGCAGTACTGGCCACGCCCCGGCTTTGTCAGGGCTGCTCCCACCCTCCCCGGCACCACCCGGATCAGGCTGCCCTCAGCTACACCGCCCTGCTACGACAGGACAGCGGCGAAGGTCTCTCACCTCCACTCGAATCACAGCGCCTCACGGCGCAAACAAGATCACGGACAGTCCCACAGTCCCGCTTGGGGGTCAGCCGGGTGACTGATGGACGGCCTCCGAGGGTCTGTCAAACAAGTTTCGGACGCGCCCCGGCCGCAGTCCTTCCGAGGGGCTGCGCTGGGAGCCGTGCTCAAGGGTGCTGGTGGGCGCGTCGGAAGTGGCTCGGTGAGTTGCCGGTCCATGCTTTGAAAGCGTGCGAGAAGTTGGTGACGTCGCTGTAGCCGAGTTCGGCGGCGACCTCACTGACCGACGTGGACCGGTCGAGCAGCCGTATCTGGGCGCGGTCGAGCAGGGACTTCTGGAGGAGTTCGCGGAAGCTGGTTCCCTCCGCGGCGAGGCGGCGTTTCAGGGTACTCGAGGAGATCGAGAACTCATCCGCGATTGACTGGATTGTCTTCAACCCTGGCCTGTCCTCCAACAGCTCCCGCACTCTGCGGGTGAAGTCCTGGGTGCCAGCCCGACGTTCGAGCGCCTGCTGGAGGTCAGTTATGGCGACTTCGTAGGCGAGTGGGTCGGGGAAGCGGCAGGCCGTGTGCAGCGTCCGTGCAGGGATGTGCAGGTAGGACAAGGGGGCGTCGAAGACGAGCCGACGCCCTGGCCATGCCTCTCGAGACAGGACGCTCGGCTCCGGCCAGCGACTATGCATGGTCACCTCCGACGTGTCGCCGACCAGCAGGTCGATCAACCGCATGAGGGCCAGCCCGCAGTAGGTGACGACTAGACAGTCCAGGTCGGGTTCTCCTGCGTTCCCGGACAGCCGAATCGTCAGGTCCTCCGGCTGGCGATCGAACTGGGTAATGACGGCCTTGGTGATAACCGGAAGATAGGTCAGCAGCTGCACGACCTCGGCGACGGTTCCTGCGCTGACCAGCGGCACGCTCATCGGCCCGAAGGACGTGAGCTGGGCCTGTTCCGCGCAGGCGATCCCCAGCCGTGTCGCCTGCTCGGCGTCGAGTTCGGGATAGACCTCGCGAAACCACCGCAGCGGTGCTTGCGCTTGGGTTTGGATCAGAGTCAGCTCGCCGGTTCCCTCGCGCGCCATTATGGCGCGGAACTCCTCCACGGCGTTCTGATCGATCGCTGAACTGCTCAGCAGTTGCACGAACACAAGAGATGGGACGCCTGGCTCGTCTCTCCACATGGCGATCCTCACGTGATCCGAACTCACAACAGGATGGCGCGGCTTCGACATGGCCTTGTCGGACGCCGACGACAATCATGAAGGAAGTGTCCGTCTTGTGGTCAAGAGTGGGGTAGTTGTCGATGGCAGTCGTTACTTTCGTGTCGCACGACGGGGAGAAGCACGAGGCGCCCCTCGAGGAGGGCTGCTCGCTGATGCAAGTCGCGAAGAACAACGCCATTCCGGGCATCGATGGCGACTGCGGCGGAGAGGCCGCCTGCGGCACCTGCCACGTGATCGTGGATCCTGCCTGGGCCGACAAGGTCGGCCCGTCCGGTCCGGTGGAAGAGGAGATGCTGTCGATGAACCCCGAGCGACAGGCGACGTCTCGGCTGTCCTGCCAGATCAAGGCCTCCGAGTCATGGGATGGCCTGACCGTGCAACTGCCCGAATTCCAGATGTAGCAGGAGGTGTCGACGAGATGAAGATCCCTGAAACAGTCAAGAGGAAGGTCGAGGCCGCCATCCCGCTGGATCGACAGGTCCAGGCCGCACACCTCTACGACAAGGGCCGACGCTGGCTGACCCGCACGAACGGGCAGAAGATGTTCGTCGAACGCCCGATCCCGCCGGTCGAAGAAGTCGCGCTCGAAGACATCGACCTCAGCAACCCGTTCCTCTACCGGCAGGGGCGCTGGGCCTCCTACTTCAAGCGCCTACGCGACGAGGCCCCGGTCCACTACCAGCCTCACAGTCCCTTCGGACCGTTCTGGTCGGTCACGCGTCACGCCGACATCATTGCGGTGGACAAGAACCACGAGGTCTTCTCCGCGGAACCTCTCATTGTCATCGGGGCGCCGCCGCGGTTCATGGACATCGCGATGTTCATCGCCATGGACCCGCCCAAGCACGACGTTCAGCGCCGCGCCGTCCAAGGGGTGGTGGCTCCGAAGAACCTCCGCGAGATGGAGGGCCTCATTCGCGAGCGCGTCAGGGACGTCCTGGACAACCTGCCCGTCAACGAACCCTTCGACTGGGTGAGCACCGTGTCGATCGAGCTCACCGCCCGCATGTTGGCGACGCTACTGGACTTCCCCTTCGAGCAGCGGCACAAGCTCGTCGAGTGGTCAAACCTGGCCACCTCGATGGAGCAGGCCAACGGAGGCCCCTCCGACAACGACGAGCTGTTCCGCGGCATGGTGGGCATGGCGCGTGGACTCAGCGCATTGTGGCATGACAAGGCCGCCCGCCTCGCGGCCGGTGAAGAGCCCGGGTTCGACCTCATCACCATGCTGCAGAGGAATGAGAGTACCAAAGACCTGATCAAGCGTCCCATGGAGTTCGCTGGCAACCTGATCCTGCTCATCGTCGGGGGCAACGACACAACGCGCAACTCGATGAGTGGTGGCGTTCTCGCGCTGAACCAGTTCCCCGACCAGTTCGAGAAGCTCAAGGCCAATCCGGACCTGATCCCGAACATGGTCTCGGAGATCATCCGCTGGCAGACTCCGCTTGCCTACATGCGCCGGATCGCCAAGACCGACACCGTGCTCAACGGCCAGTTCATCCGTAAGGGTGATAAGGTGGTAATGTGGTATGCGTCCGGCAACCGCGATGAGACTGTGTTCGAGCGACCGGACGAGTTGATCATCGACCGGCCCAACGCCCGCAACCACATCGCTTTCGGGTTCGGCGTGCACCGGTGCATGGGCAACCGGTTGGCCGAGCTGCAGCTGCGGATCCTCTGGGAGGAGATCCTCCCGCGCTTCGAGAGGATCGATGTAGTCGGGGAGCCGGAATACGTCCAGTCCAACTTCGTTCGGGGCATCAGCAAGCTGATGGTCGAGCTCACCCCCAAGGGCGCCGGATGAGCTCAGCGCGCACGGTGGTGGTCGGTGCCAGTCATGCCGGGGCACAGCTGGTCACCAGCCTCCGCCAGGAGGGCTGGTCCGGTGAAATCGTGCTGGTCGGTGACGAGTCGGTGCTGCCCTACCAGAGACCTCCTCTGTCGAAGGCTTACCTCGCTGGCAAGTGCTCGCTGACGGAGTTGGCCATTCGCTCCCAGGACTTCTACCTCAAGCAGGGCATCGAGTGCCTGGACGCCTGCGTGGAGGAGATCGATCGTTCGGCTCGCCAGGTCCTGCTCAGCACGGGGGACAGACTGTCCTATGACGCCCTGGCTCTCTGCACCGGCGCACGCCCACGACGCCTGCGTGCCGCCGGCACCCAGCTCGATGGGGTGCACTACCTACGTCGGTCATCCGATGTCAAGCGGATCCGCGAGCACGCCATCCCCGGACGTCGTGCCGTCATCGTCGGTGGTGGTTACATCGGCCTGGAGACCGCCGCGTCGTTGCGCGCGCTGGGTCTTGACGTCACCGTGCTGGAGGCCGCAGACCGTGTCCTCGAGCGGGTGACCGCTCCTGAGGTGTCGGCATTCTTCACGCGCGTCCACCAACATGAGGGAGTCGACGTGCGGACGAGCGCATCGGTCGAGGCCCTGGTCGGCGACCACCGCGTCCGCGAGGCGGTCCTGGCGAGCGGCGAGCTTGTGGCAGCCGATCTCGTGATCATCGGGGTCGGTATCGAACCGACCACGGAACTGGCCGAGGCAGCCGGCCTGGCGGTGGACGACGGGATCTTGATCGACGCGCACGCGCGCAGCAGTGATCCCACCATTGTGGCCGCCGGGGACTGCGCCTCGCAGGACATGCCACGCTACGGCCGACGGATTCGCCTGGAGTCGGTGCCGAGCGCGGTGGAGCAGGCGAAGGTGGCAGCGGCGACCATCTGTGGAAAGGACAAGGAGGTCACAGCGCCCCCGTGGTTCTGGTCGGATCAGTATGACCTCAAGCTCCAGATCGCGGGACTCAACACGGGCTATGACGACATCGTCCTGAGCGGTGACCCGACCGCCGACCGCGATTTCACCTGCTACTACCTCCGGAAGGGCGAGCTGATAGCCGCTGACTGTGTCAACCGTCCCCGGGACTTCATGACCACCAAGCGCATGCTCGGCCAGGGGACCGCAGTCGATATGGCCACCCTGAAGCAAAGGTTGCGGTGTGACGAAGCGGGCCGACCGCTGACCGTGGTCACCACCGAGGCACCGCCCAGTGCGGCGAACAAGGATGACTTGGATGTCGACAGCGTGGACGGCGGTGGGGCTTCTGTCTATCATTCTGGGCGTCGGTGAATCGCGTCGGTTGCAGACGTGAGGCACGCCCCCAGAGACGCACGCGGTCCTGCATAGTGGCTGGTGTTGCTCATTCGCAAACCGCTGCTGCTGGTGGCCAGGAGAGTGGACTGCCGCGGCACGGAACGCCTCGCCGAGACGGGAGGTGCGGTGCCGGCGGTCAGCCCTGTCTCCCGAACCGATCCGTTGTTCCCGGCGGAGATGATCCTGGACCAGAGGGCCGGATCCCCGGTTCATGGCAAAGACGAGCCCGTTTCAGAGCAGAGCTGTCGGCTGGTGGTTTCGGCCGGCCGGCCACATCGAGGTCGATCGTTCAACAGCCGAGCTGGGCTCCGCGCCGCGGTCGAAGCCGTGGATCGCGCGCGCCTCGTCGTCTACCCGAAAGGATCGATCACGAAGCGGCCGGAGGGACGTCTGATGTCGCTCAAGGATCGGGTACTGTTCGCATCGCGCTGGAGACGAGACGTCAGCTCCATTGACTCCCGTTGCACAGTGGGGCGTGCAGACGATCGTGCCGGCCTACGAACGGAGGGTGGTGTTGGGCCGTCGTCGTCGGCAGTTGGTGCGGGGATACTAGCGGGCCTTTGTCCAGTTGTACAGCGTCACGACCAGGGGTGCCGACGACCACGCACGGTAGCTTGATCTTGTCCAGATCGGTGGCGGGAGTCGGTAGCGAGACAGAGATCGCTACCCTGTCTTTCATGCGGGCACACTCCATGCGTGAACGGTTCAGGGAGCACATGCGCTCGGCTGTACTCGAGGCTGCCCACGACTTGATCATCGACCGCGGCTGGGACCGGGTGCGCATGGGGGAGGTGGCGGACCGAGCCGGGGTGTCGCGGGCAGCTCTCTACAAGGAGTTCGGTGACAAGGCCGGCCTCGGAGAAGCCGTCGTGCTTCGGGAAGCCTCACGCTTCCTGGAGGGCATCCAGGGGGCGCTGGAGGCGCACGTCGGCGATGCGAAGCGCGGCATCGCCGCAGCCGTCGACTACACCTTGGACGAGGCGGGGCGTAGCCCCCTGCTCAAGGCGGTGCTCATCTCCAACCGCGACCTGAATGGGGGGAGCCAAGCGTCCACGGGGATGCTCCCACTGCTCACGACTTCCGCGCGACTCCTCGACCTCGCCTCCGACACCCTGGCCGGATGGGTCGCGGAGAGTTACCCGAGTCTTCCCGAAAACGATGTCATCGACGCGGCCGACACCATGGTCCGCCTGACAGTCAGTCACCTGGCGCTGCCCAGGTGGGACCGAACCGCGACAGCACGCAAGATCTCAGAGGTCGCGGTCCGGTTCCTCTCCCTCGAATCGTGACCTGCGCCGGATTAGCATTACGGAAGCAGTCTGAACTGAGCTCAGCGGCGTACTGCGTGTTCGTCTGCGCCCTGCTGCTGACGTAGCACCGTTTAGAGAACCTTGCCGGTCGCTGTGCGGTGCAACTCAGCCACGAACTCGACCCGGGTAGGGCACTTGAAGTGGGCAAGCCGCCCCCGGGCGTACGCGATGAGCTCCTCGGCCGTCGCCTCGGCGGCGTTCTGGAGCGCCACGGTGGCCACTGGCGTCTCGCCCCAGCGGATGTCGAGGACGCCGACGACGGCCACTTCACGGACGGCCGGGTGCCGGTAGAGCTCTCCTGCTCGACAGTATCTCCGACAGGGCCCAGTCAGGGCGCCGATCCGGGCGCCGTGGCCTTGAGCGTCTTCGAAGCCAGCACCGTCGCTGGCCTCAACGCGGGCCGTCCGCCGATCCATCCGTCGACGCAGCGCGCTTCTCCGCCGCGATCAGCGAGCCGGTCCTCGACGGTCTCGCGACACCTGGCAGTGGGACTGTCCGATAAGTTGATCAGACAGCCCCATCTGGAGTTCCTGGGCGGTGGAGATGCCGAGGGTACGGATCTTGCGGTACAGGGTGGCGCGGCCGATGCCCAAGATTCTTGCCGCTTGCGTCCGGTTGTTGCCGACGCTGGCTAGTGTTTCGATGATCAGTTCGCGTTCCGACTGGTCCATTACGGATAGTTGTCGTTGGTGTGCACGTTTGAGCACCCAGGTCGGTAGGTGGTGCGGTTGGATCTCCTGGCCGTCGCTGGCGTTGAGTGCGGCGGCAAGGGCGTCTCGTAACTCGGCGATGTTGCCCGGCCACGGGCTACGCATCAGTGCTTGGAGCGTTGGCAGGCTGCAGTGTGCGGTGGGTTGACCGGCGAGTTCCGTGAGCAGAACCGGTGTCAGGTCGGCGATGTCCTCGGTGTGCTGGGCCAGCGGCGGAACCCACAGGTGGTGCGGGTAGGACGCGAGGGCTTGTTCGAGCCACTCATTGGTGTGGGTCGTGGTTTGGGCGGTGACGATGAGTCGTCCGGTTGTCGATGCGGACGTGGGATGGGGGCTGGTCGCCGCGAGGGCCCGCAACTGCGCCTGCGCCTGTGTCGGAAGGTATTCGATTCGCCGTACGATGACGTTGTCGCCTTGCCCAAGGGTTTCGTTGGCCCGGATGATCAGGTTCTTGGGCGCGGTCTCGGTGGGGTCGGCGGCGTTGAAAACCCGCAGTCCCCGGGCGGGACTGGACAGTTCGTGCAGATACTTGGCCAGGTAGAGCTTTCCGCTGCCCGGCTCGCCCGTGATCGCTACCGGATCGGGGAGCTGAGCCAGTTCCTGGATACGCGTGGTGATGCGGCGCCACTGTGGGCTGCGTCCCGCTGGAGGCGTGATGCCCGTGCTGGTGGCCGTCACGGATGGGTGGGAGCCCGTGCTGACGTGGCGGGGCCGGATCGGATCGAGGTACAGCACGACTCCGGCAGGGTGGTGGGATCCGGTCGTGACGGGTTCGCACCGGACACGGTACCGCCCGTGCGTGAGGTCCACGCTTACTTCGGAGCGCTGGGTACGGGCCAACTGTGTGGACGCGTCCCAGAGTACCGCCTGGTCGTGGGGTGTGAGATTGCCGCTGGCGATGGGGTTGGTGAGGATCATGTTCGGGTTGAGGCCGAGTATGGCGCCTCGATGCAGACGGCGGGCACGGGTGAACGCCTCGACGAGGGCGACATCGGCGGGGGAGGACAGGTGGCTCAACCGGGTTTCGATGTGCTGTACCGATTCGGAGAGCAGAGCGGGGATGAGCGGATTGTAGTCGTCGGCGAGGCAGGTAATGTCGAGAACTCCCTCGACGGCTCGGGTGACCGGGTTGTGGATGGGGACCCCAACGCACGACAGGTGGCGTAGGAAGTCCGCGTAGTGTTCTTCGCCGCGAACCGCGACCGTTCGAGCTTCCTCCAGGACTGTGCCTAACCCGTTGGTGCCGGCATACTCCTCCGCGAAGGCGAACCCAGGGGCCGCGTGTGCGTTGTCCAATGCGCTGTACAGCGGCTTCTCGCCAACCCAGCGCCGCACAATCCGCGCCTGCCGGTCGGCGAGCAGGATGCTGGTGGAGGTATCGGCCAGGGAACTGGCGAGACGTTCCACAACCGGCGTGGCCGCCTTCAGCAGTCGGCTGTCACTGTCGAAGTCCGGATCGTAGGGTAGTTCAGCCTTCTTGTCAGGGGTTATTCCGCAGGCTGCGGACCGGCGCCATGACAGCGCGATCTCGGCACGTACGGACAGCTGCGGGGGCTCGTGGCGTGCCTCAGGTGTGGCCGTCCCGCCTGAGGCACGGCCACCGGGTGCGACTGAGGTGGGCTCCATTGCCTGCACTCCATCGTCCACGGGGTGTGACGTGATCGTCCGACCAGAGTAGGGCGGAATCCCGTTGGCCCGATTGTCTCACTTTGAGACACAGGTCACCTTTGCTTGACGCGGCTTGAGTGGGCTCCGCCCAGAAGTCGTTGACCTGAACCTTCGGCCATCATGTGCCCGACACGCTGCGAAAACGCGCGGTCGACCCCGCTCGGCCAGACGCGAGGCATGGTCGTTGTCTCACATTGATACGGCGTGCTCGTCCGCGTGGCGGGTAACAATCTGTTTCCACAGGTGAAACCTCGGCCCAACTCGCGAGATCGGACGAATGGAGTGTTTGTGTCTGATTCGAAGTGTGATTTGCGGTCTATCCTGCTCCCCGCGTCCGATTTGGAAAGTTCGTTGGCCTTTTATCGAGATGGATTGGGGCTCGGTGTCCGGATGCGGGATCGGGACGACTATGCCGAACTCTCCGCCGGGTCGATAAAGCTCGCCTTGGCGATTCCGGCTGACCATCCGGTGCCGGAGTCGGCGTTGCCGGTGTTCCGGAGCGAGGACGTCTCGGTTGCGGTGTCCCGGCTGCTGGCGGCCGGTGCGACGGTGTTGTCCGGGCCGGTTGAGGGGGCGCACGAGATTCGGGCGGTATTGCGGGACCCCAGCGGGAACCCTTTCGTGGTCTACCGAAGCCGGGCTTGACCAGTTAACCGATGTGAGGAGTAAGTTTATGAAGGAGATTTTGTTCTACCTGCCAGCCGTGGGTAGTTATGACCAGATGAAGAAGGGCTTCGCTGGGGTCAACGACAAGAACTACCAGAACATGCTCTTCCAGATCACCAAGCAGGCGCAACTGGCTGACGATCTCGGGTACTGGGGCGTCGCGTTTACCGAGCACCATTTCCACATCGAAGGCTTCGAGGAGTCGAACAACCCGATCCTGCTCGATCTGTACATCGCGATGCAGACACAGCGGATCAAGGTCGGGCAGATGGCGAACGTGCTGCCGTTCCAGAATCCGATTCGGCTGGCCGAGGACCTCGCGATGCTCGACCAGATGACGCGCGGACGCTCCTTCGTCGGGATCGCCAGGGGGTATCAGAAGCGGTGGGCGGACGTGCTCGGGCAGACGTACCACGTCGGCGCCACGTTCTCCGACAAGTCGGAACGTGATGTGGCCAACCGCAAGCGGTTCAACGAGCACTGGGAGATCATGAAGGCGTTGTGGAGCGAGCGCACGACGTCTCTGAAGACCGAGAACTGGCAGGTTCCGCCACCGGGAATCGATTTCAATCACGAAGCGGTGAACGCGTATGGGGGCGGGCAGGACAAGCAGGGTGTGATCACCGAGGTCGGCATCGCCCCGAAACCGTATCAGAAGCCGTGGCCGCAGGTGTTCCAGCCGTTCAGCTTCAGCGAGGAGTCCTTCCGGTTCTGTGCTCGTGAGGGCATCGTCCCAATCGTGATGAACACCAATGACGAGGTCATTTCTCGGTTGCTGGACGTGTATCAGGAGGAGGCCGAGGCGGCGGGTCGGGGGGCGTTCAAGCGCGGCCAGGGGGTAGGCATTTTCCGCGATGTGCTGGTGTCACGAGACGCCGACGAGGCCCATTACTGGGCCCGGCGCGGTAATGGTTTCATCTTCCCGAACTGGTTCGGGCCGATGGGCTTTTCCGAAGTGATGCGCAATCCCGGCGAGACCGGCCAGATCGGGTCCGACTACGACACTCTGTGTGAGCGTGGGTTCGAGTTCGTCGGTACGCCCGACGACATCAACCGCCAGATCGAGAAGTTGGTGTCGCAGCACGACCCTGAGTATCTGCTGCAGTGGCAGTACCCAGGACCGATTCCGCACGACGTGCAGATGCGCAGCATCGAGCTGTGGGCCTCCGAGATCGCTCCGAACTGGCTGTGAGGCACGTGGCCGCCGCAGCCGGACCATTCCTCTCGCCGATCGGCTGCGGCGGCGGATCCCTCTGTCAGAACTGGAGACACTGATGAGTAGCCGTGTTCTACCGATAGATGTGATGCGGGTTTCGCCGGACCTGGAACCGCTCCGGTCCGAGGTACGTGCGTTTCTCGATTCCGAGATCCGGCGAGGTGCGTTCACCCCCCAATGTGATTCCTGGTTGACCGGCTGGGATGAGCCGTTCTCGCGGCGGCTGGCTGAGCAGGGGTGGGTTGGCATGACCATTCCGCGCCGGTACGGCGGCCAGGGACGGACGGTGCTGGATCGGCAAGTGGTACTTGAAGAGCTCCTCGCCGCGGGGGCCCCGGTGGCGGCGCACTGGATCGCTGACCGCCAGACCGCCCCCTCGCTGTTGCGCTACGGCAGCGAACAGCAGCGGGCGGAGTTCCTGCCTGAGATCGCGGCGGGACGCTGCTACTTCGCCATCGGCATGAGCGAACCGGACAGCGGCTCCGACTTGGCTTCCGTGCGGACACGAGCGGTCAGAGTGGCTGGCGGTTGGCGGCTGACCGGGACGAAGGTGTGGACCAGCGGAGCACATCGGGCGCAGTGGTTCTTCGTGCTCGCCAGAAGCGCACCGGATTCCGGAGAGCGGCACGCCGGGCTGAGCCAGTTCATCGTGAACCTGCGTGCCGAGGGTGTCACCGTACGGCCGATCCGGCTGCTCACCGGTGAGCACGAGTTCAACGAGGTACGGCTGGACGGAGTGTTCGTCCCGGATCGGTATGTGCTGGGTGAGATCGGCAGCGGTTGGGGCCAGGTCACCTCTGAGCTGGGTTATGAACGCAGCGGACCGGAACGCCTGCTCACCACCTTCCCCCTGCTGGCCGCGCTCGTCTCCGAGGTACGCCGACGCGCGGACCGAGACCCGGCGGCGGTCGTCGAGATCGGCGCGCTCACGTCCCGCCTGCTCACCCTGCGGCAGTTGTCGTTGTCTGTCGCAGGAGTGCTCGCGGCGGGCAAACCCGCCGACGTGGCCGCCGCGCTGGTCAAGGATCTGGGCACCCGGTTCGAACAGGAGGTGGCCGAGCGGGCGCGGATACTCGCCGACGAGATGCTGGATCCGGACGCGGCGCCGGGCACGTTCACCGGCCACCTTGTTCGCGGTCTGCTTCATTCCCCCGGATACACCCTGCGCGGTGGCACCAACGAGGTGCTGCGCGGGGTCGTCGCCAAGGCGTTGGAGCGCGCATGAACGAGGAGTTGCACGCGATCGCGGCGACCGCGGCTCAGATCTGCTCGGAGTGGACGCCGGAGGCCGCGGCCCGGTACTCAGGCGGGTGGGCTGACGAGGTATGGGACTCCTTGACAAAGGCGGAGTTCACCGTGCTGCCGGTGCCCGAGTCCTCTGGTGGGGCCGGGGCGGGGCTGGCCGAGGCCGCGGTCGTGGTGCACGAGATCGGACGCGCCGCGGTGCCGGTGCCATTGGCGGAGACGGCGCTGCTGGCAGGGTGGCTACTGGCCGCGGCCAGCCGGACGGTTCCGACCGGTCCGCTGACCGCGTCGGCGCCCACGGACATGACGGTCGACCGATGCCCTGGGGGGTACCGGTTGACGGGGAAACTGTCCAGGGTTCCCTACGGCCACCTGGCCGAGCGGGTCGCGGTGCTGCTTGACCGTGCCGAGCCGCTGGTGGCGGTCCTGGACTCGCCGAGGGAAGCGTGGGAACGTGGCCGTAACCTGGCCGGAGAGCCCCGGGATACTTTGCTGCTGCAGGACACTTTCGTGCCGGGCGAGGACGTCACCGAAGTGGACGCCACGATTTCCGGCAGGGCATTTCGGGTTCGCGGTGCGCTTGGCCGGGCACTGTTGCTCAGCGGGGCCATGGAAGCCGCACTCGATTCGACGATCACCTACGCCGGGCAGCGGGAGCAGTTCGGCCGCCCGATTTCCCGGTTCCAGGCCGTCAGCCATCACCTCGCGGCGATGGCCGGGGAGGCGGCGGCCAGCACCACGGTCGCGATGTCGGCCGCCACAGCTGGTCAGCAACCGGACTGGATCCTCACGGCAGCGGCCAAGGCGCAGGCCGGTCGTGCCGCGGGCGTGGTGGCGCGACTGGCCCATCAGGTACACGGCGCGCTTGGCTTCACCGACGAGCATCCGTTGCGGCTGATCACCACCCGCTTGTGGTCATGGCGCGACGAGTTCGGCAATGAGCGGTTCTGGGAGCGGGAACTCGGCGCGGCTGCCTGCGCCGCACCAGATCTGTGGACGCTTGTGACCGACCCGGCGGAGGTGCGCGCAAATGGCTGACCTGGAGTACTCCCGGGCTGACGCGGTCGCCACCATTATGCTCAACCGCCCCGAGCGGAAGAACGCCTTCACCCTTCAGATGGTGCGTCACTGGGCGGACGCGCTGCACGAGGCGGCCAAGGACGATCAGGTGCGGGCGGTCGTGGTGCGCGGTGCAGGCGGCGCGTTCTGCTCCGGTATCGACCTCGACGAGTTGACCTCCGTGGATCCGGCGCCGCTGTCGCGTCGGCGGATGCTCACCGACGAGGTACACCGGGTGGCACGCGCCCTGGAGGCCCTGGACAAACCGGTGATCGCGGCGGTACAGGGGACCGCGGTGGGCGCCGGTCTGGACATGGCGCTGATGTGCGACATCCGTCTGGTCGGCGAGTCGGCCCGGTTGAGCGAAGGCTACATTCACGCGGGCCTCATCCCAGGCGATGGTGGCTGCCTGTGGCTTCCCCGGCTGGTCGGCGTTGCCCGCGCACTCGAACTCCTGCTCACCGGCGACGTGGTAGACGGCCCGAGGGCGGAGCGAATCGGACTCGCCAACCACTGCTACCCCGACGGCGAATTGCTCACCCGCACCTACGAGCTCGCCGCCCGCCTCGCGGCACTGCCCCCGGTGGCGGTCGGCTTCATCAAGCGTGCGACATACGAGTCGTTGCACCTGGACGCGCGAACGCACTTGAACATGATCGCCTCACACATGGCCGTCGTGCAATCCACGGAGGACTCGGCCGCGACGTTGGCGGCGCTGCGCGCCAAGCGGAAAAAAGGTGTCAAACGATCCGAGCCCAAACTCCCAGAGTGAAACGGTGTCGACGAATGCGACAGATGCAATGTCACGAGCGGTCCGCGCGGCCGATCCAGGTGTCCGGCTCCCAGAACACCGACGAGACCGACACGGCGGTGCGCGCGGCGGTGGCCGCCTTCGCCCGGGGCGAGTTCGTCGTCGTGATCGACGATGAGGATCGCGAGAACGAGGGTGATCTGATCATCGCGGCGGAAACCGTCACCAGTGCACAGATAGCCTTCCTGGTGCGCCACACGAGCGGCCTCGCCTGTGTGGCCATGGACGGGCAACGGCTGGACCAACTCCGCCTGGAACCGATGGTGGCCATGGGCGACGATCCCCGCGGCACCGCGTTCACCGTCTCGGTGGATCTGCGCGAGGGCACCACCACCGGCATTTCCGCCGCAGACCGAGCGGCGACCATCCGGGCACTGAGCGACCCGGCGGCCGGTCCGCACGACTTCACCCGGCCCGGCCATGTTTTCCCGCTTCGCGCTCGGCCCGGCGGCGTGCTCAAACGGGCTGGGCACACCGAGGCCGCAGTAGACTTGGCGCGGCTGGCCGGGAAGCGACCCGCCAGCGTGCTCGCTGAGATCGTCAACGACGACGGCACGGTGTCCCGCAGGCCACAGCTGGCCGCCTTCGCCCGACGTCACGGGCTCACCGTGCTCACCATCGCGGATCTGATCCGCTACCGTCAGCGCACCGAGCGCCTCGTCGAACGCACATCGCAGGCACCGTTGCCGACACCCTACGGCACCTTCGACGCGTTCTGCTACACCTCCCTGCTCGACGGCACCGAGCACCTCGCCCTCGTGGCGGGGGACGGCGCGAACCGCGACGAGGTCCTCGTCCGCGTGCACTCCGAGTGCCTCACTGGCGACGTCCTGGGTTCGGCGCGTTGCGACTGCGGGGAGCAACTACGCCAGGCGTTGCGCGAAATCGCCGAGGCAGGCAGCGGCGTCCTGGTGTACCTGCGAGGTCAGGAAGGCCGCGGCATCGGGCTCGGGCACAAGCTCCGTGCCTACACCCTGCAGGACCAGGGATTGGACACCGTCGACGCGAACCTGGCCCTTGGCCTGCCGGTGGACAGCCGCGAGTACGGTGTGGGCGCTCAGATCCTGGCCGACCTCGGCGTCCACTCGATTCGCCTGATGACCAACAACCCGGCCAAATACTCGGGGCTTTCGGGCTACGACATCACGATCGCATCGCGCGTACCGCTCATCGTCACGGCCGGTGAGCACAACGCCGCCTATCTGATGACCAAACGAGACCGGCTGGGACACCGGCTGGATCCGGTCGGCGGCACGCCGACAACCGCCCGGGAGCAGTCGCAGCCATGACCGAGACCACCGCACGCAGCCAACAGGGCCCTCCGGCGCATGAGACGTTCGCGGCGCAGTTTCGCGAGGCGATGTCCCGGTTCCCCAGCGGAGTCACCATCGTGACCACGACCGACCACTGCGGAGCGAGGTGGGGATTCACCGCGAGCGCCTTCTGCTCCGTATCCGCGGAACCGCCGCTGGTGCTGGCCTGTCTGGCCGTCTCCGCCGACAGCTACCGTGCCTTCCGCACCTCAAGCAAGTGGGTGGTCAACATCCTCGGCGAAGAGCATGCTCCCCTGGCGAACCGGTTTGCCACCAAGGGAGCGGACAAGTTCGCCGGTGGCGAATTCGACACGGACGCCGACGGTCTGCCGGTGTTGCCAGAGGCGGTGGCGTCCCTGGTGTGCCGGACGCAGGCCCGCCAGCCGGCCGGTGATCACGTGATCCTCATCGGCGAAGCGGTCAACGTGCGGCTGCGCGATCAAAACCCCCTTGTCTACTACGCCCGGGACTTCGCCCGGCTTTCCGCCTGACAGCGAGGCGGAAAGCCGGTACACCCGGCACCGAATTCGAAGGGAGAGCAGCGTGGACAGTCTCATGATGGACCGGCCGCTGCAACTGAAGACGCTGTTGTGGCGCGCGGAACGGCTCTTCGGGCACAAACAGATCATCACGCGGCACGACGACGGCTACCGCCGCTATACCTACGCCGAATTCGGGAAGCGAGTTCGGCGGCTGGCTGACGCGCTGAACCGGCTCGGCGTACGCACCGGTGACCGGGTGGGCACGTTGGGCTGGAACACCGACCAGCACTACGAAGCCTACTTCGCGGTGCCCTGCATGGGCGCGGTGCTGCACACCATCAACATCCGGCTATCCCCGGACCAGATCGGGTACGTCATCGAACACGCCGGGGACAGCGTGCTCCTGGTCAGTCCTGAACAGCTGCCGATGCTGGAACAGATCCGCGACCGGCTCACCAATGTGAAAGCAGTGGTCGTGTTCGGGGATGGCCAGCCGCCGACGACCGCGCTGGGACCGGTCTACGGGTACGAGGAGTTGCTCGCCGACGCCGACGAGGAGATCGAGTTCCCCGATGTTGACGAGGACAGCCCAGCCGGAATGTGCTACACGTCGGGCACCACGGGGGAACCCAAGGGCGTGGTGTACAGCCACCGCAGCACCGTGCTGCACGCCCTGATCCTGTGCCTGCAGGGATCGATCGGCGTCGCCGAGCGGGAGACCTATCTCCTGGTGACGCCGATGTCCCACGTCAACTCGTGGGGCATGCCGTACGCCTGCGCCCTGCAAGGAGCATCGCTGGCGTTGCCGGGAACGCAGCCACGACCGCACCACTACCTGGAGATCATCGAGCACGCCCGAGTCAGTGTCTGCGTCGCCGCGGTGACGGTCGGCATGCTCATGCGCCAGGAACTCGAATCCGGACGGCAATCCTACGTTCTCGACTCGCTGCACACCTTGTGGCTGGGCGGCCAGGCGCCCCCGATCGGCGAGATACGGTGGTGGCAGCAAGCACACGGTGTGCACGTGTGCCAGGGCTGGGGCATGACCGAGGCGTCGCCGCTGCTCACCTTCACCACCCTCACCAGCCAGTTCACCGACCTCGACGACGAGGGGAAGTTCCGCCTGCTCGGCACCCAAGGCCAGCCGATGCCGCTCGTGGAGATCAAGCTGGTCGACGACCACGGCGAAGAGCTGCCCTGGGATGGCAAACACGCCGGTGAGATCCTCGCGCGCTCCCCCTGGGTGGCCCGCGCCTACTACCACGACACACGTTCCCAGGACAGCTTCGCTGGTGGCTGGTTCCACACCGGCGACGTCGGCGTCATCGACCAGAACGGCTACCTGTGGCTGGTCGATCGCGTCAAAGACCTGATCAAAAGCGGTGGCGAATGGATCTCGTCAGTCGATTTGGAGAACGCACTCATGGGGCATCCGGAAGTCCGGGAAGCCGCGGTGGTAGCCGCACCGGATCCGGTCTGGCTGGAGCGACCGATTGCCATCGTCGCCACCAACTCGCCGGTGGCGTCCGACGATCTCACCGAATTCCTCCGTGAGAAGTTCCCCAAGTTCTGGTTGCCGGACCGCTTCGTGTTCGTCGACGAGGTACCCAAGACCGGAGTCGGAAAATTCAACAAGAAGCTGCTCCGTCAACAAATTGCCGCCGGAAACAACCACAGCACGGACAAGACCCCCTGACGCGAAACCAAGTCAAGACGACACCAAGGAGAAACGACATGAACACGGGAACAGCCAACCGGATGTGGGCTTTGCCGGGGGCGGAATTCACACTCGACACCGGCATCATGATCGTCAACGGGCAGGGACAGGTCACCATTCCGGTACCGTCCTTTCTCATCGAACACGACCGGGGGCTGGTCCTGTTCGACACCGGCATCGCGTTCGAGGCGGCCGAGGACCCGCACGCCGTCTACGGCGACCTCGCGGACCTGGTCGGACTCGCCTACGGCCCGGAGGACCGTGTGGACCGGAAACTCGAGGCGCTTGGCTACAAGCCCTCGGCCATCGATCACGTGATCGTCTCGCACGCGCATTTCGACCATGCCGGCGGCATCCGGCTCTTCCCCGACGCTCAGCTGTACATCGGTGAAGGCGACCTGCCCTACTCGTACTGGCCCTTGCCCGCAGCCAAACCCTTCTTCCGGACCGCGGATTTCGACACGACGCGTGACTGGAAATGGAACCAGCTCTCGACGGATCATGACCTGTTCGGCGACGGCAGCATCGTCATCCACCGCATGCCAGGTCACACCCCCGGCAACACCAGCGTGCTGGTGCGGCTGCCCAACCAGACGTTCCTGCTCACCGGTGACACCGTCCACCTCCGCCAGGCCCTCACCGAAGACCTTCCGATGCCGTCGGACTACAACACCTTGCAGGCGGTCCGCTCGATCCGTCGCCTCAAGCAGCTCGCGAGGGCGCACGATGCCACGGTGTGGATCTCCCACGATCCCGAGGACTGGGCGACGCTCAAGCACGCACCCGCTTGCTACGACTGACACCATGGCTGTTCTCGTCGAATACTCGTGCACGTCGTGCCGTGCACGACACGAAGCATGGGTGGAACACCCAATCCCCGCGGCCACCAGCTGCGTGCGGTGCGCGCGCCCGGCACGCCGCCGGTTCGGAGGTGCGCTGTTGCGCGGTACACCCTCAACCGACGTCGCCCGGCATCCTGGCGGCACAAACTGCCAGCACGGACCAAGCATCCCCGGTGCGTGCACGCTCCTCCCGACAGCGGCACGCTCACTGGCCGCACGCGCTCGCGGGGACAATCGAGCTCTGGAAGCGGAGATCGCCCACCAGGAAGCCGCCATCGCCGCAGGAACGCTCGACCCCACCGCGACGCCGGTCACGCCGTACCACGGCCACCAGCCGCCGCCGACTGCCGCTCCCAGAAACGACTCCTCACCAGGACCCGGCGTGTAGCGAAACGGAACCCTTGCGACTCACCGCAGGACCGCGCCGCCAGTAGGCCTGTCGCCTGTTCCGCAGGCACAGCAACAGGCGTGGCGAGAAAGGAAGAATACATGTTCGAGGGCCGGATCGCGCAATTCAACGCACCCGAGCAGCCATTTGAGCTGCGGCGCGTCGCGCTACCGTCGATTGGACCGGACGAAGTGCTGGTGAAGGTACACCGAGCCAACATCTGCGGCTCAGACCTGCACGCCTGGCACGGTTCGTTCGTCACCCGCGGGCTCGGCGGGACGCTACCAACCGTGCTCGGCCACGAGATGGTCGGTTCGGTGGCCGCAACCGGCGAACGAGTCACCGAGGACTCCAACGGCGCGCCGGTGCAGACGGGCACACGGGTGGTGTTCCCCTACTTCTTTCCCTGCCACCGGTGTCGGAGCTGCCTGGCGGGACGGCGCGTGTCCTGTCAGAAGCTGACGATGGCCATGCTCGGCGACGCCAGCAGACCACCCTACTTCGTTGGTGGCTACGGTGACTACTTTCTGCTCCCCGCCGGCGCGGTGCTCTACACCGTGCCGGACACGCTGCCTGACGAAGTGGTGTCGGGGGTCAACTGTGCGCTGTCGCAGATGATCTACGGACTGGAGCGAGCCGACCTGAGCTTCGGCGAACGCGTCATCATACAGGGGGCTGGCGGGCTCGGGCTGTTCGCGACGGCGATTGCCCGTGCCCGCGGGGCCGCGCAGGTCATCGTGGTCGACGCGGTCCCCGAGCGGTTGGAACTGGCCCGCGCATTCGGAGCTGACGAGGTGATCAGCCTCGCTGATCATCCCGATCCGGCGGATCGTATCCGGCGGGCGCGCAAGTTGACCGACGGCGGCGCGGACGTGGTGGTAGAGGTGGCCGGCACCCCGGCCGTGGTGCCGGAAGGCCTGAAGATGCTCGCCCAGAGCGGCCGCTACCTGGAAGTCGGCAACATCAACATGGGACAAACCTACGCAGCCGACCCATCCCGACTGGTCACCGCGAACAAGAGCATCATCGGCGTCTCGCTGTACGAACCCACAGCGCTGAGCCAAGCGCTCTCCTTTCTCGCGGCCAACCAGCACCGGCTCCCGCTGGACCAGTTCACCACCACGACGTTTCCTCTGGAAGACATCAACGCGGCGTTCGCCGCGGCGGACAGCCGCAAGGTCGTGCGCGCCAGCATCGTGATGTGAGACCACCACAACGACCACCGACCGGGAAGGCCGCAGCATTGGACCAGCACGACAGAACACAGCACTACATCGGCGGGCAATGGGTGCAACCCAGCGGGACAGACCGCATCGCCGTGGTCAACCCGGCCACCGAGCAGATCATCGGACACGTGCCGACCGGAACCGTCGACGACGTCGACCGTGCGGTGACAGCGGCGCGGAACGCGTTCGATCCCGGTGTGTCCATGGCCGAGCGCCGAGACCGGGTGGCCCGGCTGGTCGCGGCTCTGGAGCCCCGACTGCCGGACATCGCCACCACCATCGGACAGGAGATCGGCGCGCCACTGAAGGTGCAGCGCGGTGTGCAGACCGCCGTGCCCATGGCGATCGCCAGCAGCTATCGGGGCCTGCTCGAGGAAACGAACTTCGAAGAGCAGGTCGGCAACTCATTGGTGATCCGGGAGCCCTACGGGGTGGTCGGGGCCATCACACCGTGGAACTACCCGCTGTATCAGGTGGTCGCGAAAGTGCTGCCGGCTGTCGCGGCGGGATGCACCGTCGTCCTCAAGCCAAGCGAGGTGGCGCCCCTGTCGGTGTACCAGTTCATGGAGGCGGCACACGAGGCCGGCCTACCGCCGGGAGTCCTGAACCTGGTGACGGGATACGGACCAGAGGTCGGCGAGGCGGTAGCCGGTCATCCCGGAGTCGACCTCGTCTCCTTCACCGGTTCGACGGCGACCGGCAGGCGCGTCGCCTCGATCGCCGCGGACACCATCAAGAAGGTATGCCTCGAACTCGGCGGAAAGTCCGCCAACATCATCCTCGACGACGCCGACCTCGACACCGCCGTCAAAGTCGGCGTGGGCAACGCATTCCTCAACTCCGGCCAGACCTGCGCGGCATGGACCCGGATGCTCGTGCCCGAATCACGCTACGACGAGGCGCTCCTGCTCGCACGCCAGGCCGCGCAACGCTACACCGTCGGTGACCCGTTCGACCCAGCGACCAGACTCGGCCCGCTGGCCTCACAGACCCAGCAAGCACGCGTCCGCGGGTACATCGAACGTGCCGTCGCGGACGGAGCCCGACTCGTCACCGGCGGCCCCGAGCCCGTACTTGAGCGCGGCTACTTCATCGCCCCCACCGTGCTCGCCGACGTGCACAGCGACTCCGAACTAGCACAACAGGAAGTCTTCGGACCAGTACTGGCCGTCATGAGCTACCGCGATGACGGCGAGGCAGTCCGGATCGCCAACGACACGATGTACGGGCTCTCCGGCGCCATCTGGTCGGCGGACCACCGGCGCGCGATCGCCCTCGCCCGCCGGATACAGACCGGACAGCTCGACATCAACGGCGCCCCCTACAACCCACGCGCACCATTCGGTGGCTACAAGAAGTCCGGCATCGGCCGCGAACTCGGTCCCGCCGGCCTCAAGGAATACCTCCAGACAAAATCAGTCCAGCTGCCGGACTCGGTCATCAGCCAGCAAGAGTAGTAGGGAAATCTCAGGTTTCTGGCGCAGCCCAAAATAGACATTCCAGAGTTTGTCTCACCGTGGCCATGAAGGCAGGCCGCAGTGTCTGCGCCGAGTACCGTGCGCGTCACGAGCTGCCGTCGCTTCCTCGTGTCACACTGGGGCGTCGAAAATCTCCTCCGCGCGTAGACGACTGGTGTCTCGGGCCGAGTGAGCGTGTTGGATGGATGCGGCCGACCAGGATCGTATGGTCGCCGCCCCGGGTAACGCGCCTCGACCCGCACTCAACCGTCGCCACCGCATTCTGAAGGCGGGGCGTTCCAAGTACGCCCTCCTTTCGTCGCAACCGAACGGCGAAGCCGGTATGGCGCGGGCCTAGGATGCTGACGGCGAACCGGTGGGTGCGCCCGAAGGCGGAGTGACAGTCGGCCGACCTGTCGAGGCATACCAGAACAAGCGGGGACTGACGGACGGGGCCCGCGAACGCGCTCGCGGTGAAACCCAGCGACGGCCGGCCGCGTCGACGGTGGTGACTATCGTGACCCGCTGGGGAACTGGCTCGTGGCTTCCCGGAACAGCCCTTCGTCCACAAGCAGACCGCACTCACTCATGTCGCTTCTCCGGCGGCGACGAGGGTGAGGCCGAGCAGGTCCCCATCTTTCCTGCTTCGTTCGCGGGTACCGAATGTTGTGCGACGTGTGCTCGCACACCACGGGCACCCCTTCGACGATCCCTATTCCATATCCCGCGCCCTGCGCATTTGGCAGGGTCGTTGGTGAGCCGCCACATCCGCTTGACGCGGAGATCCCGCAGGATCTGTGCCCCAATGCGGTACTCCCGGTTATCGGCAGGTTGCCCGATCGCCTGGTTCCCCTCCGCTGTGTCCAGCCCGTCGTGCTGCAAGGTGTAGGCCCGCAGCTTGTGGCCGTGCTGCGAGATCGGTCGCCCCCTTCCTGGGCGCTCAGCGCTACCGTACTGTCTGCCATGGTCGCTCCGTCTCCTTCAGGGCGCCGCTGGTCCCAAACCCGTCGGAGATGGGGCTACTCGTAGCAGGCGGGCGTGCTCGAACTCCGCACAGTCCTGTCATGACTGATCCACACCGTGGCGTCCGCGGTGTCGCGGCGCAACTGCAGTCGCCTGATCGACCGCAGCGACTCCTCCGTGCTGGCGTCATACGGCGTGGGAGCCACCGTCTCCAAAGCCTCACGCAGGTGGACGGTGTCCCCGGTGAGGACGAAGTTACGACCCGGAAGGCGCACCAGCAGGCTCAGCTCCCCGGGCGTGTGCCCCGGAGTGAAAAGGATGACCAGACTGCCGTCGCCGAGACGTCGACGTCACAGCGCGGTACCTCCCGCCACCGGGTGCCCCGCACCGCGTCCAGGTCCTCCCGCCGGAATAACGCCGCACCCGCGGGGTCCGGCCAATACGCGTACCGCATGTCACCTTCACAGACGAAGAACTCCGCATCGGGGAACAGGTGCAGCCCGCCCGTGTGGTCGAAGTGGGTATGCGAGGCGATCACGTATCTCACGTCCGAGCTTCGGTACCCGAGCGCCTCGAGCTGCCGGTCCACCGTCTGCTCGGGGGTGTACCGAAGGCCGAGGAACGCGGCCAGCTCGCCATACACGCCCTCAGGATCCTGGGCCGCAGCAGGAACCAGGCCCGTGTCGAAGAGTACCAGACCCTTCGGATGCTCGATCAGATACGCCGGCATCAGGATCGTGGTCTCTCACAAAGCGCCGACCATCAGAATCGACTTGTCGAGGGTGAACGTCGGCGAGTCCAATGCCCACAACCGCTTGGCCGTGGTGAATCCAGTCATTCCGAATACCTCCTCGCGATACGCTCGCGGTCACGCCACGGGAGTGCGAGGCTGGACGTCGAAGTCGAGAGGGCTCGTCCTTCACCGGATTGCCGCCACACTCACGGTGCAGCACCGGCATGATCTCCTCGGCAAAGTAGGACATCTGGTCCTCGACCTCCTGGCAAGCGAAGCCGCCGAGTTCGAACCACGCGTGGAACATGAAGCCGTCGTAGCCACACTCCTGCTTGACCTTCATGATCGTGTCGATCAGGTACAGCTTGGAGCCGTGAATCGCGGTCTCCTTCTGCCGCAGCAGGTCCGCAGTGACCTTCATGCTCAGGTCGTAAAACGGCTCGTCGGCCTCGGCGAGCACGGCCGCGAAACCGAAGGGCCCGTAGTAGTCCCACTGCAGCTCCATCGCCCGGCCCGCGCAGTCCATGTCGCCGAGGCCCTTGTCGACGACGTGGATATAGCGGCAGGTCACCACGCTGCGGCGCCTCTCCGCGTCCCAGCCGTACTTGAACCGCCCCCGGTCAAGACGGTCAGGCCAGCCCGCCTTCTCCGCGGCGTCCTTGTACAGCTCGATGTTCTCCTTCAGCCGGGAGAGAAGCTCAACGCGTTCACCCCCGAAACGCTCGTCGAGCTCACCGACGCGGTCGCCCGTGCCGCCGAGGACGGCCAGGTGGGCGTGATCGTGTTGACCGGCGCAGGAGAGCGAGCCTTCTCCGCCGGCGGTGACGTCGCCACCGAGAGCGCGCGGACGATCTCCGCCGCGGCAGGAGCCGACGCCTTCGACGAGAGGTGCGAACGGCTGTACCAGGCGTTGCGAGGTTGCCTGAAACCGGTGATCGCCCGGGTGGACGGATACGCGATCGGGGCGGACACCACATGGCGTACATGTGCGACTTCACGATCTCCTCGGACGGGTCAGTGTTCGGGCAGAACGGGCCGCGCGTGGCCAGCACGGCCGAGGGATGGATCGTCAGCCACCTCTGGTCCGTCGTCGGCATGAAACGGGCCAAGGAGATCTGGATGTTGTGTCGGCGCCACGACGCTCAGCAAGCTCTCCAGTGGAGCTTGGTCAACTCGGTCGTACCGGCGGATGAACTCGACACCGAGGTCCGGCGCTGGTGCGACGAACTGCTGGCGTTGAGCCCCACGGTACTGAAGCTGGTGAAGAAGTCGTTCGACGACTCCCTGGCACCGGTTCGCAAGGCGCAGGACCGGTTCAAGATCCTCGACCAGGTCAACCCCGGCTTCTGGACTTGGGGTGAGCAGACCGAGGGCGCATCGGCGTTCCTGGAGAAGCGCGCCCCCGGCTTCTCCCCGTGGCGGTGAGTACGATGGGAACGCCCACGGAGAACGGCTACGTTCGGGTCAAGGTCGAACGGGCGGTCGCGGTCCTGACTGTCGACCGGCCACCCGCCAACGCGCTCGACCGGCAACTCGTGGACCAGCTCAGCCGGGCGGCCACCTCACTTGTGCGGCGGGGAGACGTCGGTGCCGTCGTGATCACCAGCACCCGGTCCAGGTTCATCGCCGGCGCCGACATCAAGATGTTGCGCGGGCTCGATGACTCATTGTTTCCGAGGTTCGTCAGCGCGATCCAGCGCGGTTTCGACGACTTGCAACGGCTGCCGATGCCGAGGATCGCGGCGGTCAACGGTCCGGCCGTGGGTGGCGGGCTGGAGCTGGCCCTGGCCTGCGACCCGCGGTTCGTGGCCGAAGGGACCCGGCTGGGCCTGCCCGAGGTGCGGTTGAGGCTGCTTCTCGGGGCGGGCGGCACGCAGCGACTGGTAGAGGCCGTCGGTAAGGGCCCTACGCTGGAGTTGCTCTACACCGGTAGGGCGGTCACCCCCGAAGAGGGGTTGCGTCTCGGGCTAGGGCCTGTTTCAATGCGCTGAGCTGGGAGGTCTTTTGCTGCGGAGGGTTTGCGGCGTTTCGTTGGCCAAATAGGCGAGGTCTCCGGTAGATCGATCAACGACCAAGAAGATCGAGAACACCGGAGACCTCGTGGCCAGCGTAGCGGCGGCGGGGCGAGCCGACTTGACCGACGCGCAGTGGGCAGTACTGGAACCGTTGCTGCCGGTCGGTCAGAAGCCGGGTCGCCCACCGAAGTGGACCAAGCGTCAACTCATCGACGGGATTCGGTGGCGAGTACGTGTGGGCTCTCCCTGGCGCGATGTCCCACCGGTGTATGGGTCCTGGCAGAGTGTCTATGGGTTGTTCCGGCGCTGGCAGCGCGCTGGTGTGTGGGCGGTGATCCTGGCGGCATTGCAGAGCAGGGCCGACGCAGCCGGTGTGATCACGTGGGACGTGAGCGTGGATTCCACGATCAACCGAGCGCATCAGCATGCGGCGGGCGCGCGGGCCGAGAGCGAGGTGCAAAAGGAACCGCCGGGTGGGGTGGGCGCGCCCGAACCCGCTGACCACGCGTTGGGCCGGTCTTGAGGTGGATGGACCACCAAGCTGCATCTGACGACCGAACAGGGGCACAGACCGCTGTCGCTGCTGGTGACGGCGGGGCAGCGTGGGGACAGTCCGCAGTTCGAGGCGGTGCTGGCTGGCATCCAGGTCGCCCGAACCGGTGGTGGACGAGCCCGGACCCGACCAGATCGGGTGCTGGCGGATAAGGCCTACAGTTCCCGCGCCAACCGGGCCCACCTGCGCAGACGTGGGATCGCATGCACCATCCCCCAGCCTGCCGATCAGATCCGGCATCGCCGCAGGCGTGGACGCAACGGCGGTCGACCACCAGCCTTCGACCCGCACACCTACAAACAGCGACACGCGGTCGAATGCGGAATCAACCGCCTCAAACGTCACCGAGCCCTCGCCACCCGATACGACAAGCTCGCCGTCCGCTACGAAGCCACCATCCACATCGCCGCAATCAACGAGTGGCTACCTCGCTTATGAAACAGGCTCTAGGTCGTGTCCTGTAATTCATCGTAGCCAGAGGATGATGGCGGCGATGGTGAGTTCTGCCTGGTAGTAGGCGGCGCGTTTGGCGTAGCGGGTGGCTAGGTCGCGGAACTGTTTGAGCCGGTTGAAGCAGCGTTCGACGACGTTGCGCTGCTTGTACAACTCGGCATCGAAGGCGGGCGGGCGTCCGCCCCGTGAGCCGTGCGCGGCGCGGCGGGTCGAGGGGTGCGAATAGGCCTTGTCGGCGATGACCACCTCGGGACGGCGGCGCGGGCGACCAGGCCCGGTGCGAGCGACACGGATCCCGTCCAGCAGCGGCACCAATTGTGGATTGTCACCAGCCACCCCCGGGTGAGCACAACCCGCATGGGCAGCCCGCGTCCCTCGACCACGAGGTGGATCTTGGTGCTCAATCCGCCGCGGGAACTGTCGCCGGATCCTGAAAACTGACCCCCTGTGGTACTCCGAAAGTTGACCCCCTCCTAGATCTTGGAGGGTGCTGAAGTTGGAGGATTGGGCTGAGATCCGCCGCTTGTATCGGGCGGAGGGTGTGCCGATCAAGGAGATCGCGCGGCGGCTGGGGGTGGCGCGTAACACGGTGCGGGCGGCGCTGCGGTCGGACGGGCCGCCGAAGTACCAACGGGCGCGCCGTGGTTCGGTGGCCGACGCGTACGAGCCGCAGATTCGTGCGCTGTTGCGGGAGTGGCCGAGGATGCCGACGCCGGTGATCTCGCAGCGGATCGGCTGGCCGTACTCGGAAGGGCCGTTGAAGAAGCTGCTGGCACGCATCCGCCCGGAGTACGTGGGTATCGATCCGGTGGACCGGGTGACCTACCAGCCGGGCCTGCTGACCCAGTGCGATCTGACGGCCGTCGGTGTAGGTGAAGCTGACGCTGCGTCCCTGGCCCCGCCACCGCAGCGGCGCAACCAACCGCGCTTCGGGGGCAAGTTGCTTCCACCACGAGACGGGGATGTCCCACGGTGAAACGGTGGCGATCACGCGGTCGTACGGAGCGTGGGAGGGATACCCGAGCCCACCGTCTCCGGTGATCACGTGCACGTCGCCGTAACCGGTGGCAGCCAACGCTTGCGAGGCTTTCGCCGCCACGTCGGGGTCGATGTCGACGGTGGTCACCAGGTCAGCACGACCAGTCAACTGGGCGAGCAGGCTGGCGTTGTACCCGGTTCCCGCGCCGATCTCGAGGATGCGGTTGCCGGGTTGGACATCGAGCTGGTCGAGCATGGCCGCGACCAGCCATGGCGCCGACGCGCAGGACAGCGACCGACCATCCTCGAACCGATGGGTGACCACCGCCTGCCACGGGTCGTAGGCAACCGCCAAGTCGGCATCCGGCACGAACTCGTGGCGTGGCGTGTCACGCAGAACCCGCTCGACCGCGCCCTGTCGCGCGTGTCCCGCCTTTCGAATCCGCTCGACCATCTCCGCGCGCAGCGCGTCGGGCGACGTCGTGGTCTGCATCGCTCCCCTTCGTGTGCAACGGTTCTTCAGGTTCTTCAGTGCTGGTCAGTGGCCAACGCGCACCTGATTCTCCACACGTGGAGAACGGATCCCTCGCGGCGACATGGCTCCGGCCATGTTGCGCACCATGACTTCTTCGGCATCAGCAAGGGCCTGGATGAGATCTTCCTGCAGCGTGGCGGGAAGCATGCCGCTCCCGAGCGCGCAGGCGTCGACCAGTTCGGTCAGTTCGCGGGTTTGGTTGTGGGTGAGTAGGTCGCGGCAGCCCGTGTGGGCGAGTACGTCGCGGGCGGCGTATCCGTCCCGTGTAGTAGTTGTGTAGTCGATCAGATCGGCGGCGATCCGGTGCGCGTGTGACACGTCGACGGTGCCGAGCGCGTCGAAAAAGGACAGACCAAGCCGCGTTCGGAAGACCGCCAAACCGGGCACCGAGATAACGAAGTCGTGATACTGGGCCACAAGTGACGGCACGTCGACGACACCCGAAGCACCATGGCACTGGACAGTCAGGCACGCGGTTACGGCGTTTTCCCAGGGTTCTCCTGGTGTCGTGTCGGCCATCAGAGCAAGGGCGCTGTCGGTGTCGCCGGATACCGCGTGGGCGATGACCGCGACCTGGCGGCCGTCGAGCATCCGCCGGCCGATGCCGTGGTAGTCGTCCAGTCGGGCGCGTGCTTCCGCCCACCGCCCAGCGGCAGCGAGAGCGCGTGAGCCGGTGGCCAGTAGAACCGCCCACAACCAGCTGCGGATCTGCTGGTGTGTCTCGAACGAGTCGGTGAGGTTGGCCGGGATCTCGGTGCCGTCGATGTCGGCACCGGTGCGGGATGAGACCGCAGTGAACAGAGTGTCCATCAAGGCGAAGGCACGCTCGCCGTGGCCCTCGCGGGTGTAGAGGCGGGCGAGGTTGGTGATCGGTTCGAGGGCGAGGCGAGCTACCTGTGTGCCCAGGGGGCAGGCGCGCAGGTAGATGTTCACCTGCTGGTGGCACCACTGCCGGGCCAGGTCGGGAAGACCGCAGTCGGAAGCGACGAGCGCGGCCTGATTGTGCACTGCGGCTGCCTCGGTGAGGTCGCCGGTGCGGACGGCCTCACGAGCTCGGCCATACAGGTCGGCCACCCTCCTATGCAGCGGGACGCAGGCCGGGCGGCTGCGGGCGACGAGGGGGAAGCGGCGGGCGAACTGGCCGGTCGGGTCCATGCCGATCATTCCCAGGTGACGGTCATGGGCTTGGTCGGACGGTCCAAGACAACCCGACTGGCGGTCGCGTCCGGCTGGGGCGGAGCGTCCGGAATAGCGAAACGGACGGTAGCCGAGCGGAAGCCCCGGTCCCAGGTGGCGATCTCGGTGGCGACCTGCTTGGCCAGTTCCTGTCCGCCGATGCCGTGGCCGATGACGCCGGCCTCGTAGCGCCTGCCGCCGTCCGGGCCGGGCTCAGCCGGGCGGATGGTGAGGTAGGCAAGGCTGCCGTCGGCGGCGGTGGTGGCCATCGCTACCGAGGGGAACATGGGCCGTACGAGGCCGCTGTCCTTCGCGGCAGGGGCGACCTCCATGCGCATGAGGGGGTTGGGTAGGTGGCATGCCAACCACAGGTCCAGCCACTCGAAGGACTCCATCGGGACGAAGTGCACGCCAGTCCACACCTCGTGAGCGGGGGTGTCGAACACTCCGGCGAGTGCATCCGGGTCGGTGGCGTGGTTGTTGTCCTTGTGGGTCTGCAACGTCACGTCGCCGGGGGAGAGTCCGGTGCCGGTGAGGTCGAGGACGCGGCGGGCGTCGTCGCCGAGGCCCCGTAGGGGCATGAAGATCGCCATCTCGCTGCCCAGGCTGCTCCAGCCGTCCTGGTCGCGTTCGAAGACGATGCTGCGCGAGGCGCACCCGCGCAGGCGCACCGGGGCCACCAGACGTCCACCGGGGGCGAGCTGGTCGAGCCACGCGGCGGGAACCTCATGGGCGCCCACGGTGGCGATGATGCGGTCGAAGGGCGCGGTCTCCGGGTGGCCGAGCGCGCCGTCAGCGGCGACCGCCTCGACGTTGTCGTTACCGGCTGCGGCGAGATGCTCGCGAGCACTGGTAACGAGGTCCTCGTCTATGTCGACGGTGGTGACGTGCCCGCTCGGGCCGGTGAGGGTGGCCATCAGGGCGGCGTTGTAGCCGGTCGCCGCGCCGAGTTCGAGCAGCCTCTCGCCGGGCTGGATGCCGAGTTGTTCGAGCATCATGGCGACGATCTTGGGCTGCGATGCGGCGCTGATACGAGTGCCGTCGCCCTGGTACTTGGTGTAGACGGGCTCGTCGGCATACGCCTCGGCCAGCGCGACGTCGGGCAGGAACAGGTGGCGCGGCACCCGCCGGAACGCCGCCTCGATGGCATCGGTCCGAATCGTGCCGTCCTTGACGAGCCGGTCGGCGAGCTGGGCGCGCAGTTCGTCGGCGGAGTCGGTGGAGGCGTCGCTGACCGTGATTGTCATTGCGGGGCCCTAACAGTGTCGGAGGTGGTGGTCCCGGCTGGTGCCTGCCGGGTAGGCGTGCTGTGGAAGACGGCGTTGACGGCCAGCGCGGCGAGCGTGGCCTGGTCAGGTCCGGAAAGGCCTGCGCGGTTGGCGTGGAAGATGAAGTGGTGCGCCAAGACCGCGCGCAGACCTCGCTCGAGATGTCCGTTACGAGCGAGTTCGGCGAGTCGGCGGCCCGCCGCATCGAACGCCGCCCACCACGTCTCGGGAACCTGGTCGGGTGCCACGTCGACGAATCTGTGCGTGTTGGTGGTCATCAATCGCCGCACGGCCTGGCTCAACCGCTCGATGCGTTGGCAGTCGGTGTGGTCGTCGTGGACGGTGGGCCGGAGTGCGGCCACCTTGGCCCAGACGTCGCCCTGCTCGAACCAGTCCAACCCAGCGGCACGCAGCATCGCGCTGAACAACAGGACGGTGGTCTCCCGCTGGCCCAAGGCGGCTGGTGTCGTGACGCGAGCCAGACAGTGGCGGCTGTCGTGGTGAAACAGCGTGTGCGCGATGTCCATCCCGGCGGGACCACCGAAGGCGACGGTCTCGGGTTCGTAGATGCTACGGCTCCAGTCGGCGACCTTCCCGCCAGCTTCCAGCTCGGCCAGCAGCGTGTCGACCGCGGTCGTGTCGGGATTTACCGGCTGGTAACGCAGCCGCCAGGCTGGCGTCTTGCGCAGGTGCCACCACGTGTCGAGTTCGCCGTCCTGCTGCGCCTGGTCGAGGGCGGGCGCTAACACGGTCGCGACAGTGTGCTCAGCATCGGGCGGGTCGGCGAACTTGACCAGGTAGTGGTGCCAGCGGCTGTCCGGCGGCATCGGCTCAGGGTCTCCTTTCTGGTCGGTTCAGGTGATCAGTAGGCAGGTGTCCCAGTCCGTTGTGGGCTCGATCGCGGCGGTGAGGGCGGCCAAGCCGACCCCCGCGGTACCTTCCAGCACGCCGGGGCTGTCTGGTGCGGCGTTGGTGCGAGTGCGGCTGAGCAGGTCGTTGGTCATTGCGTTGAGCCGGGTCGCGGCGGGGCCTGTCGTGTCGGTGGCGGCGCGGGCGGTGATGCGGGCGAGTCCGGCGTAGCCGTGGCACAGCGAGGTGTCGCTGACCAGCCTATGCTGGGCCGGGTCGGTCAGTGCGCTGATCAGGGCATCTTCGGCGATCTGGCGGCGCATCTCGTCGCCCAGAGCCAGGGCGGCGAGGTGCAGGGCGCGTGCGATGCCCGCTGTTCCGTAGCACCAGCTCGGGCGGCGGTTGGCACCGCTGTGCCGCACGTGCGTAGGCATCGATCGCGCTTCGTCGCTGGTGATCATGTAGGGCCAGCGTTCCCCGCCGGGAGTGTCGCTGCTCCATAAGTCCAGCCACGCGCAGATCCTTTCGACCGCCTCGCGCTGCCCGTCCACGCTGATGCCTCGGCGCAGGGCCTGGGCCAACAGTGCCAGCGGGCCGCCGATGCCGTGCGCGAGGCCGAAGTTGCCGTGGCCGCCAGGAAACTCGTCGTCCACGCGGCCGGTGGGACCGGTCAGGGTCCACCATCCCGGCAGCGCCTCGCCCTCGATCATTACCGGTTGTGTGAGGCGCACCAAGGCGCCCAGCACAGCCCCCATAGCGGTGCTGCCGGGGTCGTGGTGCAGCAGGTACGCGCCGAGACCGGCGAGGCCCCGGATCGTGTCGAACTCGGCCAGCAACGGCAACACCCCGGCGTCCATGCGCGTGTGCGCGGTGTCGGCGCGGGCATGGGCATCCGCGGCGATCTGCCGTGCCAACGGCCCGAGGGCGGACCGGTACGTGCCGGGGCGGACCGCAGCGGCGCCCGCGAGGGCGCGGGCGACGGCTGGCGCGCCATAGAATCCGCCAGTACTCGCCCCTGCCGTGACCGGCTTGCCGACGGCGATGGCTAGCCACTCGTGGGCGCGGTCGAACGGCCGGATTCCGACCGCCGCCAGTTCGATGTGCAGCAGCGCTATGCCGGGTGCCCCGTGAGCCAGGGACTGGTGCCACCACGGCTGGTCGGTGGGCAAGTCGGCGGCGCCGGGCTGTGCGAGGCGGTCGGCGACCTCCGCCGCGAACTCGACCGCAGCGTCCGAGGCGAGACTGGCGTTCATCGCGGCCCTCCCGTGCGGGCCGCGAATGTCAGGGCCGCAGCCCGCGCCAGGTAGAGGGACACCGCTTTGTCCTCGGGCTCGACGCCGCTGGCCCGCAGGAAGTGGGTGTGCAGCAACGAACCCAAGGCGGCGTCCAGGTCGACGCCCTCGGCGTCGGCCCCGGACAAGCGCGCTCGGTAAGCCGCCAGAGTCTCGGCTCGCTCGGCCCACGTCGCAACGATCGCTGCCCCGCCCGGTGCACCACGCAGAGCGCGGAAGTTTTCGCAGGGGTCGGCCAAGCGCCGTGCCTCGGCGAACACCGGCCGAGGAACAACGGCAGGCGGCTTCGCCGGGACGTGGTCGATCAGCCACCGCATCCCCGCCTCGATCCCTCCGGTGAACGCGATGGCGATGGCGGCGAAGTTCGCCGCAACCAGGGCGTGGTGGTCAGCGCGCATGGGCTGGGCGAGCTGGGCAAGCACAGCCTGGGAGTCGGCGGTGAAGACCGCCTCGGCGGCGGCCAGCGCCGCGCCCGCACCCCAGCGGCCAGTCTCCGGGTAGGAGGTCGCGAAGGTCACTTCGCGCAGCAAGCCCAGACGACGGAGTCGCTCGGTCCAGGCGCTGACCCGACCGGCGGCCTCGCCGAACACGGCCGGTTCCGAACTGGGCAGCGCGATCCGCAGGCGCAGGTAGTGCTCTTCGCCTTCACGGAACCGCAGGAACCACCACTGCGGCTGGTCCTTGCCCCACTCCTTGAGCAGCGTGGGCAAATACTCGGTGAGCACGGTGTTCTGGCGTTGCCGGTTGCCGTAGAGCTTGGCGAACAGCAGCGGCGAGGCACCAGGCGACAGGCCATGCTCACCGGGCCGAACGATCCGCAGCGGTGTCGGGCGTGACGGTCGCACCGTGGCCTGCGGCTGGCGGGCGGCCAGCGGCACGACGACCTCGTGGGCACGGCCGTCGAACCATCCGGTGGCATCCTCGATGGGGCCTTCCTCCAGCACCGCATAGGGACTGGTGATCAGGTGCTCGCGCAGCAGCACTCGGTGAGCGTCCTCGGCGAGATCGAGAGGCAACCGCCAGTCCCCGTCGGCCAGGAGCACCGCCTGCGGGAGGCGACGGCAGGTACGCCAGTTGGCCAGCGCGGCGTCCCAAGCCTCCCAGTCGGCGGTCCGGTCGGGAAGCTCCGCAGCAGACAGCCGCCACCGTGCCGGGGACAGCACGACGCGGCCGGAACGGAGCCGGGGCAGGAACGGCAGGGTGGCCGCCGCGCCCCAGTCGAAGTCGGTGACCTCCGCGTCGTCAGCGCGAGTGAGTTCTACGAGGAAGCGAGCCAGCGGTGGGGTGTGCTTGCGCAGGTTGAGTGCATGCGTAGCCCACACGTCCACCCTCGCACCGAGGCTAGGAGCGGTCAGGTACAGCCGGTCACTGTCACAACTGACCGCCAAGTCCGCCGGCGTGAGCACTGTTCCTGCGTCGGTACCGCGATGCTCGGCGAGGCTGACGACTCTCGGCAGAACCCGGACGGTGCGGGCGACGTGCGCGGTGGCGGGGTCCAGCGGTGGAAACGACAACTGGGCCGATAGGGCTTCGTCCGGTCCCCGCGGGGCAAACAGCGGTTCAGTCAACGCCTGGCGGTCATGCTCGTCGAACAGGTACAGGAAGCGACCGGTGACGATGCTGGCGGACCGAGAGACCGAGGTAACCGCGAGCTGAAACTTCCCCTCCTGCAAGGCCAGCATGCTCGGGCAGTCCACGCGGGCACACAGCTCCAGATGCGAGGGCAGTCGCACCGAGTGCACCGGCACCTGCTCGAGCTCGGCGATCAAAGGCTCATCGAGGACAACTTCGTGGTGTCCGTCCAATGCTGCGGCTTGGGCGACCGCCAGTAGGTGCTCGTCCCGAGACCTCCGCTGCGGGCGGGCGGCGGTCTTGGTTGCACCGGGATAGCCGTCGGGCCAGCCGATACCGCTGTCCGCGACGACGTCCAACAGCGGAACCTGTGAACCGGCGCCGAACCGCTGGTAGAAGCGCCGGTGATAGTCCGCCCACGTTGTCGTACTCCTGGGGTGGGAACTCAGACGTGCCAACAGCCGTGCGGCACGTTCGGCTTCACAGGCAACCGCGTTGGGAAGCACCACGTCCAGGTCCAGCCGCAGGTCGACCGTGACGGGGTTTCGCCGCGACGCAGTCAGACAGCGCATGGCAGCAGCGGCGTCGGCGCGCAGGTTGCGCCGAGTCCCTGCGCTGCCGTGCCGATGCTGCCGCAACTGGCCGTAAATGTCGTTCAGCGTCGCGCGCTGCTCGGCCGCGACCTCGCCGACCGCCGCCAGCGCGCGCACCAGGTGCCCCAGAGCATCGGGCTCAGTGCTCGGCGCGTGAAGGTTGGTGACAAGCGCACGGCGTGTGACCAGCGTGGTGAGCAGGTCGGTCACCGTGCCTGCTGCGGCGTGTGGAAAGTCGGTCTGCACTTTCGTGCGCAGGTCACCGAAGCGGATCGGGTCTCGCGCCGCGCACACGGCCGTGCGTACTGGGCCGGTGTATCGGAGTTCGACTTCGACAGCGCCGGTGCCCCGGTTGTCGGTGGCCGGCTGGTAGGGCACAACAAGACGCTCGCCTCGCACCATCAACGTGGTGTTGGCGACGACGAGCAACCGCTCCAGGACCGCGGGCTGCCCTTCCAGGTGGCTGATGACCTCGGCCAGCCATCCGGCGTCAGCCCCAGCAACTGCCTGGTGATCATCACCCGAACGCTGGGATGGAACCGAGGCGAACCGTGCGGCGGAGACCCCGGCAAACAGGCCGTTAGGAGTCGGACGGCCGGTCAACCGCACCAAGTAGCGCACCACTGACAATGTCGCGCGTCGTAGGTCTCGCTCGCTGCCAACCCCTGCGCCACACAGGCTGTGGACGCGCTCAGCAAGCACTGGGCTCGCGAGACTGATGGCATCGCGGACCGCGCCGACTCTCCACACCTGACGGAGCCAATCAACCCATTCAGTAGCAGTCCCGGCCCCGCTCGCCGTCAACGTCGGCCACGGCGGGAGTTCTAGATCGCCCTGAGCGACAGCTCGGACCAACACGCCACTCGCGGCTCGGAAACCGACGCGGTCGGACAAGGCCGTGGACACCGGGCACCTTTCCAGA
This sequence comes from Saccharomonospora marina XMU15, assembly GCF_000244955.1. Lineage (GTDB taxonomy): Bacteria > Actinomycetota > Actinomycetes > Mycobacteriales > Pseudonocardiaceae > Saccharomonospora_A > Saccharomonospora_A marina. The sequence continues at coordinate 5,508,320 of NZ_CM001439.1, read as the reverse complement.
GGAGACAGAGGGATGCCGGGCACCCACCCACCATGCTGCGGGCGGGCGTCCGGCCATTCGGGACAATCAGGCGGCGCTGATGCAGGTCGACTTCTCGCACGTATGCCCGCAGCCGTCATCCGTCATGTTGATCAAATGCGCCGGGTCCACCACCTCGACCAGCGTGATGTCGAGATCGAACTCCGAGCCCGTCGCGACCTCCGCGGCAGGCGTAGTCACCGTGGTCTGCGACCACTCCGTCTGAACCGTCACAAATCCTCCTTCGTGAGTTTCACGCTCCGAGTCCGGCGAGTGGGACACCACCGCCAACAGACACACCAGCCCGGAACTCAACTCGATGTGCCTAGTGCTCCCGCCAACGCACGCGCGAGCCGAATCCATCGAAGTGGAGGGCAGCCCCACCACCACACACCTCTCAACGACACGTCCCGGTGAAAAACGTTTCCAGATGCTCGGGCTGTGCCAAGGCGAAGCTCGCCCGACCGCAGCGATGCCAGCCAACTCCTAATGATCATCGACAGCCAGAGCGACCATGCGGCGACGATGCGTCGTCAATGAGGCGTTGCGCCCCATGACTTGCACAAACACCTTGTTCACGGGGCCGGTTTCACTTGGTTCCGTGGCGCTCCTGGTTGATCTGGTTCACTCTGTGCACGGAGACGCCGGCGACGTTGGCGACGCTCTTGCGCTTCTCCCCTGCGTCGCAGGCTGCGCGGATGGCGGTGCGCCACACGCTGTCCGCATGGTTGGTCTCGGCCATGGCTCGTTCCCGTTCCTTGGTGGCGTGGGCCAGCTGCCCGAGTGCCGTAGGGTCTGGGTCCTCCATCGCGCGGCCAGGGAGGTTGAAGGCGCGGGACACGGCTTGCTCGATGTCGCCGCAGGCGATGCCGCCCTCTTCGGCGACGGTGAATCCGAGTTCCAGGAGCAGGAACCCGATGCGCCGCAGCCAGGGTAGGGAGTCGTTGTCGCCCGCGTCTTTGCGGGCGTACCAGGGGCCGGTCTCGCGTTCGACCGCACGCCGCAGTCGCGCGAGCACAATGTCCAGGTCTGCTGGTGGCGGGCTACCTTCGGTCATGACTCTTCCAAGATTCGTAGCGAACTGCACGTCAGGTTGGGTTTCGGCAAGGTGAGACCCGGCAGGTGAGGGAAAGGGGGTAGCCGACCGCACCGACCGGGGGCTTTCCCTGCCGCGCTCACGGCTCGGCAGGGAAAGCGATCATCCGACGCCCCAACTCGGCCACTTCCTGCCCCGTAGCGTTGATCGCGCGCCAGTCATCCGGCGCGGCCTGATCCAGATGCACGAGCGCGCCAATCACCGCGTACCACTGCTGACGCAGCGCATCCACCTCGACCGGCGTGACCGGTGGCGCGGCCTCGTCCCACGACATGTGACGGCAACACTCCAAGATCCCGCGACCGCGGTCGTGCAACTCCTCCATCTCGCCGTGGCTGCGGCTGCACCACTCGGACAAGGTCTCGACCATGGCGTGCCACTGCTGATGCGACACCAGCCCGACCGTCTGAGGCACGCAGGCGGATCCGTCCGGCTGGTTGGCCACGGCGCCGGCGAACGTGGCGGCCCGATCGGTCAGGACCAGCAACGCCGGCGCCAACTGAGCGAGGGGGGCGAGGGAAGCGGCTGTGTGTTGTTGTTGTTCCACGGTGTCGTCATCTCCAAGTCATGTTCCGCAGACCGTGCAGCACACGCCGCACGAGTTCCTGATCAGGCGGTGTTGGGTTGTAGAAGGCTCGACGGGCATCCGCCACCACAGTGCGTGGCCTCAGCCGCCGGGGCAGTTGCCGCATCCTCGGCGCTTCGTGTCGCTGTTCAACGACCGCGAGGTCGTGACATGCGGGCCAGATCGGCTGTGTCTCGGCCAGCGTGGGCGCCACCGCCCGCATCGGCTCGGTCGGCTGACCAGGGTTGATCCACTCGCCGAAACGCTGGCGCGTCGTCTGGCTGTCGGTCACCGCGCCGGGGCAGGCTCATGCTCGCCACCGTCGCCGAAGCTGGCCCGCAACGCGCGGGCGAGTTCGTCACAGTCGGCGGCCAGTTGCAGGGCCTTCTCCCCGCTCGCGAAACCGGTGGGGGCACCGGCGGTGACCGCGAGGTCGTAGGCGATGCGCTCCGCGCGGGTGACCGTGCGGCGAATCAAGGGATACAAGGCGACGGCAGGGGTTCGCGCGGTGCTCACCGGTACTCCTCCACGAACTCGAGGGCGCACGTGAAACACCCGAAACCGACCGGCACCGTGGTGCCATCCATGTCGGTGACACGAACCGTCGCGCCGCACAAGGTGTTGCAAACCCCGTCGGGTGGTGGCGACATGAGCGCAGTGAGATGCTGTATCCGGCCGATCACTGGTTTGAAACCAGGCACGTTGGCGAAGTCCGGCAAGGTCAAGTCGATGGACTCGGCCACGTTCCTGATGTCGCCAGCAGGGGCGGCGCGGGGACGCACTTTCCTCGCGGTGCAGACGCCGCGGTTCTGTGATCGGACGCGGAACCGGCGTCGCCAGATCTTCCTCATCGTGTTCTCCCTGAAGACACGCGACACGCGTGCCTGTAGCTCGTGACTGGATGCTGTGATGTCGGCCGCGCACAGGCGGAGCAGGGTCCGTGCCCCGGCGGTGTCGCGTTTCAGCCAGCCGGAAGGGACAACAGCCCCTCGACCACATCAGCGAGGGAGCCTTCGCTGCGCCACAGTTCATGACCGTCCCAAGCCCAGCGCACAGCGACCGCGTTGTATCGGTCGAACACCTTCAAACCATCCACGCAGGTCGGCCAGTAGCAGGCGGCGTCGAGGCGCACGAGGCAGAAGGTCTCGCTGATTCTGTGCACGAACTCCCACCCTGAATCGACCATGTCGATCAGGCATTGCAGCTCCGGGTACAGGCGCACCGACTCCCGATGTGCAGCGGCGGTCGTTATCACGCTGGGGACGCTAGGGCCGCGCACTCGGACAGCGGGAGGTCGCAAGGGGGTCTCTTGGGGGACGTTGTGGGGACATAGCCACCGGAAGGCGGGACACAAGCCGTTCGCTTGCTTACTGTGGCATCAATCGTCGGGAAGGGGAGCTGTGCACCAACAGCCACGAACTCGGCTTGAACAACTCGTGCAGGGTGCCCACCTCGCCCTACCCGAGTTCTGCCGCCAGTACCGCCGGGTGGCGATCACCGTGGGAGAACACGCGGACATCACGCCCCGGCAAGCGCGGCGATGGCTGTCAGGGGTGGCTAGCCTTCCTCGACCACAGGCCCGACGGGTACTTCAAAGCTGGTGGGAAGAACCGGTGGAAGAGTTGTTCGGCCCACCGCTCCAGACCAATCCGGTCCGGAAAGTCTATGCACGGGAGCTACTGATGATGACGGGACGAGAATCCTCCAACCACGCACTCAACGCTGCGTCGGCCATCGAACCAGCGGCGCTGGAGTCCCTGCACGCAGAAGCAGCCCGACTGTCGCGGGTTCACCTGAGCAACTCGCCGGTCCAGCAACTACGGGAGCTGGTCGAGCTGCGCGACCGCGTGTACACACAACTCGACCGGACCCACAAGCCGCGGCAGAAAGCCGAGCTGTACCTCATCGCGGGGCAGGTGTGCGGGTTGCTGTCCGGGGTCGCGTTCGACCTGGGGCACGGCGACAGCGCCGAAGAACTGGCGAGGGCCGCGTTTACCTACGGAAACGTGATTGACCACGGTTCGTTGTGCGCGTGGGCACGAACGTTGACCATGACTGTGCTGTTGTGGAGCGGCCGTTACCGGGAGGTCATCAGCGTGGCCGACGGCGCGGAAGGCGTCGCCCCACACGGGACTGCTCGGGCAAGGCTGCACGCGATTCGTGCCCGAGCGTTCGCGCACCTTGGGGCCGAACGGGAGGTGCGTGACGACCTCGCTGCAAGCGCCAGCGAATTGGACCGGGCTGGCGGGGACGAGTTGCTGGACGGGGTCGGGGGCGAGATGGCTTTTGACCGTGCACGCCGCGCCTTGTCCGCCAGCGCCGCTTTCGTGGCGCTGCGCGACGGCACCCAGGGTGAACCGGAAGCCAACCAAGCCATCGCTCTGTTCGCGGACAAGCCTGCCCACGAACAGTGGCAGGCCGCGCAGTGGTCAGCCAGGGCGGACCTGGCGGCGTTGCGGTTGTTCGCCCGTGACCTCGCCGGGGCGGAAGCGGCGCTCGCCAACGTGACGAACCTGCCCGAGGAACACCGCACGAACGCCCTTACACAGCGGTTGCTGTCCATCAGCCATTTACTCAGCGGGCGTGACTTCGCACGTGCACCCGAGGCCATCACCATCCTCGAAGCTATTGACGCGTTTACGGACCGGGCGTTGCCGTCCACGTCGGCGTCGCTGGAAATCCCCAGCGCGAGAGAACTACCGAGCGCGTAACACGCGTCGATGCCCTGCCAGGATCGCGGCCTCCTCCTCCGGAGTGATCCCGAGTTCGGAGGCGCGGTCACTGGCAACCAAATGACCGCCGTCCGCAAGCCACGCGGCGGTGTCACGGACCGTTTCGACGATCGGCCGCGTGGTGAGCCCAGCAGCGCGGGCCCGCGACGAGTCCACGGCCCACGCGCCCGCGTGAGTGCGCCACAACGGCAACCCTGTCCACTGCTTCACATGGTGCGCCAACAGGATTCTGGGATGCACCCAGTGCACCTCGGTCCCGTCCGGCGCAGGCGCGGCCTCCCGGCAGGCGTGGATGAAATCGGCAAACGTGTCCGAGCCATCGCCGGTGACGTTGAACGTGCCCGGCGGCGCCGACAGCACGAACGACGCAACGTCACGCACGTCGACAGGCTGAATCGCCCGGTCGGCAGGTTGGGGCGCCACCACGTTCCCGCCACGCCGCATGCGGTTCAACCACCAGGCCGTGCGCCCCACATACTCTCCCGGTCCGAGGATCACGCCGGGGCGCGCAATCACCGCACGCTCCCGCCCGAACGTCTCCAACACAGCGACTTCGCATCCGGCTTTGCCGAAACCGTACGTCGTGGGTGCGGGATCACCGTTGTAGCCGGGTTCGGGACCGGCCGTTGCAGAACACGGCAGCGTGGGGGAATCCTCGGTCAGCGGCTGAGTGGGCCAGCCTTCGTACGCCGACACCGACGACACCACGACGTACCGCGCGGCAACCGGCTCCAGTACCTGAGCTGCAGCCAGTGTTTCCCGTGGCGTGTAAGCCAGGTTGTCCACCACGAGGTCGAACGGGCCGCGCTCGGTCAGCCTGCGCATGGCCATCGGGTCCCCGTAATGACCGTGGACAACCTCAACGCCGTCCGGGGCCGCGCCGGACTCAGGACGACCACGCCGGAACACCGTGACATGCCATCCGCCCTGGACAGCGGTTTCAGCGACGGTGCGGCCAAGGAACCAGGAACCACCGAGGACCAACAGGCGACCAGGCATGACGGTCATCATGCCGACCGCGGGAAGCGCGGCACAAGCACTACACACTTGCCGACGAAGTTGGCGGGAACGGACGATTACGGCCGTCGTGTTCTGCGGGAGCGGCGACGTGCGCGCGCAGGGTCGCGTCGCGGATGACGCGGCGGTTGATCATCAGCGTTCCAGACCGGTGCGCAGGACCGTCGAAGTCCAGTAAGTGCTGTCGACGTGCTGGGCTATGCGTACAGATGAACGTGCCTGGTCGCGTGCTCAGTGTCAGGTGGTGATCGCTTCCAACCTGGCGATGAGTTCGCGGTCCGGGCTGACGTTTCTGCTGTACAGCGGGCTACAAGGGGTCGCGGCCAGCCAGGCCGAGAGTTCGACGAGATCCACCGTGGAATCATCGTGGTGGTGGATCTCGGCCAGGCGAGTGAACTCAGTCATGACGCCCACCACGCTGCGGTTCGCGGTACCACCGAGCTGAGCGGTCTGCATGTGCTGCCGTTCCTGATCGACGAACGAGACGGGAGCCTGGTAGACGGTCAGCGCAGTGCTGATCTGCTCGGCGATCCTGCTGGTCAGGGTCGCCGCAGGTGCCAATGGCAGCAACACGGGCAGCAACGTCGTCTCGTTGACCAGCAGGGCGGCCCGTGGCCGCCAGAACAGCACAGTGGCATACCACGGACCCAGCAACGTCGTGCCCCGATCGTCGTCTCGCGTGGTTGACGGACCCGCCAGACGCAGCAGCTTCTTGGTGGCACGCACGATCAGCACCCACCCATCCTCTCCCACCCACGACTGCGGCGGGCCAGGCACCGGCTACGGGCGAGGGCGACGTTGCCGGGCACTGCGGCAACGTCGCCCTTCGCCGTGAGTCACGCGGCACCGTGGGCATCGGCCGTGCTGAGGAGTTCGGGACCGGTCGCGTGAGCACCGGCGAGTGCGACAAGCGCTTCGTCAAGCAGGCGCCGGACGGCGGAGTTCAGGGCGGCGCACTCGCTGTCGATCTTCGTCGCGGACTTCTGGATCGTGGCGGACAGCTTCTTGACCGAGTCGATCTTCACCAGGTGGTTGAGCGCTTCGGCGATCTTCTCCTCGGCCGTGGCGACCTGGTGGACGCCCTTGCGGCTCGCTGTCGCGATGGCGGTCGTTCGCAGGAGCATGATCACGGTGCGCAGGAGGTCGGGGCTGTCATTGTCGGGGTCGAAGGCCAGCACGAGCCGCTGCGCGCCGATCACACGGAGGGTCTGCCCGCCGTTCTGGTCGATGGTGCGGACGAGGCCCAGCGAGGCGACGGCGTCACGGTTGCGCTCGGCTTCGGCGAAGTAGTCGGTCCAGCCGGTGCGCGACGAGTCGGTCATCTCGATAACGACGCGGGCGGCGCCGTCGTTCAGGCTCAGCACACCGTCGCCCTTCTTGCAGCGAGGCAGGCGGCCTGTGGTCGCGCTGGTGTCGGTGTAGTCGTCGCCGAGGCCGGCGGCGATGCCCGTCAGCACGGTGTGCGCCGAACTGGCGTAGGACTCGCCCTTGATCGGCGTCACCTCGGCCAGGGCGGTCGTGGCCTCGTGGACGCGCAGTACCGTCGTCACCTCCTCGATCTTGCTCGTCAGCTCGGCGTGCTGCTTGGCCAGTTGCTGGGTGAGCTGGTCCTGGTGGGCGGTGAGTTCGGCGGCGTGCTTGGCCATCGGGGAGGTGGGATCGGATGGGTCGAACTGCCGAGCGGCCTTGGCCAGCAGTTCGGCTGTTCCAGCGCTCACCTTCGCGTCGAGGTCGGTGCTGAACTTGTCGAGCACCGGCTGCAGACGCTCGACAAGTTCAGGGCTCTCACCAGCGAAGATGCGACGCAGCTCGGTGTTGAGGTCCTGCTTCGCTGTCATCACCGCCGTGGTGAGCTCCTTGCGGCTCTGGGCGTCCGTATCCGTGATGGCCGTCTTGGCGTCACGGGCCGCTGCCATGACGGCTTCGGACGCTTCCTTTGCTGCTCGCGCCGTGAGTTCGGCCGCCTGGGCGGTGGAGTGAGCGGTCTTGTCTCCGACGTCCTTCAGCAGCCGTTCGAGGGCTTGGGCTTCCTGGGCCTGTCCGGTCACGCTCAGCGCGTGGGCGCCGATGCGTACGGCCTCGGTGACGAAGTTCGTCAGGTCGGCGCTGGCGAGGGTGTCGAGGTTCTCCACGAGAGGGCCGCGCTCGCCGCAGGCCCACCGCTGGGCCTCTCGTGCGACCTCGCGGTCGTGGATCGTCAGTCGCTCGATGACGACTTCTGTGGCTTCGTTGTTGAAGTGGGCTGGGTGCCTGACGTGCTGGGTCATTGTGTTCTCCCGTGGGAAGCGCTGCCGGTGATCGGCAGCGGGCCCACACAGATTGGCCTGACCCGGCGAAACGAGTCGCGTATGAACGTCGATAAGCAGGCTTATCACCTATCTTTTTCGATCGCGAGCACACTATCGATACTCTGCGTAAGCCGTGAGTCGGCGAAATAGACCGAGGGGGTGTGTTGTGGCAGGCCAAGGGCCCACGTTGACGTTGCAGGATATCGCGGATCTTGCCCGTGTCCGTCGTCCGGTCGTGAGCATGTGGCGCAACCGGCCGCGTGTCCGCGGTCTGCATGTGCCCTTCCCCGCTCCTGTCGAGGTTTCGGGCGGGATGGAGCGCTTCCGCCGTGAAGACATCGTCGAGTGGCTGGAGCGCACTGGCCGGGGTAACAACACCGAGGCGAATCTCGACGCACCAGCGTTGAGCGTGCCCGATGACGTGCCCCTGGATGAACTCGTCACGTGGCTCTGCCTCGCGGCGTTGACTGGGCAGGAACTGGCGGAGACGACAGCGGGCCAACGCATCACCCTGGCACGCGGTGTCGACCCCGACGACCGGGTGCTGCTTCGCGAGGTAGAGGCGTCCACGCCGGCCGTCTGCACGCTGCGGTTCATCGACGACCTGGTTGAGGCGTCGTACGGCCCGCGCGAGGCACTCGACCGGCTGGAACAAGGAAGGGCCGCACGGACGCTGGGCACTCGTGATCTCACCTCCGAAGCGGTCGACCTCATCCACGCCGTCGCCGAAGCCTGCGCTCTCCACCTCGCCCCCGAGGGCGTGCCGCTCGTGCACGTCGGCCCCGCGTCAAGCGTGACGCTCGCACTTGCTGACACCTTCACCCATCTCGTGGTGCCCGGCGACACCCCGGATTTGCGGGGCATCAGACGCAGGGCGGCGATTCGCGAGATTGAGGCCGTCAACGACGCTGCGGGCCCTGGCGTCCGAGTGCTGTCGGCCATCGGCAGGCCAGCCGACGAGGTACTCGACCTGGTCGACAACCTCGTACTCGACCTCGGCGAGGGTGAACTCGCGGTCGTCATCGGTCCGGCCGGTGTCCTCTGCGACGAACTGCAGGGAGAGCAGGAGCGGCACCGAGCGCAGACTCTCCGCTCGGAGAGCCTCGCCGTCGCGCTACGCCTTCCCCGAGGTATGTGGCGTGAGGCGCACCGGCAGGCGCTAGGCCTGTGGGTTTGCGCGGCCGGAGGGTTCACGGGGCAGCCCCTGGTCGCCGACCTGGCCGCGTTCACCCGAGATGAGCTGGACCTCGGCGACCTCGCCTCCGACGTGACCGGTGCGTTGGCAGCCACGCGAGGTCGCGCCTTCCGCTACCTTCGCCCGCACGACCTCCCGCCGATCCTGAGTGCGCGCGCTGTCGTCGTACCCCGCGGGGTACGAGCACTGCGGCTCGCGACGACGGAGATCGAGCGCCACCTCGCCGTCATCAACACTGCCACCCTGGTGACGAGCGAGCCGATCCAACCCTTCGACGTGCTGGCCGAACGTGCCCCTGGCGCGATGCTGCTGCGCAGGCGGTCACTGGGCGAACTGAAAAACCTGGGACACGTGCGGGTGCTCCGCGGCAGCCGGATCGACCACAGTCACGACAATCCCGCTGGCTCCGTCACGGTCCTTTCCGCGACCGAGCCACACGGCACTGCACGCCTCGATCCGTTCGATGCTGCGCGGCTGTACCCGCGCGCCGTCCGAACAGATCCGGGGGACGTGGTGTTCGCGGGACGGCCACGCCCGATCGCGAGGGTCGACGACCACGGCGGATCACTGGTGGCCTCCCCGTCGAAGATCCTCCGGATCAGTTCACAAGCCGGGATCGGCCCCCACGCGGTGGCGGCGATCATCAACCGGCTGCCGAACGAGCCCACCGAGTGGCAGACCTGGAGCGTGCCGATCCTTGACACCTCCGAGGTGGAGCGGCTGGAAGAGGCGCTTCTCGCCGCAGAGAACCACGAAACCACTCTGCGGCGGCACCTGGACGCAACACGGGATCTCGTCACCGCGATGATCGACGGAGTCGCCGCCGGCGCGGTGACACTCGCCACGCGGACAACGCAGTAGGAAGGACAGGAAGCATGCCTCCCCGCACGAAGAAGGAACCGTCGGCACCGTCGACGATGAAGGAGCTGAAGGACACGCTCTGGAAGGCCGCCGACCGGCTCCGCGGCTCGCTGTCCGCGAGCCAGTACAAGGACGTCATCCTCGGCCTGGTGTTCCTCAAGTACGTGTCCGACGCCTACGACGAACGTCGCGAGACCATCCGCGCCGACCTGACGGCACAGGACTACGACGAAGAGCAGATCGCCGACCTGATCGACGACCCCGAGGAGTACCAGGGGTACGGGGTGTTCGTCGTACCGCCCACCGCCCGCTGGTCCTACCTCGCCCAATACGCCAAGGGCAAGCCCGCCGAAGGGACTGAGCCCGCCAAGAACATTGGCCGGCTCATCGACGAGGCGATGGACCTCGTCATGAAGTCCAACCCCACTCTGCAAGGAACGCTGCCGCGTCTCTACAACAAGGACAACATCGACCAGCGCCGCCTTGGCGAGCTGATCGACCTCTTCAACAGCGCCCGTTTCAGCCGACAGGGCGAACACCGCGCCCGCGACCTCATGGGCGAGGTCTACGAGTACTTCCTCGGCAACTTCGCGCGATCGGAAGGCAAACGGGGCGGTGAGTTCTTCACCCCGCGCAGCGTCGTCCGGGTGATCGTCGAAGTTCTAGAGCCTTCCCGCGGCCGGGTGTACGACCCGTGCTGTGGCTCGGGCGGCATGTTCGTGCAAACCGAGAAGTTCATCTACGAACACAACGGCGACCCGAAGGACATCGCCATCTACGGCCAGGAAAGCCTGGAGGAAACCTGGCGGATGGCGAAGATGAACCTCGCCATCCACGGCATCGACAACAAAGGCCTCGGGGCCCGGTGGGGCGATACCTTTGCCCGCGACCAGCACGCGGACGTCCAGATGGACTACGTGATGGCCAACCCGCCGTTCAACATCAAACACTGGTCGCGCAACACCGAAGACCCACGCTGGAAGTTCGGCGTCCCGCCCGCCAACAACGCCAACTACGCCTGGATTCAGCACATCCTGTACAAGCTCGCTCCCGGCGGCAGCGCCGGCGTAGTCATGGCGAACGGCTCGATGTCGTCGAACTCCAACGGCGAAGGCGCCATCCGCGCCCAGATCGTCGAGGCCGACCTTGTCTCATGCATGGTCGCGTTGCCGACACAACTGTTCCGCAGCACCGGCATCCCGGTTTGCGTCTGGTTCTTCACCAAGGACAAACGCGCCGGAAAGCACGGGGCGGTGGACCGATCCGGCCAGGTGCTGTTCATCGACGCCCGCGAACTCGGGTACATGGTGGACCGCGCTGAACGCGCCCTATCTGACGAGGACATCGCCAAGATCGCCGACACTTACCACGCATGGCGCGGCACCCGCTCTGCCGCACAGAAAAATTTGGTTTACGAAGACATTCCCGGCTTTTGCAAGTCAGTCGGTCTACCCGACATCAAGGCCGCTGATTACGCCCTCACTCCAGGTCGCTACGTCGGTGCCGCCGAAATCGACGATGACGGCGAGCCCATCGATGACAAGATCTCTCGTCTCACTAAGGAACTGCTGACCGCCTTCGATGAGTCGGCACGCCTGGAAAAGGTCGTTCGCAAGCAACTGGGGCAACTCAATGCATAATTGGGAGAGGACCACTCTCGGCGCTATCTGTGAGTCAAGTGGTGGCGGAATCCAAACTGGACCGTTCGGTTCGCAACTGCACGCGAGCGACTACGTCCAAGATGGCACACCGAGCGTCATGCCGCAGAACATCGGTGACAACCGTATAGACCCCACCGGGATCGCCCGGGTTTCGGCCAGCGACATCGCACGACTGTCGCGATACACGCTGCGCGCGGGCGACATCGTGTATTCGCGTCGAGGCGATGTCGAACGACGAGCGTTGGTCCGGACCGACAATGAAGGATGGCTGTGCGGGACCGGTTGCCTGCGAGTGCGCATTGGGGATCAACGCCGCTATGACTCTCGATTTGTTTCATACGCGCTAGGCATCCCGGAGTCGCGCAAATGGATCAAGCGACATGCAGTCGGTGCGACCATGCTCAACCTAAACACTTCGATCCTATCTGCCGTTCCGCTTCTGATTCCCCCGATTTCCGAGCAGCATGCTATTGCAGAGGTTCTACAGGCACTCGACGACAAGATCGCCGCCAACGACCAGATAATTGCTAAGGTTAAGGATCTCCTTGCGGCCGAGTTTGTCAGCTTGCAGGAGAACAGTGAAAACGAACTTGTACCCATCGGCGAACTGGTCGAGCTAAACCCCAAGGTACAGAAGCCGGATGCCAAGGAGCCCGTTTACCTCGACATGAGGAACCTGCCTGACCAAACCATGACTGTGACTTCATGGAGTCGCCGATCACCACGTGGTGGCGCTCGATTTCAGAACGGCGACACCCTGCTGGCGCGCATTACGCCGTGCCTGGAGAACGGGAAGGTGGGTTACGTTGACTTTCTCATGGGCGATGAGGTTGGTCTCGGGTCAACAGAGTTTATCGTAATGCGGCCACGCAAGGGAATTCCTACGGTTTTTCCTTATTTTTTGGCAACAGATGCAACTTTCCGTGAATTTGCAATCAAACGCATGGTCGGGACATCGGGACGTCAGCGACTCTCTGCTGGCGACATCGTGAGCTTCCAGGTACGACGACCGAGTGAGCGCGACTTGGCTCGGTTTTCAGAGCTCTCTGATGCACTCATGGGCCGCGTCAAAGCCGCCGTAGACGAGACTCGTGCTCTTGCCACCGCGCGCGACGAGCTACTGCCCTTGCTGATGTCCGGGAAGGTCCGTGTGCGCGAAGCTGAGGAAATCGTGGAGGGGGTTGTGTAATGGTGGGGCAGCCGGGGTTCAGTGAGGCGGACTGGGAGTATGTCGCGCTGGAGGCGCTCGCTGAGCAGGAGTGGCAGGCACTCCCAGGGACCGCGATCGCGCCGGGTGCAGAGAATGGTCGGGCGTCGTGGGATGACATCGTGCTTCCAGGGCGGATGCTGGCCAAGATGCGGGAGTTGAACCCGCAGGTGCCGGCGGAGTATCTGGAGCAGGCGCTGGCGGAGATTGTCCAGCCGACCTCGCAGGACGCGATCGCTGAGAACTACCGGCTGCACCAGATCTGTGTTCAGGGCTACCGCGGGATCAGCTACATCGACGCCGACGGTGTCGAGCAGAACCCGACGATTCGCCTTGTCAGTCACCAGGTCGGCGACAACGAACTGCTCGCGGTCAACCAGGTCACCGTCCGCACGGCTGAGATCGAGCGCCGCTTCGATGTGGTGCTCTACCTGAACGGCATGCCGGTCGCGATCTTCGAGCTGAAGCAGGCAGGCGCGGCCAAGGCCGATCTCGACGCCGCGCATGCCCAGTTGGCGACCTACCTACGTGAATTCCCGATGGCATTCCGGTTCGCGGTGGTGACCGTGATCAGCGACGGCATCACCGCCCGGTACGGCACGCCCTTCACGCCGTTGAACCACTACTCGCCGTGGAATGTCGATGACGACGGCAAGCCGGTGAAGCTCGGCGAGCCGCTCGATGACGTGCACCTCGGCACTGAGCTTGAGTTCCTGATCGAGGGCGTGTTCAACCCGGAGCGGTTCCTCCAGTTGCAACGGAACTTCACCGCGTTCGACGGCGGGGCCGAGGGGTACGCGAAGCGGATCGCCAAGCCGCACCAGTACTTCGCGGTCACCAAAGCAGTTGGGTCGACGGTCGCCGCTGTGGAGAGCAATGGCAAGGCCGGGGTCGTGTGGCACACCCAGGGGTCGGGCAAGTCGATGGAGATGGAACTGTACGCCCATCTGGTGGCGGCACAGCCGAAGCTCAAGAACCCGACCATCATCGTCGTGACCGACCGCAAGGAGCTGGACGGGCAGCTGTACGAAGCGTTCAACCGATCCCGTCTGCTGAGCGAGTCCCCAACCAAAGTGACGACCCGTGCGCAACTGCGTGAGGAGCTGGCCAACCGGGCAACGGGCGGCATCTATTTCACTACGCTACAGAAGTTCGGTCTCAGCAAGGCCGAGAAGGACGCCGGGCTGGATCATCCGCTGCTGTCGGACCGCCGGAACATCATCGTCATCGCCGACGAGGCCCACCGTAGCCACTACGACGATCTCGACGGCTACGCCCGCCACCTCAAGGATGCCCTGCCTAACGCCGCGCTGATCGCGTTCACCGGGACACCGATCTCCTTCGAGGACCGCAACACCAGAGAGGTGTTCGGTGATTACATCGACATTTACGACCTCACCCGCGCGGTCGATGACGGTGCCACCGTCCCGGTCTACTTCGAACCGCGTCTGATCAAGGTCGGGTTGACCAAGGACGTCAGTGAGGAGGACCTCGACCGGGCTGCGGATGAGGCCACTCTTGGGCTTGATGAGGTGGAACGCGCCAAGATCGAGAAGTCCGTCGCCGTGATCAACGCTGTGTACGGGGCTCCCGCGCGGTTGGAGGCATTGGCTGCCGACATCGTCCAGCACTGGGAGACCCGCTCGGAGCAGATGCGCAAGTTCATCGGCTCTCCCGGCAAGGCGTTCATCGTCGGCGCGACCCGAGAGATCTGCGCCCACCTCTACGACGAGATCATCAAAATCAAGCCGGACTGGCACAACGACGCCGTCGACAAGGGCCTGGTCAAGGTCGTCTACTCTGGCTCGGCTCAGGACGTCATGCCGGTGGCCAAGCACGTCCGGCGTGACGGGCAGAACAAGGTCATCCAGAAGCGGCTCCGCGACGCCGATGACGAGCTCCAGATCGTCATCGTCAAGGACATGATGCTGACCGGCTTCGACGCGCCACCGCTGCACACGCTGTACCTTGACCGCCCGCTCAAGGGCGCGCTGCTGATGCAGACCCTGGCGCGGGTGAACCGCACCTTCCACGGCAAGCCGGACGGCTTGCTCGTCGCCTACGCGCCGCTGGCGGACAACTTGAGCAGGGCGCTCACCGAATACACCGACACGGACCGGGCTAAGAAACCGGTCGGCAAGCACCTTGACGAGGCTGTCGACCTCACCACCACGCTCATCGCCTCCCTCGACGAGCTGTGTGCCGGGTACCCGTGGCGGGCGAAGCTGGATGGCGGCCCGAAGAGCTGGGTCAAGGCCGCCTACGGGCTCACCAACTACCTGCGCTCACCCACCACTCCCGGCAACCAGGTGCCGGAAGGCGAGGAAACGCTCGGCGACCGCTTCCGCAAGCTGGCTAACCAACTGGCCCGTGCGTGGGCGCTGTGCGCAGGCAACCAGACCCTCGAACACCTCCGCGTCACGGCGAGGTTCTACGAAGAAGTCCGCGTGTGGATGGGCAAGTTCGACGCCCAACAGCGGCAGGCCGAGGGCAAGCCCGTGCCGGAGGAGATCCAGCGGATGCTCTCCGCGCTGGTGGCCACCTCAACCGCGTCCGGTGAGATCATCGACATCTACGACGCTGCTGGCTTGCCGAAGCCGTCACTGTCCGACCTGGGGCCAGAGTTCCAGCTCAAGGCCCAATCGGCGTCGAACCCGCACCTCGCCATCGAAGCGTTGCGCGCGCTGCTGGTTGAGGAGTCGGATCACGTCACGCGGCACAACCTCGTGCGTCAGCGGGCGTTCTCCGAGCGAATCGCCGAGCTGATGCGCAAGTACACCAACCAGCAGCTCACCTCGGCCGAGGTGATCGCCGAGCTCATCGAACTGGCCAAGGAAGTCGCCGCGGAGGGCAACCGGGGCCAGCGCTTCGATCCGCCCCTGTCCCACGACGAGTTGGCGTTCTACGACGCGGTCAGCACCAACGAGTCCGCCGTTGAACTCCAAGGCGACGACGTGCTCGCCCAGATCGCACGCGAACTGGTGGCGGTGATGCGACGCGACGTCAAGACCGACTGGACGGTGCGAGACGATGTCCGGGCCAAGCTCCGATCCTCGATCAAACGCCTGCTCGTGAAGTACAAGTACCCGCCGGACAGGCAGCCCGAAGCCATCAGGCTCGTGATCGAGCAGATGGAGGCAATGGCACCCCGCTACGTCTCGAACGGCAACGGAACCCGAGCAAACGCGTCGTCAGACTGAGACGCATGCTGTGGCGGGGGGCTGGCAGCGTGACAGTACGGTCCAAGGTGACGGTGGCCGTGGGACGGCGTGTAACACGGGCGATCTGATCGAAGATCTCGGCCGGTTGGTGTCAATCAAGCGGATTAGGCCAGGGTAGACGCCGTATCGGACCGCGCCCGGCGGCGGTGTCGAGCACACCGCCGCATCGGTGGCAGCGGCTCTGTACAAAGGCACCCAGCAGCGCGAGCGCCAGTCGGGTATCACGGCCAGCGCCGCGAGCCTCGCGGTCGATCTGGAGTTGACCCGCGCCGAGCTGAGACGGACCCGCGAGACCGGCTCAAGGAGAAGGTCCGCGTGCTCTGGGGCAGCAGGTCAAACAGGCAGGGAACGCCGAACCGGAGCGGCGGTGCTGGTCGAGGCGGTCATGCTGCGGCTGGTCCTCGCGGTCTCGGCTGACGGATATGTGCTCCGGCAGCCGACCGCGAACCCGGCCGGTGGTGGGTTAGAACAGGGTGGGCTCCGGCTCGGCAGGTGTGGCCGCCGTGGCGGGGTCCGACGTTAGCAGCGCAGTAGTGGCGGTCAGCGAAAGGCGCACGGCGAGTCCGGAATGGTCGGTGAGCCAGTTGCCGTCCGCCGTGATTTCCCTGGTCTCGTGGACGTACTCGCATGAGGTGAGCCGCTCGGCCAGGGCGGCCGAGCCGTGGGCGTGGTCGTAGCGGTAGCCCAGGTCCGCGCGGCGGGCCCAGCTGTGCTCGACCCGGTCGGGGTGTAGGTGCCGGAACAGGTCGAGCAGGCCGTGCCGGTCAGTCAAACCGGTGTAGAAGGCGTACTCGAACGGCGCGAACTGGCCGCGGTGCGCCGGGGTGTGGCTGGGTTCGAGCACGTTGAGGTCGCCGAGCAGCAGTGGCGCCTCGCCGGCGATCGCCGAAATACAGCTGTGGATCGACGGCCCCTGGTCACTCGCCACCTGGCGCTAACGCGGGCCGCGGCACTCCCCGACGACTGTCGTGCCGCTGGGCGAGCGCATTCTGCGGTCCGTTCTGGATCACGTAGTTGCGAATGGTGATACGGCAGACTCGAGCTATCTCGAAGCCAAGAGGACCGTGGACATCGCCTTGAACCCGGGCCTGGTGAAGGTCGCCAAGTTTCTCCTGGCCTGCGCGAACGGGCAGGCCCCGAGGGACGCAACACGGCACTTCAAGGGCTACGCCGTGCTGGTGATCGGCGCGCAGCAGGGAAAGGCAGCGGGCGTCGCGCTGGGCGCGGATCCCCACGAGTTCGCGGGTCGGCTCCGCCCGTACCTCAGCGTGCGCAGATGGGCTTACGAAAAAGACTTCATCCGGCCCTGTCTGAGCGCAAGGATCTCTTGAGGTGACCCGTATGGCGACTGGAGCACCGGGTACATCTAGTAGGTGACCTCCCGCCAGCGCACTCCGTCAGGCCGGGCACCGCCCGACGCCACGTAGTCGTGGACCGCCTGGCGCACAGTCGGCCACGTGATCTCCGCGTTGGTCGGCACCTCGCGTTCATGGGTCTGGTAGTCGTACGCCACCGGTTCTGGCGACGTCCCACCGTTGTCGCTGATAGTGCTCGGCTCGCCCTTGGCCATGTACCCGACAAACCCGCACATCGTGGCAGCCGCGCGCACCCCGAACTGAAGAACCGACCAGCCGTCGTCGTCCTTCCGCTCCAACTGGGCAACCAAGCCCACCTCGACCTCCGGAGACTCCGCTTCGGCCACCATCTGGTTCAGCAGCTCATCGACCTGAGCCGACGTGCTCAACGCGACCGGCTCCCGGTGTTCCGGGTCGAAGTACGCATCGAACGTCACCACCGCTGCCCTCCCTTGTAAACCTTCTTGAAGCCGCCGGTCCCGTAAACCGTCAACGTGCTGCCCTCCGGCAGCACCACGCCCAGCAAGCCGTCACAACTCATTCGACCCGTGCACGGCTGGTTGTTGACAACCACCGTGGCATTCGTGATCCCGGTATCGCGCATCTCGGCCGCGATTTTCAATTCCACGTCGGCGGCGGCGGTCAGCGGCACATATGGACACCCCGCCTCCTTCACCACCTGGTTCACCCGGTCCGTCCAGCCGTCCCGGCCGCTGGTTACGGCCGACATAGTTTTACCAGGTGCAAACCAGCGGCCCTGCGTCTTCACCCCACGGCCGGTCCCGCGCTCGGGCAGCTCGCGCCGCGCCTTCTCCACCGGGTCGTCCGGCTCGTCGTCCTTCTTGCCGGACGGCGCGGACCGGCCCGACGACTGGCCGCCGTCTTCGTCCTGGCCCTGGTCGCCGGTCAAGGACGTCACGTACGCCGGCAGCCCGCCCGACGCCCTAGCCACCAGCTGGCCGATGCTGCCAATGTCCTGGACAATCTGCGCCAGTGCGCCCACAGCCTGACCCAACTCCTGGTCCGAACTGCCCTCCGCGGCCTGGGCCAGGGCCAGGGCAGCTTCCTCGGCTGCCTGCCCCGCCTGCTGAAGGCGCGCGCCAGCCGCTGCGGCCTTCTCCACAGCCAGGTTGACCGCTGCCACCGTTTCCTGGACCGACACCGCCGAGTAGCCCCTCCACCCTGTGTCTGCCGATGATCGAGACCGTACCTCGACGGACCGACAACAGCATCTGAGCAGGAGCGACGATGATGAAGCGTGACAAATCGGGCAAGGCGGTTTCGGGAGCAGGTCAAGACGCTGCACTCGGAGCGCTCGCCACGTTGGCGAGTGTCGCCCTTGGTGCGAACCCCGTCGGGGCGACGCTGGTCGGCGGCAGCGCACCAGTGCTCAAGTATCTGCAACAGGTGTGGACGCGAGCAGGAGAGCGCCGCGGAGACCGCGCAGCGCGGTCGCTCGAACACGCCGCCGACCTCTTGGACGTGGGCCTCGACATCCTGGTGGAGCGGGCAGCTGGTCATGACGCTCACCTCGAACTGCTCGCCCAGGTCTTGGAAGCAGCGGCGAGGACCTCGATGGAGGACAAGATCCAGGCCCTCGGCCAGATCCTCGCCGATGGCCTGCGCAGCGACAGCCACCTTGACGAAGCGAGGCTGCTGGCCTCGATGGTGAACGACCTGGAAGCACCACACGTCGTGGTGCTGAAACTGATCGCTGAGCAACCGGAGCCCCCGAAAGCGATGTGGTCCAACCCTGGCGGACACCGCGGTTGGGAACGGACCCATCTCGCGCTGGCGCTATCGGACTACGACGGCTTTCTCGACGGGGTGCTGGCCGCGCTCGTTCGCCACGGCGCATTGCGAACGTTGGGCGACGGGACCTGGGACGGCGTGGCGAACACTGACGCACATGGCATCACGAGACTCGGAACTCGCTGTTTGCAGCTCCTCGGCCACGAACCAACCGAAAGCCCAAACGCTCCCGACGGCTCCGCCGAATCCGAAAACTAGTGCCTCGTCTACTTGATGTGGGGATGTAATCGGCGGGTCGGTTTGGCCTGGCGGGGTTCGCGCGTGATGCTGGCCGCGGAGGTGACTGGTGATGGCGCGTAAGCCAGGCCCCGGCGTCCGGCGAGCAACCGATCATCGCCGCCGACGCGGTCGCCACCTTCTGGCCCCACCGGCCCACCACCCCGGCGGCGCCGTCGCTTGTTGATCTGGCGGTGCCGCTGCGGCACCTGCCTCTGCCCCCGCGAACTGGACCTGCTCACCGGCATCCCCGACCACTTCCACGAACCCGAAACCGACCGGCGGCGATTCCTGACCGCCTACGGCTACAACATCCTCGACTGGCCCCCAACAAACCGGCCGCCGCCGCCGAACTACACCACCGCATCCGGTCGCTGCGCACCGGCGACCGGTCAGCCCGCTGGCACGCCATCCCCTGAACATCGATACCTGGAGTCCTGGGTGACCGTCCGGACTCGGGTGGCCGGGTCGATGTCCAAAATCGGCCGAAAAATCGACCTCCAGTAATGCGGGAGTTTCCTGGCCCCCTTGAAGGGTGGTCGATCATGGTCACCATCACCGGACCCGACCGGCTCAACCCGGTCTTCCGCATCCCCCAACCCCGCGACAACGACAGGACCACACCGTCTCTACCAGCGGAAACAGCCCCGAACGAAGTGGTTCGCACAAGACTAAATCGGTGGGCCGCCAGGGGCTCGAACCCTGGACCCAGGGATTAAAAGTCCCTTGCTCTACCAACTGAGCTAGCGGCCCATACACAGTTTAGCGGGACGCCATGGGGCGTCTGGCAACCCCTGGGCGCGCTCGTTCAGCGAGCTTGGCTGGGTCTTGGACTCCCGGGAGGTGGCGGCCTGGCTGTCCTGGCGTCGCTGGCCCCGCGGCCGGGTGGCCATGCTGGTTCCGGAACCTTCGCCACCGCACCTGCGAAGACTGGCGAAATTCAGATCGTTCCTGGTCTGAAGCGCTGCCGGAAGGCGCAGCCTGTCCCTGCGCAGAGAGCGATATCTCCCGTACCGATCGTATTGTCCCGGAACGGGTGTCGGCGTCCTATGAGTGCGACCCCAGCGTTCGGCTCGTGAAGCAGCATCGGGTCGAGGTTGTCGGGCTGGTTGCGGACGGTGTCAGCCTCAGCGCAGTGCGTGCGGGCGATAGGTCGAGTGCGAAGGGCCTCGCATTCGCTGGGCCGCCGTGCTCTCCTCCGCGTTCGTTCCACAGCGTTGCAGCCATAGAGCGATTGGGTGTTGGGGGGATCAGGCATGCTCAACCCATGTCTGCCGTGGAAGAGGTACGGGAGGCCCTTGGCACGGTGCTGGGCAAGCTCGCCGAAGCGAGGGGGCATGTCAACACCGCACTGGTCGCCCAGGATGAGGCCGGCGCTGGGTTCGCGTTGCTGCGGGGGACCAACGATGTCGAGGCGCTACAGAGCCTGACGGCCCATGACGCGAGCCGCGAGGAACTCATCCAGATACCAGCGATACTGGACCGCTGTGCTGAGCGAATCAGAAGTTACGCCAGCGGCATCGGGGCGAACCCAGCGGCAAGGACAGTGGGCGCCACGACCGACTCGGTGCCTACCCAACCAGGTGGAAGGGCACGCTCGGCCCCGCCTCGTCCCCCACGTCCAGGCAAAACGCACGGGCGATGGTGCGACAGCGACGGTAACGCCGTGGTGCTGGAGAGCGGAAAGGGCGGTGAGTACTACGAGGCGACCCGCGCACGGGGGGTGGCACTGGGACTTGCGAAAGGTATCCCGAACGCGGAACCCTCCATCGCCCGCCATGTCGAGACGCAGTTTGTCTCGCGGATGATCGATCAGGGCATCGAGTATGCCGAGATCGAGATCAACAGGCCGGTATGCGGAACTACTCCAAAGGATCAGCAGTAGATGGAGACGTGCGACAAGCAACTACCTCGGTTCCTGCCGCCAGGATGGACACTGATCGTCAAGGACGGATCAAACCCGACGGGCAGGAAGTACGTCGGGCAAGAGGCGGAGAAATGAGCATCACCGCAGGCTGGGCCGTGACCCATCCGGACGGCGCCTATGAAGGCAAGAACACGACCCTGCGGACACCACAAGACGTCGCGGCGTTCGCCGCCAGAGTCGCCGCCGCGGACCCGTACGCCGACTCCATCCGCGTGATCCACAACGACCGGCCACTCGCGGATGCGGAACAGGGCTTCACAGATCATGACGTCTTCGCCGCAGTGGTGGACGGCTTCGGCTACCTCAGCCACCAGGACCAGGACAACACCAAGGCATTCCCGGTCGGTGACCCGGATTCCGCTGGATGCGAGTTCGACGATGAAGACTTCCCCGCAGGGTCAGGCTTGCCACTTGATCAATTCACCACAGCGCTCGTGGAATTCCTACACACCACCGAACGACCCACCAACGTGCGGTGGACAAGCGGATAGCCACCATCGGCCTCAACCAATGAAAGACGGCACCGACCAAGGCACGCGGATCCGGCAACCGCGTCCAGCCCGAGCTACCCGGCAGCCACGACGGTGAACTGGCCATGCCGGGCTCCCGCGGTGAACGCGGCCCATTCGCTCGAGGTGTAGGTCAGGGCCACGCCGCCCCGGATCGCTCGAAGCCGGACGGCTCCGTCATCAAGGTGCTCGATCCGCACGGCATGGTTACTACCAGCCGCTGCGACCCCCAAAACCTCGTCGACAAAGCCCTGCCACTCAGTCACCGAGATGCTGATCACGGGCCCAATCTCAAGATCCTTGCTGTCGCGCAGATGGACCAAAGGCCCGTCGAAGCGGACTTCCACGCACGTTTCCTGTGACGGGCTGAAGCGTGATTTGAACCAGTCCGTGTACACCCATACGGCGCTACCTGGAGTCTCTGGGTGAGAGTTCATGATGTGGCCCCCAACTCACTACGGATCTGCTGGACAAGCTCAAGTGACCGAGCAGTATCGAGTGCGACTGACTCGAACACTTCATCAAAACTCGCTGAGCACTCGCGGATGACCTGCGGTTTGTCGATGAGATTCCCCGTGATGGCGGTCTCCTGCCAAACCAGATCAGGTAGCAGCACGTTGTCGAAGCTGAGCATCGTCAGCGGTCCACCGATCAACGGATGCGCATCGGCAGCGAAGGGTACGACATGGAGGTCCACAGTGCTGTCGGCGCGGCTGCAAACCTCGATGAGGCGGTCAAGCTGGCGACCCAGCGCGGGGCCGCCGACCTTCTGGCGCAGCGCTGCCTCACCCAGCAGTACGTCCATACGCAAGCGTGGTTCGTCCTCGAGAAGGGCCTGACGAGCCAGGCGGGTCTCCAACCGAGGCCCGACGTCCACGGGTTTGATGTAGGGGCTCCCGGCACGAATCGTCGCGCGGGCGTACTCGCTCGTTTGCAGCAGTCCAGGAACCGCAATGGGGGACCACACGCGAACCCCGCTGGCGCCGGCCTCGATGCCCAGGAATCGCAGGAACTCTTCGCTATAGAGCTCGCTGTAGTCGTGCCACCAGTTGCGCTGTTCGGCATTGCCGCGCAGGGTTTGCAGCAGGTCGCGTTCTGCCTCAGTGAGTTCGTAGATCTCTGCCAACTGGGTAAGCTTGCTCGCGGTGATACGCCGCTTCCCCGCTTCTATCGCGGAGAAGTTGGATGGGGCGATCCCGACTGACTTGGCTACCGAGGTGGCAGTGAGCCCCAGATCCCTTCGAGCCTGCCGCAACCGAATGCCCAGCTCCCACGCCTGCAGCGTGCTCGACACCGGCCGCGTCGCCATTCTGACCTCTCCAATGCTCGCGGGCTGACTCCGCACATCTTTTCGCAGAGTACGCCACCAGCCGATAACAACACCCATCTGGTTGATATGGCTCTGATAATTATCAGAGTAAGTTCGACATTATCTAGACCATGTATTCGCCGCCCTTGCACATTGCCGAGCTGCTAGGCTGCGGAGCGGAGGTGGAGACCTCCCGAATAGGCACGTCAAACGCACTTAGGAGCGGCGATGAGGCTAGGAAGCCGACAACGACGCCATGGAGTACTGGCCCTGCTCGCACGGCTACGATGGCAACCGAATCCGCAAGCATGGACGGTGCCATGCCGAGACGAGGACGGGCGGCGGGGGCATGTCCGGGTGTCAGTGGGCGAACGCGGTCCCCAGCTGACGTTCAACGGGGCAGGGAAAGCGGTATTCGATCCGCTTGCTACGGGGCGCCTGCGCGGGGCGCTTCGCGAAGCGATCGAAATCCATGCGCGACTGGCTAATTCAGATGCTCAGCCAGAGCCTCGGCGACATCCGGGACCCGCTGCCACACCACACTCAGCGGAATCCGAAACACGCGCGGACGCTACCGAGCGGGTTCAGGTGACGTTGACCTCGACGGTCCAGGATCACGAAGCACACGGTCGCCACGTTCGCCACCACACGCCCAAGCCGACACCACCTCGGCTGGTTGACCCTACGGACACGGGTGAAGTGCCCCTGCGAGAGGTGGCCTGACATGGGCGCCGCAACGCACATTCCTCACAGGTATGACCCGAAACCGTCAGCCCAGAGTCCAAGCTACCGCCCCCGCAGGCAATGGCGCCGTCACCGAGCGCGCGAGAGCAGTGATCTGCATTCGACGAGAACCGAAGGCCACCGCAAGAGTTGTCCTCGGCCAGTATTCGAAGCGCGGAAGCCGACACCCACTGCGGAAACTCGCAAATGACACGCGATACCACGGAAGGTTCAGAGCCGACGGTGCTCTTCGAGCAGGTCCTCCAAGACTTGAACAAGCCCGAAGCCAACGCTGTCCCGCAGCGAGTATCCGGGTTCCGCGATTGGTGGGTCCCTATGGTCGAACCAGTGCTGCCTCACGTGGATGCGGCTGAAGACCCAGGCGGGCGCGACGATCGATGCCGTTGACGCATACGGCGTTGGCGATCGAGTGCGCGGGACAGTGCGAGCAGTTCTTGTGTGTCGGCGTCCATTCCGTCGGCTGCCGGGGCGGCGATCACGGAGACCGGTGATACTTGCGTTGCCTGGGCGCTACGGTCGAGGGCGTCCCGGACCAGTTCTGCTTGCCGAGTTGGGGTCTTGGTGGCGTCGGCTGGCTCGGTGATGTAGGGGCTGAGGCAGACCAGGCCGTCGCGGCATTCGATAACTCGTCGGTAGTAGCGCAGTCTCATCTGGCGGATGTGGAAGGCCTCGCGGATCGGGTGTGTCGGTGGGAATAGTGCGATGTTGGGAAACCGGTCACATACTGCCGTCCACAGGGGCCGTAGTTGCCGGTAGCGGCAGCGTACCTCGAACCACAAGCGTGTTTTCACGATGCCTGTTCGTATGCCGGGATAGCCGACCCCGATGAAGAAGACACCGATGCCGGTCGCCAGGAGCGGGGTTGTCCATGTTCCTGTGCCCGGCAGTGGGTCTGTTCCCAGTGTGAGGCGTCCGGAGGTAGAGATCGAGCGTGGCAGGTGTGTTCCAACGCAGCACACCACGAGCCCGGCGGCGGCCACACGCAGGCTCAGCTGGGCGCGGGAGCGGGTGTGGCTGGCTGCGCTCCAGGCGAGGTAGGCGCCGCGCGCTGTCGCGTAGGCCAGGTAGACGTTGCCGATCAAGTAGAACGTCAGCACTGCCGGGTCGTTGTCGTGGGTGCCTTCGTAGCTGGCACCGCGAATGGCGGGGTTGGTCGCGGCGAAGGTGGCGATGAGCCCGGCGCTGGTCAGCAGCGCGAGCGCGACCTCAAGGGGTCCTCGGGAGCTCACCATCGACGGGGACACAGCCGATTGCAGCAGCACGATCAGCAGTGCGAAGAAGAACGTGAGGATCACATTCTGAATCAGTTTCGGGAACTGGCTCGGGAAGTACTCCGGCGATCGGGCGAGGCTGAAGGCGAGCTGCGCCGACAGTGCGAGGAACACCAGGGCGACGCAGGTGGTGACCACACGCAGGTCCTTCTCGTGCGGAGCGCGGAGGAGTTGAGAGGTCTTCCATATCACGGCGATCGCCGAGGCGGCCCACATGACGACGCTCGCCACGACCATCAGAGCCATCCTTGATGGTCGTCGAAGGCGCCTTGGAGTCGCCGGGCAGTAGCGGTTTTGCGGTCCGGGGAGATCCGCAGCGCCTCAAGGAGGGTCGCCCACTCCTTGATGACCGTTGCCACCATCTCGGCTTCGCGTTCGTGTACGGGACCGTAACTGTCTCGGCGGAGGGCGCGTCGCACTGTCTCGGGTGGAATGTCGGGGAAGATCGCGCTCCATACGTCGTTGTCGTTCTCGTCGCTGCCGTGGCCGCTGATGATGTGGCCGATCTCGTGCAGAATGATGTGTTCTTGGTGGGCTGTGGTGGTGTCCTTCTGATACAGGATGTAGTCGGCGTCCACGGTAGCGATCCACAGGCCGAACACGCCGGGTGCCGGCAACGGGTAGGGGATGAGCTTGATGGGACGACGTCGATGCTCAGCCAGCCGGTCGCAGAGCACCCGCACATCGAGCGGTGTGTCGATGCGAAGCTCCCGCAGGAGTCTCCTCACTCCGCGGCGCAGTTGGAGGTCGTTACGCCACCCTCTGGCCCCGACCTCGCCTTTCATGACGATTCTGCCTGTGTGAACAGACGTCTGAGCTCAGCGGCGGTAGCCCATGGGTGACTGATCAGTCCGTTGTGTCCTCCGGGGAGTTCGATCAGGGTGCGGCCCAGTTCGTGTGCGAGGTGGGCGGCGCACCGGTACTCCCACTGGCCACGGGACGCCGTGCCACCGGTGGGGATGATCGTGGTCGAGCCTGCCACGGCCGCGATCTGGGCGGCATCCAAGGTCGCTGCTCGCACCGCGGGAAAGTCATGGTGAAAGAAGTGGCTGAGGGTGGTATCGATGTCGCCTATCGGCGGGGCCGGGCGAGCTCCCTCCTCGGCGACCGCCTGGCCGTTACCGGTGAGGGACGCCATGTGCCGAATAGCTGCCCGGACGTCCTGGCGAGCCAGGTCGGCCACCCGGTCCAGCGCCGCCTCCTGTGCCGGATCGTGGACCACGGCGCTCATCGGAGGCTCGTGCGCGACCAACGTTGCGACGAGCCCGGGATGCTGCACTGCCAGATGAAGCCCGATCAGCGCACCGATACTGGCGCCGACCACGCGGGCCGGTTCCCGGCACACCGCCGTCAACAGTGCCGCCGCGTCGGCGGCGTGCAGTGACATCGCGATCGGTGGCGCCTCGACGGAGGCGGGGCTTCGCGACAGGCCACGGCGATCGTAGGAGATCACCCGATAATGCTGTGCGAGTGTTTCGGCGAGTTGCGCGGTCGCGCCCGCCTCGCCCACACCGCCTTGAATGATCAGCACCGGAGGACCTTCGCCACACGACTCGTAGTAGAGCTCCGCGCCTTCGGTCGCGATCGTCCCCTGCTGCCCACGTTGCACTACCGACCGACTCCCCTGGTTGATGTCGATAAGCAATCATCGGCAATTCCGAGAATCCTTGTCCACGCCACAGCGACGCCGGACCACACGGTTCACCCGGACGAGTCGTCGGTATCCCGGTGAGCCTGGAAGTCGATGTACTCCATCACGCTACGTAGCTTGTCCGGGGAAAGCTGACTCGCGCGAGCGGCGATCCGCCGCACGTTGTTGTCCCCCAACTTCGCGAGCAGCTCGTGCTGCCGGTTCAGCTCCCGGCCTCTCGCGGAGTCGTTGAAGAACTCCAACTCGACACCGAAGAACGCGGCGATCTTCACCACGAGTCCATGGCTGGGCTCGGACTTGCCTTTGAGCAAGTCGTAGATGTAGCCCTTCGATACCCCGATTTTCTCGGCGACCTCCGCCTTCGAGTATTGCGTGCCGTCCTCGCGTTTCACGCTGCTGAAGAGGCGGTCGAACTTCATGGCGAACGTGTCGCCAGCTCGCTGTTCCGACGTGGCCAACTGCTCCCACACCTTCCCTTGTCGGGGTTCAGCTCTATCAGACTATTGGGGTCAAGCAGTCCGAAATAATTGACACCCGGATCGGTTCACCTTACGCTCGATCTCCATAGTCAACTATATCGGACACAGCGGCTTTGGGGAACGGTCTGGGCGGAGATCCGGCCCGTGCCACACACAGCCAGGCCCGATGTTCGCCGTAGCCAAGGAGAACGGGCAGGTGCCCGTGACGCTTCTTCACCGGCGTGCTGGGGAGGCTGATCTTCTCGGGGGGAGGAGCATGAGGTCGATCAACTGTTTCGCTGCGGCGGTGCATCGCTTGCTGCGGGAGAGAGGTATGACATTGGAGGACGTGGCGGCGAAGGCGAACTACAGCCCGAGCTACCTGTCCAAGATGATGCACGGGCGGCGCCGGTTGCTGCCTGCCGTGGTCAGCAAGATCGACAAGGTGCTGGACGCCGATGGGGAGCTGGAGCGGATCGCGCTGTTCCAGGACGCCGACCGAGTCGCACCACCGCGGCCGAGGCAGCTGCCGCCCGCGGCGGCCGAGTTCGTCGGGCGCGAGGACTACCTGCGCCAGCTGGACGACGCGTTGATCGCACATGACCAGCCCGGCGTCGCACTGACCGTCGTGATCGAGGGCGGTTTCTGGGTCGGCAAGACTGAGCTGGCGCTGCGATGGACTGCTCGGGTGGAGCGGCGTTTCGACGGCGGGTGCTTGTATGCCGACATGCGTGGTCTGGCCCCCGGCGTGCCCGCTGATCCCGGTGAGGTGCTGGATGCGTTCCTGCGAGCCCTCGGCGCCGGGAGCGAGGCTCTGCGCGGCACCCTCGCCGATCGCGCCGCGCGGTACCGGTCGCTGCTCGCGCAGCGGCCCGCCCTGGTTGTGCTCGACAACGTCGCAGGCTACGAACAGATCCAACACCTGCTGCCCGGCGCGGGCAGTGCCGTGGTTATCACCAGCCGCGAGCACCAATCAACCTTGCTGCTGCGCAGCGGCGGCCTGCACCTCGAACTGGCCCCGCTGAGCCCGGATGAGGCGCTCACGTTGTTGCGCCGACGACTCGGCGACGCCCGGGTGAACGCGGATCAGGCCGCCGCCGAGGCCATGGTGCGCCGATGCGGGCGCCTGCCTGCGGCCGTGTTGATCGCGGCCGAGCACATCCGCGAGCGTCGCCACGGCTCGCTGAGCGAACTCGCCGACAGGCTGGCCACCACGGAAGGCCGGCTGAATCTGTTCAGCTCGTCGGATCCCACGACCAACATCCATAGCGTGCTCGACGTGTCCTACCTCGCCCTGCCGCCACAGGAGCGACGGGTGTTCCGACTGCTGGGTGTCAGCCCTGCCCATCTCGCCAGCGCCGAGTCCACGGCCGCGCTTACCGGTTTGAACGTTGCCGCCGCACGGGACACGCTCGGCGTGCTGCGCCACGCGCACCTTCTCGATAACGCCCAGGCGGGCCGGATGCGCATGAACCACCTGCTGCGCGCCTACGCCTCCCAGCGGGCCATCGACGAGGAGCCGCCATCCGAAGTGGAGCGTGCGCACGATCGTGTGCTGCGCTGGTACATCGCGACCGCCTGGAATGCCAGCAACGCGCTGGCTCCGCATTGGTCAGGGCCTGCGCTGGCCCCGGAAGACGGTGGTGACATCGAACCGCTGAAGTTCACCGACAGCGGCTACGACGGCGCGGTCGCCTGGTGCGAGGACGAGGTCCAGACAGCGATCGACATCGCCCGCCACGTCCGTAGCCGTGCTGCGGGCGACGCGGTGTGGCTGCTGCCGACGCTGTTCCTGCCGTACTTCTACCTGACCAAGAACTGGGGAACCTGGCTGACCGCGGCGACCGAAAGCCTCGCCGCCGCCCGCAGGCTCGACAGCCAGCGGGGTATCGCCTGGTGCCTGCACAGCCTGGGCTGGGCCCAACACGAACTCGGACGTACCGACGAGGCCGTGACCAACCTTCGCGAGGCACTGCGGCTACGCACCGAACTCGGCCACACCGACCGCGAACGGGGTTGGACTGCCTTCTCCCTCGGCGCGGCCTACCTCGCGCAGGCCCTGCATCAGGAAGCCCAAGACTGCTTCGCCATGGCCGACACACTCTTCGCCGCACAAACCTTCGACTTCGGTCTCGCATTCACCCGCGCCGTTCTGGCCCGCCTGCACCACGCATCCGGCGACACCGCATCGGCGACCCGGGCAGCAATGCAAGCTCTCAACCACGCCCAGAAAGTGCCCTCCCCACCCGTGCTCAGCCTCGCCCACCACCACTACGGACTGCTCCTGCTCCAGCAACGGCAGCACCGGATCGCGCTGACCCATCTCGACACCGCGCTCAAGCTCCGTCGCGCCGGACGCGAACGCTGGGGAGAAGCCGAAACCCTGATCGCCCGCGCCGAAACCCTCGCCGCCCTGGGCGAGCCGGAGCGCGCCCGCGATTCCTACCGCGAGGCTGCCACCATCCTCGAAACCCTGCACGATCCCCGCGCGCTCGACATCCACCTGCGAATCGCCACCCTCAACGCCCGCCTGCGGGACAGCGACGACCTGGTGGTCTGAAGACCAAGCAGCTCGCCACACTCCTTCCCAACGCCACCGGTTCGTTTGGGGAAGCGACGCGCTGGTGATCTGCTTCCTGGTCGGACCTGGAAGTTGGCCTGTTCAAGTGCCGACTGATAACGCTTACTCGATACGCCAGGAATGCCACCAGCGATGACGATCTACTGCTCAGGAATGCGGATCGACGCTGCTGAGAATCGCTCTCATCTGGACAGGATTGGGACAGGACCGGGACAAGAACAGGACAACTTTGTCCTCGTCGATTCGTTCCCGAGTAAGCCAGCACAGTCCAGAGTGGAGGTATGCGAATCGGCCCACTGTAAAGCATCTCCGGCACATGTTGGCAGATCCTGAATGGACCGGTGAGCGTAAAGATCCACTTTCGCGGGTGTTCGAACTCGACCCGCATCAGCACACATATCCCATCGTGACGCCACTATTTTTGGAGGACACGAATGCCAGCTTCGACACACCCTTCCCGCCACCGCGTTCGGACCGCCGCGACAGGGCTCGCGCTCGCCGTCCTGGCCGTCGGCGGTTCATTCGCCGGTACCGGGACCGCGTCGGCCGCTGCTGGCGCGCACTCGGCGAGTTCACCGTCCGCCAGGGAGGCTTGCGGTTACCTCGGTTTTGCCAAGTACCGCCACTGTGACGGCGGCACCGGATCCACCGTCATGCTCGATGTCATTGACATCCTCGGCGGCGGCCACGCCCGCTGCGTCGGTCCCGGGATCAGCGATCTGCAGGGCGGTATCCGCTGGAGGGTGGTCGATGCCTACTGGAACGGCGGGGTCGGCTGCATCCCCGGTTTCTACGGGTCCGATTAGCGATTCAACGGTCCGCTGGAGCGGCGGCGAAATTCGAGGTGTTCACGTTGCCGACCTCCAGCGCGTCCGGGAGGAGCCCGACTCCCGGACCGGACCGGTGTGGCGGGCGTTGCGACGCGCCCTGTGACGGCAAGCCCGCCACACCGGTCCTACCCCCGCCGATGCTGTCCGCACTCAGGGAAGGCGCGCACCCATGGCTCACTACCTACTGGCTTGCGCCGACACTCACTCGCTCGACGAACTCGACGACGCGACCCTGGACGATCTGATCGCCGATCCCGACACCGTGCCCCGCTACGTCTGGTGCGAGGCGTGCACCACCTGGCGGCCCGTCGCTGAACTCGTCGTGTCCACCGCAACGGCCACGCGAAGCGGTTCGTCCGGCCTTGACCACTCGGCCGATCGGAGAGGATCACGATGACCGCGACCCCGACCACGTGGGCCCGCTCCGGCCAGCCCGGCACGGCCTCAGCCGCCTGCCACCACGACAGCGGTCAGTACACCGGCGAGCAGGCACGGACCGAAGGGCACCGTGTCCGAACTCTGCGCACCTCGGGACTGTGCGAACCGCAAGACTCCGAGGAACAGCGCCGCGCAGGCCAACGACACGAGCAGCGTTGCCATAACGACGAGCCAGCCCGACCAGCCCGCCACCAGACCGGCGACGGCGGCAAGCCGCACATCGCCGGCACCGATCCCACCCGGAACGATCAACGCGCCCATCAAGAACAACCCGCTGGAGGCCGCCATCGCGGCCACCGCGCGAATCCCCGGCGCAGCTTCGCCACGGACAAGACACAGCACCACCAGGGTGCCCAGGACACCGGTCAGCAGCGGGTACACCAGCAGCCGGGGCAGGCGCCGATCAGTGCAGTCGATGATCGCCAGCGGCACCCCCAGCAGCACCAGCAGCCAGTACGGGGCCAGCTCCCACCTCGGCCCGATCCGCCACGCGAGCACCGCGAGCACGCCGCCGGTCACCGCGGCAGCCAGCCACCACGAGCCGAGGACCCGATGCGCGCCTTCGGGAACGGATCGCCGGGCGAGTTCGCTCAGCGCCGCCCCGTACGCCGCGCCCGCCCCCGCGTAGGCGAGCAGCCAGCCGACGGTCACCGCGGCCTCGTCCACCGGGCCAGGGCAGCGGAGGCGAGGAGCGGCCGGAGCCGGCCGGGTACGGATGGTCTGGCCATGGCTTCATGCTGGCCACACCGCGCGCCCACCGCATGGTCCTTCACGCGAATGTGTGGATCTCGCGGCTGGCCGCAGGCCGTGAGCGGCACGTCCCGCGCGGCTTTCGACCCAACCACCTGCGCGCGGTGTATGACGATCTCGCGGCTCGTCCGCCATTGTCCGCGACTGTCATCAAGCAGGGGGAACACGATGAATCCGCGCCGCAACACCCGTCAGATGCTGGTCATCACCGGTGTGACCCTGGCCTTGGGTGTGGCCGCCTGCGCTTCCAACGGCAGTACGTCCCCCGCGCCGTCCACGACGGCAGTTTCCTCCCAACCCAGCACGACACCCATCTCGCCCGTCGAGAGCGCGAAGCAGCAGGCGCTGGCGGCTTACCACGGCATGTGGCAGGACGTCGCCGAGGCGGCGACCACATCGGACTGGCAGTCGCCCCGCCTGGCCGACCACGCCACCGGTGACGCACTGTCGGTGCTGTCGCGCCAGCTGTACGCCGATCACTACAACGGCCTGGTCAGCAAGGGAAAGCCGGTCAACAGCCCGGTCGTTGAGTCCGTGGAACCGTCGAACGAACCCAAAATCGTCTTGATTCGGGATTGCTCGGACGCGGGCGACTGGTTGAAGTACCGCGCGGACAACGGGCAACCGGCCGACGACCAACCCGGGGGCAAGCACCTGATCAACGCCGAGGTGAAGCTGGCGGTTGACGGCTCGTGGCGGGTGACCCGGTTCGCGGTGCAAGGAACCGGATCATGTTGACCGCCAGAGGCCTGGGCGCCCTCACGGTGTTGACCTCCGCCGCGATGCTGGCGAGCGTCGAACCCGCCCTGGCCGGTGACTGGTACGGCGACATTGACTGCGGCCAGAGTTCCTACGCCGGATGCGAACTCGGAGCGGGACAACACGGTCGCGACACACCCGCACCACCGGTCCCGCACCCCGGTGAGCCCACGGCACCAGGCGCTGCCCCGCACTCCGCGCCCGGTGACCGGATCCTCGGCGAGGACACCGAGCAGCCGCGTTGCTCGTACGTGCGCAGCGACTACCGGGCACCGGCCCACGGTGTGCGGACGGCCGGCTACCGGCCACGTCCCTCGGGTTCGGCCCCCGTGCGGTTCGTGTCGCACCCGCTCCTGCGGCCTCACGGTGCGGTGTCGATGCGAGCACAGGACCAGGGCGGCGCGTGGTATGTCTACCGGTGTTCCGGCCAAGGAACGCATGATGCGTTGTACCGGGCGCCGGTATGGATTCGGGATGGCCAGGTGCCGGGCGCGGCACCGTCGCCGGAACAACTCGCCCGGCGGGCCCGGGCGCAGCTGCGGTTGCCGGATCCGGCGATCGCCTCCAGCCCAGCGGGTACGCAGCTGGTGCGGCTTCCGACGTGGTTGTGGCTGGACCGGGCGATGTGGCAGCCGCGATCGGCGACGGCGTCGGTGCCTGCGGTCTCGGTCACCGCGACGGCGAGCCCGACCTCGGTGTCCTGGGTCATGGGCGATGGCAGCACCGTGACCTGCTTCGGGCCCGGCACGCCCTTTCCCGCTCACGGGGACCCGCGGGCGGCCTCGCCGGATTGCGGGCACACCTTTCAGCGGTCGTCGGCCACAAGCCCCGGCGAGCGGTTCCCGGCGACGGCGACCGTGTCGTGGCGCATCACCTGGTCCGGCGGCGGGGCATCGGGCACGCTCCCGGACCTGGCCACCACCACGGCGGTCTCCTTCCGGGTCGCCGAGTCCCAAGCCCTCGGCACCGGGTAACCCCCTCGCCGCCCGCTTTCAACTGAATCAGTTCTTTTCGTTGCTGTTTCCTGACCGCGTATCGGCGGTGGCTCTGCCACCGGGGCGCATACGTGGTGCGGGCGATCTATGCCTGGAGGTCTGAACGTGACCAGCACCGACACTCCCGCACATGGCCACGGCCCGACCGGTGAAGCCCGGCCGTCGTGGCTGGATCGTTCCGGCTCCCCGTCGTCAGCTTCGCGCCGTGGCCGTCGACGCCGCCTGCCGCACCTGGTGGCGGGAGCGCTGCTGGTCGTGTTGTGCGTCGGGGGAGCGGTGTGGTGGACCACCAGCACTGGGGAGCGGGCCCCGATGCTGGCGCTGGCCCGGCCGGTCACGGTCGGGCAGGTGCTGACGCGGGCGGACCTGCGCAGTGTCGACATCTCCGCGGCGCCGGGCGCGGCCTTGATTCCGGCGGACCAGGCGACCGACGTGGTGGGGCGGCCGATGGCGACCAGCCTCGGGCCTGGGGCGCTGCTGACCCCGGACGCCGTGGGCGGCGCCGCGATTCCCGCCGCCGGGCGAGCGGTGGTCGCGGTTGGAGTCCAGCCAGGACAGTTCCCGCCCGAGCTGGCCGCCGGAGCCCCTGTCGCCGTCGTCGTCACCGCCGGTACCGCGACGAACACCACGGCGCAAGAACAAAGTCCTGGTACGTCGTGGCGCGCCACGGTCGTGAGCCTCACGCCCGCGGGCGCGGATCAGACCACCGTGGTGTCGCTGGACCTGGACCACACCGCGGCCTCACAGCTGGCGCAGGTCCCGGCCGAGCAGCTCGCGCTGGTGATGCGACCCGCGGGCGGTGACCGCTGATGCTCATCGCGCTGTGCTCGGTCAAAGGCTCGCCGGGAGTGACCACCCTGGCCGTCGCGCTGGCCCTGCAGTGGCCGCACGCCGACAGCACCCGCCTGCTGGTCGCCGAGGTCGACCCGGCCGGAGGCGATCTGGCGATGCGGTTCGGCCTGCCGGTCACCCCGGGGCTGGTCAGCCTCACCGCCGCCGCGCGCCGTACCCGCGACCCGGCGCCGGTGTGGGAGTACACCCAGGCCCTGCCCGGTGGCGCCCGGGTGCTGGTAGCCCCGCCTGGCGGCGCGCACGCCCGCGCCGCGCTCCACACCCTGGCCACCGCGCCGGACGGGCCGAGGCTGCACGCCGCCGCCCGCGAACCGGCGGTGGTGGTGCTGGCGGATTGCGGACGCGTCGATCCCGGTTCACCGGCCGAGCCGATCGCGCGCCGGGCGGACGCGCTGGTAGTGGTGACCGGCACCCAGGCAGACGATCTCGCCCACACGGCAGCGCGCCTGCAGGAGCTGGCGCGCTGGACCCCACGCCCGGCACTGCTGCTGACCGGCCACGGCTATTCGACCGCCGATGTGGAGCGGGAGCTGGGTGTGCCCACGATCGGCCGCCTCCCGTACGACCCGGCCGCTGCCGCCAGTGTGACGGGGCATCCGCCCCCACCGGCCCGCCGCCGCGGCCGCAGCGGGCTCGCCCGCCAGGTCGCCACCCTCGCCCGCACCCTCGCCGGGCCCCCTGCGACGCACGCGACGGCAGCGGTGGCAGGCGTGCCCGCCCTACAGGTGCGCCAACCCGACGGCGCGGCGGTCATCACCCCACCCGCACACGGGCCCCACCTGCTGCGTCCACTGCCCACACCCAGCGACCCGCCTCGTAACGGCCACCAGCCCAGCACTGCTTGGAGGGAGCCACCCGCATGACACCGACCGACCACCCAGCGCCCCCTGCCAGCGCGGCCAATGGGCCGAACGAGGCCGAGCAGCGATTGCGTACCCGGCTGCGGCAGTCGCTGAGCGTGGATCTGCCCGGCCGAGCCGAGCTTTCCTCCAGCCCCAGCGGCGGCGCGTTGAGCCTGGCACGGCGGCGGGAGATCGGCCGTGAGATCCTCGACGCCGCGATCGCCGCGCACAGCGAGGCCGAGCTGCTCGCCGGTCGCGCCTTGGTGGACTCGACCACCGAGCAACGCCTCGTCGAGCAGGTGCTGGACGAGGTGTTCGGTCTCGGCGGGCTGCAACCGCTGCTGGCCGACCCGTCGGTGGAGACGATCGCGGTCAACCGCTATGACCGGGTGTTCGTCCACCACAGCGACGGCCGCCGAGTCCAGGCCGCGCCGGTCGCCTCCTCGAACGAGGAACTGACCGAGCTGATCCGCACACTGGCGGCCCGCGCCTCGTCGCAGGAGCGCCGATTCGACCGCGGCGCACCCGCGCTGAACCTGCAGCTGCCCGGCGGCGAACGCCTGTTCGCTGTCCTGGGACTCACGGCGGGCGGGGTGACGGCCTGCACGATCCGCCGACACGGTTATCTCACCGCCACCCTCGCGCAGCTGCGCCGCCGCGGAACCCTGGACGTCGGCTTGGAGCGGTTCCTGCGCGCGGTCGTGCGGGCGCGCAAGAACGTGCTGATCACCGGGGGCACCGGAGCCGGGAAAACCACTTTGCTGCGGGGATTGGCGGCCGAGCTGGACCCGACCGAACGCATCGTCACCGTTGAGGACGCCTTCGAACTCGGCCTCGGACTGGACCCCGACTCGCACGCCGATGTCACCGCGCTGCAGGCCCGCGAACCGAACGTCGAGGGTGAGGGCGCGATCGATCAGGCCGAACTGGTCCGCTGGGGACTGCGCATGTCGCCGGACCGCGTGATCGTCGGCGAGATCCGAGGCGCCGAGGTCATCCCGATGTGCAACGCCATGTCCCAGGGCAACGACGGCTCCATGGCGACCCTGCACGCCTCCAGCTCGAAGATCGCGTTCACCCGGCTGGCCTCCTATGCCGCGCAGGGACCGGAACGGCTCTCGCTGGAAGCCACGGCCCTGCTCGTGGCCAGCGCGGTGCACTTCGTCGTGCACCTGGACCGTGCCGCCGACCGGACGACGCGGGTGATCGCCTCGATCCGCGAGGTGGTCGACGCCGAGGGCGGCACGGTGATCTCCAACGAGGTCTACCGCCGCGGCCCCGGCCGCCGCGCCGTCCCGGTGGCGGGGGCGCTGCGCGCGGACACCCTCGACGACCTGGTCGCCGCCGGATTCGATCCCGATCTGCTGAGCAGACCGCAGGGATGGTGGACCCCATGACCCACACCCTGATCGCCGCCCTGTTCGGGCTCGGCGCCGCCGTCGGCGTGCTGGTGCTCGTCACCGCCTGGCGCCGCACCGTCCCGGCGGTGCCGATGCCCTCGCGGCGCAGCGATCTGGTGCCCACCCTGCCAGGCCAGGCAGGTGACCGGCGAGTGCTGTTGCGCCTGGCCATGACGGTCGGCGCGGGTGTGCTGAGCGCCGCAGTGACCGCCTGGGTGGTCGGCGCCCTGCTGACCGCGGCAGCGGTGTGGTTCCTACCCCGGCTGGTCGGCCCCGATCGCGTCCACAAACAGCGACTCGCGCGGATCGAGGCGATCGCGTCCTGGACGGAGATGCTGCGCGACGTGCTCCGCGCGGCGGCCGGGCTCGAACAAGCCATCCTCGCTACCGCGCCCCTGGCCCCGACGCCGATCCGCGGCGAGATCACCACGCTGGCCGCGAGGCTGCGAAGCGGGCAGCGCCTCGCGCCGGCACTGCGGGCGCTGGCACGGGAGCTGAACGACCCGACCATGGACCTAGTCCTCGCCGCCCTGGTGCTCGCCGCCGAGCGCCAGGCTCGCCAGCTCAGCGACCTACTTGGCTCGCTGGCGGCCACCGCGCGCGAACAGGCCGCGATGCGGATGCGTGTGGAGGCCGGGCGAGCCCGGACCCGCACCTCGGTGCGGGTCATCGTCGCCACCACTTTCGCCTTCGCGGCCGGGGTCGTGGTGTTCAACCGCGCCTACCTCGATGTCTACAACTCCGCCACCGGGCAGATGGTTCTGCTGCTCCTCGGTGGCCTGTTCGCCGCCGGATTCGCCTGGCTGTCCCGGATCGCCGCCAGCGGCGGCCATCTCAGAGTGCTGGCCCTGGATGCCCCAGCAGCGACCGAAACGCCAGCTGGCCACCACGGGCCCGGCAACGGGGGTGAGCACCCATGATCGCCGCTTCGCTGTTCGGCCTCGGCACTGGTGTCGGCCTGTGGCTGCTGCTGACCTGGGCGGTACCAACCCGCCCAGCACTGAGCGAGCGCCTCACGTCGGTCCGCACTCACCCGCCGACCACACCGATCACGGTCGCGGCCGAGACGGCCTGGGTAACCACCTGCGGCCGGGTGTTCGTGCCTGGCCTGCGGATGCTCGGGTTACCCCGCGCGAAACTCGAAGCCGAACTGCGGATCACCGGCCGCGACGTCGACACCCACCTGGCCTCCAAAGCCCTCCTCGCCGTGGCGGGGTTACTCACCCCGTGGCTGCTGCAAACCCTGCTGGCACTGGCTGGGCTGGCACTGGGTGTGGAAGTGCCGCTGCTGGCGGGGATCGCGCTCGCCGCGCTGGGATTCCTGGTTCCCGATCTCACTGTCCGCGCCAAAGCCACCCGGATGCGGCGAGAATTCCGCGACACGCTCTCGGCGTTCATCGACCTGGTCTGGATCACCCTCGCCGGAGGAGCCGGGATCGAGGCCGCCCTCGGCGACGCCGCGGCCATCGGAGCGGGCCCGGCCTTCACCAAGATCCGCCGCGCCCTGCACACCGCGCAACTGACCCGCACCACCCCGTGGACCACCCTGCGCCAGCTCGGCGAGGAACTCGACCTCACCGAACTGTCCGAACTCGCGGCGTCGATCTCCCTGGCAGGCGCCGAAGGCGCCCGCGTTCGGGCGTCGCTGGCCGCCAAAGCCCAGGCCCTGCGCACTCACCAGCTCACCGACGCCGAAGCCCAGGCCCAATCCGCCACCGAGCGCATGGCGCTACCGGTCACGTTGCTGTTCCTCGGTTTCCTCGGGTTCATCGCCTACCCCGCGGTGATCCAAGTCCTCAACGGACTCTAGCGCGCCCCATCGCTTTCTCCCCGCCACGAGAAAACCGCACCACAAGGGAAAGAGGCACACCATGTCGCACCACATTCACAGCCTATGGGCGCTGACACGCGCCCGAGCCACGCTGTTGCGCGCCGACCCGGAGCGCGGGGAAATCACCACCACCGTCATCGTCACCGCCCTGATGGCCATCGCCGCGATCGCGATCATCGCGATCATCGCGGCGAAACTGACGCAGAAGGCGAACTCGATCGATCTCGGGCTCGGGGGCTGAGGGTGTCTGCCAGGGCCGCCCGAACTGTAGGGATCCGCTGAAGTTGTCGGTGTGACCGGTGTTGTTGTCGGTGAAATGTCGGTCCTTCGGAAGTTGTCGGTTGGTCGGCATGTCGAAATGAGGTGATCTTTCCGGGCTCGTACGTTGCGATTTGTCCCCGTTGGGTGTCGTGACGGAAGGGGTCGGAGATGGCGACGGGAAATTCCGTGAGTTACAAGGACTGTTCAGAAGAGGTGTCCACGGTGGATCTTGAGATCGTTCAGGCGAAGACGCTAGTCGAGGGTTCTCCGTGGCGTGTATTCCGTTGGCGGCGCGGGCAGGCCCATTACTCGGGTTGGTATTGGGCGGCGACTACCGGCGGTCATGTCGTGTATGAGAGCCGGCTGGAGTTGGCGCGTTTGCTGCTGGCTGATTTCGATCCTCGTGTGGTGGCGATTGCTGCCCAACCGTTTTGTGTTACTGCGGAATCGCGTGGTGAACGTCGGCGTCATGTCCCGGACTTCCTGTTGCTGGACGCCGAGGGCGCGGTGACGGTAGTCAATGTCAAGCCTGCGGAGCAGCTGGCGCGACCGAAGGTGGCTGCGGCGTTGGCGTGGGCGGACGAGCTGTTCACCGTCCGAGGTTGGCGGCACGAGGTGTGGTCGGGGACGTCGCCGACGACGTTGGCGAATGTTCGGTTCCTGGCGGCGTATCGGTATCCGGATCGGGTTGATGCCGCGATGGTGAGCTGGCTGGAGCGGCAGGTCACGACCGACGCTTTTCTCGGCGAGTTGGAGTCGGGTTGGCCGGATCGCGCGGCCGATGTCCGGGCCGCGGCGCTGCATCTGGTGTGGCGTGGCCGGTTCCGGGTTGAGCTGGAGGTGTCGTTGTCGGCGGCGACGGTGTTGGAGCGTGCGGCATGACCGGGGCGAATACGGTGTTGATCTCGGTGGGCACGCGATTGTCGTGGGATGGCGACTGGTTCACCGTGGTAGGGCTGGAGGCGGATCGGCTGCGGTTACGCGGTAGTTCCGGGCAGACGGTGCTCGCGCACACGGCCACCTTGTTGGCGGATCCCATGGTGACGCTGGCGGGTGCCGACACCACTCCGGCTGAGTGGCCGGGGTCGATTCTGGACGATCTCACGCTCGCGCAGCGGAAGCAGCTGGGGCAGCGGCTGGCGCATGTGCAGGAAGTGCTGACCGGCTACCGCGGCGGCGGCTTGGGTGATCCGGTTGAGGGCGAGCCTCGGCCGGGCTATGACCCGCGTTTGCCGTTGCGGGACCGGTATGCGGCGAAAGCCGCCGAGCTGGGTGTGACCATGCGGACGCTGGAGCGGTGGGTGGCGGCGTTTCGTGAGGCCGGGCCGGTGGGGCTGGTCGATCACCGCGGCACACGGATGGCGGATCCGGTGGGTGGTGTCGACGAGCGCTGGCTGGCGATGTGCAAGACGGTGCTGGCTGAGCACACCGACGCCGCACGGCCGACTCAGAGGCTGGTGCTGCAGCGGGTGTCGGCGAGACTGGCTGCCGAGCACGGCGTGGGCGAGGTCGAGGAGCCGGGGCGGCGGCGCGCGCGGGCGGTGCTGGCCGAGTTGTCCCGGGGCACGAACGCGTTTACCGGGAGCACGAAGGGAAAACGCTCGATCGCCGCGCGACCGCAGGGGGTGTATGGGCGGCTGCGTCCGACGCGGCCCGGGGAGTATCTGCTGCTGGATTCCACGCCGCTGGACGTGTTCGCGATGGAGCCGCTGACGCTGCGGTGGGTGCGGGTGGAGCTGACGATCGCGATGGATCTGTATTCGCGGTCGATCACCGGGTTGCGGCTCTCGCCGGTGTCGACCAAGTCGGTGGATGCGGCGCTGGTGTTGTTCGAGGCGCTGCGCCCGAACTCGCGGCATACCACCTCCAGCGGGCTGCTGCCCTATGCCGGTCTGCCTGATCTGGTCGTGGTGGCCGAGCCGGGCGCCGGCGAGCGGGCGCAGGTGAGCGGGCTTGCTGGGGTGGCGGCGGAAACGATCGTGGTTGATCACGGGAAGATCTACCTGTCGCAGCATCTGCTGGGCGTGTGTCAGCGATTGGGCATTTCGGTTCAGCCGGCGCGCCCGCTGACCCCCACGGACAAGGCTGCCGTCGAACGGTTTTTCCGCACACTGCGGGAACAGCTGCTGGAAGCGTTGCCCGGTTACAAGGGCCCGGATGTCCACAGCCGCGGGAAGGACCCGGAAGGCTGCACATACTTTTTCCTTGACGAGCTGGAATCGGTGGTCCGTGAGTGGATCGGCGAGATCTGCCACCACCGCCCGCACAGCGGGCTGGCCGAACCGCACGTGCCGGGGCTGGTCTTCTCCCCGGCGGAGATGTTCGCCCACGGCATGGCCCGCACCGGGCGGCTGCGGGTGCCGTCCCGGCCCGAGATGGTGTTCGATTTCCTGCCGGTGGCCTGGCGCTCGATCCAGCACTACGGCGTCGAGCTGAACGGGCTGCGCTACAACGGGCCCGCGCTGACGCCGTATCGCAATCGCACCAGCCCGTTCACCGGCGCTCACCGCGGCAAGTGGCCGGTCCGCTACGATACCGACGACGTCTCCCGGGTCTACTTCCAGGACCCGGCCGACCAACGCTGGCACACCCTGGCCTGGGAACACGCCACCGACGTCGCGGTGCCGTTCTCGGCCGACGCGCTGACCTACGCGCGGCGGCTGGCGTTGACCTCGGCCCGTCACGTCGATGACCGGGCGGCGTTGGCGCAGCTGCTGCACCGCTTCGACGCCGGGCTGACCCGCAACCCGACCGAACGGCGCCTGGCGATCCGAGCCAGCGCACAACGTCACGCCCGCCTCGCCGCCGCGACCGGGACTTCGCCGGAGATCGCGCAGCTGCCCACGGTGCGCGCGGTGACACACCCCGGCCAGCCGACCGACGAGGCGCCTGCCGGTGTCGAGTCCGCGATGACGCCGGAGGTGTCTGGGGACGATGACTGCGAGGAGGAACTGGACCGCTGCGGCGCGGACGAGCCGGCCGAGGTTTCCGACGAAGACTTCTACGCCGAAGCGTTGGAGGTGCTGCCATGAGCCGCGACCAGATCGAGGCGGCGACCGTCGACGAGCGGGATTGGAACCCGTCGACCAAGAACGGCTGGTTCGCCCTGGCCGACGCGCCGGTCCGCGCTCGTCCACCGGCGTTGTCGGCCGTGCAGATCGCGGCGTTGCCGGGCCCGCAACGGCGACGCTACAACGAGGCCCGTGCACTCTGGCACGCCAACCTCGGGCCGATTCGCACTCCGCAGATCGGCACGGTCTTCGGCGAGCTGGAGCAGATCTGCGGGAGTAACCGGCAAGACGGCGACAAGGTCAAGCCCGCCGCCGTGCTGGAGGCGCTGCCGGGCCTGGGCAAGACCACCGCCGCGATCGCGTTCGGCAAAGCGTTCCACCACAACCAGATCGATCTCTACGGCCCCGATGTCGCGGTCGGCGACGGCCGTTGGCAGCGGACGCCGGTGGTCTATCTCGGACTGACCTCCAACACCACGATGCGCAGTCTGAACGCGATGCTCTGCCGGTTCTTCGGCTTGCCCGCCGCCGCTCGTGGCACCGCCGATCTGCTCGCGCACCGCGCCGCCGAATGCGTCGCCCAGTGCAAGACCCGGCTGATCATCGTCGACGACGTGCACTTCCTCGATATCAACCGGCGCGACGGCCGGGAGGTGGCCAACCACTTCAAGTGGCTGGCCAACACCTTCCCCGTCACCTTCCTGTTCGTCGGCGTGGGCCTGCGCGCCCGCGGGCTGCTCGACGAGGGATTCGCCGGCGCCGATGCCGCGCTTTCCCAGACCGCCCGCCGCTGGACCGTGCTCACCCTGCACCCGTTCGAGATCCGCACCGCGACCGGGCGCCGCACCTGGCGGCAACTGCTGCTCGGCATCGAGCGTGACCTCGTGCTCGCCAACACCCGTCGCGGCATGATCGCCACCGACCTGGCCGACTACCTCTTCGCGCGCAGCACAGGCCATTTCGCCTCGCTGATGTCCCTGATCGGCCGAGGCTGCTTCAAGGCCATCACGACCGGCGCCGAGGCCCTGTCGCTCGACCTACTCGATGCGGTGCGTATCGACGAGGCCGCCGAAACCGCCCGCGGTGAACTCCACGCCGCACTCCGCACCGGGTTAATGACCAGCCGGACGAAACCTCGCCCGGCGACACCACGCACTGGTCAGGAGGGAGCAGCATGAACTTACCCACCGCATTCGGTTACCGTGCTGACGCCGCTGCCTTCTCCGACGGAGGATCTTCCAGCTGCTCCCGATATGCCGTCAGCGACTCGATCAGTCTCTTGGTGTCTGTCGTCGCCAAGTGCTTAGCGTTCAAGACTTTCGGGGATCTTCGATGGTCTTCTTGCACGTCATCTGCTACTAATCTTGCCAAGAGCCCGCCGAGCAATTTTAGATACTCGTCAAGTTCTTCACGTTCCAGTCTTCCCATCGGGTCAGGAACTAAAAACATAGTTAAATCTCCAATCTTTATTCGGGACGGCCGCGTCGTCGAGCCGGAAACGGTACGCCGCCGACCGGCATTTGGGAAGAGGCTGCCGGGCATTCCCCGGTCGAGGTTCTTCGAGGTGACGTTATGACCACCCGGCTCCCGTTCACCCTTACCCCGTTGCCCGGCGAACCCTTCGGCTTGTGGTGGCACACCTACGCCGTCCGCCTGGATGTCACCCGCACCACGCTCGCCCACGCTGCGGGCATCCCCGCCGGCGCCCAGCCCGGCCCGGAACACGCGCCCGGCATTGCTTGCCTGGCTGGGTTGTCCGTCAGCGAGGTGACCGCGATGTTCGCTGCCACCAGGCCCTGCCCGCCCGAGCACGTCCTGCGAGTCTGGACACCCCAGCCCGCCAGCCGCTTTTGCCCCGACTGCCTGGGCGAGGGCACGTGCTGGCAACCGGCTTGGGCGATCCCGCTGACGTTTCATTGCCTGCGGCACAACGCCCCGCTGGCAGAGCGGTGCCCTGCCTGCTGGCAACCCCAACTCCAGCGGATCGCGCCGGGCGGCGTTGGC
Source organism: Saccharomonospora marina XMU15 (assembly GCF_000244955.1). GTDB lineage: Bacteria > Actinomycetota > Actinomycetes > Mycobacteriales > Pseudonocardiaceae > Saccharomonospora_A > Saccharomonospora_A marina. Next base: position 5,464,653 of record NZ_CM001439.1, on the reverse strand, counting down.
ACGAATCGGTTGTCCTGCTCCTCCTGCGGCCACAACCTCACCACCGGCCACGCCCGGCCCCTCGATACGTGCGGTGGGGACGCGGCTGGCACGCAGCGCCTCCTCGCAACGTTGCTGACCCGCACCCGAGATCCCGCCCTCACCGGCCAGGACCGGGAGCGGGCGGCCGATGATCTGACCGACCTGACGCTGATCGCCTTGCACCTGAGTCAAGACCAGGTCAGCAAGCGGGGCGGCTTCACCCGCCAGCTACCCGCCGCCGCGGCGCTCATCGAGGCCACCACGCTGCTGGCCACACCCCGGGGAACCCGGGATCCCGTGCCTGAGCTGGTCACCCGTTGCTGTCAGGGGCCACGTTCCCGTGCTATCCCGTTTTCCTGGCAGACGGCCAGCCCCGCACTGATCACCCGGATCGCTCGGGGACGCGACATGACGCTGACACCCATCGAGCGGATCCGCTACGCCACAACACTTCCCGAACCGGCGCCACGTCCGCGCCAGGCCACTGATCCCGCGCTGACACGGGCAGCGCGGCTACCCGACCAGCTCTGGCCCGCCTGGGCGATCCGGCTCGCCGACGATGACAACGTCGACGGCCCCGTGTTCCGCTCGGCCATGATCGCCGCGCTGCTGCTACCGCACAGCCAGCTGCAGCTCAACGAGCTCACCTCATTGCTGCCGCACCAGCCTCGCACCAAGCAGGTCGGACACCAACTTCGCCGTCTCGGCACCACCTCCGGCGACTCCAGGGCGTTGCGGATTCTGACCGAACTCGGCCTCGCACTCGACCACCACGACATCCCAATCGACTACGCGCGCCGCCGCCGGCTCGTCGGCAACACCGAACTCATCGACAAACCGACCTGGGACCGGTATTGCCACGACGCGGGCCTGCACGTCGGCCGACAGCGACGGCTCGACCTCGCCCGCCGCTACCTCTACGAACTACTCACCGGCGGCAACCTCGCCACCGCTCCCCAGCCCTACCGGCTCGACAACGGCGCCCCTCGCATCGACCACATCGAATTCTGCGCCAGCATGCCCGTCCGACTCGTCACCACCTTGGCCGCGCACGCTGAGCAACTCCTGCACGCTGCGGGGATCACCGCCGAACCGCTGTCCTGGCAGCCGCCGACCGGCTGGGTCTCTGTTACCCGATGGCCCGGGGCCGACCCAGACCGCACCGATCCCCGCCCCATTCATGACGCGCTCCGGGCGCAATGGGGCGCCACCTCCCACAACCACTGGGCCCCCACCCAGGTCGTCGCGGAGTCGCTCGGGATCTCCAGTCACCACCTGCGGCACGTGCTGCGCCGCCACCCGATCGCCGAAGCCCCCTACCCGCGGCACCGTGCTGGCGCCATCATCCCCATGCCCGCCAACGACCGCGAGACGGGCTATCGAGCCGAGCCCGGCCGCACCGATCCTCAGCGGATCTTCCTCGTCGACCTGAGCTGGCTGCGCGAGCAATACACCACCTGGAACCGCTCAATTACCCATATCGCCACCGAGATCGGCTGCCGACCAGCGACCCTGCGGGCATTCGCCGAAACCCACCACATTCCGCGCCGACCACGCGGCGGGAGCCGCGACCACATCGCCACAGGAACCATTATCGGCCACCCGGCCAACCTTCCCGGCCTCCTCCGCAAAGCCCTGCGAGGCCAGCAAGCACACCACCGGATCGAACGGTTCCTCCTCATGACCGAATGCTCCAGCCTCACCCAGCTCGCCCTCGCCCGCCGCATTCACCAAAGCAGCCTCACCACCGGGCTCAAAGTCCTCGAACGCAACTGCGGCGGCCCCCTGTTCCACCGACGACCGCACCCACAGCCCCTCGGACTGCTCACACCACTGGGAGAACAACTATGCCGACAAGCCCGCGACTACCTCGCCCGCTCTACCCGCCCCAGGCACGAAGTCACAACGACGATCCACGGAAGGAGCCACATCAATGCGCCGATTGCCACCGCAACGACAAGCAAATGACGCCACGCCAGCAAACACGGTGGCGTCCTCCGAACCAGACCGAAAGCCCGAACCATGCTCAAAGAAACCGACAACTACCCAGTCCACGCCCCACTCGTTCCGACCATCAGGCCGCAACCTCCGAGCGCCATTTCTCCTGGAAGCCACCGACAAGAAGGCAGTCCCAGCCGACAACTCCATCGAACTCCTACACGAACTCGCTTGCGCGCGCTGGCCGACCGGGTCCGTGGCGCGCTGCGCGGAGACCGGGGCGAAGTCACCGTCGAGCTGGTCATCGCCACACCGCTGCTGTTGCTGGCCTTGCTGACGATCATCCAGTTCGCCGTGTGGTCACACGCCACGCATGTCGCCCAGGCCGCCGCCTCCCAGGCGCTGGCCGCGGCACGAACCCACAACGGCACCACCCGGTCCGGGCAGGTGGCCGGGCAGCGACTGCTCGACGAACTGGCCGCCGGACCTCTGCGTGATCCCCAGCTCGCCGTGTCCCGCGACGCCTCCTCGGTGGCGGTGAGCGTCCACGGCGAGGCCACCCCGGTGCTGCCCGGCGTGCGCTTGCACGTGCACGCCGAAGCCTCCGGCGAGGTCGAACGCTTCGTGCCCGATACCGCGCCCTGAGGTCGGTTGCCGCCACGGCGATTCCGGTCTGACGGAGAAGGAGGCCTGATGACACGCCCTCACCCGCCGCACCCGGCGACACCGGTGCGCATGGCGACGTTCCCCGACGGGCCGGATTCGGTACTGCTCAGCCCCGACATCCCGGCGCGGCGGTGGCGCGGTGAGCGTATCCGCGCGGGGCTGCGCCCACGGCTGGTGCTCACCGGACTCGCCGGGGCGGTCCTGGCGGTGCTCGCGGCCTCATCGGGTAGCGGCTTTCCCGCGGTGCTCGCACTGAGCGCCGGGGTCCTGGCGGTCGCTGCGAGCGCGTTGGCAGGGTGGCGCAGCGCCCTGCGCCTGCTCACCGACCATCGCCACGGCCCGGGCACTTGGTGCCGACTGGATCGGGTGCGGGGCGAGTTTTTCCTCCGCAGCCGCGATTTCGTCGACCTCGGCGCTGCGGGCACGGTCGCGCGGATCTTGATCACCGGTGTGGACGAACTGCACCGCAGCCCGGCCCGCGCCTGGATCGAGCCCTCGCTGTGCGGCGAGGCGCACCGCATGGTGTGGCAGGCGCTGTGCTGCCTGGACCGCACCCGCGCCGCCCGCAGCCTCGCCGGGGAACTGTCCGCCGCCCCCGATTCCGACGTCGGCGAACTGGCCGCCGCGGCACACCAGGCGGTCAGCGTGATCGACGACGCACTGGACGAGGTGGCGCGGCACCTGCGGGCCTGCCTGATCCTCACCCGGGCATGGGAGGCGAAGCTGCGGCACCGCGACCTGGCCGCCCGCGCCGGCCACACCCTCGCGTTGCTGCCCGACCACGACCACCTGCGGCGCCTGTCCGAGACCGCGGAAGCGTTGCCACGGACCATGTTCGCCTACATCACCGCCGCCCGCGACGTCACCGGCGCCGGAGCGTTCCCGTGGGAGAAGCCCCCTTCGACGTGGTCCCGCCACCGCGTCCGATCCGGGCAGGGCCTGTCATGACCCGGCCCGCGCCGACAGCGGCCCTGTCGCGGTGGCGTCGATGGTGGGCGGCAGAGCGCGGTTCGGTGACCGCCGAGGCCGTGCTGGTGACCCCGCTGCTGGTGATGCTGCTGGTTTTCCTGGCCGTGGTGGTGCACCGCGGCGTCGACGCCCGGCTGCGGCTTGAGGACGCCGCGCACCAGGCCGCCCGCGCCGCCAGCCTGCAACGCGGCACCCCTGCCGCCACCACCGCCGCCCGCGAGCGCGCCAGCACCGCGCTCGCCCACGCCGGGCTGGTGTGCCGCGACCTCACCACCACGCTGTCCGGCACACCGGCCCCCGCCAACCCGGTGACCGTCAGCGTGCGCTGCACCGTCGACTTCGGCCAAGCCCTGCTGCTCGGCGTACCCGGAGCGCGAACGCTGGAGGCGACCGCCAGCGAGGTCGTCGACACCTACCGATCCCACCGCGCCCCTGCAGCCACGCCATGACCCGAGAAGGAACAGACCACGAGTGGGGCCTGTGGTGGCGAGCCGACGCAGGGCGGGTGAGCGCCTTCGTCCTGGCCTTGTTGCTCGGGCTGCTCGCCCTGGCCGGGCTGGGCTTGGACGGTGGCCTCGCCCTGGCCGGCAAGGTCCGTGCCAGTGGGCAGGCCGAGTCCGCGGCACGCGCTGGTGCCCAAGCCCTCGACCTCGCCGCCTACCGCGCCACCGGCACGGTTCGACTCGATCCAGCGCGGGCGCGGAACCTGGCGCGGCGGTATCTGGCCGACATCGGCGCTACCGGCACGGTCCAGGTGGCAGGGGACACGGTGGCGGTCGAGGTCACCGCCATCTACCGACCCCAGCTGCTGTCACTGATCGGCGTCACCGACATCCACACCCACGGACGCGGCGCCGCCCACCCCCAGCACGGCGTCACCGGCATCGAACCCTGACCACACGCGGCACCACCACGGAAAGGAGACACCGGCATGGTCACAACGGAAGAGGAAATCACCCGCCGCCTCGAACACAAAGACTCCGCGCGCAGCGCACGCCGTGCCCAAGCGGCCACCACCGTCGGCGAACTGGCCCGTCGCCACGCCGAACTCGCCGCACAGCTCGGCGAGCTCGAACGCGAACTCGGCCAGATCCTGACCGCGGCCGGCGACGTCATCGACATCCCCGAACTGGCCCAGGTCACCGACATCCCGGCCGCCGACCTGTCCCGCTGGCGAGACCAGGCGGCCAAACCCGCCCGCGGCGGCAGGCGCAAACGCACCACCGCGAAGAAGAACGACACCAACGGCAAGGACACACACCCGGCCACCACCCCCGCCGCGCCCACAGCCGCAGCAGCGGCACGACCAACCCCACCGGACACCCCCACCGCGGCCGGGGTCGGCGCGGCGAGCCACTGATGACGCCTGGTCGGGTGTGGATCGTGCGCACCGCGCGGCTGGCGGGCCGGGTGGTGCGCGCCCTGGGCGCGGCCACGCTGCTGGCCGCGCTGGTGGCCGGGCTTCCCACGGCGCTGATCCACGGTGTGGGATGGCCCTTGCCGGGCCATCTGCCCGGCCTGGAGGAGATCGCTGCCGTGCTGCTGGCACCGATGTCGAGCAGCTTCCTGCTCGACACGCTGGCTTGCCTGGCCTGGCTGCTGTGGCTGGTGTTCGTCCGCGACGTCGCCGCCTGCGTACTCGATGTCATCCGAAAAGCGCGGTGGCCGGACCCGCGAGGCCAGGGCGGGCCGGTGCGGCGGGTCGCGGCCGTGCTCATCGGTGCCCTGCTGGTCGCCGTGCTGGGCCGCACCGCCATCGCCGCACTCGCCAACCTGCCGGGGCCGGCCCGGCCTGTCGGGCACACCTCGGTCGTGGCGGACGCCCCCGCCGGTATGACTCCCGCCGCGGGCGGGCACACCAGCATCGAGCCGCCCCACTCGCCGGTCGAGCCCGGCGTCGAGCGGGTCCGCCCACCACGGCACGGGGTGCACGACTCGCTGTGGCGGATCGCGCAGCGCCGCCTGGGCGATGGCGACCGGTGGCCGCAGATCTGGGACCTCAACCAGGGCAGCACACAACCCGGCGGGCGGGTCATGACCAACCCGAACCTGATCCACCCCGGCGACCTCATCCGCCTCCCTGCCAGCGGCCCGCCCCGCGCACCCGCACCACCACCAGGGCCCACCACGCCCACGCCACCCAGCAGCCACCCCGCGCCCTCCGCGCCGCCTTCGGAGCCGACCGCACCGGCGCCTGCCACCACGCCCACGGCCGATCACGCCGCAACCGAACCCGCGGCGGGGGCGGTGACCTGGGGCAGCGGCGAGGTATTCGTCAGCCTTGGCCTGGCCGCGGCCGTCAGCGCGCTGCTGCTACGCGCACGGCGCCGCCATCACGCCCGCTACCGACCCGGCAGCGGGCGACGCGACGACGACCTGCCGACCACACCCGTGGTGTATCAGCTTCGGCTGGCCCACCTGCACGCCCAGCACCACAACGACGACCCCGAACCGGACACCCAAACCGACCACACACCCGGCGAACCGGCCGCGCGCGAACACCCCCACGACCCCGTCCAGTCCACGCTGGCTGCCCGCACCCACCCAGTGCCCGCCGACCCCCCGAGCGCCGGGACGCAACCGTCGGCGCCGGTGGTGGATATCGCCCTGGACACCAGCACCCACCACGCCGACAACGCCACAACCAACACCGCCGCGGGCGGGACAGCGGTGGTCGCGCTGGACCTGGCCCGCGTCCACGGCCTCGGCCTGCTCGGCCCAGGCGGCCACGCCGCAGCCCGCGCCCTGCTGCTGACCCTCCTCACCACAGCGGTGTCCGCAGGCGAGCCGGTGCCGTCGGTGCTGGTGCCTGCCGGCGACCTCGCCCGTCTACTCGGTGTGCCGGTGCCCACCACACACCTACCCGACACCCTCACCGTCGTGGCTGACCTGGAAACGGCACTGGCCACACTGGACCCCCACACCCCCGTACCGCAACAGCCGACCGTTCTGGTCGCCTCGCCTCCCCACGAACCACACCAGCAGGCGCGGCTACAGCAACTACTCGACAACGGCGCCCAGCACGGCCTCACCGCGCTGCTGCTGGGCCAGTGGCGTCCCGGAGTGACCGCCTACGTCACCGCCGGCGGCCGCATCACCGCCACCAACCCCGGCCTCGGCGAGCCACTACGCGGCACCCGGGCCTTCACCCTGCCCGAGACCGCCACCGGCGAGCTGCTGTCCTTCCTGCGCACCACCCAACCCCCGGTCCACCACCGGACCGCGAACCATGACGCCGCACCCGACACGGCCCAACCCAGCAACGCGGAAAGCGGCCCCGATCGCCTGGAGATCACCACCAACCCACCAGCGCCGACACCACCCGCCGCTGACGCTGATGAACACACCCACGAACCACCCCCACCGGTGGCGGCGGACACGAACGCGGTGACACCGGTACCGCTGGTGCTCACCGTGTTCGGTGCCCCGGCCCTGCGCTGGCGCCCCAACCCCACACAACCCGACGACGCGCTGCAGGACCTGTCCCCGGCCTTGAGTAACCGCCTTCTGGAACTGCTCGTGTTCCTGGCCGTCCACCCCAGCGGGGTCTCCCGACACCGCATCATCGACGCCCTGTGGCCCGAACAGCCGCCCCGCAACCCCGCCAGCGTGCTGCGGACCATCCTGTCCCGCATCCGCCGCGCCCTCGACACCGCCACCGGCGGCGCCGTCCGCGAACTCGTCCTGGCCGAACACGGCCACTACCAACTCGACCCGGCCGTCATCGAGGTCGACTACTGGAACTTCGCCGCCGCGGTCACCCGCCGCCGCGCCACCACCACACCCGAACAACGCACCCACGCGTGCCAAGCCATCGTCGCGCGATACGGCGGCCCCATAGCCAACGGCCTGGACGCAGAATGGCTCACCACCGCCCGAGAAACCACCCGCCGCGACGCCCTCGACGCGGTCGCCGCACTCGCCCGCGCCCAAGTGGAAACCAACCCCGCCGACACACTCGACCTGCTCGAAACCGCACGAGGCTTCGACCCACACAACGAACTGCTCTACCGCGACATCATGCGCCTACAACACGTCCTCGGCCACCACCACGCCATCTCCCGCACCCTCACCCTCCTACAAACCCACCTCGCCGAAATCGACACCACCCCCACCACCGACACCATCAACCTCGCCCAACACCTCCGCGCCCGACACACCGGCATTTCTGTCGAGGCTTCAACTCAGTCCCCAGCGACCTGAATGACCGTGCCCCCTGCTCCCGATAACGCCTTACCAACGCGGATATCTCGGCGCAGTGCACTCACCTCAAAGTCGATTGTGCGGAACAGCGAGATACCTCGATTCCGTGGCGCGGTGCTGCCCGGGCCGATGCTAATGTCGACCGTGTTGGCGCAATCGTCGAGGCGAAGAAAAAGAAGCGCGTGGACGCGGTCCCGTATTTCCACGACTACACCATTTCGCGTCGAGTGTCGGGTGCGGCGTTCGCGTAGCGGCGAGATGGCACGGGGCCGCATTCAGGGTCACGACGCCCGTCCAGGCGCCGGTGTCGCCAGCATCGAGCCTGCCACCCCGGTACGACCACCCGCTGCGACGGTCGCGGGGCGAAGCGGCGCGCAGAGTCATTGCCCATCGTGGGGCCGCCGACCCGGCCGATCAGCCTCGCCCTCCGGTATCCGACTAAGGTGGATCACCCCGTGTCGATCGTTCGCCCAGGTCACGCCCGCTGCCGGGGGATCCACCGGTGTCCCAGACTCGCCTGGCACCAAGCAGGCAAGCACATCGGGCCCAGTGGCAGTCTCGCGCGAGTTCGACATCACATCCCTGCTGCTCACCAGTGCACACCGCTCACCTTCACGACCCATCCGTTGCGCCCTTTTTTGTCTTGCTGGTGAATGCGTATTCGTCCGCGGTTTCAGAATTCGGCGCGCTCATCGGTTCCAGAACGGATCAAACCCTGACCTGCGCAAACACGCCCAGAATTTGGGTGAGGAAAATCGCGAAAGTCCCCCGAACGGAGCCCGGAAAAACATTGCACGGCGCCGGTGGTCGAGTTACGTTTGTCGTGTCACCGGGAAAACCGGAAAACACAACGAACCACCCGCCCCGGGCGCGCACCATTTCCCGGGAAGTCGAAAGAATCTGCAATTCATGAACGGGGACCACTATGTGCTACGCCGACACCGCCGCCAACTCCAACGGCACCGCCACCGCGTTCTGCTACTGCGGGTGGCAGGAAATCCACCCGACTCTCGACGCCGCCGACACCGCCGCCGAAACCCACCAGCGCAACGCCGACGCCGCCGAAGCCGAATTCGCCGCCACCCACTGACCCGCCACCCGCACACGCCACACCGAAAAGGGGAACACCGTGAACCACAACACCGACGACCCGCCCGTGTACGCCATCGACCCCGACGCCGACCCCGGTCCACTGCCCGAAACCGCGCTCGACAGCTTCATCGAGAACGGGTGCACGGTCAGGGCCGTGGTGATCGACCCCGCCGACGCGCAACAACTGTTGTACGGCGTGGTCACCGGCCCCGACGGGAAACTCGTCGGAACCTATTACCCCGCCGACACGGTGCGCGGTGCGCGCTGGCGCATCGTGACCGCCGACGGCACGCACTACCACGCCGCCGACGAGTACCACGCGGTCCATGCCCTGGTCACCAGGTTCGCCACCGACTGATCCACGAGCACAGAAACCGCCGCCGACAGCTTGCTTTTCAGGAGAGGACCCCACGCATGACCACGCCAGGCACGACTTCGACCACGGGCACCGTGACCGCCGCCCCGCGTGCGACAACCCGACTGCGCAACGGCGAACTCCGGCGCATGGTGGCCGAGCAACTCGCCAACGACCCCACCACCGCGTTCACCCCCGGCACCATCGCGAACAAACTCGGCGGAAGATCATCCGGCGCTGTGGGTAATGCGCTGGCGACGTTGGAAGCGCGAGGGGAAGCCGAAAAGGTCGGCACCACCCCGGTCACCTACCGCGCGACCGGTAAAACCGCCGACGCCGCGAAAACCGCCACCGTCACCCCGCGCACCACCACCGCCCCGGCACCGGCGGCACCCGCCACGACGCCCACTACGCAGGCGGTGGTCACCGCACCGATACGCCGCCCGAACGGGCAGATGTACCACCCACGCAAACTGTCCAGCCTGTCGGACGTGACCGCGCTGCGGCGACTGCGTGACGCCAACGTGCCCGCGCTGCTGTACGGCCCACCCGGAACCGGGAAAACCTCAGTGGTGGAGGCAGCCTTCGACGATCTGGTGACCGTGCAAGGCGACAGCGACACCGTGACCGACGACTTCGTCGGGTCCTACACCCAAACCCCGGACGGGCGCTACGAATTCACCTACGGTCCACTGGTGACGGCGATGCGCGAGGGCCGCGCACTGTTCATCGACGACGCCACCCTCATACCGCCGACCGTGCTCGCGGTGGTGTACCCCGCGATGGACGGACGCCGCCAGATCGTCATCAAAACCCACAAAAACGAGGTGGTCGACGCCGCACCGGGGTTCTACGTCGTGGCCGGACACAACCCCGGGGTTCACGGCGCGGTGCTCACCGACGCACTGTCGTCACGGTTCGCCGCGCAGATTCACGTGTCCACCGACTACGACCTGGCCACCCAACTGAAGATCGACCCGAAAGCGGTTCGGGTAGCGCGGAACCTGGCCGCACGGCAAGACAAGGGCGAGATCGGGTGGGCACCGCAGCTGCGTGAGCTGATCGCGTTCAACCGGATCGCCGACGTACTGGGCACCGGCGCCGCAGCCGGGAACCTGATCGGCATCGCACCCGAGGAAGACCACGAAGTGGTCGCCGAAGCGGTGCGCAACGTGTTCGGCACCAACGTCGCCCCACTGTCGCTGGGCCCCCAGTTCTAGCCCGCGACCACCACACACCCGCACGAAATACCTGGAAGGACACACAAACCATGAGCACTCACGTAGCCGCCCCCACCGCCGCACCCACGGCCATGTTTCCCGCCGCACCCGGATGGCTCACCCTGTCGGCCGCATTCGGCGACGAGGCCCCCGCCATCGCCGACCGTGACGACCTCGTGGTGACCGTCGCACCCGGGGCTGGACACGGCGCCCCCGCGTGCTTCTTCCCCGATCTGGCCACCATCGAGGTCGACGGTGCACACCTGGACAGCGGGGTCGACCCCGCCACCGTCGCCCCACACCGCGTCGGAGACCGCAAGCGCTACCGAACCGCGTGGGGACTACTGACCCACGAATGCGCCCACGCCAAACACTCCGTGTGGCGAACACCCGACAACGCACCACCCGGGGCAGCGGCGGCGGCCGAACTCCTGGAGGAGTCCCGCATCGAAGCCGCGCACCTTCGCCGCCGCCCGGGTGACCGGTACTGGCTGCGCGCCAGCGCCACCAACCTCATCCTCGCCGACATGCAGGCCAACAACCCCGCTACCGCGCCCAAGATGACGACCCACGACGCCGCCCGAAGCGCCGCGCTGCTGCTGGCACGGGTGGACGGCGGCGTCCTCAACCGCCGCGAAACCGCCGTCGTTACCCGCGTGGTCACCCAGATACTGGACGCCGACACCCTCGACACCCTGCGCGAGATCTGGCGCGAAGCACACCGCACCGCCGACGACAACGCCGACGCGATGATCGACCTCGGCCGCCGCTGGTGTGAGGCGTTAGGAACCGACCCCAACCAACCACCTCCCAAGCCCGGGATTCCCGGCAACGGGCAAAGCACGAACGGCACCCCCTCGCCACTGGCGCAGGCCGTCGCCAGCGCGGCACGGGCGGTCAGCCGCGCGGTAGCAACCGACCCCGCACCCACCGACCCCGTGACGCAAGCGCTGGAAGCCGCCGCCGACGAGAACGAGGCACGGCAGGACGCGCACCGCAACGCGCGAGCCGTATTCAACCGCTCCGGCAAACCACCCGCCTTCGGCACCACCACCCGTGGCACCCGGGCACCGCGCACGTCCGAACGTACCGCCGCCCGCCAACTCGCACGGGCACTGAACACCGCCGGGGTTCGTGACCGCACGGTCGCCAAGACCAGATCGGCCACGCCCCCAGGGCGGTTGCGCATGCGCGGAGCCATGACCGCCGACGCGCAACGGGCGGCGGGCACAGTCCCCACCGCCGAACCGTTCACCCGCACCACCCGCGCCACCGTGCCCGCACCACCGCTACGCATCGGGATCGCATGCGACGTATCGGGGTCCATGAGCGCCTTCGCGAAACCGGTCGCCTCGGCAGCCTGGATTCTGGCCGACGCCGCCCACCACACCGCCGTACCCACCACCACGGCGAGCGTGATCTTCGGCTACCACGTACGCCCGATCACTCACCCCGGCAACGCCCCGCCCCGCGTGACCGAGTTCGACGCAGGCGACGGCGAGCACCGCATCGACACCGCGATCAGCGCGCTCGACGGCGCGCTCGACCTGTCCCGCCCCGACGCCGCCCGCCTACTGGTGATCATCTCCGACGGGTGCTTCGAGAGCATCACCAAGACCCCGGCGCAGAAGATGCTCGACCGATTGCGCGCCAACGGGTGCGCGGTGCTGTGGCTGCAACCCGACGAGCCCTCCAACGAACCGATGGACGGCGCCACCGTGCACACCCTGACCGACCCGACCACCACCGCCCGCGCCATCGGACAGGCCGCCACCGCCGCGCTACGAGCCACCCGCTAACCACCCTGGCTAGGGGCGGAACACGGACCCCGCCCTAGCCACCCCGCCCCAGCCAGCCCAACCGACGACAGAAGGGACATGCCCCGATGAACGCCACCAGCCCCGCCGCGCGGCGGATCACCGAACTCGACCACAGCACCAGCTGCGACCAACACCGCTACCGCTACAGCCGCATCGTCCGCCTCGGTCGACACCGCGTGCGGGCACGCATCCAGCGCGACTTCTACAGCACCCAGTCGTGTGCCGTGGCCGAGGTCCTGGCCGACAACATGACATGGACCCTCCTCGCCACCGACGACCCCAACAACTGGATCGACGACACCACCCCACCCGGCCAGGGCCCGATCCATTGCGCAACCGAACTCGGCCCCCTCGCCGACACCCTGATCAACCGCGCCGCCGCCATCCTCCTCGACTGACCATCTCCCCAGGCCTACCCGCGACATAGCCCCCACCTCCACCCGCCGACCGCCCTCCTCCCACCCGACACACCACCCGCCAGACCACCCGTCGCCGCGCCCCAGCGAACAGGGCCGCTGACCACCGCCACCGAGCCGCGCTGTTCGCTGTCGCCGCCGCGTGCCACGCAGGCCATTTCTGCGATACCCAACTGCGAACACAACCCACGACCCGCCCGGAGCACGCGCCCACCCGCCGACGATGACAGCGCCGACCACTGGTCTCGCACCAGGCATCGATGACGCAACCAACTCACGCGGTCGATACCACAGAACCGGAAAGCGAATCGCATACCGGTTTCGGCGCGGTACCGGATCACAGCTGGGGTCATTGGTGCTATCGCCGCACCGGTAGGCGGCGGGCCAGCGCGGCTGCCGCCGGCCGCTCGACCCGTAGCGAGAATCCACGGCCCTGTGTATTCGACCAGTCGACCGGGCCCAGTCGCTGCCAGAACCGCGACGGGAACCCAGGTATCAGCGGCAGGGGATCAGCACGGCAGCAGGTTTCGCCCGTCGCCGACAGTGCCGCCCCGGTCGCTGCCCACAAGCTGCAGGCAGCGACCGGGCGGGAACGAAAAGCGGAGGCCGTCCGTGGCCGATGCGGGGGCCGTGGCCCCGGAGAGAGCCCGCCGCAGGGCCGTGTCCTAGCGGGCGGCCCTGCGTGCGGATAGGCGGACTGGTGCCCGTACGGGCGGTTAGTGGCCAGGCCGGTTACTCTGTGTCGGCGGTCTTTTCCAGGGCACCAGCCTTGTCCGGGTTGATGGCGAACCGCTTCGGCGCCTCGCAGGTCTTGATCGCGTGTCCGTCGGCGACGAGCTTCTCCAGCGCGTTGTTGACCGCGCCGCCCGACCGCAGCAACTCCTTGCCGATCTCAGCAGGTCCGAAACTCCCATCCGGGCGCTCGGCCAGGTACTCCTTCACCAACACCCGCAACCCGCCCTTGGGCAGTCGATTCTTGTCCCTCGGGCCGGTGTCGGTGGAATCCGCGACCGCAGCAGAGGCTGCCGGAGAAGGAGCGGTGTGCCCATCAGCGTCGATGGACGATGAGCACGCGCCGCCAGTGAGGCCCTCGGCGGCCGATTCGGCGACATCGTTCGCCGTTTCCTCGGTTCCTGCCGGTTCCTCGGCTACGGTGTCGCTGACCTGATCGGTGTTGGGCGTCGTAAGCGCGTCCGGCAACGTGTCGTCGGCATCCAGCATGGCGGTGTCGGCGGCGTCGCTGTCCGACAACGCAAGTGCCCAGGTATCGGGATCGCGAGGGCCGCCGCCCGCGGTGCGGATCGCGTCACCGTCGCGGCCCCAGCGAGCCAGGATCTTCGCCGCCGTTGAACGGCCAACCCCGGCCGTCATCGCCAGCTTGACGGTGGTGGAACCGGGACTGTCGACCAGTGCGGCGCGCACCTTGTCCTCCGTCGTTCGCGCGGTCTGACCGGGGTCATCGGCCACGACGTGCAGGTGGCGGTCGCTGCTGGCGTCGCGGTTCTGACGGTTCTTACGGGACATGACGAACTCCATGTGTTGATACGGAATGGGTGGTCATGCCCCGGCCAGGGCGTCGCCCGCCGGTGCGCATCCGGTGGCTCGGGCTACACGACTATGGACGCTTCGTCACCGCCTCCATGTCAAGCGATTCATCAAACAAGACAACTGTCTTGTGTGGACGAGCACTTGTGACTCCCAGCGATATCTGTTACTTGCCAGAGATAACTGTCACCAACGGGATTCGCTGTTGTCGATTGTTGCGGTGAGCGTGTCGGCGAAGGTGTCGAGGCGTTGCCGGAGGGCGATGTAGTGGCCGAGTGGCCACTGGTCTGTAAGGAGCTGTTCGGCACGTTCGCGCTGCGGCACCTCAAGGCGGTCCGCCATGCGCAGGAGTGCATCGGCAATCCCAGCGGGAACCGGCCACTGACCCGCGAAGAGAGAAAGCGACTGTTCGGTTGCATGGAACCGGAGATCCGGCGGCTGCGAACGGAGGGGCGCAAGGGCGCGCTGACCGCGGCGGATGGTGATCTCGGTGTGGCCGTGGGCGGTGCAGACGGTCCAGGTCTACCTGGACAACGTCCGGCCGCTGTTCTATATCGACCGCGAGGACGACGACGTGATGTTCCCGACCGAGCGCGATGAGATGCTCTCCGAGCAGGCGGTCAACTAGCGCTTCCAGCATTGGCGCGAAGTGGCGGGGCTGCCGGATCATCTGGGGCCGCACTGCCTGCGCTACACGTACGTGACCAGGTTGATCGAGTCCGGCTATGACGGGCAGTTCGTCACCGACCAGGTCAGTCATTCCCACGCGGCGACCACGGCGATCTACACGGCGGTCAGTAGCGAGTTCAAGAACCTGAAGGTCCGTGAGCACCTGGATGCGGCCGAGGAGGCCGCCTTGCAGCGCGCCTTCGCGATGGCCGAGGCGGAGGCGGAGATGGACGACGACTTCAGCGATCACGCGGCAGGCGAGCCTGCTGGCCGCCGGAGGAGGGAGCGATGAACGCGGTGTCCCGGCCAAAGCCGGACGAGCAGAACGACAACCTGCAGGCCCGGCAGCCGCGCTACGATCGGCGACTGCGTGAGCTGATGGCGGTCCGGAAGAACTGGTACACCACCACGAAACTGATCCCGTCACCAACCGTCGCCCACTCGGGGGCGCGCTGCGGCACCGCCCGACTCCCTACCTGTTCCCAGGGCTGCGCCCCGGCCGGCCGATGGTCTCGGCCACCCTGCAGACCCGGCTGCGCAAGGTGGGCGTCCCCAGCGCCCGAACCGCCCGCAACGGTGCCTGGCTGTCACTGGTTGGCTCGGTCCACTGGAAGATGCTCGCCGACCTGCTCGGTGTCGCCGACACCACCGCCAGCTCCTGGTACCGGGAGAACGGCGGCGACGGTGCCAGCTACGTCGCCAGCCGTCTTCGCCGAGGACAACGCACCGCCGGGCCCGAGTAACCGAGCGTCACGTCCCTGGCCCGCTCCGCTTTCTCGACTCGGCACGTGGCAGGGGCAGGAGGTGGTTGAGGAAGTCGATCAGGTGGTTGGTGAAGATGTCGTTGTCGTCGCCGGCGACCATGTGTGCGGTGTTGGTGACGGTGGTGGTGTGGGCGGTAGGGATGTGGTGGAGAAGGCGGTCTACGGAGTCGTGGTTGACGATGTCGGATAGTTCGCCGCGGATGAGCAGGGTGGGGATGGTGATCTGTTGGGCTGCGGTGTTCATTCGGGTGGTGAGGTCGGTGAGGGCGGCGGTGTTGCTGATGAACTGGAGCAGTTGTGGGTCCCAGTGCCAGCGCCAGCGGCCGTCATGGTGTTGGCGGAGGTTCTTGCGGAGCCCGTGGGTGGTGGCGGGGCGGGTTCGGTGGGGGTTGTAGGCGGCGATCGCGGCGGCGGCCTCGTTCAGGGTGGCGAAGCCGTCGCGGTGGCGGGTCATGAAATCGAGGATGCGTGCGGCGCCGGCGGGATTGATCTGGGGCGCGATGTCGACGAGTACGAGGGCGCGGGCGATGGTGTGGTGGGCGTGCGCGAGCAGTGCGGTGATACCGCCCATGGAGGCGCCGATGAGCACGGGGGTGTCGTTGAGGGTGCCGGTGATGTGGACGAGGTCGTCCACGAGGTGATCGACGGTGTAGTCGTGGGGGTGTGCCCAGTCGCTGTCGCCGTGTCCGCGGGCGTCGAGGGTGAGCGCGGTCCAGCCGTGCTCGGCGAGCCGGGCGGCGGTGTGGTGCCAGGAGTGGCGGGTTTGCCCGACGCCGTGGAGCAAGATAGCGGTGCCGCGCGATGGGGTGGCTGGTGGTGCGGTCCAGTGGTCAGCGGCCAGGGTGAGGCCCGCGCGGCGGTAGGTGAGGGGTGCGGGAGTGGTCACGGCGTCTCCGGGGCGTCAAGAGCTGAGTTCGCGGGCGAGCAGGTCGAGCAGATCGGCGCCTTGCTGTTCGAGTTCGGGGAGGTGTCGCGCGGTGTCGGCGAGCGCGGTGACGCGGGTGGCAGTGGAGATGTCGGCGGTGGCGATGCGGGCGAGGCCGTGCCAGAGCTGGGTGAGCTGGGCGTAGAGGTCGGCGGCTTGTCGTGCTATGGGCAGGCCGGTGCGCTGGGCGAGGTAGTGCAGGTAGTCGGCTTGCAGCCGGCGGAACAGGCTGCCGCCGGTGCCAGCCTTGTCGATGAACGCGGCCAGCGCGGTGAGCACGGTATCCAATTGCGTGGCGGTGAACACGTCGGGCCAGCGCCGCAGGTCGTCGACGAAGACGCTGAGGCCGTCCAGGCCGGCGCCGTGCACGAGGTCGGTCACCCCGTCGAGTTGACCGGCAGGCAGCAGTGGTTGGGGGTGGCGCAGAGCTCGAGCGGCGGCGTGGCAGGCGTCGGCGGCGGTGTCGGCCAGGGGCGGCAGCTGGGTGGGGTAGCGCAGCCGGTAGGTGGTGTGCCGGGTGGGTGCGGGGAATCCGGTGGAGCTGCGGGCGCGGGCCAGCGCGTCGTAGCCGACGGGTTGGGGGTCGGCGCGGTCGTTGTCGACGACGGTAGCGGTACGGGTGTGGTCGTCGTAGCCGGTGATCACGATGTCGTGGCGGCTCATGCTCAGCCGCACCCGCAGGTACGGGAGGTGGGCGATGTCGGCCCAGCACAGCACCGGATACCCGTGGTCGAGTTCGTCGCGGACCCAGGCCCAGCCTTCGTCGGGGTCGTCGGTGGTGTGCTGGGTGGCGGTGATCCCGAGACGGCGGGTGAACCCCCCGGTGAGGTCGGGGCCCCGGCCGACGAGGTAGATCGGCGGGCTCATGGCGGGGTGGCGCAGGTAGGTGAACCCGAGTTCGCCGCCGAGCCCGAACACGGTGCCTTCGTCCAGTGGCGTGTCGTCGTAGGACAGCCGGGCCCACTGCATCAGGTCGCGCAGCGCTCCCGACCCGCAGTGCCCGGCCAGCTGGTGCGGGTAGTCGCTGATGACGCGTCGTCCAGTCACGAGGTGCTCCTATCCTGTTTGGCGACAAGCGAAGAGTCGATAGCGTTGCGGCCTCGGGTTTCCCCTGGCTGCCACGGTCGGTGCCCGCGCTGGCTTCCGGGAGCCCACACCGTGAGCGCGACGGCCGTGACCGCAGTGATCACGGCAAGGGCGCTGAGGGTGTCGTGGAACCCGTCAACGAAGGCACGCCGCGCCGCAGCGGCAAGACCCGGTCCGGCGGGCGTGTCGCCAGCTAGCTGCAGCGCGGCGGCCAGTGAATCACTGGCGTGGGCGCGAGTTGCGGCGGGGAGGTGGGTGATCTGTGGGGCGAGATGGGTGCGGTAGCTGCTGGCGAGCAGGCTGCCGGCCAGCGCGATCCCCACCGCGGCACCGAGTTCCCGGGTGACGTCGTTGACCGCGGAGGCCACGCCCTGCTTGGCGCGGGGAACCCCGCGCACGATGGCGGCGGTGGCCGGTGTCGCGCAGATGCCCAGACCGAGCCCGAACACACCGAGGAACACCACCAGCCGCGGATAGTCCTCGCCGCCCCCCAGCCCGCCGATCCCGACCAGCGCACCAGCCACCAACGCCAGACCGGCACCGGTCATCACCCGCAACCCCACCCGCTCGCTCACCCACGGCGCGAGCACCGCGGCCGCGACCAGCGGAACGGCCACCGGCGCCAACGCCAGCCCCGCCCGCAGCGGCGAGTAGCCCCACACCAGCTGCAGGTGCTGCATCAGCACGAAGAACACCCCGAACGCGGCCAGGAACTGCACCACCAGCGACACCGCGCCGGCACCGAACCCGCGGTCGCCGAACAACCCGACCTGCAGCAACGGTGCCGCCCGTCGCCGTTCGACCAGCACGAACCCGGCCCCGGCCAGCACCCCACCACCGAGCGAGGCGACCACCAGCGCACTGTCCCAGCCGTGATCGGGAGCCTCGATCACCCCGAACACCACCAACCCCACCGCGGTCGCCGACAGCACCGCCCCCGGCACATCCAGCCCGGGCGCCGCAGGCTCACGCGACGACGGCACGAACCAGCCACCCACCACCAGCAGCAGCGCCAACACCGCGGTGGCCACGAACACCGCCTGCCACGACCGGACCGCCAACAACGCGCCGGCCCCGAGAATGCCCAGCACCGCACCCGCCCCGGCAAAACCCGCCCACACCCCCACCGCACGCGCGGCCTGCCGGGCAGGGAACTCCGCAGTCAGCAGGGACAACGTCGCCGGCATCACCAGCGCCGCCCCCAACCCCGCGACCGCCCGGCACACAATCACCCCGGTCGGCGTATCCACCACCACCGGCAGCGCCGAACCCACCGCGAACACGACCAGTCCAGCCAGCAGCACACCGCGCCGCCCGAGACGGTCACCGACCGCGCCCGCCGGCAACAGAACGCCCGCCAGCACCAAGGTGTAGGCATCCACAATCCACGTCGCCTGCGTCTGACTGGCCCCGATATCCGCTGCCAGCTCCGGCAACGCCGTGGTCAGCGACGCCACCCCGGCCATCACCAACGCCACGGCCAGACACGACACCGCCAGCGTCCAGCCACCACGCGCCCCGCCCGTTCCCCCGACAGACTCCGCCACACGCATCACCCGCAAGCCTCGGACCTTTGTGAACCGACAGTATTGGACCTAGACTGGTAGTTTCACAAGTCCGGCTGGCGTTAGACTTGCTCATGCCCGCGCTGCCCTCCGGATACGCAGGAGATCGATGCCCACCGCCGCCGTCCCCACACCCAGCACCCCGGACGAAGACCCGCGGCTGGCACGCTCCCGCACACGGCTGCTCGACGCCGCCACCCACCTGTTGGCCGAAGGCGGCATCGACGCGGTCACCATCGACGCGGTCACCCGCACCGCCGGCATCGCCCGCGCGACCCTCTACCGCCACTTCGGCACCGGCACCGAACTGCTCGCCGCCGCCTTCGAACGCCTGCTGCCCCCGGTCGCACCCGCACCCGACCACGGCCCCCTACGCCAACGGCTGCTCACGCTGCTGACCAACCAAGCCCACCTCATCGACCACGCCCCCCTGCAGCTGACCGTGCTGTCCTGGCTCGGCATGAGCATCGCACCAACACCCCCGACCCCCACCCAAACCGACCGGCCACACCTGCACACCCTGCGCCGCCGCATCATCGAGCAATACCGCCAACCCTTCGACGCCGTCCTCACCAGCGACACCGCCCACAACACACTCCGCCCCGGCACCGACACCACCACCGCCCTCGCCCAACTCATCGGCCCCCTCATCTTCAACCGCCTCGTCACCGGCACCCCCAACGACCAACAGTTCTGCACACAACTCGTCGACGACTTCCTCACCAGCCACGGACCCCAGACCACCCCGGGCCAGACAGAAAACGGCTGAAACAACAGGGCGCGTAGCTCAACAAGGTTCTCCACCGGAAACGTTTCATCGCGCCGATCTCGCCGTTGAACCGCTGCCACCCCGTCAGACCACGAGATCAACACCCACAAAATTTCGGACGCGCCCTGTTCGCCGAGCGCCCCCGCGCGGAGGGGGACTGTCGGACACTTCGTGGGTGGGGCTGGTGATCATGGAAGGCTGGGGATTTACCCTGGCTCGAAAGGATCACGTTGAGTAACGATGTGGCGGCTGCGAAGTCCGATGCTGGCTCGGGTGTCGGGGTGATCTGGATGTCCGTATCGCGCGGGAGTTGTTGGAGACGGCGCGGGATACGGGTGTGTCTTTGACGGGCCCGGGCGGCTTGTTGCGGCAGATCACGAAAACTGTCCTGGAAGCGGCATTGAACGCTGAACTGGATGAGCATGTGGGCTACGAGAAGGGTGACCGCACGGGTAAAGATACCACGAATGAGCGGAACGGCGCGGGCGCAAAAACCGTGACGACCGATATCGGTGAGGTTCGCATCAAGGTCCCTCGTGATCGTGATGGCAGCTTTACGCGGCAGATCGTGCCGAAACACGCCCGCCGGATCGAGGGATTCGACGAGACGATCATCTCCCTGTACGGCAAGGGTCTCACGACCGGCGAAATTCAAAAGCACCTGTTCGAGATCTACGACGCCGACGTGTCGCGGGATCTGATTTCCTCGATCACCGACAAAGGGCTCGTCTCATGTGGTGAGTTTTCGGAGTTTCTTCCAGCAGGTCACGGCGGCTCCGAGTTGGAGAAATGCGAGGAAGTGTTGGGGTTTGCGTTCGTAGCGGAGGGTCAGGCGTCGGTATCCGGTGAGCCAGGCGATGGTGCGCTCGATCACCCAGCGGTGCTTGCCCAGTTTCTGGGCGGATTCGATGCCCTTGCGGGCGATCCGCACGCCGATGCCGTGCGCTGCGACCCAGCGGCGCAGCGCGGGTTGGTCGTAGGCCTTGTCCGCGTGCAGTTTCTCAGGTCGGCCCCGCCGGGGGCCGCGGCGGGATTTGACCGCGGGGATGGCCATGACCAGTGGTTTGAGCGCGCGCGAGTCGTGGGTGTTCGCGGCGGAGATCGCGACGGTGAGCGGCAGCCCGCCGCGATCGGACACCACGTGGATCTTCGAGCCCGGCTTGCCCCGGTCGACCGGACTGGGACCGGTCAAAGATCCCCTTTTTTCGGGCTCTTTGTACTGATGTGTGGGTAGTTTGCTCAGGTAGTAGAGGGGGCACGTCGTTGCTGGGTCTAGGTTTCTGAGCTGTCGAGGAACAGAAACCGGATAGACGGAGAACGACGTGCCCGGTGTCAGGGTATGGGGTCGGCTGCTGGGCGTGAACACAGCGGTCGTGGAGTCGGTGGAGTTCGATGAGGCCGAGCAGGTGCTGGTGGCCGCGGTGCGGGTCCGGCGGCGGGATCGTGACCGGTGCGGGGTGTGTCGTCGGCGGTGTCCGCGCTATGACGCCGGCCGGGGCCGGCGTCGATGGCGTGCGCTGGACCTGGGAACCGTGCAGGCGTTCGTCGAAGCTGCCGCATCCCGGGTGCGGTGTCGTGAGCACGGGATCGTGGTCAGCGCGGTGCCCTGGGCCCGGCACGGTGCCGGGCATACCCGCGCCTTCGATGACACCGTCGCCTGGCTGGCGACCGCGACGTCGAGGTCCACGGTCCGGCAGCTGATGCGGATCGCCTGGCCCACCGTGGGGGTGATCATCACCCGGGTCCGGGCCGATATCGACGCCCGGGTTGATCGGCTGGCCGGGCTGCGCCGGATCGGGATCGACGAGATCAGCTACAAGAAGAACCACCGGTATCTCACCGTGGTGGTCGATCACGACACCGGACGGCTGGTATGGGCAGCGCCGGGCAACGACAAGCCCACGCTGGCGGCGTTCTTCGAGTTACTCGGCCCCGACCGGTGCGCGCAGATCACGCATGTGTCTGCGGATGCGGCGGCCTGGATTGCCCGCACCGTGGCCCAGTACTGCCCGGACGCAACCCGCTGCGCTGACCCGTTTCACGTGGTCAAGTGGGCCACCGACGCGCTGGACCAGGTACGGCGTCAGGCATGGAACACCGCGCGCCGTCAGCCCGGCGGCAGCAATAAGGACCGGCGCGGCCGGCGGGCCTCGGCCGGTGCCGCACAAACCATGAAACGAGCACGATGGGCGTTGTGGAAGAACCCGCAAAAACCTCAACGATCACCAACGCCACAAGCTTGCCTGGATAGCCAAAACCGACCCCCGCCTCTACCGCGCTTACCTGCTCAAAGAAGGACTCCGGCACGTCTTCGCAATCGGTGGCGAAGCCGGTAAAGAAGCGTTGCAACGCTGGCTGTCCTGGGCGGCACGATGCCGAATACCCGAGTTCACCAAACTCGCCCGCACCATCCGATCCGAGCTCGCCGCCATCCACGCGACGCTCGACCACGGCCTGTCGAACGCGCTGATCGAATCGACCAACACCAAGATCCGGCTGCTGACACGACTGGCCTTCGGATTCAAACACCCCGACGCCCTCATCTCCCTCGCACTTCTGGCCCTCGGCGGCTACCGCCCCGAACTACCGGACCGCACCCACACATAGATCAACAGAGCCCGAAAAAAGGGGGATCTCTGACCGGTCCCAGCCCGGTCGACCGGGGCAAACTCGGCTCGAAGATCCACGTGGTGTCCGATCGCGGCGGGCTGCCGCTCACCGTCGCGATCTCCGCCGCGAACACCCACGACTCGCTCGCGCTGAAACCGTTGGTGATGGCCATCCCCGCAGTCAAATCCCGACGCGGACCTCGTCGGCGCCGGCCCGCGAAGCTACACGCGGACAAGGCCTACGACATCCCCGCACTGCGAGACTGGGTTCGCGAACAGGGCATCGCCGTGCGGATCGCCCGCAAAGGCATCGAATCCGCCAAGAAACTCGGCCAGCACCGCTGGGTGATCGAACGGACCATGGCCTGGCTCACCGGGTACCGGCGCTTAACCTTGCGCTACGAACGCAAAGCTGAACACTTCCTCGCTTTCCTTCAGCTTGGATCCGCCCTGAGCTGCTGGAAAAAGCTCCGAAAGGCATCCACATGAGACAAGCTCTGAGTGGTCGTCGGCGAAAACGGTGCGGACCGACGTGGGAGAGGTGCGCATTGCCGTGCCGCGTGATCGGGAGGGCACCTTCGCGCCCGCAGATCGTGCCGAAATACTCTCGACGGGTCAAAGGATTCCATGACGCCGTCATCTCACTGTACGCAAAAGGGCTCACGACGGGCGAGATTCAGGCGGACAAGGTGTTCGAGGATCTGAATTCGTGGCAAGCGCGTCCACTGGACCGGAGGCGGTTTCTAACGAACGTTGCGAAATAGTTGTGTGTTTTGTTGTGGTTTCCAGTATCGCATGAGCTGGCTGGGGCTGCGATCTCCAAGGCATTGGCGTGGCCGGTTGTTGAGTTCAACGGCGACACGCTCCAGGTCCTCTGCGTTGTGGGCTCGGAGGTTGGTTCCCTTGGGCAAGTACTGGCGCAGCAGGCCGTTGATGCTTCTATGTCAAGCGGCGTGGTCGTGGCGGGTGATGTGGTGTTGCCAGGAGGCTTGATCGGTGGTCATGGCCCGGTGGATGACGTCGATGAGGTGACGTTGGAGGATGCGTCGGGCGCCGCGGCTGCCCTTGGTGGGTTCGTGGCGGGCCAGTAACGCCTGCGCGGCGGGATAGCGCCGTTTCTGCACGATGGCTGCGGTGTAGAGGACGCTGTTCAGGCGGCGGTTGCCGCCCCGATGCAGGCGGTGGCGTTCTTTGTCGGCGGAGTAGACAGGGATCGGTGCGCAGCCGGTGTAGCGGGCAAGTTTGGCAGAGCTGGAAAAGCGGGTGATGTCACCGATTTCAGCGATCAAAATCGCTGCGGAGATGTGGCTGATCCCGGTGATTTCCAGCAGTGTGGGGGCCAGCGGGGTCACGAGCTCCCTGATGGCGTCGTCGAGCTGGCGGACACGTCGGTTGAGCTCAGCAATCTCCATGCTCATCTCGGTGAGCGCCTGGCGGACGTGCGCGCCCAGCGAGGCCGCGTCCAGCAATGCGGTCACCGCGTCCATGCCCTTGGGACGGGCGAGATCGCCCGGAGTGTGGTCGAGCCAGACATGCAGTTGCGCCTTGAGCTGATTGATCATCATGGTGCGCCGCTTGATGAGATCCGCGCGATAGTCGACCAGGACACGCAGCTCACGCACTCGCTCGTCGATGCGGTGCCGGTCAAGGCCGGGAGTAGCGAGGGCGGCGTGAGCGGCTGCGGCGGCGTCGACCGGGTCAGACTTGGTGCCGGTGGCGGCGTGCAGCTTGCGGTGGGCCGCGGTCAACCGGGCCGGAACCCAGACCACCTCCTGGCTGGCGAGCAACAGACCGTCAGCCAGGCGGCGGGCGAACCCAGGCCGTCCTCGATCGCCCAGGTTACGGGCATGTCACCCGCGATCGACCGAACCCAGGTGAGCAGCACAGTGATCATGAACGCGTCGTTCTTCACGGTCAGCGGCTTGCCGAGCCGCCTGCCCTGAGCGTTGACGGCCACCGCGACGTGGACGTGCTTGTGCGGGTCGATCCCTACTGTCACCATCGAAATGTCCTCTCCTCCGCTGCCGTGGATGACGGGGCAGAGGCAAGAGCCCTGGCCAGGGGACAGACCTATTGCGAGTTGACGGCTCAGCAGGCTTCTATCAAGTCACCCCGGTCAGGGCTCTCGCCCTGTGGACCACCGTGGACACATCAACGGAAAGCCTTGCGGCACGTGTTCTCCGAGTCACCCAGCGGCCCGACCGGAGCGTCTCCCGTCGAAGAAGCCCGGCCTTGATCACCCTGCACCAATAGGTGTTCTCGTTCGTACCGCGTTGCCACGGCGAGTGAGGGTCGGCGAAGAACACCTTCGTGCCCGTGTCGAGCGCGAACTGAGCGTGGCCAGAGAGCTCTTTGCCACGGTCCCAGGTGAGCGTCTTGCGGAGTTGCTCGGGAAGCTTGGTCATTGATGCCGTCAGTGCGGCGATCAGCGCGTTGCCGGCCTGCTGGGCGGAGTGCCCGTGCGGCAGGCGTACCAAGAGTGTGAACCGTGTTTTGCGGTCGACCAGGGTGGCGATCGCGGAGCGGTTCTTGCCGATGATCAAGTCACCTTCCCAATGTCCGGCCTGTTGCCGAGCGTCGACGCTGACGGGTCGCTGGTGGATGGAACGCATCGCGGTCAGCTGCTTCAACGCACCCTCTCGGGAACGACCACGTCCGCGACGATGCCGGTAAACGCGCCCCGTACGGAGATACCGCGGACTGGGCGGTGCGATCAGCTTGCCGTACACGGCCTGATAGATCGTTTCCGCGCACACGTGCCACGAACGTCGACGGGGCCACCGGCGCCGGAGCCACCGGCTGACCTGCCCCGGCGACCACCGTGCCGAGAGCTTCGCACTCACCAGTTCCTGCAACGCCGTGTCGGTGCTCAACCGTGGCGCTTTCGGACGTCGCCGCCGTAGGTATGCCTGGTTGTGCGCGTACCACGGCTGATAGCTACCGTCGGCCTTGCGGTTGCGAGCGATCTCACGGTACACGCTCTGGTAGCTCTTGCCGACACGGGCCGCGATCTCCTTCACCGGCTCACCGCGGCCCAGGCCGTCGGCGATCTCGATCCGGTCGTCCTGGCTGAAATAGCGCGAGCTGATCGGCTTCTCGATGAAGGCCACCTGACCAGCGTCGAGGAACCACACCGACCCGCAGCTCAGCGACACGCCCACCCGCTGCGCGGCCGCCGACCCCGACATCCCCGTTCTGATCAACTCAAAGTAGCGCCGCTTAACTGCTGCCGGCGCCTTGTTCCACGCACCCTGAGGCATACGAAATCCGTCCTATCCGGATTCGCAACGACCACTGGAAACCGCCAGGTGTATGCGGCGGTGTTCATCGACGCTCTTGTTGTGAAGGTGCGGGACGGGCAGGTGGCGAACCGGCCGATCTACGTCGCAGTCGGGATCACCCTGGCCGGTGAGCGGGACGTGCTGGGGATGTGGGTCGGTACCGGCGGCGAGGGTGCCAAGGGCTGGATGAACCACCTGCCCGACCTCAAAAACCGTGGCGTGGAAGACATCCTGATCGTGGCCTGCGACGGCTTGAAAGGCCTGCCTGATGCGATCACCGCGTTGTGGCCGCGTGCGGAGGTCCAGTTGTGTGGTCCACCTGGTCCTGGCGAGCCTGCGGTACGCGTCGAAAAAGTACTGGTCGGCGATCAGGAAACGACTCAAGCTCATCTACACCGCACCCAACCAGGAGGCAGCGGAAGCGGAATTCACTGATTTCTGTGCCGAGTAGGAGGATACCTACCCGGCGATGATCCGGCTCTCGCGCAGCAACTGGGAACAGTTCACTCCGTTCCTGGCGTACCGGCCGGAGTTACGGAAGCTCGTATATACTACGAACGCGATCGAGAGCCTGAATTCCCGGTTCCGGCGAGCCACCCGATGCCGCAGCCATTTCCCCAACGAGCAGGCCGCACTCAAAGAGCTCCATCTCGTGACCAAAAACCCACTCAAAAACCGTTCAAATATCACGGGAAAAGTAGTAGGATGGAAACAAGCGTTGAACACGCTCGCCATGCATTACGGCGACCGACTCGACGTGCAGCACTGACAAGGCGATCACGCTATCACCCACAAGATCGCTGACACTCCCGACCAACCTTCCTGGAGAGTTCGCCCGGTCCGGGTCGGTTCTCGTGGTCGGTGAGATGCGCGTTGGGGTCGACCGCGGTTTCGAATGCGGTGGCGAGGTCCTCGCCGGAGGTGTGTCCGTGGGTCTGTCGCAGCGGGGTTTCGCGTAGGAAGAGCAGGATGACGAACCCGAGCAGCGCGAACGGTACGGCGGCGAGGAAGGTGGTTTGCAGCGCCTCGGCGAACCCGGTGGTGACTGCGAGATGGATGGGCTCGGGCAGCGCCGCGATCTGTTCGGGGCTGCCCTGGGTGGCAGTCCCGGCGGGCATCTGGTCGGCGGTGACCCCGGCCGCCTTGAGCTGCGCGGGGATGGTGTCGCGGAGGCGGTGGGTGAGCAGTGCGCCGAAGACCGCGACTCCCATCGCGCCGCCGAGGGAGCGGAAGAAGGTGGCTCCGGAGGTCGCGACGCCGAGGTCGGCGTGGGGCACGGCGTTCTGGGTCGCCAGCACGAGGACCTGCATCACCATGCCGATGCCTGCGCCGGTGATGAACATGAACACCCCGGCCAGCCACAGCGAGGTGTCCACTGACATGCGGCTCATCAGCGTCAGCCCCAGGACGGCGACCAACAGGCCGACGACGGGGTAGATCTTGTAGCGGCCGGTGTGGCTGATCAGGCGTCCGGAGGCGATGGATGTGGCCAGCAGGCCGACCATCAGGGGAAGCGTCAGCAGGCCGGATGCGGTGGGTGACTCGCCCTTGACGATCTGCAGGTACTGCGGGAGGAAGATGATGGCGCCGAACATGGCGACCCCGACCGCGAAACCGGCCAGGCTGGTGATGACGAAGGTGTGGTTGGCGAACAGTCGCGGGGGCATGATCGGTTCGACCGCCCGGCGCTCCTGCCAGACGGTGAGCGCGAGCATGAGCACCGCGACCGCGGTCAGCCCGTAGGTCCAGCCCGAGTTCCAGGCGAACTCCTTGCCGCCGAGCGAGAGCATCAACAGCAGGGCGCTGATCCCGGCGACGATGAAGAACGCCCCCAACCAGTCGATGGCACGCCTGCGGCGCGGGAACGGCAGCTTCAGCACACGTTCGGTCACCGCCAGGGCCGCGATGCCGATGGGGATTCCGACCCAGAAGGTCCACCGCCACGAGAGGTGCTCGACCAGGAAGCCACCGAGCAGTGGCCCGGCGACGGTGGCCAGGCCGAAGACCGAGCCGATGTAGCCCTGGTAGCGGCCGCGTTCGCGGGGGCTGACGACGTCACCGATGATCGCCTGGGACAGTGCCATCAGCCCGCCAACGCCGACTCCCATCACGGCCCGAAATCCGACGAGTTGCCCCATGTTCTGGGCGAACCCCGAGGCCAGGGAGGAGACTAGGAAGATCCCGATCGCGGACTGGAACATGATCTTGCGGCCGTACAGGTCCGACAGCTTGCCCCAGATCGGTGTGGAGGCGGTCGAGGTCAACAAGGTGGCCGAGACGACCCAGGCCAGCTGGTCCTGGCCGCCGAGCTCACCGACGATGGTGGGCAGCGCCGTGGCCACGATCGTCTGGGACAGGGCGGCGACCAGCATCCCCATCATGAGCCCCACCAGGACGGTGAGGATCTGCCGGTGCGTCAGCCCCGGCATCACCTGTTCGCCGGGTGTCTCCGGGGCACCGGCTTCGGGGGAGGACGGCGTGCTCATCGCTGGCTCCGTTCTGCGCTGTGCGGGTCCGAAGCCAGGTGCTTGTCGATGCCGGCGTTGAACGCGGCGAGCAGGGAAGCGAAGCTCGCCAGATCCTCGGGCGACCACGACTGCAGCAGCTTCCGGACGACACCGCGTCGTTCCGCCCGTGTCGTGGTCAAGACGTCTCGGCCGCGCTCGGTGAGCCGCAGCCGGAAGGCGCGTCGGTCCTCGGTGTCGGCTTCCCGCGTGATCAGGCCGGCCTGCTCTAGGGAGGCGACCTGCCGGCTGATCGTCGAGGCGTCCAGGTGGAAGTGTGCTGCCAGCGCACTGGGCCGCAGTGGGCCGGTGTCATGGAGCCACGCAAGGATGCCGTAGGCGGCCCTCTCCACGACCTGCTCGGTCGGGCCCCCGCGCAGATGCACCTTCTGGGCGCGCCGCACCAACAAAGTCAGCTCCTGCTCGATGGACTCCACCGAGACCAAGTCGGCCTTCGACCCAAGCGGTTGCATGTACCAACCATAACAGGTGGACGGACAGCGAGCGCACCAGCCCGCCATTTTCGCGTGGCCAGAGCCGGGGCGAGGCCGGGAGAAGCGCGGCTGCTCCATGTGTAGCGGGGTTCAGCAGGCCCCAAGCCGACGCAGACCAAGGGGCGGGCCAGGTCACGGCGCTTTCATCCTGCGGTGACCTCGTAGTTCTGTAGGACGTGGATGGCTTTGGCGATGCGTTCTGTGCGGCGTGGGCAGCAGCGGGGTTTGCGGAGGATGCGCCAGGTCTTGAGTTGGGCGTGGGCGCGTTCGCCGGGGCCGCGGAGGCGGGTGTGGGCTCGGTTGGCGTCTTTTTGCGATGCGGGCTTGTTCCGGCCCTTGTACGGGGTCATCACCTGCTGCCCGGTCCGGTCGTAGCCGTGGTAGCCCTTGTCGCCGAGGGCGATCAGCCCGGCGTCGCGGAGCGCGGTGAGGATGTTCCAGATCCGTGCGGCCGTGGTGTCGTGGGTGCTGCCGGGCAAATCGCCCGAGACCCAGAGGAGTCGCCGTCGGGCGAGGCGATGACCTGCAGGTTCACCCCGTGCCTGGCGTGTTTGCCTGCTGGCCCGGGTCGAGCTTGGGCCACACCGAGCCCAACTCCTTGCGGTGCACACGGATCAGCCCGGACACGAACCTCAGGGTCCGAGATGACAACGGCAGCGCGACACGATAGAACAACACCTTGAAGCCCCTGGCTCTGGCGGAACGATCTTGGTCGAAAGCTCTGCCACCAGGGGCTTCACCACGTCCAGGCGACGACACACCGACCGCAGTCAACCTGTGATCAGCAAGAACGGGAACCGAGCCGCGTGTTCGTGCTCTTGGCGGCCATCAGGCGATCTCCTCGCTGCCGGGCAGGGCCTCGTTGTCGAGGTCGAACATGCGGTCGTAGTTGGCCAGGCTGCGGTGCTCGACATCGGTGTCGATGGCCGGGACCGCGACCAGGCGGCGTGCCTGCCGCAGCTCGCTGGTCGCGGCCGCGTGTGGCGGGTCGGTGATGCTCTGGTGATCGGCCCAGCAGCGCTCGTGCCGGGCCACCTCGTTGCCCTGCAAGGTCACGACCACCTGCGCGAGATCAGCGACGATCTCGACCCGGCGGCCGACCGCGGTCGGGTGCACCGAGTAGTCGTTGGAGTCGACCCGCACGTAATGATCGCGCGGCAGCCGGGTGGTCAACCGCCACCCGGTCACCGGAGCGACCGGCGGCAACTCAAGCATCGCGGCCGTGTCCGCTTCCCACCGCTCGATCGGGCGGCAGCCGAGCCGGCGGTGCTGGCGCTGGTTGGCGCGGACCAACCATTCGGCGAGCTGGGCGTTGAAGTCCGCCGGACCGGTGAAGCTGCGGCCGGGAAGGAACGAGGTCTCCAGATAGCCGTTGGCCCGCTCGACCAGGCCCTTGGCCTCCGGATCGGCCGGACGGCACTGGATGACCTTGATGCCGAGCGTCCCACGGAAGGCGTTCATCGCCTCGGTCAGCTGCGGCCGACCCGCCCGCCACTACCCGACCCCGGACTCGTTGTCCCACACCAGCGCCCGAGGCACTCGGCCCCAGCCGCTGATCAGCGCCCAGTGCCCGGCCAGCAGGTCCGGGCTCTGTCGTGACGGAAGCATCCGCGCGGTGATCACCCGCGAGTAGCCCGACACCACGACCAGCACCGGCGGCCGCCCGACCTGCCCGAACCCGAGCGGAACGTCGACCGGCGGGAAACCACAGACCTCCGATTTGGCTATTTGTCAAGTGGCTATGGGTTCACGCGGTGCGCTGTCTGGATGCCCGAAGGCCTTGATTGGGTCGTAGGTCTGGTCGGTCTGTAGGCAGTGGTAGAGCTGGCCCAGTATCTTATTGAACAGGTGACGGACCGCGGGTGCGTGTGCGTCGCCGTGGTCCCGTCGGCGTCGGTAGTGCTGTTGCGCAGGTCCCGGGAGAACGACGAGGGTGGTGCCCCAAACCCAGCCGACCGCAGCGAGTCGGTCGTTCTTGACGCGTCTGTGCGTAATCGCAATGGCCTTGCCGGACGCCCGGGTGACCGGAGCGGATCCGGCGTAGGCCTTCAACGCACGGGCGTCGCCGAATCGGGTGCGGTCATCGCCGAGTTCGGCGAGAATGCGGGCTCCGGTGAGATCGGCCAGACCAGGGAAGCTTGTGATGATGGCGTGGTCCGGGTGTTTGCGGAACTCTTCGGCCGAGGCCTGCTCCAGGTCGTTGGCGCCGGTGCAGGCGGTATCGAGCATCGCGAGCAAGACCAATGCCTGGCGCCCCATCGCCTTCTCCACCAGAGCCGGTTGCCGCAGGCCAGGCTTCCGCAGCTTGTCGACGATCGTGGCGGCGAGCTGCTCGACGCCCCGGCGACGGCCCGCCCGACGCAATGCCGCTGCCACTCGTGCCTTGGTTACCTTCATGGCCTGAGCCGGCGTCGGGGCGATGGCAAGCACCGCTCGCGCCTCGGGCTTGGCGAGGTTGGTAGCGGACTTGGCTGCGAAGGCGTCAAGCATCGCGGGGTAGTACTCGCGCAGCAACGATCGCAGTTCGTTGCCGGCCCTGATGCGCCGCCAGACCGCGTCTTGCTGTGCGCGAGCGAGCACCGCGACGGCCTGGGCGAGCTCACTGTCGGCCGGAAGACGGCGGTGCAGGTGTGCATCGACGCGCAGGATGTTCGCCAAGGTCATGGCGTCAGCGTGGTCGGACTTGGCGCGAGCGACGGTGTAGCGTTCGCGGTAGCGAGCCACGGCCATCGGGTTGATCGCGAAAACGGGCCGACCCGTCGCGCGTAGCGCAGCGACCAACAGGCCCCGTGGTGTTTCGATTGCGACGGGAATCGGGTCCTCGTCCGTGTCTCCGACACCGGCGAGCAGTTGGATCAGCTCGGTCAGACCGCCAGGGTCGTCGCCGATCCGCTTCTTGCATAGCAGCGTGCCCTCGTTATCGATGACCGCGATGTCGTGATGGCCCTCGGCCCAGTCGATCCCACAGTACCGGTTCAATCCGTCCCTCCACATCAGGTGTTGTTCGGTTGGTCCGAAATCCAGGCGAGAACGCGCAGCGACCTACTTACGAGCCTCACGGGCTTGCCTCCGATGAGCTGTTCGCGATCCCAGCGCACCAGCACGGCGCCGGTCTACGTCAGAACTCGAAACTCGCGAATGACGAGGCGTCGGATCGTGCGGGCGGCTCGAACCACGAACATTCCACCCGGTCGCGGCGGCCGGACCCCGGAAGACACACCGGAATCCGGCCGCCGCAGGCTGCTGCCCGACCGCCCACGGCCTGTGGTGAGGACTACTGGCCCAATCGCACTCAGGGGTCTACGAGCAGCAAGCCATCGTTCCAGACCACGTGACCAGTGGCCGGTTCGCGGATAAGTAGATCGCACTGGGTCAGCAGGCCCGGCTGGTAGGTCACCCGGTCCACCGGATCGATACCCACGTACTCCGGGCGGATGCGTGCCAGCAGCTTCTTCAACGGCCCTTCCGAGTACGGCCAGCCGATCCGCTGCGAGATCACCGGCGTCGGCATCCTCGGCCACTCCCGCAACAGCGCACGAATCTGCGGCTCGTACGCGTCGGCCACCGAACCACGGCGCGCCCGTTGGTACTTCGGCGGCCCGTCCGACCGCAGCGCCGCCCGCACCGTGTTACGCGCCACCCCCAGCCGCCGCGCGATCTCCTTGATCGGCACACCCTCCGCCCGATACAAGCGGCGGATCTCAGCCCAATCCTCCAACTTCAGCACCCTCCAAGATCTAGGAGGGGGTCAACTTTCGGAGTACCACAGGGGGTCAGTTTTCAGGATCCGGCGACACCTGGCCGCCCTGTTTTCGAGAAGATTCACAGCAGATTCGTGTTCACCTACGACAGCGTCTGCGGGTGACCCTGCCCTCGGTCCTGTTGATGTCGGTTTTGATGCGCGGGCCGAGGGCGGTCAACCGGCGCAGCCGACCGTTCTGATGTCATGGGGGCATGGTCAGCGCGGTGGTGTTCGACGTGGGTGAGACGCTGCTGGACGATTCACGCGAGTGGCGTGCGTGGGCCGACTGGATGGGGGTGTCTCCGCATACCTTCTCGACTGTGCTCGGTGCTGTGACGGCGGCGGGCCGGGACAATGTCGAGACGTTCGAGTATTTTCGCCCTGGCTTTGACCTGGTTCGTGAGCGGCAGTTGCGGGAGGAGGCCGGGTGTGGAGAGCAGATCGACGACAGCGATCTGTACCCGGATGTGCGGCCCAGTTTGGCGGTCCTCCGCGCTTCAGGCTTGTGGGTGGGTGTCGCAGGCAACCAGACTCCGCGGGCTGGCGAGCTGTTGCGGGCATTAAATTTGCCCGTGGATTACGTCGGCACGTCTGGCGAATGGGGTGTGGCGAAGCCGAACCCCGGTTTCTTCGAGCGCGTGGTTGACGTCGCGCCCGGTCGGGCTGATCAGATCGTGTATGTCGGTGATCACCGTGACAACGACGTGCTGCCTGCCAAGGCGACCGGTCTCCGCGTCGCGTTGATCCGGCGTGGCCCGTGGGGGTATCTCTGGGCCGACGACCCCGTGGTCAGGGAGAACGCCGATTGGGTGATCGACTCGCTTGCCGAGCTACCCACACTTCTGCTTGATCGATAGCCCGGTAGCGGTCAACACGCGCGAGCCCAGGCGGCCAGCTGCAGCAGGCGGTCGTCGGGTGACTTGTGGGTTCGCAGCAGAGCCGACAGCGTCTGCCGAACCTGGGGGTGTTCGCGGACGTGCTGCGGGGCAATCCGGCGGGCGGCTTCCAGGCCAAGCTGGGCGTCCTCATGGTGGCCGAGGCGAAGCTGGGCCCGAGCGAGGTCGATGTAGTAGTGCGAGCGTCGTTCGGCCGGGAGATGGTCGGGTGGACGCCAGGCTGCTGCTCGCTCCACCGCCGCTGGGCTGTCGCCAATCTCGACGGCGACCGCGAGCTCGTGGATACGGACCGATGCGGGTCCGAAGGCCGTGCCGAAGTAGACGCCTTCAGGCACCTGGCGGGCAGCTCGATGGGCCTCGCCGAGGTGATCGCCGCGTCCGGCTTGCCAGCGCGGCCAGCGACAACGGCGGCTCGCATATGCAGGGCGCCGTAAGCCGCAGCTGAGGAAGCCGACACGCCAAGGTCGGCTGATAGCTCGTCGGCGGCAGCCATCAGCAGTCGCGAAGCGGACGCCAGATCGCCCGTCGCGAAGAAGGTCTCGATGCGCACGTAAGCGACAGCGGCCACCAGCAGCGGGTCCTCGGCTGCCAGGGCAGACACTCGCATCAGGTCGATGATGCGGGCGGACAGGTCGAGGTAGCCGAACTTGAAGGCCACACCATCGGCCGCTCGGAATGCGAGCGTCAGCAGCATGGCGGCCTCGCGCGCACTGTGATGGGTATCGGCGTGTGCACGCGCCAACTCGGAGATCAGGCCGGGTAAACGCCAGGCCATCTCCACATAGCGCGCCTGCAGGCGTTGCTCGATCATTCCTGAAACCTCGGCCGCGAGTTCGGCGAAGGAACGAGTCGGTCCATCGTCGGGGAGGTCGATGCTGGCGAGCGCACGCCGCAGGCGCGGGATAGCAGCGTGCACGGCGTCATCCTCGGAGAACACGTCGACCAGTCCCGACTGGCCGCACTGCGCGCCAGCGAGAGGCGGGGACAACGAAGGACCTGACGTCAGGAACGACTTGAGCCTGGATGGCGTGTTTGAATGCCGTTTCGTTCGCCGGAGTAGATCGTCGAGATGATCTAGGCTGATGGCCAGCACTTTCGCGAGGTCGGGACGTTGCCACGGTTGAGGAGATTGCACACCGCGTTCCCAGCGTCCGACGGTGGTTCGGTCGACACCCAGCTTGTCGGCGAAGAACTCCTGCGTGTAGCCAGCGGCGTGACGGCAGTCGGCCAACGGGCTGGACGATTGGGTTGCCATCTCCTCACTCCCTGGTGGTCGACTGTCACGTGTACCCCGACCCAATGTGCTGGAAGGTAAAACCAGATGGCCAAGTGCCTCCACCAAACCATGCCGCGTGGCCGGATACCGGCTCCGTCAAGCCGGTCCAGACCATACGACTCCACGTCGTCGGTGGCGAGGCGTCGAACCAGGTCCTTGCCGACGAGACCCGCCGCGCGGGTGACGACAATGCGTGCTGACATGCCCGTCTGTGGCGGGGTGGCCGTGGCGTGCTGCATGCCGTGTACCACCGGCGGTGTCATCGGTGTCGTACACGGGAACGTCGTGTGTCGGTTGGCGGGTAGGCGTAATCAGCACACCGGCGGTGGCCAGCACGCGCGCCGAACGGACCGCACACGCCACCTCGGGCAGCGCCCGTCGGCAGAGTGTCATGACCGAGCGGCGCGTTCATGATGGTCGCTCTGTTGAGGCACCCGAACGCGTGTGGGGCTCGGGTTCCGGCAGCTCCAACAGCGCGTGAACGCACTCGTTGAGGGAACCGTGGCGTCGCCACGTTACGTGCTCTCCACGGTGATCGATGCGGGTGCGCCAGGCGAGGCAGTCACCGGTGGCGGGGATCTTGAGAGTGTCGACCGCGTCGGAGGTGTCGTAGCAGCGCAGAAGGATGCCCTGGGTGGGGGAGCCGATGAACGAGCAGCCGAGGGCCACCAGCCGTCGTACCTGCTCGTGAGTCTCGTCCCCACTGTGGCCGGTCACGTCAGCCCGCCTCGCGGCCACGCGGAGATTCGCGGCCCTGCCGAGGTGTCACGTGTGGAACCTTGAAGTGGACGACACGGTGGGGTGGAGGTGGGAACACGGTGGGGCCCCGGGCGGGCCGGGGTAAGGCGGGGACTCTCGGGACCCCACCGTGCGTCGGGGCGCCGCACCGGAGCGTGGCGGGTGTCATGTCGGCGGCGTTCCTCGTGGTTGTGAACATCAACGTGCTTAGTTCATCAAGCACCGCTGGTGGAAACCAGTGGCCAGGGGGTAGCCACGGGCGTGTCATCCGCGCGTCACAGAGTGCCTAGGGTTGGGCTCATGACCATTCGTGCGGTGTTCTTCGACGTGGGGGAAGTGCTGGTGGACGAGACCACCGAGTACGGCACGTGGGCCGACTGGCTGGGGGTGCCCCGGCACACGTTCTCGGCGGTGTTCGGTGCCGTGATCGCGCGGGGTTTGGACTACCGCGAGGCCTTTCAGGTGTTCCAGCCCGGGTTCGACCTCGAGACGGCACGCCGAACCCGCGCCGAGGCTGGCCAGCCCGAAACCTTCGACGAAACCGACCTCTACAACGACGTGCGCCCGTGCTTGGGCAAGCTGCGGGAGCAAGGTCTGGTGGTGGGCGTCGCGGGAAACCAAACGGCACGCGCGGAGGGGATCCTGCGTGCGCTCCAGTTGCCGATCGACGTGCTCGGCACATCCGATAGCTGGAACGCCTCGAAACCGTCGCCGGCGTTCTTTCAGCGTCTCATCGTTGAGGCCGGTGTCCGGGCCGAACACATCTTGTATGTCGGGGACCGGCTCGATAACGACATCCGGCCCGCTGTGGAGCTGGGGATCAAGACTGCGGTGATCCGGCGAGGGCCGTGGGGCCACATCCTTCGCGACGAGGTGGCCACCGCGATTCTCGGGACGGATGTCGAGGCGTCGTGTCTGTTCCAGCTCGACAGTCTCCTGTCGCTGGCTAGCCTCGTCGCAGAGCACAACGAGGCTGCCCGCGGCGCGGTGTAGTCACCTTTCGGCGGCCACGCTGGGTAGACATAGTGCGCGAGTCCGGTCGACCAGCTCGACGCCCGCAGGCGTGCCGGCCAGTGCCCGGTGCACCGCCGGGATTCGTTCGACGGCGGCGCTGTAGGGGTGATCGTCGAGCATGTCGCAGGCTTGGTGTGCCAGCGTCACGGCGTGATCGGCATCGGTGGGGGCGTGCGCCGCGGCGAGGTCGAGCAGCACGACCGCGCGTTGCTTGTCCGCCTGCGGGTCCAGATCCGCGAGAGATTGGTCGAGCCAGCGTGCGGCAGCCTCGCGTCGTCCGGCGAGGAGCTCGGCGTTGCCGGCGAACGCGGCCAGCCGAGCGGGGCTGAAGAAATCCAGCCAGTCCGGGTCCGTGCCGTTGGTGCCCAGCGCGTGCTGGGCTTGGCGAATCCGGTCCCGGGCCGTGGAGCCTTGGCCCGTGCGGGCGTGGACCTCGGCGGTGACGCAGTGAATCCACGCGCTCAGGTTCGGACCGGCGCCGAATCGGGCGTGCGCCTGGGCGACGTCGAGGTGCCGCTGTGCCGCGACGGCGTCGCCCGCGAAGCCGGGGACGAACGCGCGGTGCGCGGCGATCGCGGCCGCCAGCCGGTGATCACCGGCGTGTTCCACCGCGGATTCGGCCTGCTCGAAGCACCGCGTCGCGACCGCGGGGCTACCGAGGTCGAAGAACGCGATCCGCGCGGCCAACAGCGCGGTTTCCGCGACGGCACGGGCGAGAGGGTCCGCGCCGCCGTCTTGGTGGATGGTGGCTTGCCCCAGAAGAGTGAGACCGAGACGAAGATGTCCGCGCGTCGCGTCCCACATGGTGTCCGCCGGTGTGCGCCAGTACAGGCTGCGTTGCGAGGCCGTGACACTCTCGTAGGCCTCGACCGCGCGGGGATCACGCGTAGACCCGGGGTTGTGCCACGCCGCGTCCGCCCGATCGACCGTGACCGAGGCAAGGAAGGGGGACAGGCCTGCGGCGAGCGCCGCCCGGAGAAACTGCTGGCGGCCGAAGCCAGCACCATCGCTCATCAACAACCTCCTCAGCTCCGCGCTGACCATCGCACCCAGCGCGTTGTCCCTGGCCGCCGAGTCCACCACCGCCGCCCCACAGGGCTGGTTCTCCAACTCCTCCGCCGTCAGCAGTCCGAGTTCGCTGGCGGGCAAACCGAACAGCAACACCAGGTGTTTACGGAAACGAGGCTCCGGCCACCGCTGCCCGGACTCCCACCGGCGCACCGTATGCGCGGTCAGTCCTGACTCGCCGTCGCCGTGAGCGCGCATACTCGCCGTGACCTGCGTGACCAGTTCCTCCCGACTCCAGCCACGCTGCAGCCGTTCCCAGGTCAACCGCCTATTCGGCGGATACCGACGCGCGTCGCCATGACCCATTTTCGATCACCCCATGCGCAAGCCGATGCACCGTTCGTGACGGTATACGCGGCCGCGACCGACGCGCCAGACATGGCACCGCCTGGCCACCGTGTGGCCCCTATGTCCCCAAGACCTGGCGCAGCTGTACTCGAACAGCGTCCCTACACGTGGCCTCACGGAAGCGAATCCGCATGCTGATCACCGACCTCACGACAGACACGAGATCCCCAAAGCCGTCGGCCGTATCGCTCCACCACGTTGACGTGCCCAGCTGACCTTCGTAGCACCAGTGCGGCTATAAGGCTCGACCCCGACATCGCGCGGGTAGCTACCCTGCCCTCACGGACAACTACAGGGGGACGACGTGGACGGACCGGGTTATCACGTCGATGTCGACGCACTTGAGCAAGCCGGAACCGCGATTCAGAAAGCCGTCGAGGAACAGGACAACTTCGAATTGCGCGGTTTGACTGGCGAGCCGGAAATGTACGGTGATGAGGCGTTGCGGAATGCGCTGATGGACGTGTGCGTCCGGTGGAGCGACCGGATCGACGATCTCGTCGACGACGCCGAAGAGATCGGCCAAGCGTTGAAGGCCTCAGCCCAGGCTTACCGCGAGGCCGAGCATGATGCCAAGGGTGCGCTGCCCGACGACCCGGCCGTGGATGTCGCCGATGGCTGAACTCGGCGAGACCGAGAACCCGCGCGCACTGATTCAGGGCGACCCCAACGCGATCGATAAGAACGTCAACATCCTCAATGCCCGGGGCAAACAAGCTGTCAACGCTGCGGTCGCGCTCCGCGCCATCGACACCGGGGCATGGACAGGGCCGGCGGCCAACGCCTTCCGAGACGAATTTTCCTATGAACCAACCAAATGGTATGAAGCTGGCGACGCACTGACCTACGCCGGCGAGGTCCTCAGCCTCTACGCAGGAACTCTGCGATGGGCGCAAGCGCAAGCCCGCGAGGCCATCGAGCTGTGGAAACAGGCTCAGCGGCAAACCGCCAGTGCGCGGGCCGCACACGATCAAGCCGTCGCCGACGCCACCCGGCAGAACCAGGCCAACGCCGCGGCTGGAGACCCGACCTGCATCACCGTCGAACCCTTCTCCGATCCCGGCGAATCGACCCGGCAGGCCGCTCGCGACACCCTGAACCGGGCACGTCAACAACTGAAACAGGTCGCCGAAGAAACAGCCCAAGCCCTGCGCGACATCACCCCGGCTGAAGAGGAAACCACCCTCAGCAAACTCGGGCACGGCGCCCTCGACATCGCCGGACTCGTACCGGGCATCGGCGAACTCGCCGACGGTGTCAACGCCGCCTGGTACGCCGGACAAGGCCGGTACGCCGAAGCCGCCATCTCCGGTGCCGCCGCCATCCCCTTCGCTGGCTGGGCAGCCACGGGAGGGAAGGCCGTCGACAGAGCCACCGACATCGCCAAAGCCGCCGGTCACACACCCGCCAAGTTCGGCCACGCCACGCACACCAACTACCGCAAGACCTTCTTCGAAAGGCACCCCGAACTCGAAGGCAAGGTCATCGTCCACCACGCCGTCGAACAACAAGCAAGACGTAACTACCCTGATGCCGGAATCACCGCGGCAGAAATGCATTCCTACGAAAACCTGCGCGGAATTCCTAAAGACCAGAACCCAACGCTACACCTGAGTGAGATACGCAAAGAATGGAATAGATTCTATAGGAACAACCCCAATGCGTCCACGAAAGACCTCCTGGACTTCGCTACACATATAGACAACAAGTACGGCGGCCGCTTCAACCCGCCGGTAAGGTGACGCTGATGCCCTACTACTCCCTGGAACCCGCCGCACCTGGTGAGCTTGGCGAGCGCGTAGTAATGGACACATCGGTCCACCCACCACGGGTCACGCATGCGCACCTGCATCTCGATGGCTGGCTCAGCGATGACCTGATCGAGGCGTACCCGTGCTACTTCGTCTCGGAAACGCTCGCGGCATCCCTCCAGGAAAGCGAGCTCGACCAATACGAACTGCGGGATGTCGAGGTAACCATCTCCGAGGACGCTCCCGACGACGAACGCGCCACCATCCCTGGCATCCGCTGGCTCTTCGTCACCGGAACGGCCGGCGTGGATGACCTCGGCACCACCGTTGTCGGCCAGCTTGTCGTCTCCGACCGTGGGCTCGCCGTTCTGCAGCAAGGAAACCTCGACCACTGCGACATCGAGGACTACACCGCAGACTGACCGGACCATCGGACCAGCCAGCACCGCCAGCGTGACCGCAGCTGTCGATGCCGGCCAGCGGCTCGGCGTCCCGATCCTGCTCGACGTGCCTGCCGCCACCACCCATCGCTGGGTAGCGGACATGGAGCGCGCAGGCGTCGACGGTTTCACGATCACTACCGACATCGATCTCGGCATCGGCAACACCGCCGCTCTCGATGCCGCCCGCGAACTCCGCGCCTGGACTCACCTACCCGTCGCGGTCGCAGCGGATTCAGCAGCACCGACCACGCGGCCTTCGCCAGCCCCGACGGGGACATCCTTATCGTCGATCGCGGCGTCGCCGACGCCACCGACCCGGCCACCGCGGCCGTCCGCATCGTCGAATCGCCCGCCACACCGAAAGGCAGTCATGAACATCGTCCCTCTACGGCAAGATGACATCCCGGCAATCCTCGAACTCATGGAACAGGGCGCGCCCTACGTCCGCCCCCGTACTGCCTCGGACTACTGGCTCTATGTCAACCTGTTCTCCAACACCTGCCCCATCGCTACGGACGGTAACCAGATCATGGGCACGGTCATCGCCTTACGTAGCCAAGACCGCCCCGACGACGTCTACATCCAGGACGTCATCACCCACCCGGACCACCGCCGCACCGGGGTCGCCACCGCCCTGCTGTCCTCGGTGCGCGACCGCGCCCAGCGTGCGAGTTCGCTCTGGGAAGGCTGACTGTGCTACCCAGTCGTTACTACATCCCCCACGCCTCTCTGAAGTGGTCCCCAGGGGTTGGACTGAAAGTGGGAGTGTCAGCGATCTTGTGGGCGGCGGCGTGATCACCCTTGTTAGTGCTCCGCGTCGATTAACAGCACGGCGTAGCCGTTGAAATGCCGGGCCGCATCCTCGGGCAGCCCAGGAAGGTCACGCGGGTCAAATTCGAGGGCTCCGGGACAGCTCCCCGGCCAGCTGTCCCGAGACCAAGAACGCACGCTAGCCCCTCCGTCGCTGATTAGCCCGAAGGGTGATGGCAGAGAGTTACGATCTGGATTCGATACGGGTTTCGTCGAAACATCCTGCTCAGCGCACCGATACCTGAATATGCGCCCCTACCTGGTTGGGTGCCTTACTCGATGTAGTGGGAAGGGGACCAGTGAGGGTACGACGAGTATCGATCAGCAACTTCCGCGGCATCAGTAGCGGTAATGTCCTGCTGGACTCGCATAGCCTACTGGTGGGCGGGAACGCGGCGGGGAAATCCACGGTGTGCGAAGCCCTCGAGCTTGTCTTGGGTTTGGAAAGGCTCTATCGCCGGCCCGTCATCGACGAGTACGACTTCCACCGAACCCACTACCGAGCAGCCGACGATTCCACCGAGCCGACAGAGGTGCGCATCGAGGTCGTGCTCACCGACCTCTCAGAGGAGGCGCGCCGTCGCTTCCGCGGTCATCTGCGGCCCTGGTCCAGCGACAACAACGACTTCGCCCCGCCTGCGGCCGAGGACGCGGTCGACCTGGTCGAAGGCGAGTGGTGCCTGCCCGTGGTGTTCCTCGGGCGGTTCAACGCCGCCGACGACGACTTCGAAGGTGGTACCTTCTTCGCGCATCCTCGCCGCCCCGAAGGCGACTATGCCGAAGACGATCTCGGCGGTGCACTCTCGCCGTTCCGGCGAGACGACAAACGTTACTGCGGATTCCTATATCTGCGGCCAAATCGCACCGGCAACCGCGCGTTGAGCTTCGGACGCGGCTCGCTGATCGACACCATCGTCCGGCTGGAATCGGACCGGACTGGGTCATTGTGGACCAGCGCACTCGATGCGCTGGGGGAGATCGACTTGGCCGAGAGTACATCAGCGTTCTCCGAGATCCGCGCCGCGGTGCTGTCTCGTGTCCGAAACTTCCTGTCGATGCCCGCCAGCGACAGCGCGATCGGTGTACGTCCCTCGGACCTGACCCGTGAACACTTACGCGAAGTGTTGCGCATGTTCATCGCCACCCAGCCTGGCACGTATCCTGTGCCCTTCAATCGCCTGTCGACCGGTGCGCTCAACGTCCTGGTGTTCGCGCTGCTGACCTATATCGCCGACCTTCGCGGGCCGGATTCGGTCATCTTCGCCATGGAGGAGCCCGAGATCGCCCTGCCCCCACATACGCAGCGACGCCTCGTCGATTTCGTCACCGGCACCATGGGGCAGGCCATCGTCACCTCCCACTCGCCCTACGTGATCGAGCGGTTTGACCCTAGCCAGATCGTAGTGCTCAAACGCGACGACGACGGAGTGCTGACGAGCAAACCGATCGAACTCGGTAACGAACTCAAGCCGAAGCGGTACCGCCAGGAACGGCGTCAGTTCGCCGAGGCCGTACTCGCCCGCGGCGTTCTCGTCGTCGAAGGTGCCACCGAAGTCGTGACCCTTCTCGCGATCGCCGACGCCCTCGACGCCGACCCCGCCACTACCTACCAACACCCCGATGTCGCAGGTCTGAGCCTGTTCAACGCCGGCAGCGATACGAATGTCCCACACTACGGACCGATCTTCTCCGCTATGGGCAAGACGGTGTTCGGAGTACACGACACTCCGAACACGCCGTTGACACCCGAGCAGGACACCAACACCCAGTCGTTCGCCATCCACATTGACGTCGGCTATCCAGGGATTGAAGACCTCCTCGTCACCGAGATCCCGCCGGCCGTCCAACGCAACTTCCTCACCTCGGTCTCCACACGCAGCGATTACCCCGCCCAATGCGGCCAACTCCCCGAGCAGGCGAGCGACGAGCAAGCTCGTGATCTCGCGCGAGAGGTCCTGAAGAAGAGAAAAGGCACCGAGTCGTTCGCGCCACTGCTCATCGCCGAGTGCAGCCGCGGTGAATTGCCAACGACCCTGGTGACCCTTCTGCTCGACATCCACCAGC
Organism: Saccharomonospora marina XMU15; assembly: GCF_000244955.1. Classification (GTDB taxonomy): domain Bacteria; phylum Actinomycetota; class Actinomycetes; order Mycobacteriales; family Pseudonocardiaceae; genus Saccharomonospora_A; species Saccharomonospora_A marina. The sequence continues at coordinate 5,421,592 of NZ_CM001439.1, read as the reverse complement.
ACCTGTCCCCGCTCCCGCACGCCGAAAACCCGCCGCCACCGGAAGACGCACCCCAGTCCAACGATCTTGGCGACGCGTGATGCAGCTCGACGACACCCGCAAGCAGATCCTCGCAGCGTCCGGCCACCTGCTCATCCAAGGTGGTCCAGGAAGCGGGAAAACTACGATCGCTCTGCTCAAAGCCGCCCGAACGCTGGAGACGCTGGCAGCCGAGCAGCACGTCATCTTCCTGTCGTTCTCCCGCGCCGCCGTGCGGCAGATCTCCGACCGCGTCGGCGAGCACCTGCCCCTGGCCATCCGCCCCCACTTGGAGGTCCGCACCTTTCACGCGTTCTTCCTCGACTTCGTCCGCTCCCACGGCCACATGCTCACCGGCACCTCCGCAGTGTTCCTGGCCCCCGACGGCGAACGGCAACGCCAAGCCGACCACGAGGGCGACTGGGACACCGAGACCATCAAACTGGCCAGCCGTGGCATCTTCGTCTTCGATCAGCTCGCCGCCACGACAGCCACCCTCCTCGAACGCAGTCCCGCTCTGCGAGCCCTCTACAGCGACCGCTATCCGCTGGTGATCGTCGACGAGTTCCAAGACACCAACGTCGACCAATGGCGCGTCATCCAGGCCCTCGCCGACACGTCCACCGTGATCTGCCTGGCTGACCCAGACCAACGCATCTACGAAGGCTTCGTCAAAGGCGTTGACGAAGAACGCCTGCAACACGCCGTCACAGCTCTACGGCCCACGCCGTTCGACCTCGCCGGCGACAACCACCGCAGCGCGGGCAACGGCATCCTCGACTACGGCAACGCCGTCCTCCGCAACAGCCCCGCTGAACAGCCAGCATCCGTCCAGTACGTCCGCTACAGCTTCCCGCATACTCCCGAGGTCGTCACCCACCATGTGATAGTTCACCTCCAAGCCTTGCTGGCCAAACAACTCGGACGAGAGCCCACGATCGTCGTCCTCGGACCATCCAGTGCTTTCGTTGCCGGTATCTCCGAAGCAGTATCCGCTGAGCAAACCGTCAACGGAACCCAACTGCCGGCCGTCGACCACGAGTTGGTCTGGGACCCCGTTCTCGCGGCGGCTGCAGGCTACGTCGTGGCGAGCATCCTCGAGTGGCCAACGCTCCCACGAGACGAGGCCATCACCACCACTCTCCGAAGGATCGCGGACTTCTATCGTGTCAAATTCACGGACAAGCAAGCAAAGACAGCCCGATCCTCGATAAAGGCCACCAACAACGCAATTCAAGCCTTCAGCGACGGCAAGACCCCTCGCACGAAGACCGGCAAGTCAGTAATAGTGGAAGTCGACAACGGGATCCAGCTCACTGGAAATCCAGTCACAGACTGGCAGCTCGCACGCGCCCGCTTGCGCGGATCAACCGAACTGAGCGAGATATTCGACAAGGCCCGCATGCTCCGGTTGCTGCACGCCACCGATGCGCTGGCATGGGGCTTGGCCGACGCCTGGGACGGCCAAAGCTCCTACCCCGGCGCCACGGAGATCGTGCGGCGCGTCCTCGCGGACGAGCTTGTCGACGGCCGTCCGGCGGAACCGCGAGCCGTCACGTTGATGAATATGCATAAGTCAAAAGGCAAAGAGTTTGACGGGGTCATCATCGCCGAGGGCGTACATACGCCGAAGCTCATCGATCCCGACTGGGATGAGAAACGTATCATACAGCAACGTCGCGTGATACGAGTGGCCATCACACGCGCGCGTCACAAAGTCTTCTTTGTTCGCCCAAAGAACGCATTTCCACTTGTGCCACGCTCGCAACATCCCCCGGCTAGCTAGCTAGTGTTGGCCCGCTGGGAGTGAGGATGAAGACGCAGTCCGCCCACGCCTGGTCGCCCTCCATCGACCCGGCTGAACTCGAAGCCGGCAAACGTCGCACCTGGGTACGGGCACAGCCGCGCCGTGAGCTCGTGGCGATCCGAGCCGCGAGCGACGGCGACCCACCTCGCCCTGTTGCGCCGATCACGAGCACGGCATAGCCCTTGAAGTGCCGTGCCGCATCCTCGAGCAGCCGGTTCGCGCAGGCCAGGAGAAATTTGGCCACATTCGCCGGCCCCGGCTTCGACGTGATGCCCACGGCGCTCTTGCCTTCGAGGTAGCTCGTCTCCGCCGCATCGCCATTCGCGACCACGTGATCTAGAACGGACCGCAGAATGCGCTCACCCAGCGGCACGACATTCGTGTGCACCCGCCAACCTCCGCACGCCTGCCTTCGTCCGTTCGGTCAGACGGCAATTCCAACCATCGAACTCGTGCACGAACGAGGCAAAACCCCAGGTCACCCCGCGTCTCGGGCCCGCTTGAGCACAGCAGGAAGAACGGAGACACAACGGAGCCCAATCTGGTCGTTAGCAACCGCAAACATGACCTTGGCGTCGCCAAAGCCGCAGGTAGAAGCCCTGCGCAGGATGCATCTTCCAGGCCAGAACGACTGAACCCGCAGGCTTTTAATCCATAGGTTCTGGGTTCGAGTCCCAGGCGGCCCACCACGTGAACTGGGCTTTCGATGCCGCGGTCGTGAGGGCTTCACAACGGTGGAGCCACAGTGGGTGCGAATCTCACGAGATCGGCCACGATGCCCGGCGGTTCGCGAAGCTGCGTCACCTTCGCCACGCGTGCACTGTGCGCTTTCAGGACACGTTGCCGTCGACCTGGCTGTAGCCTGCCCGCGCCAGGAACCGGCAGCCCGTCCGAGGTGCGCGACAATCCAAATCGACCCTCCACAGCACACCGCGCTACGTCGCATCGGACGCAGGCGTTCCGCGGCGCCACGCTCACCCGGCACGTCCCACACATGCGGAAACTCGCTCGGCCCTCATCCGGCGCGCAGTTTCCAACGGGGCGCGCGTCTGCTTTGGAGCCGCTGTCGCGACAGGCTGTGAGGTAACCGATCACCGGCTCGGTGGTAGATCGTCTGCGATGGCGTGTGGGACAGTGGATCATGCCTATCGCTCGCTGGCCGCGACGAAAGCGGAGGGGCACTGTGCCGGACGACAGCCTATTCATGCAGGCCACACCCACCACTATCGACCTCCACCCCTACCTTGGCGCGTGGAACACGACTCCGACGCACGATGCACTACGCGAGCAGGTCCGTCAGTTTGCCGAGAGCGAAATACGTCCCCGGATCGACGAGCTGGAGCAACCGGGCACAGTGCACCGCAAGCTGTCACGGATGATCGCCGAGCAGGGCTGGATCGGCGTCACCATCGAGCGGCGATACGGCGGACTCGCCCTCGGCCACCTCGCCAAGACCATCATCATCGAAGAGCTGGCGCGCGTGTGCGGCGCCATGGGCGCCATGGTGCAAGCCTCGCAGCTGGGTGTCGCGAAGATCATCCACTTCGGCAACGAGACCCAGAAGCAGCGATGGCTACCGGAAATCGCCGCCGGCCGGTGCCTGCCGACCATCGTCGTCACCGAAGCCGACGCAGGCAGCCACGTACTCGGGATGACCACCAGCGCATACCGCGACGGCGACCACTACGTACTCAACGGATCAAAGGTCTTCATCGGGAACTCCCACGTCGGCGACCTTCACGGCGTCGTAGCCCGCACCGGGGAGGGATCCGGTGGGCTCACCGCATTCCTTGTCGAAGCCGACCGGAAAGGACTCCACCTCGCGCCGCAGCAGCCGACACTCGGGCTGCACGGTTTCAGCTTCGGCGAGCTCGTGTTCGACAACTGCCGCATTCCTGTCGAGAACAGGCTCGGCCAGGAGGGCGACGGCCTCGCCGTCGCCCATTCCTCGAGCATTCTCTACGGCCGTCCCAATCTCGCTCCTGTCTCGCTGGGAATCCACACCGCCATCGTGGAGGACACCGTCCGATTCGCCAACCAGCACAGACGCTACGGTGACCGGCTCAGTGCCCTCCCCACGGTGATTCAACAGATCGGTCACATGCAGTCCAACCTGATGACCGCGCGGACAGTCCTCTACAACGCGGTGAGCATGCTCGACCAAGGTCGGCCCTGTGACCACGATCTGATCAACGCCAAACTGGTCAACTACGAAACCTCCTTGGACACGCTGCGGCGTGCGATGGACGTGCACGCCGCACACGGGCTCATGGCGGATCGCCCACTCACCCGGTATCTACGCGATGCCTGGCATATCGGCCCGCCCGGCGGCACGTCGGACGTCCAGCGCATTCGGCTGGCCGAACGGGCACTTGGCACCAACACGAACCCGCCGTTTTCGGTCACTCACCGCGACCACCTGATGCGCAGCGCGGAGATGGTCAACGAGCCCATCGAACCTCGGACTGGCTGAGCGCCCTGGCCAGCTCGCTGGCACCGGAGTCGATCGCAGCGGTGTCCGCGTTGGCTGCCGTGATCACCCGGACCAGCTTGTCGGCCACGGACTCGATCACCGCGACGTCGTCCTTGGTGAGATGGTGCGGCTGTGTGTCGATCACGCACACCGTGCCCACCACGGTGTTCGTCGAGTCGATCAGCGGGGCGCCGAGGTAGGACTGGATCCCGAGCATGTCCACGACGGGATTGCTTCGGAACCTGGTGAAGTCGCGCACGTCTCCCAGGGGGAACGGAGTGCGTCGCTCCACAGTGTGGGGGCAGAACCCGTGATCGAGCCGCATCGTGCGCTCGACGCTGGGCCCGTGAGTGGCGATCGCCCGCACCTGCCCCACCTCACCGCTGTCACCCATCCCAGGCGTGTAGAGCCCGGCGAAATACTGCTCGTCGGTGATCAAGTTGACCATTCCGTAGGGGTAGGACAGCGTTTTCGCCAGCGTCGCGGCGCACTGATCAAATCCCGCGATGGCGAACTTGCCAAGTCCCAGAGCTTGGAGCCGACCCATCACACCTGCCCGGTCGCCCTTCGTCGGCCGGTCACGCCTGCGGTCGGTGGTCACGTCGAAAAAGTCCATGCCGTGTTTCTCCCGATCTCACTACGATCTCATCTGCTTAGCGGGTGCAGCTGGTGCAGGATGTGACGGATCAGCGCGACCAGGACGTCACGGGCATCCGGTCCCCGGCGCGCGTCGCACCTCACCACCGGAATCTCATGCCCCAGCCCCAGGGCCCGCTGGACCTCACTGGCTGGATACCGATATGCCCCGTCGAACAGGTTGACGGCGACGACGAACGGTATCCGGCGTTTCTCGAAGAACTCGACGACAGGGAAACTGTCCTGCAGCCGACGGGTGTCCACCAGCACCACAGCGCCGGTCGCTCCGTGGCAAAGCTCGTCCCACAGGAACCAGAACCGGCTCTGCCCCGGTGTGCCGAACAGGTACAGCACGGTGTTCTCGGCGAACGTTCGTCGACCGAAGTCCATCGCGACCGTGGTGCACTGTTTGGTTTCGACACCAGCCAGATCGTCGGTGCCGACACTGGCCACCGTCAACCTCTCCTCAGTGGTCAACGGTTCAATCTCGCTGACCGCGCCCACAAAGGTGGTCTTGCCGGCACCGAAGCCGCCCGCGACGATCACTTTGAGCTGTTCGGGGAACTCAGGTGTACTGCAGTCGTGTAAGACCATCAAGGACTCGCTCAAGCACGTCGAGGGAAGGGGGGGCATGCTTCGGTGCGGCCACACGCACCTTACCGAGCACCACAAGATCAGCGATCACGACCTTGACAGCGCTCGCCGGTTGCCGCATGCGCGAGGCGATCTCAGCGACCGATGTGGGCAACTGGCACCATCGAAGTGCCTCGGCGTATTCCATCCGAAACTCACTTCGGTCGTTCTGGTTGCCGCCGATCGCGCACACGTGCGTCATCAGCTCCAGGTCAGCACACGGCTGTGTGCGGCCTTGCGTAATGCAGTATGGTCGCGGCTGATCGATACCTTCGATCCCACCGCTTTCATCGTCGCTCATACCGCCCGTCCTCCGGAGTCGACGACACCAACGCCGCCGTCTGTCGCAGTGGCGTCTCCAGATGCGTCTGGATCTTGCCGCGCAGATCAACCATGTGGTATGTGAGCATGTCCGCATCGACGTCACGATCGGCGAGTACAGCCAGCAGTGAGCCTTCGGCGGCGCCCATGATCAACAATACGATCTCGCCGACCTCGGTCATCATCTGGTGGACGGTCCGGTTCCCGCCACACGTCTCTCCCACCGCCGCGGACATACCGTGTAGACCGCTCACCGCCGCCGCGATCTGATCAGCGGTATCTGTCTCGACCCCGGCCCAAGCCTTCTTGATCCCATCCGAGGACAACAACAACACTGAGCGAGTCCGGGGAACGGTCGCGAGGATGGTGTCACGCAGGAGGCTTGTCAGGCTGGCCGTCATGAGCGTTCCTCTTCTTCCATTCCGGACAGCGCGGAAGGCGTTCCCAGCTGTCCAGCTTCACGTGTGGGTTCTCGACGCATCATCGCTGTGACGATGCCTGGATGAGGCTGCGGTTTGCCCGGGGAGCGAGAACCAGCCGAGAGCTCGGCCGGTAGGTACGACCCGGTACGTTGCGGCAGCGGCGGGGGTGTCGCCAGGTCTCCGGCCGTGGAGGTTGGCTGCGCCTGGTCGGCCTCGGCCGCAGGCCGACGCTGGGGCAACGGCGCCGACGGATCGTCGGCTGTGTGTTGGCCACCAGCATGCTCCGCTGCGCCGCTGTTGTCGGGCGGCAGAGATTGGTTGGGAGCAGGCAATGTCCTCTCCTGGTCGGTACGGCCGGCAGTCACCCGCTCCTGACCTTGCGATACCGGTCCCGTATCGGTGGAGGCGGATCGCAGCTCGGCGAGTTCGGCCGGAGGCGAGGCCAGCAGCGCAGACGGCACCACCACGATCGCGTCCACGCCACCGAAAATGTTCGGTCGCAACTGCACCGCGAGCTGCCGCCGCTTGGCGATCGTGTGGACCACCGCGTGCCCGAACGACCCGCGACCGAGCCGATCACGGAGGTCCTCCTCCGTTGCCGAGCGCAGGATCCGGTTCTCTTCACGTATCTGCTCGTCCGTCATGGACAGCCCGGGACTTTGGACCTGGAGCGCCACTCCGGCAGGCACCTCCTCTGCCGTCACCCTTACCTGGTGCGGCTCGGGCGTCACGAAGCTGGCGTTCTTCAGCAACTCGGTCAACACAAGTTGGATCTCTTCAGCGACGTATCCCACCACGTAGTGGTCGGTGCGCGGAGGGACGACCACGACCTTGCGGTAGTGCTCGCACGGACTGGAAGCGCTCCTCAGCACCGAGTTGATGTGGACCGGCTCGGGCGCCCGCCGCTGGAGCACCTCGCCGCCCAGGATCGCGATGCAGTTGGTGTCATGCCATGCTCGCGTGATCGCATGGTCGACCGCGAACGCGCTCCTGAGCAGCTCCGGGTCGGTGATCTGACGCTCGAGGTCGTCCAGCCGGTGAATCGCCAGACGCAGCAACATGCGAACCCGGGCGGTCAGACTGCGCAGGCCGGCCCCCAGCAGTGCGCCCCGCTCCACCTGGGCTGCTCGCCAGGTCGCCTGTTGAATTCGATCGTTGGCGGTACTGACGACCTGTGCCGCATGGTTCTGCGCGTGCTCACGCGCAGAACGCTCCCGCTCGATCTCCTCCTCGAGCAGGTTCACGGCCACGGTTATCCTCCACCAAACCCACCAGCCACCGCCTCCCATCACGAGCACGGCGAGCGTGCTCAGTACGGCAGCCGCCGTGGACGGCAGCGTGGCCAAGCCTCCGCCCAGCAAACCCCCGGCCACGGCGACGACAGCGAGCCCGCCGACCACCGAAGCCATACCGGGCCGCCGCCCCTGGTGACCGGGTCCAGACTCGGGGGCCGAGGGGCCTGGTGGCCTCGCATGATCAGCAACTGCGGCAGTCATGCAGTTGTTCCTCCACATCCACTCGGGAATCGCCCGCCGACAAGCGGCGCCGGAAGACACAAGGACCCGCGAGCGCAGCGTTTCCCAGTACCACCCTGGACCTCCACGAACAGGTAAGCACTAGGTGGGACCTCCATGTAACGGTCGCTCACTGCCCCAGCGTTCAACTCAGTTGATCAGCACCGTACATCAAGGGTCACGGCGGCCGACACCGATTCCGCCCAACGTTGCGGTCGGCCTTGCCCGCGGAGTGGGACCTGGCAGGCCAATGTCGAAACGACCCCCGCATAACCTGCTGAAAGGGAATTCGACCGCCGCACCGAACTGCCGGTCGGATGCGGCCGGCGGCAGCCAAGCACTGTCTCCGCCGCGACGGCCGCAGTACGGCGCGCCCCTCTGCGGGCCCGTCGCGGCCCGCACTTCGGGCGTCGGTGTGGGCCGACTGCGGCAGTGGGTGGCCGAAACGAGTGGCAAGGCCGTTCTCGGCGGCTCGAACGAGTTTCGTCCCGTTATGGCGTGGTGAGCTTGGCGAGGTCGGGGGCGTAGACGGTCATCCAGTGCGGGCGCAGCCGGTAGTAGACCACGTCGCTGTCCCAGTCGAAGAAGTCCTCGCCGTACCAGCTTTTCAGGTGTCGCAGCGTTTCCAGCCAGCTTTCGGACGGTGCGCGGCCGGGAGGGTTCAGGACCTCCACCGTGCCGTGCGTGAATACGCCCAGATCATCACCACGCAGGTGCGCGACGCTGGCGGCAGGTCGAGCGGCGAGGTGGCGGGCTTTGGCCGCCGAACGCGCCGTGCCGAAATGCCACATTCCGTGGAGGAAATGCCCGTCCGCGCCGCTGATCCGCGGCTGCCCTTTCGCTGTGACCGTGGACAGGGCCAGAGTGCACATTCCGGTGAGAACCTGGGTGAGTTGCTGCGCGGTCAGAGTGCGCTCGGCGCTGATTATCGACCGCAGGTGAGAGGTGGAGCGGGAAAGCGAGGTATCAAGGAGCGCTTGGAGCTCGCGCAGTTCATCCGGTGTTTCGTACATGGAAATCCCGTCTGTCATGGTTTCGCGGGTCCGGATCCACTGCCGGAGCCGGCGAAATCATGCTCACGCCAAACCCCGACAGCGTGTGTCAAGGTTTCCGCGAGCGCGGGGGCGCCCTCATGCGGCGGGCCGCAATTGGGGCCCCAGCGGCGTCGAACTCCAGCGTTTACCCTGCCGAGTTCGACGCCGCGGCCGCTCAGCGCCGAGGTTGCGCCGGATTCACCAGGCGGAGCCCGCAGGCTGCCGGGTCGCGGCATTGAGCCGGTTCCAGACGTTGATCGCCGCGATCGACAGCAGCAGCGAAGACAACTGCTGCTCGTCGTAGTGTGCGGCTGCGTCGTCCCACACCGAGTCGGGCACGGGGTCGGGCCGATCCGCGAGGCGGGTCACGCACTCGGCCAGCGCCAGCGCCGCACGTTCGGCTTCGCTGAAGTAGGGCGATTCTCGCCAAGCCCCCACTCCCCAGATCCGCTCGGCCTTCTCTCCAGCGTCTCGCAGTTCTCTGGCGTGCATGTCGACGCAGAGGCTGCAGCCGTTGATCTGGCTCACCCGAAGATGGATGAGCTGATGGGTCGTCTCCGCGAGTGTGCTCGACTGAGCGGCCTTGCTCAGTGCGTGTAGCGCCTTCATCGCGTCCGGCACCACCATCACGGGGTTGGTCATTCGAGCTTGCATCTTTCCTCCCGCTGTCACGCCTGCCCGTTCGGGCGGGTCATGCAGGTGACCCGCCACGAAGAGAGGATGTGACAGTGCAGGACGAGGAATTCTGGGCAGCACGGTTCGAGGAACACCGACCCCGGCTGAGGGCGCTGGCCTACCGGATGCTCGGTTCGTTCGCCGAGGCCGATGACGCGGTGCAGGAAGCCTGGCTGCGGGTTTCGCGTGCCCGCGGTGACGACGTCGACAACGTCGGCGGGTGGCTCACCACGATCGTCTCGCGGCAGTGCCTCAACATGTTGCGCTCGCGGGCGAGCAGGCGGGAGGACCCGCTGGACGTGCGGGTACCCGACCCGGTCGTGCAGTCGGGCGAGGGCGATCCCGAGGAACATGGCGTCCTTGCCGACACCGTGAGCCTCGCGCTGCTGGTGGTGCTGGAAACGCTCGACCCGGCGGAGCGGCTCGCGTTCGTGCTGCACGACATGTTCGCGGTGCCGTTCGACGATATCGCCCCGATGGTGGGCCGCACTCCGGCCGCGGCTCGTCAGCTCGCCAGCCGCGCCCGGCGGCGGGTGCAGGGTGCGGCGACCGCAGGGCAACCGGACCGCGCCCGGCAGCGCCAGATTGTGGACGCGTGGTGGGCGGCCGCGCGTGGCGGTGACTTCGCGGGTCTGGTTGCCCTGCTGCATCCTGATGCCGTGCTTCGGGTGGACACCGGTGGGGCGGGCTCGAAGCTTGTGCGGGGCGCGGCCGAGGTCGCCGGGCAGGCGGCTTCGTACCGGGCGGCCGGGCTCGCGGCGCGGTTCGCGGTTGTCAACGGCGGCCCGGGGATCGTCTCGATGATCGGTGGTCGGCCGGCTGCGGTGTTGGCGTTCACGGTGGTGGACGGGTTGATCGCCGAGATCGACATTCTGGCCGACCGGCGCCGGTTGGCTGCCCTTGAGCTTGCCTGCTGACGGCGGTGGGCACGGCGCCCCAGGGGCTTCGCCCGAGTTCAGCAACTTGCGTCTGCTGAGTTCCGTCATGCGAACTTGCTGAAACACAAATACGAGAAGAGTATCTACGTATCTGAATGCGGGTGAGAAGCTATGCCCGAACGTCGAAAGGGTCAATGCCCGCAACGCGAACGGCGACCGGAGGCCGCTCGGGCCCGGAACCCACCGGATTCCGGGCCCGAATTCGGTAGCCGCGGCGGTGCTCAGGACGGGCGGTTGGTCTGCGGGATCTCGATGCTGATCGGGCGTGCTTCGGACAGGTAGATCAGGGCGGCCTGGCGGATGAACTCCTCGAACAACCAGTAGGTCTCCTTCGCCCCGGGGAAGGGGAGCAGACCCTCGCGGGCCAGGATGAACGGCCCCCAGAACGTGTTGAGCAGCGTGTCCCAGAGCGGCTCCCTGGGGATCTGAAGCCATCCGGCGATCTCGTCGCCGAGCATGAAACGCGTGAACGAGCCGAGGATCGGCTTGCTGAGGATGCCGCCGTCGACTTCCGCGCCGAGGCTGAGCAGGATGTCGGCGAGCTTGATGCCCTCGGGTGTCGGCGCCAGTATCGGGTCGAGGACCTGTTTGGCCTGGGAGTTGGCCTCGCTCCACGACGCGGGGATGTACTCGTCCTTGATTCCGAGCATGTGCGCGCCGAGTTGCCAGGAGTGCAGGAACGCCTCGGATTCCGCGTCCGGGATCGGTACCTCCCACGCTGTCAGCTTCTGCATGACGGTCGTCGGCAGGCTGTGCCAGGTGACCATCATGTCGGCCTGGCTGATCGGGATCTCCTCGTCGGCGGCGCCCTGCCAGTACTGCGACTGCGGCAGCAGGTGACGCACCGCAGCGTGCACCAGCCGGGTCTTGACGCAGGTCACGATCATCTCGCCATCGGGTTCGTAGGCGTTGCGTGACCCGATGTCGTAGCCCAGTTTGGCGGTCTTGGAGATGCGGTCCTTCATGTCCGCGCCGCCTTGCGAGTAGTAGACCGCACGCGCTTCCTTGGGGATGACCGTGCTCATCATGCCGCTGGCGAGCCCGTACAGCACACCGAGGTAGAGGCCACGCTTCTCGTTGAACTCCACCGCGGTGGCGAGCTTTTCCTGGTCTGCCCACGACGGCATCCGGCGGGCGTGCTCCATGAAGTCGCGCAGGTCGGTCGGCAGGCCGTCCGGCAGCGGCTGGCTGTTCTTCGTCCACGTCCGCAGCAACTCGTTCACCTTCGGCACGTCACCGCGGTCGAGCAGTGAAGCGACCAGTGGGTCGGCCTCCTCGTCCCACACCCACCGGGGATCGAGGCCCGCTCCGGTGCCGGCGACCGAACCCCTTGCCGACCATGTCCACAGTGGACGTGCTTGGGCGGGGGTCGCCAAGCTCAGCGCACCGATCGCGCCTAACGCTCCACCTGCCCGCAACACATTGCGCCTGTTGAGCTTGTCCATGCCTTCGCTCCTCCTCCTCGAGGCCGAGAGCACCTTGATACGATGAAACACGATATGCATCTGTGTATCACCATGAGAGCACACCATGGTGCGCATCACAAGGCCCACCGTGGCGGCGACCGTCGGCGATTGAGGCAGAATCGGCAGTCTCAGGAGGTGTCGTGGAACGTTCGCTGTCCGGCGCCGGAGCGGCCTCGGGGCCCGAGTCCCTACTGGAGCGCGCCTTCATCGACGCCGTCGAGCAGGTCGATGACCTGGACCCCACCCGAGCCCGCGTGCTCGACGCGGCGTACGAGCAGTTCTGCCGGATGGGCATCCAGCGTTCCACCATGGAAGACGTCGCCAAACGCGCAGGCGTTTCCCGGATCACCGTCTACCGCCGGTTCGCCACCAAGGACGTGCTGGTGGAACAGGTGGTCCGGCGAGAGTTCCGTCGATACTTCGATCAGTTCCTGCTCGACATCCAGCAGGCCGAGTCCGTCGCCGACCGGGTGGTGCTCGGCTTCGTCAGCTCGCTGCGCGCGATCCGAGGCAACCCGCTGATCGGCGGGCTGCTCGCGGTCGAACCGGACCTGGTCGCGCCTTCCATGATCAGTGATGGCGGGCGAACCCTTGCCACCGTTCGCGAGTTCGTCGCGGGTCAGCTGCGACACGAGCAACACGCGGGCAACGTGTCGAAGGAACTCGACACCGACCTCGTGGCCGAGCTGATGGTTCGGATATCCGCGTCTTTCCTGGCGATTCCCAGCCACATCATCGACATCGAGGACGACGAACAACTGGCCGAGGTGGCCAGGCGGTACCTCGTCCCCATGCTGGAACCGAGGCCGCGGCGCTGAGGCTGCTCGGCGAGGGGGCTGCACGCGGGCTCAGCGTGTGCTTCGGTAGTGCTCGGCGATCTCGTCGCTGGTGGTGAGCCAGCTGTCGGGCTGCTCGGCGAGGTATCGCAGTGCCTGATCCAGGTACTTGGCTCGGAACGGCTGCCCGATCACGAACGGATGCAGGGCCAGTGCCATGACGCGGCCGCCGTGCTCGGAGTCGGCGCGCAGCTGCTCGTACTGGTCCTGCACCAGCCTCACGAACTCCGGTCCGCTCAGCCCCCTTGCGAACAACAGCAGGTCGTTGAGCTCCACCGAGTACGGAACGCTGATCAACCCGGGTACCTCCAGGTCGTACGGCTGGTCGTCGTTGGTCCAGTCCAATGTGTACGTCAAGCCGAGCTCTGCCAGCAGCGAGGGAGTGTTGAATGTTTCGGTCAGGCCGGGACCCATCCAGCCGAGCGGATGGCGGCCGGTCGCGGCGGTGATCGTGTCAACGATCTCGGTGAGGACTCGACGTTCCTCGTCGCGACTCATTCCGCTGTGCAGGATCGAATTGGTCCGCCCGTGCGCGAGCCAGGCCCAGTTCCGGTCCATGCCCGCCTTGACGATCTGCGGGTAGTGCTCGGCCGCCGCTGAGTTCAGCAACGCGCTCGCGCGGATCCCGTAGCGGTCCAGGGTCTTGATCGTACGCCAGATACCCACGCGCACCCCGTAGTCGCGCCACCCGTAGTTGAGCGCGTCGGGGACCAGTTCGGCCGTGCCTGGCCAGATGCTCGTCGAAGGCCGGTCGAGGAGGAAATGCTCGATGTTGAGCCCGACGTAGACAGCCACCCTGGCTCCGCCGGGCCAGTTGATGGCGGGGCGTTCGGTGATCGGGCTGTAGTGGAAGAGTTGATTGCCGGCTGTGTTCGTCATACGGCCACGGTAAAATCTGACATCAATGTCAGAGTCAACCTCGAGGTGACATGCGGATCGGTGAGCTTGCCCGGCGTACCGGGGTCAGTGAGCGTTCGCTTCGCTACTACGAGCAGCAAGGTCTGCTGGCTGCGGGTCGCACGACGGGCGGTCATCGGGACTATCCGGAACATGCCGTCGACAGGGTCATCCGCATCCAGGAGTTGTTCGCCGCAGGGCTGAACAGCAAGAAGATCGCGCGGCTGCTCCCCTGCATGCGCGACGCCGACGGCGGGCCGTCGGAGATCGCGACCGCGCAACTGGTCACCGACCTGGTCGCCGAACGCGACCGGATCAACCGGGTGATCAAGGAACTGGCCAACTCTCGCGAAGTGCTCGACGAGGTGATCAACGCGGCGAGGCGATCCCCTGGCGAGGCAGGCGACCCCGGACGAACGGCTCCGTGAGGTGCGAGGTCGCCAGCAGTGTGCGTTTTCGGCGGGCCTGTGCCAACAGCGTGCGCCGGGTCCGCCTCGCGGTGTCGGGGTCCGACTCGTAGTGGTAGGCGACGTCGGGGTTGACCAGTTGCACCGCGTGCACCGCGACGTCGCCGGTGACGACGACCCGGCGGCGTCCCGCCTCGACGAGCACGGACTGGTGTCCCGGGGTGTGGCCGGGGGTGGGCACCGCGACGATTCCCTCCGCCGCCCCGCCGAACAGGCGGGTGCGGCCGTCGATCACCTGCAGTTGACCGGTGCGCCGCAACGGTTGCAACACTCGCGGCTCGATGACCTCGTCGCCGTTGTCCCGTAGCGCGGTGATCTCGACCCGCTGTACCGCGTAGCGCGCGTTGCCGAACATGGGTACCCCGCTGGGGAGTACCGACCAGCCGAGGTGGTCACCGTGCAGGTGGGTGAGCACCACGAGGTCCACGTCGAGCGGGTCGATCCCCGCGGCGGCGAGCCGCCGCGGCAGGTTTCCCGGCACCGGCGCCCAACCGGAAGCGGGGCTGCCCTCGGGGCCCACCCCGGCATCGATCAGGGTCACCTGCCCACCCGGGCGGCGGACCGCGAAACAGCGAAAGTCCAGCAGCCACTCGCCGTCGGCGCCGAACGCCCCCGGATCGACCCGCCGGGCACGCCGCCAGTCGGCCTCCGTCGCGCCGAGCAGTACCTCCTCCCTCGGCCGGAAGAACGGCCCGGAGGCGTCCAGCAGTGCCACGACACCGAGCCTGCCCACAGAGCATGTCGTGGCACCGGCGACAACCGGTCGTCGTCGCAACCGCAACGTGGTCTCCTTCGGTGCGAGGGATGGGGGGTCGCTCCTTGCGGTCTCAGTCCGTTCGGTTGAACAGCGCGACACCCGCGACCACGATCGCGCCGGTGCAGGCAAGCGCGACCAGGACCTGCAGTGCGATCGGCACCTGCCACCCGGCCCAGGTGATCGACGGGTCGAAGGCGGCGAGTGCGGCCGGTGTGATGTCGATGTGGTCGAAGACCACCGCGCGCATGGGTTGCACGACATAGGTCAACGGGTTGATCTTGGTGAGGACGGCAAGCCAATCCGGCAGGTTGCTCATCGGGAACAGCGCGCCGGACAGGAACATCATCGGGGTGATGATGAGCTGGGTGGCGGGCATGGCCGCCTGCAACTGCTTGATACGTGCCGATATCAGCACCCCGAGTGCGGTGAGCATGAGCGAGCCGACGAAGAGCAGCGCCAGCAGTGTGAGCAGCAGCAGCGGGTCGTAGGGAACCCCGACGAGCCCGGCGAGTGCGAGCAGCACCACCGTCTGCAAGGTGGCGGTGGTGGCACCACCGAGACACTTGCCGAGGATGATCGCCGACTTGCTCACCGGTGCTACCAGCATCTCCCGCAGGAAGCCGAACTCGCGGTCCCACACCAGTGAGATGCCCGCGAAGGCCGCGCTGAACAGTACCGACATCGCGAGCACGCCGGGGAACAGGAAGGTTCGAAAGTCCAGCCCTCCGGTGTCGCGGACCACGCTGGACAGTCCCGTGCCCATCACGAACAGGAACAGCAGTGGTTGCAACAGTAGTGCGAACATCCGGGTCCGGTCGTGCCGGAAGCGGATCAGCTCCCTGCGCCACACCATCGCGGTGGCGCGCAGCTCGTGCGCGATTCCGCCGGGCGTTGCGGGCACCGGGTATCTTTCGTCGACTGTGTTCGGCGCGGTCATGGTGTGCTCCTGGGCATCAGCGCTTGGCCAGCATGCGCGCGAACGTGCTCGAGTCGCCCGCCTGCTCGGTGTCGGACATGGTGCGACCGGTGTAGGCCATGAAGACGTCGTCGAGGCTGGGCCTGGTCACCGTGACCGTGTCGATGGCGACTCCGAGCGAGGAGAACAACCTCGGTACGAACTGCGCTCCCTCGCTCACCGAGAACGTCACCATGCCGTCGTGGATCGCTGCCCGCAGCCCGAACACTTCCCGTAGCCGCTCGATGGCGAGCCCGTCGTCCTCGGTACGGATGCGTACCCGGTCCTCACCCACGCTGCTCTTCAACGCGTCGGGAGTGTCGGTGACAACGATCTCGCCGTGGTTCATGATCGCTATGCGGTCGCAGTACTCGGCCTCTTCCATGTAGTGCGTGGTCACGAAGATCGTGATGTCCTGCTTGCCGCGCAGTTCGGCGATGTAGTCCCAGATGGACGCTCGCGTCTGCGGGTCGAGACCGATGGTCGGCTCGTCGAGGAACAGCACTCTCGGTGCGTGCAGCAGCCCGCGCCCGATCTCCAGCCTGCGTCTCATTCCGCCGGAGAACTTCTGCACGATGTCATGTCTTCGCCGCGCGAGACCGACCATGTCGAGCACCTCCGTGATGCGTTCGCGCAGCAGCCGCCTCGGCATCCCGTACAGCTCACCGTGGAAGCGCAGGTTCTGCTCCGCGGTCAGGTAGGTGTCCAGGGTCGGGTCCTGGAACACCACGCCGATTCGGCGGCGGACCTCGGCTCGCTGCGTGCGTACGTCGCACCCGGCCACGGTTGCCGAGCCCGCTGTCGCGTCGGCGATCGTGCACAGGATCTTGATCGCGGTGGTCTTGCCCGCCCCGTTGGGGCCGAGGAAGCCGAACATCTCGCGCTCGGCGACGTCCAGGTCGATGCCTTTCACCGCCTGTACGTCGCCGTAGGACTTCCGCAGTCCCCTGACGTGCACCGCGTGGTGGTCGGACATGGAACCCCTCTCCCTAACGCCGTTAGAGGAAGCATCTCTCTAACAGTGTTAGGGTGTCAAGTGTGTCGGCTGACTCTCCTGGCAAACCGGTGTCGAAGGCCGCGATCGTGAACAAGGCCGTCGAGCTGATGGAGCAGCGCGGTCTCGCGGCGGTGTCACTGCGCCGCATCGCCACCGAACTCGGTATCTCGGCGCCCACGCTGTACTGGTACATCTCCGGCAAGCGCGAGTTGCTCGACGCGGTGGCGGAGCAACTGCTGCGGCGCGGCCTTGCCGGTATGGACAACCGACCCGCCGAGGGACAACCGTGGTGGGAATGGCTCGAACAGCGGTGCAGCGCGATGTTTCGGGCGATGCTGTCCGTACCGGACGCGCCGCAGGTGGTGGCCGGAAACCGGCCGACACCGGAAACGTTGCCCGACATCGAGGCCGGACTGGCGGAACTGGTCGCGGTCGGCTTCACCGCTGCCGAGGCGCAGCAGGTGTTCCTCGTGCTCGGCGGCTACATCACGGGAATGGCCCTGGAATGGCAGTCGGAGGCGGCCCGCGAGGTCGACACCGACGTCAACGACCACGAACTCGGCGAGCTCGTCCGCGACCCCGCCCGCTTTCCGTACCTCGCCGCCGCTGTCCGAGGCCGTCCCGACTCGCCTGTGCAGACGTTCGACTACGGCCTCTCACTGCTGATCAGGGGTATCCGTGACAGGCATGCCGAGTTGGTGGGCGACCGCGTCGAGGCGAAAGGACCCGGCCGCCGGGATTGACGGCGCCGCCTGCCGGCTCAGCCGAGCTTGGCGACGGTGAGCAGCACGGCCGAGTCCTGCAACGCCTCGAGGCTGTGCTTGGCCTGCGGGATGACGATCAGGTCACCTGAGATCCCGTCCCAGGACACCTCCCCGGAGTGCAGCCTGACCCGGCCACGCAGCACGAACAACGTCGCCTCGCCAGGATTCTCGTGCTCGGCGAGCGTGCTTCCCGCGGTGAGGGTGATCACCGTCTGCCGCAGTACGTGCTCGTGGCCTCCGTAGACGGTGTCGGCGCTTCGGCCGTGACGCGCCGTGGCGGCGCGTTGGAGGAGTTCGCGGGCCATCGCGTCAAGCGAGAACTTCTGCATACGTCGAGTGTGTGCCACAACCGCGCGGGATGCGACAAGGGTTCAACCGGCCACGCGGCCGACCTCGCTCGGCAGGCGGGCTCAGCCGCCGTAGGTGCCCTCGTCGTAGTCGTCCAGACCGAGCAGTTCGCGGATGGTTGCGGCGGCCTGCCCGCCGTCGTGCTCGGCGGCGCTGATCACCGCGTCGATCAGATCCTGGCGGGTGTCTGCCCGCTGTGCCCGGTGCCAGTACCGCTGTGCCTCCTTCGAATCGTCCACCAGCCGAGCCACCGCGGCATCGACTTCGGGCGGCCAGCGAGTCGACTCCAGCTCTCGCAGGTGCCGCTCGTTGGCGGTGGCGGTCTCGGCGGCGAGGGCGTTGAGCGTGGACAGTGGCTGCCCGGCGTTGACCGCCTGCTCGAGTCGTTCCAGCGCACGGTTGTACGGCTCGACGATCGCCAGGTAGCGCGCCGCGGCCTGCTCGGTGGACAGCACGGCCTGCGTGCTCTCCACCGAGGTCGAGGCCTGCGGTGGTGGGAGTGAAACGGGTGAGCCCGAGGTGGTCGCGCACCCTGCCGTCGAGGCAAGGAGCGCGACCACTATCGGCGTGACAGCTCGACGCAAGGCCTGCCGCCCGTCAGTAGGAGTAGGCCGTGGTCGCCCCTGTGGAGGCGTTCCAGGTGATGTAGCCGTGCTGGAAGTTGCTGCGGCGTCCACCGGAGATGGCGAACTCGTCACTGGTCGGGTAGCCCAGGAACGACCGTTCCCAGCCGAGCTGTGCCCACTTCGACTTGATGGCGCCGTAGATGGCGTGTGCTCCGGTGCTGGGTGTCCAGTAGACGGAGCCGTACTGGAAGTGGTTGTAGCGGCCGACGCCGTCGGGGGTGCCGTGTTCGTCGGTCTTGGGGTAGCGCAGCACGCTGCGTTCCCAGCCCAGCTGCGCCCACTTCGACCTGATCGCGCCCCGGATCTCGTGTGCCCCCGTTTCGGCCGTCCAGTAGATCGAGCCGCCCGCCTTGGCGAAGTGGTTGTAACGTCCCGCACCGTCCGGCGTGGCGTGCTCGTCCGTCTTGGGGTAGCCCAGATGCCCGGTCTCGCTGCCGTAGCGGTCCCACGTGTCGCGGATCGGACCCTGGATGACGTGTGCTCCGGTGCCATCCGACCAGTACACCGATGCGGCGCCCGAGTCGAACGTCGTGCGCAGTCCACCGTCGGCTGCCGCTTGTTCGAGCTGGTACACGCCACCCAGCGGTCCCGAGTCGGCGCCGTCGGACTGCCAGCGCTGGTAGATGGGGCTGGAGGTCCAGTCACCCATCAGTTCCGCGACCCGCTGCCTGATGGTGGGCAGCTGCTGGTAGCCGAGCTCGCCAGGGCACTCGGTGTAGCCGACGTCGCGATGGCCGTAGATCGTCGGCAGCGTGACCTCGGTGCCTTGCGGGTACTTCGCGGTGCCACCACCGCCGGAAACTAGGGTGACGTTTCCCGCGGGGTCGCGGTAGCCGCGCGACAGCTTCCACGCCGCGAACCTGGAAACCGCCTCCACCTGCTCGGCACTGGGTGCCACGTCGGTGTAGGTGCCGAGCATCGAGATTCCGGTGGTGTACTTGTTGAAGCCACCTGCGTGCGCGCCCCACACGGGAAGGTCAAGGCCGCCGTAGCGACCCTCGAAGAGCTGCCCGTACTTGTCGACCAGCACGTTGTAGCCGATGTCGCACCACTGCAGGGATTGCGCGTGGTAGGCGTAGATGCCGCGCACGATCCTGGCGGAATCTGCTGCGGTGTAGTCGTTCTCGCCTGCCGTGTGGTGAATCGTCACGGCCTTCACCGTGGGGCTGTACTCCACCCCGATGCCCTGATCGGCGAAGCACTGCGTGCGGATCGACTCGTCCGCGCCCCAGCTCGCGCGACTGATCACCGTCGGCTGCTCGGTGGTGACACCGGCCTTCGTGGCGATGGTGTCGTTGCTGCTGGTCCCGGGGTCGATCAGCACTACGGAGAAGGACTTGGCGTTCACCGGCGAGCCGTCGCGTTCCGCGCGCACCCGAAGGGCGGTCGAGTCGCCTACCCATGCCGGCTCGCTCGCCTTGCGGCTGCCCGGCTTGCCCGTGTCGAGCCCGTCCACCGTCTCCAGTTCGACCCACTCGCCCCATTCGCCTTCGGAGTCTTGGGCCTGCACCTCGAGCACGTCGGGAGCGTTTCCGGTCCAGCGCACCGCCGCCATGGCGAACGTGCGGTCGGGTTCCAGCTCTCGCACCTTTCCCGACTCTGCGACGCCACGTGCGGCCGCGAGCGGAACGGTGTCGATGACGGGTTTCACCGCGGCCGGAGTCCCGGGTGGAGGTTCCGCGCTTGACACGACGGGCACCAGGCCCAGCGGAAGCGCGATTACCGCGGCGGTGATGAATCTTGGTCGCACTCGACCCCCAGAGTTCGGTGGCGAATCTCAACAAATTGGTGCCGCGGTTCGCGCGGCCGCCGAATCGTAACCGACCGATTTCGTAAGTTTTCGGGGGCCAATGTTGGCAAATAACGAACTTGGCTCCGAATCGGAATGTTGCCGCGGGAAGAACAATTCGGCGATGTGATCAGAGCGCGAGATGCAGCCGCAATGCGTCGTCGAGCGCCCGAAGCGAGGCGGAGCCGAGCCTGCCGATCCGGCGGTTGCCGAGTCGCTCGACAGCGATCGAGCGCACCTGCTCGGCCTGCGCCTTCGAGGCGTGGCGCAACCCGGATTCGCCCGCCTGGAGCAGCACCTGAAACGGGTAGACGCGGGCCACGTTCGACGTCACGGGCACCACGGTGACGACACCCCGGCCGAGTCGGCTGGCGGTGCCGTTGGCTCCGTCGTTGCTGACGATCACTACCGGGCGGTGCTTGCTGGTTTCGCTGCCGCGCGTGGGGTCGAGGTCGGCGAGGTAGATGTCGCCCCTGCGCATCTACGGTCGCAACCCGTCGGCCGCCGTGGCGTCCCAGTCTGCCGCTTCGGTTTCGTCCCAGTCGCGCCATGCCTGCGCGTAGGCATCACCGAGTTGTGCCGCCTTGAGCAGTTCGACGGCGCGGTGTAGCACCGCCGAACGTGAGCCGATCTCGTGTTCGCGGGCGTAGTGGTCGAGGAACTCGATGTCGTCGGGCGGCAGGCTGACGCTGACCTTCATACCCACCATGCTACCGAGGGTAGGAAGGGGGTGGTAAGGCACTCGAGTGCAGAACTCGCGGGCGGGGACGCAGAACTCGCTGGCAACAGCGGGGGACTCGCGGGCAGGAGCGGGGGACTCGCGGGTGGCGGTTACCAGCCCGTGGTGGAGGTGTGGGTCGGGGTGAACTCCACCGGCAATGCGATGAGGCCCCGCATCCACACCGACTGGCGCCACTCCAGCTGCTCGCCCGGCACACTGAGATGCACGTCGGGAAGCCGGTCGAGAACCACCTCGATGCCACCCTCCACGATGGTCGCCGCGATCTCCTGCGCGGGGTACGGGCAGCCGTGTTCGCCGTGGCTGAACGACATGTACGCCTGGTTTCCGACGGCGTTGTCGTAGGACTCCGGGCGCACGTGCGGGTCGGTGTTGGCCGCGGCCAGGCCCAACACAAGCAGGTCGCCGGTCTGGATGTGGTGCCCGCCGAGATGGGTGTCCCTGGTGGCGAAGCGGCCGATGAAGTTCTGGGTCGGGGTTTCCTCCCACAGCACCTCGTTGAGCGCCTGCCCCACGCTTCGCCTCCCACCGGAGAGGTTGACCGCGAACCTGTCGTCGGTGAGCATCAGCCGCAGGGCGTTGCCCATCCAGTCGGCGGTGGTCAGCTGACCCGCGCCCATCGTGAGGAACAGGTCGGTGGCGATCTCGTCGTCCGAAAGCGCCATCGGGTGCTCCAGGATTCGCGAAGGCAGGTCACCGCCGGGTCGCTCGCGCTTCTCCCGGACGAGGGCGCGCATGCGTTCCACGATCCGCTGGTGGGCGCGAACCGCCTCGTCACCCTCGTCGGCGGAGGCGGCCACGTCGCGCACCAGCACGGGGGCCTCGGCGTCGGGCAGCCCGAACAGCTTGGCCAGCACCAACAGCGGAAGTTGATGGGTGTACTCGCTGACCAGGTCGGCCTCGCCCTTGCCCGCGAACCGGTCGATCAGCTGGTCGGCGAGCCGCTGCACGTGGGAGCGCAGCTCTACCTGGTCCACCTCCGCCAGCGCACCGTGCAGCGCCGGTGCCAGCCGCTGGTGTTCCTCGGCGTCGGTCAGGATCGAGGAGGGCTGGTACTCCACGTACGGCCGCAGCGACCAGTCCGGCGAGACGTGTTTCCAGCCGTGCCAGCCCCGTGACGTGCGGGCGAACAGGTGTGGGTTGCTGGTCACGTAGTAGACCTCGCGGTAGCCGAGCACCAGCCAACCGGGCACATCGCCTTCGAGCAGCACGGGGGCCACCGGCCCGTACTTCTCGCGCATCTGCCGGTACAGCTCCGCAGGATTGTTCTGGAAGCGCGGACCGTACAAAGTAGCGACTTCCTGGTGCGTACTTGTCATCGCGGGCTCCCGGGCCGGTGGTGGCTGAGACGGATCTTGAAGGCGCTGATCCTAACCCCAGCCATTTCGGATGCGACGAGGGTCACGTTTCCGCGCCGGGAAGGTCGTCCGACGCGGTGGGGAGGGCTTTTCTGCCGCGCACGGTGGCTTCGGTGCTCGCATAGAGGAAGCGAGCGATCACGGCGCGTTCGGCGTCGTCGAAATGTGCCCACGCCGCGGCGTACTGCTCCCCGAGTGGAGCGAAGAAATCGCGACCGGAGCGCTGCACCTGCGCTCGCAGGTGCAGCTCCACCCGCCTGCGGTCGGTCGGGCTGCGGTCGCGCCGGACATAGCCTCCCGCTTCGAGCCGGTCCAGCAACGCCGTGGTCGCCGAAGGGCTCAGATGCAGTGCCTCGGAGAGTTCGCCCGGACTGAGCGGCTTGCCGACGCCTGCCGAGTCCATGATCACCGCGAGTGCGCTGAAGTCCGTGCGGTGCATCCCCAGCGTTTCCCTGAGCACGTCGGAAAACCGTTCGGTCTCCACTGTGAGCCTGCGCAGCTGCCGGATCAGCGACCGGTCGCTGTAGTCGTCCTCGTGCTGTTCAATGGGCGTCACGCTCGACTCTCCTTACCCCGGTTTGCCGCCACCCACCACCAACTCTATATTTCGGAAATCGAATAGTTCGACGATCGAAAGAGTATGCACGGTGCGCAGGCTTCGCTGGCTTCTTCCCGCATTGATCATGATCGGGTGGCTCGTCGTGGGAGCCTTCGGCGGCCCCTATGCGGGAAAGCTCAGCGAGATCGCGGAGAACGACGCCTCGGCGTTCCTGCCGGAATCGGCGGAGGCCACGGAAGTGCAGCGGCTGCTGCAACGCTTCCCCGGAAGCGAGGCCGCGCCCGCGGTCGTCGTCGCCGAGCGGCAGTCGGGCATCACCGCGGCCGACCGCCGCTACCTGCGCCAGGTGCGGGACACGGTCGCCGGAATCGAGGGCGTCAAGCCGCCGGTCTCGCCCGTCGTCCCCGCCGCGGACAACAAGGCGTTGCAGTTCGTCGTGCCGGTGAGCGGCGACCCCACCGCGACCGTCGAAACACTGCGGCAGCGGCTGGACGAGCAGAGCCCGCAGGGGCTCTCGGTGTTCGTCACCGGCCCCGCCGGGCAGATCGCCGACCTGTCCGAGGCATTCAGCGGCCTCGACGGCCTGCTGTTGGTGGTGGCGGGCTCGGTGGTCGCGGCGATCCTCATCGTGGTCTATCGCAGCCCGCTGTTGCCGTTGGTCGTCCTGCTTTCCGCCCTTTTCGCGCTCGGGCTGGCGAGTCTGGTCGTCTACCTGCTCGCCGACGGCGGGGTGCTCGCCGTCAACGGGCAGAGCCAGGGCATCCTGTTCATCCTCGTGTTCGGCGCGGCCACCGACTACGCCCTGCTGCTGGTGTCTCGGTACCGGGAGGAACTGCGCGGCACTGCCGACCGGTACTCCGCTGTGCGCAAATCGTGGCGCGCCACGCTCGAACCCATCCTCGCCTCCGCGGGCACCGTAATCCTCGGCCTGCTGTGCCTGCTGTTCAGCGATCTGGCCTCCAACCAGGACCTCGGGCCCGTAGCCGCCATCGGCATCGCCGCCGCCCTGCTGGCTTCATTGACGTTCCTGCCCGCGGCGCTGGCCCTGTTCGGTCGCGCCGCCTTCTGGCCGTTCCGTCCCCGGTTCGGCTCGAAACCCCCGGAGTCGGGTGGAATCTGGGGCAGGGTGGCAGCGAGGGTGGACAAGACACCCAGGACCGTGTGGGTGGTGACCTCGCTGGTGCTGGTGGCGGGTGCGGCGTTCCTGCCGCAACTCAGGGCCGAGGGAACGGCTCAGTCCGAACTGTTCCTCACTCCGGTGGAGTCGGTCGCGGGCCAGGAGGTTCTCGGCGAGCACTTCCCCGCCGGTGCTGGTTCGCCCGCGATCGTGATCGCCGACGCGGACGCGACGCGGGCCGTGCTTTCGGCCACCAGGAGCGTGCAGGGGGTGTCCAGGGCCGAGGTCGCGGGAACGGCGGACGGCTTGGTTCGCATCGACGCGGTGCTCGACGCTCCGGCCGACTCCGACGCCGCCGTCGCGACGGTGCAGCGGCTTCGCGATTCGGTGCACGACGTGCGCGGGGCGGATGCGCTGGTGGGCGGTCAGACGGCGGTGCAACTGGACACCAGGGAGACCTCCAAGCGTGACCGGGTGGTCATCATCCCGATCGTGCTCGCGGTGGTGCTCGCCGTGCTGGCGCTGCTGCTTCGTGCGCTGGTCGCTCCGTTGCTGCTGGTGGCCACGGTGGTGCTCTCGTTCGCGGCCACCATGGGTGTCTCAGCCCTCGTGTTCAACCATGTCTTCGACTTCCCGGGGGCCGATCCGGCCGTTCCGCTGTTCGCGTTCGTGTTCCTCGTGGCGCTGGGGATCGACTACAACATCTTCCTGATGACGCGGGTGCGGGAGGAAACGCTCGCTTGGGGTACGCGGGAGGGCACGTTGCGCGGGCTCACCGTGACCGGAGGTGTGATCACGTCGGCAGGCGTGGTCCTGGCTGCGACGTTCTCGGCGTTGGCTGTGCTGCCCATCCTGTTCCTGGCGCAGATGGCCTTCATCGTGGCCTTCGGCGTGCTGCTGGACACCTTCATCGTCCGGTCGCTGCTCGTTCCCGCCCTGACCATCGACATAGGCCCGAAAGTGTGGTGGCCCTCGCGGCTGGCCAGGGAGGGTTTTCCCAAGTCGGATTCGGGAATGCCTACCCGTGCATGAGCACGGAGGTGACATCGGTATGGCTACCTGTGAGGTTTGCGGAAACGACTACGAGATGTCGTTCGACGTCTTGACCACCGGCGGCGGGCGGCACACGTTCGACTCGTTCGAGTGCGCCATCCACAAGCTCGCGCCGATCTGCGAGCACTGCGGCGCCAGGGTGGTCGGCCACGGTGTTCAGGTCGAGGGCCGGTTCTACTGCAGCGCGCACTGCGCCCGGCAGATGAGCGCGCTCGGCGCGCAGGCTCGCGATGCCGTGACCACGGGCTGAGCCGTTCGCCCACCGTTTCGCCACGACCCACCTACCCCGGCCGCGTTCGTGATTCAATCTCACCGGACGAACGGCGAAAGGGATGGACGTGGCGAGGCTCGGAGAACTGGAGCGCGCGGTCATGGATGTGCTCTGGGCACACGATGAGCCCCTGAGCGTGCGCGCGGTTCACGCTGCCCTCTCCGACCGCGACCTGGCCTACACCACGGTGATGACCGTACTCACCCGGCTGGCGAACAAGAACGTCGTCAGGCGCGAACGGGAGGGCAGGGCCTGGCTGTACGCGCCCGCGGCCAGCCGCGAGGAGTACGTGGCCGAGCTGATGCTGCAAGCTCTGGAACTCACCGGCGACAGGGGGTCGGCGCTGGTGAGGTTCGCGCAGTCGGTGAGCACCGACGAGGCCGACGCGCTGCGGCAGGCGCTGGAGCGGGGCGAGTCGACGTGATCTTGGTGGGGCACCAGGTCGGGGCTGGTCTTGTCGCCACGGCGGTGGCCGTGTGGTTGCTGCACAGCCGTTGGACCCACACCCATCCGCGTGCCGCGCTGGTGCTGTGGCAGATCAGCGGGCTCACGATCGTCGTCTCGGCGGTCGGTGCGCTGCTCGGTTTCGGACTGGCACCGTTTCGGCAAGGCATCTTCCCCGCGCTGCTCCAGTTGCCGGTGCGGCTCGACGAACTGGACGCGTGGCATCTCGCGGCCGTCGCGGCGGGTCTCGTCGTCGCGGGCTGGCTCGTGGTGAATCAACTGCTTTCCGTGGTCGGTACCGCGCGGGCGCGGGCACGGCACCGGCTGCTGCTGCAACTGGTGGCCAGGCAGAGCGAGGACGCGCTCGTGGTGGACCATCCGGTAGCCGTGGCGTACTGCCTACCGGGCAGGCGACCTCGCATCGTGGTCAGCGCGGGTGCGCGCCGGTTGCTCAGCGAGGCGGAGCTGGATGCCGTTCTCGCGCACGAGCGGGCGCACGCTCGGGAGCGGCACGATCTGGTGGTTGCGCCGTTTCAGGCGTTGCGCAGGGTGTTGCCGGGCAGCCGGGTGCTCACCCGGGTGTGTGCGGCGATCGAGTTGCTCGTGGAGATGTGTGCCGACGACCGTGCCGTACGCCAGCACGGCAAGGAGCCGCTGGCCAGCGCACTCGAACGGTTTCGCGCGAACGGTACGGCTCACACCCCCGCTGGCGCGTTGGCGGTGGCGGACACACCCGTGGAGGCCAGGATTCGCAGGCTGCGGCAGCCGGAACGGCTGCGGCTTCCGATCACCTTGCCACTGGCCTGCCTGCTACTGCTCACGGCGTTGGCCACCTCCGCGAGCCTGTTCGCGGTACCGTACTGATCGATTACTACGAGATGTAGTACCTTGCTGCCATGGAAATCGTTTACGACCTTCTCGTTGTGACTCACCTGCTGGGCATGGCGGGCATCATCAGCGGCGTCGTGGCGCGCGCCACCACAACCGCCGGACCCGCCGGTGCGATCACCCTCTACAGCGCGGGAGCGCAGGTGATCACCGGCCTCGCCCTGGTGGGGATCGCGTCCGCGGGCCTGGTCGCGGCAGACGTGAACAACACCAAGGTCGCGGTCAAGCTCGGCGTCGCGGTGCTCGTGCTCGTTCTCGCTCACGTGCTGTGGCGCAGGCCGCAGACCTCAGGTAAGGGACTGTTCGCGACGCTGGCCGGGCTCACGGTGGCCAACGTCGTCATCGCCGTGTTCTGGTGACCCGGTTCGGCGCCGTCCTGCGTAGCCACAACAGCCCCACCACGGGTAACACCAGCGGGATGAACAGGTAGCCCCTGCCGTAGTCGGACCACACGGTCTCGTCGGGGAACGCGGCCGGGTCCAGCAGGCTCAGCGTGCCGACGACCAGCACCCCGGTGAGTTCTGTCGAGCACGCCGCCAGCGCGATTCGCCACCAGGTGGTGCTCGCCTTCGCCAAGGCCACGGTCGCCACCACGTAGACCACTGCGGCGAAGGCGGAAAGCGCGTACGGCAGGGGCGCTTCGTCGAAGCGGGTGGCAAGTTGCACGGCGGCGCGTGACGTAGCGGCCACGGCGAAGATCGCGTAGATCGCCACGAGGACCCTTCCGGGACCGCTGGCCGTCGCCGGCTCAGACATTGGCGCCCTCCCACACCTGGTACATGCGCAGCACCAGCACCGGGACGGTCAGGCAGGCGACACCCAGAACCGCCGTGCTCGACCGGGTGCGCTCGGCCAGCGCCCACACCGTGCCGATCGGCAGCACCAGCAGCGAGCCGACCAGGTAGGCCAGGAACGTCACCATGCTCCCCGGTCGCTCACCGCTGATCATGAGCACGATCGCGAGTACGACCTGCACAGCCAGCAGCACTTCCACCCCGGCCAGCCCGAGCAACAGCGCCCGAGCGGGTGGCCGGTTTCTGGCGACCAGCACGAAACTCCATGCAGCGACGGCTAGCGAGCACACCGCGACCGCCGTTGCGTACCCAGTGATCACGGTTCTCCCCTCGGCTACTACTAGCCGTAGCATAGGGGTTCCCTTGTCCGGCTTCGCCGGTAGCCGGTGTGGTTGACGGACGCGGCGGCTTCGCGGCCCCACTCCACCTGCTGTGGCCCCTTGCGCGTACACCCGGTGCGCGCCTTCGTGGCATGGCGCCGTGGCAATTGCTCGGGTAGCGTCCGTGGTAGAAGCCAGTAGCGGCCAAGGCTGCTCGATGCGCCGGTGCTCATCACTCATCCTGCGATTCCTTGCCCAGCACACCGAGAAAGCTGAGGTCTTCATGTCCGCTTCCGACACCCAGACAAAGCCGAGGCGCCCCAAACCCATCACCTCCGGGCGCACGTCGCTGCCGGAGCACCTGACGGTCAAGGTTTTCGTGCTCGCACCGTTGCTGGCGCTGGCCGTGGCCGTGCCCTTCGCGTGGGGCTGGGGACTGAGTTGGCTGGACATCGGGCTTGCGGCCTTCTTCTTCGTCTTCAGCGGCCTCGGCGTGACCGTCGGCTACCACCGGCTGTTCACCCACGGCTCGTTCAAGGCCAAGAAGCCGCTGCGTATCGCACTGGCGATCGCGGGCAGTTTCGCCGCGCAGGGCCCGGTGACAGTCTGGGTCGCCGACCACCGCAGGCACCACGCGTTCTCCGACCGCGCGGGCGATCCGCATTCGCCCTGGCTGTTCGGCACCAGCCCTTCGGCGCTGGCCAAGGGGTTCTGGCACTCACACATGGGCTGGCTGTTCGAGCGTGAGGTCACCAACGCGGAGCGGTTCGCGCCCGATCTGCTCGGCGAGCGCTCGATCCGGACGGTCGACCGGCTGTTCCCGCTGTGGGTGGCACTCAGCCTGGCGCTGCCCGGACTGATCGGCGGGTTGCTCACCTGGTCGGTATGGGGCGGTGTGACCGCGTTCTTCTGGGCCGGGTTGGTCCGGGTGGGGCTGCTGCACCACGTGACCTGGTCGGTCAACTCGATCTGTCACATGATCGGCGAGCGGCCCTTCGCCAGCAGGGACAAGGCCGCGAACTTCTGGCCGTTGGCGATCTTCTCCTTCGGCGAGGCCTGGCACAACCTGCACCACGCCGACCCCACCTGCGCGCGGCACGGCGTGCTCCGTGGCCAGATCGACATCTCCGCCCGGCTGATCTGGATCTTCGAAAAGCTCGGCTGGGCACGGGACGTGCGCTGGCCGACCTCTGGCCGGCTCGACCGGCTCGCTTCGGCCGCGTAGCCATCGCTTCCGGCTGCCAGCCGCTGCTCATCCGGCTCGCCTCCGCCGCGATCCGCGGTTGCAACCCCCTGCAACCCTTCCTTCGCGGCCCCCTCCTGAGGTGCCATGAAAGGCGTCGTACGTGACGCCGGACACGCCGGGAGGTGAGTGCTCGTGGGCGGGACCGGGACCACGGTCGGCATCGTGGCCAACCCCGCTTCGGGCCGCGACATCCGGCGCCTGGTGGCGCAGGCTTCGGTGTTCCCGACCGCCGAAAAGGCCAACATGGTGCGGCGGCTGCTCACGGCTTTGGCGGCTGTCGGCGTCGAGAGGGCGCTGCTGTCCACCGATCTCGGTGGGATCTCCGCGGCCCTGCTGCGAGCCACCCGCACCAGGCGGCCCGCCAGAGAAGGCCCGTGGCCGAAGGTGCAGTTCTGTGCGGACGACCCGATCACCGCAACGGCCGAGGACACCACGAACGCCGTGCGCAGGATGGTCGCCGAGGGTGCGGGTGTCATAGCCTGCCTCGGCGGCGACGGCACCGCCCGTGTCGCGGCCGCGGCGTGCGGGCAGGTGCCTCTGCTGGCCCTTTCCACCGGCACGAACAACGCCTTTCCGCAGCTTTGCGAGGCTACGGTGGCCGGCTTGGCCGCCGGGCTGGTGGCGACCGGTGCCGTGGCGGCCGAGGCAGGCACCAGGCAGGCCAACGCGCTCGAAGTGACCTGCGGCGGGAGGACGGAACTCGCGCTCGTGGACGTGTGCCTGTCGGACTCCGCGCACGTCGGTTCGCGAGCGCTGTGGAATCCGGAGGGCCTGCAGCGCCTGTACTGCGTGTTCGCCGAGCCCGATGCCATTGGACTCTCCAGTGTCGCGGGCCAACTGTGCCCGAGCCCGCGCGATACCCCCGACGGCGTGATGCTGTGGCTGGCGCCGCCTGCGCGGGCCAGGTGGGTCGTGCGGGCGCCGATCGCTCCCGGCCTCGTCGTGCCCGTCGGTGTGCGCGAGTGGCGGCCGTTTCGGCAGGGAGAGCAGGTCGAGATCGGTGCACGCGGCGGGGTGCTCGCCATCGACGGGGAGCGAGAGATCGAACTGCGCCGGGGGACGAGCGCGCGGATTCGACTGCGGCAGGACGGTCCGCGTTGCGTCGACGTGTCCGCCGTACTGACCGAGGCGAGTCGCCAAGGCCTGCAATGTATCGAGCAATCGAAAGGGAGCGTCAAGGATGACGGATACCTTGTCCACGGCGGCGACGCCGGAACTCGATGAGAACGCGCTGCTCGCGGCGTACCGAACGATGCGCACCATTCGCGCGTTCGAGGAACGGCTGCACGAGGAGTTCGCCACCGGCGAGATTCCCGGTTTCGTGCACCTCTACGCGGGGGAGGAAGCCTCCGCCACCGGAGTGTGTTCCCACCTCGACGAGCGCGACTCCATCGCCAGTACACACCGAGGGCATGGGCATTGCATCGCCAAGGGCGTCGACGTCTTGGCGATGATGGCCGAGATCTACGGGCGCAGCACCGGGTCGTGCCACGGCAAGGGCGGCTCGATGCACATCGCGGACCTGGCCAAGGGCATGCTCGGCGCCAACGGCATCGTCGGCGGCGGCCCACCGCTGATCTGCGGTGCCGCGCTGGCCGCGAAGCAGCAGCGCAGCGGCGGTGTCGGTGTCGCCTTCTTCGGCGACGGCGCCAGCAACCAGGGCACGACGCTGGAGGCGTTGAACCTCGCCTCGGTGTGGGAGTTGCCCGCGATCTTCGTCGCAGAGAACAACGGTTACGCCGAGGCGACGGCCAGCACCTGGTCGGTCGCCGCCGACAACATCGCCGACCGGGCCGCCGGATTCGGGATGCCCGGCGTGATCGTGGACGGTTTCGACTTCTTCGCCGTTTACGAGGCGGCAGGTGAGGCGATCTCGAGGGCACGCGAGGGCGGCGGGCCGACGCTGCTGGAGATCAAGTTCACCCGCTACTTCGGACACTTCGAGGGCGATCAGCAAAGCTACCGCGCGAGCGAGGTGGCCGAGGCAAGGGCGAAGTTGGACTGTCTCAAGCGTTTCCGCGCCCGCGTCGCCGAGACCGGACAGCTGGAACCGGCGCGGCTGAACGCGGTCGACGCGGAGGTGTCCGCGTTGATCGACACCGCGGTGCGGGAAGCGAAGGCCGCGCCCAAGCCGACGGCTGCCGATCTGGAGACCGACGTCTACGTCTCGTACTGAAGTCCCGTCCCGAAGGAGTGGCGAGCATGGCACGCACGATCAGCTATCGCGAGGCGATCAGCGAGGCGCTGGCACAGGAGATGGAACGCGACCCTTCCGTGGTGGTGCTGGGCGAGGACAACGCCGGCGGTGCGGGCAGTCCCGGCGAGGACGACGCGTGGGGCGGTGTTCTCGGTGTCACCAAGGGCCTCTACCACCGCTTCCCCGGCAGGGTGCTGGACACACCGATCTCGGAGTCGGCCTTCATCGGGGCCGCCGTCGGGGCGGCGACGCGGGGGCTGCGCCCCGTGGCCGAACTGATGTTCATCGACTTCATGGGCGTGTGTTTCGACCAGATCTTCAACCAGGCAGCCAAGTTTCGCTACATGTTCGGCGGCAAGGCACAGACCCCGGTCGTGATCCGCACGATGTACGGGGCTGGGCTGCGGGCGGCCGCCCAGCACTCCCAGGCGCTGTACTCGATCTTCACCCACATTCCCGGGCTCAAGGTCGCCGTACCGGCGAGCCCCTACGAGGCCAAGGGGCTGCTCATCCAGTCCATTCGCGACAACGACCCGGTGATCTTCTGCGAGCACAAGGCCATGTACGACACCACGGGCGAGGTACCGCAGGACAGCTACACGATTCCGTTCGGCGAGGCGAACGTGGTGCGCGAGGGTGACGACGTCACCATCGTCGCCATCGGCCGCATGGTGTCGGTCGCTGAGGAGGCCGCGGGGCAGCTGGCGGCCTCGGGTATCGAGGCCGACATCATCGACCCGCGCACGACGAGCCCGCTCGACGCGGAAACCATCCTGGAAAGCGTGGAGAGCACAGGACGGCTCGTTGTCGTGGACGAGGCCACGCCGCGCTGCAACCTCGCCACGGACATCTCCGCGCTGGTGGCCAAGGAAGGGTTCGGTTCGCTGCGCGCACCGATCGAGCTGGTCACAGCGCCGCACACGCCCGTTCCCTTCTCCGACGCGCTCGAAGACCTCTACATCCCGGACGCGCAGCGGGTCGTGGGCGCGGTGAAGACCGTGCTGGACTGGAAGCGGTGACGATGAGCGAGTCCATCGAGAAGGTCGCCATGCCGAAGTGGGGCCTTTCCATGTCCACGGGCAGGATCACCGAATGGCTGGTGTCCGAGGGCGACCAGATCGCGAAGGGTGACGACCTCGCCGACATCGACACCGACAAGATCGCGGGCACCCTTGAGGCGACCAACTCGGGAGTGTTGCGCAGGATCGTCGCGCACCCCGGCGAGGACGTCCCGGTCGGTGGCACGATCGCGCTTGTCGCGCCGAGCGAGGTTCCCGAGGCCGACATCGAAGCAGCCGCGACGCTGGCAAGGCAGGAACTCGACAGCGGCGCGGTGCAGGAGGTGACCGGACCGACCACGGCGGCGGTCGAGGTGGACGGCCGCACCCTTGCCTACGCCGCGCTGGGTGAGGCCGACGACGGCCTCGGCGAGCCGGTGGTGCTGGTACACGGCTACGGCGGCGACAAGAACTCCTGGCTGTTCGTGCAGGAACCGCTGGCGCTGCGCAGGCCGGTGTACGCACTCGACCTGCCGGGACACGGGGAGTCGAGCAAGGACGTCGGTGACGGGTCGCTGGACACTCTTGCGGGCGCGGTGCTCGGTTTCCTCTCCGAACTCGGGGTGGCGCGGGCGCACCTGGTGGGGCATTCGCTCGGTGGCGCGGTCGTGACCGCCGCTGCCGCCGCGAGGCAGGAGGCGGTGGCCTCGCTGACGCTCGTCGCGCCCGCCGGATTCGGTGCCCGGATCAACGCGGGATACCTGCGCGGTTTCGCCACCGCCTCGTCACGAAGGGAGCTCAAGCCGCACCTGGGAGCGCTTTTCGCCGAGCCGAGCCAGGTGACCAGGAAACTCGCCGACGACCTGCTCAGGTACAAGCGCCTCGACGGGGTCGGCAGGGCGCTGGAGACGCTGCTGGGCACTCTGCTGGACGGCGATGCGCAAGGCATCGACGCTGCTCCGCTGCTGTCGCGGGTGCAGGCTCCGGTCGCGACGGTGTGGGGACGCGAGGACGCGGTGTTGCCGGTGTCGAACGCGGCCGGGCTCGCCGAGGTCACCGTGGTGGGGGGCGCGGGACACCTGGTGCACCTGGAGCGGCCCGGTGAGGTCGTGGCCGTGATCGAGCGGCTGCTTGCTTAGCGGTTCACGGGGGTTTCGCCTGGCTGCGCTGCTTGTCACACTGGTCGAGTGCGCCAGCAGCACCTCGAGGCAGCGGTGCCGGTCGGGGCGGACCCCCGGCGATACGCGCGTGTCCTGGCGAAGGTGCACGAAGCCACGCTGTCCGGCGCTCGCCCGCCGACCGCGCCGAGGCCCGTCATCGGGGAGTCCTGGCGACGCATGCGGCGGCTGGGGCTCGACCCAGAGCGCGGTGCGGACAGCGAGCCACTGCCCGCGGGTGACGTGGAGGCCAGGCGCAGGGAAAGCGGCCTTGCCGAGGCACTGCCGATCCTGCGGCGCGGACTGACCAGTGTGGCCGAGGAGGCCGCGCACATCATGGTGGTGGTCGACGCGGACGGTCGGGTGCTGTGGCGGGACGGAAGCGCGGCGGTGCGGCTGAGGGCCGACCGGCTCGGCTTCACCGAAGGCGCCTCCTGGCAGGAGAACAGCGTCGGCACCAATGCCATCGGCACCGCGCTCGTCGCCCGCCGCCCGATGCAGGTGTACTCCGCCGAGCACTACGTGCGCACACATCACGAGTGGACCTGCGCGGCCGCGCCGCTGCACGACCCACGTGACGGCAGGTTGCTCGGTGTCGTGGACCTGTCCGGTCCCGCGGCCACCGTGCACCCGAGCACGCTCGCGCTCGTCGCCGCCGTCGCAGGACTGGCCGAGGCGCAACTGCGCAACGCCCACCTGGCCGACCTGGAGCGGTTGCGCGCCCGTGCGCTTCCCACGTTGTCGTCCGTGTCCGGCAAGGCGATGGTCGTCGACCAGCACGGTTGGGTGGCCGCGGTTTCCGGGCTGGCAGGCCTGGACCGCGTCGCCTTGCCATCGGACTGCCGCGCGGGCCGGGTTTGGCTGCCCGCCATCGGCACGTGCCTGCTGGAGCCGGTTCCCGGCGGCTGGCTGCTGCGTCTTACCGCCGCGGCTGACCGAAACGGTGCCGATTCTCTCGCCACGAGCGTGGTCGTGGACGTCCGCGATCCCCGTGCCTGCACCCTGACGGTCACCGGGCCCGCAGGCCACTGGTCGCAGCCGCTCAGCCCGAGGCACGCCGAACTGCTCTACCTGCTTGCCAAGCACCGGGAGGGCAGGTCGGCGGCCCAGCTGGCGACGGATCTGTTCGGCGACTCCGGCAGAACCGGCACCGTAAGGGCCGAGGTGTCGCGGCTACGCAGACAGCTGGGCGCGATCCTGGCCCGCACGCCGTACCGGTTCGCCGACGGGACCGACGTCTCACTGTGCGAACCGGACGCACCAGACCTGCTGTTCCCGCACTCCACCGCACCGGCCATCCGAGGCGGCTGATCCACCGAGCAGGTCACGGCCGCGCCACGATGTCGTCGTGTTGCAGGAGTCCGTACTCCTGCCGCGCCGCTCTCGGCTACGGTCATGCGGGTGCCTGAACTGGGTGGAGGAACGCGATGACGAGCGCCGTGACCGGTCGCGGTCCGGGCGTGCCCGCCGCACAGCAAGCGCCCCCCGGCGCTGCGACACCGTCCTCGGGTCCACCGGACGATCCGAAGGGACCGAGGTCCGGGTTCGCGTGGCTACTGGAACTACCTGCCAGGGCGGTTCGTAACCTCACCGCCTCCGCCGCGACCACACCGGGCAGGTTGACGTTGATCGGCGCGGGCCTCATCGTGCTCTCGCTGGTCACCGGCCTGGTGGGCACGCTGGCGGTGCAGGACAGGGCCAACACGATCGACGGCCTTGTCGAGCACCGCGAACCGCTCGCGGCCGCCGCGCAGCAGGTCTACCGGTCGCTGTCGGACGCCGACGCGACGGCGGCGAGTTCGCTGCTGTCCACCGGAGGGGACGCTCCCGCGTTGCGGGAACGCTACGAGTTCGACATCGCCAAGGCAGGGGCCGCACTGGCCAAGGCCGCTTCCGACTCCGCGAGCGTGCCCGCGGCCGCCGAACAGGTCAACATTCTCAACCAGCTGTTGCCGGTCTACACCGGCCTGGTCGAGACCGCACGGGCCAACAACCTGCAGGGCTTCCCTGCCGGAGCCGCCTACCTGCGCGAGGCATCCGAGCTCATGCGCGCGAAGATCCTGCCCGCCGCGCACCGGCTTTACGAGACCGACACCGAGCGGCTGTTCGCCGAGCAGGACGACGCGACCAGCTTCCCGTGGTTGACCGCGGTGCTGGTGCTGGGTCTGCTCGCGGCGCTCGTGGCGACACAGATCTACCTCAGGCGCAAAACGAACCGGGTTTTCAACGTCGGCCTGCTCGCGGGCACGGTCGCCGTCGGCGTGGCCGTGCTGTGGACCGCGACCGCGCTGATCGTGCAGAGCGTGCAGGTCAGCGGGGGCAGAGAAGATGGAACCGAACACGTGGACCTGCTCGTGCGGGCACGTATCGCGGCACTGCAGGCCCGCGCCGACGAGACGCTCACCCTGGTGGCCAGGGGCGGCGGTGAGCAGTACGAGCGGGAGTTCACCTCCCAGTTCCAGCGCCTCGCCGGCCAGGACGGCCAGGGTGGTCTGCTCGATCAGGCACGGCAGAGCGCGGCGGGGCAGTCGTCGGCGCAGCACCTCGAGTCGGCCACCGAGGCCGCGAGCGCGTGGCTGACCGCCCACGAGAAGGTGCGTGCGCTGGATTCCTCGGGCAACCACCTGGAAGCCGTCGCGATGGCGATCGGCGGGCAGTCCGGACAGGACGCCGACGGCAGTGCCGCGGCCGCGTTCAACCGCCTCGACAAGGAACTCGCCGCGGCGATCAACGCGGGGCGGCAGAACTTCCTCGACGACACCACCAACGGGTCGAGAGCGCTGACCTTGCTGGCTCCCGGGTTCGCGGTGCTCACCGTGATCGCGGCGCTCGGCTCGACGCTCGGAATCCGCGAACGCCTGCGGGAGTACCGCTGATGAGAACCGCGAGACCGCTGCTGTCGCTGCTGTCACTACTGGCCGTACTGCTCGCGGGTTGCGCCTCACCGGGCGCCCCGGTGGACCCGGCACCCATCGGCACACCGCAGCGTCCGATGCCACCCAACGCCGTGATCGGGGCCGACGTCGAGGGCGGTGGCTCCGGTGACAGTGATTGCGACCCCGCGGCCAGTCTCAGTCCCAACGGCGCGATCTCGGCCGGTTCCACGATGGCCGAGATCAAGCAGCGCGGTTACCTCAAGGCGGGCGTGGACCAGAACACCTTCCTGTTCGGGTTCCGCGATCCCACCACGGGGCGGCTGGAAGGCTTCGACATCGACATCGCCAAGGAGATCGCCCGCGCCATTTTCGACGATCCGGACGCCATCCAGTTCCGGGCCATCAGTTCGGCGCAGCGGGATACCGCACTGGTGAACGGCGACGTCGACATCGTCGTTCGCACCTACTCGATCACCTGCCAGCGCCTGCAGAAGGTCGGTTTCTCCACGGTGTACTACGTGGCGGGGCAGCGGGTGCTGGTGAAGCAGAACTCGAAGGTAGCCGGAATCGGCGACCTCGCAGGCAAGCGGGTGTGCGCCACCAAGGAGTCCACCTCGTTGGAGAACATCGCGAACTCCGAGCCGAAACCGGTCCCGGTCTCGGTCGACGACTGGTCCGACTGTCTGGTGATGCTCCAGCAAGGTCAGGTGGACGCCGTGTCGACCGACGACACGATCCTCGCCGGGATGGCCGAGCAGGACCCGACAACCAAGATCGTCGGGGACCGGTTCACCGAAGAGCTCTACGGCGTCGGCGTTCCCAAGGAGAATGAGGACATGGTGCGCTTCGTCAACGCCGTTCTGGAAGACATCAGGGGCGGCGCCTGGCAGAGCAGCTACGACAACTGGCTGCGCGATCGGCTCGGCCCGGCGTCCCCGCCCGCACCCAGGTATCGGTGACAGCTTTCGGAGGTAGCAGTGTCGCAGGAGCCAGGAGAGTCCCGGCACGAGCGGCTGGAGGAACCCGGCGAGCCGAGGGAAAGCGACAGCGCACCGGAGGCGGAGGCGCTGACCAGAGCCATCGGCGCACCCCAGGCCCTTCCGCAGCAGCGAGTGGTGCCGCAGGAACAGGTGGTGCGCCCCGCTTGGCAGGCAGCCGACGAGCACCAGGCACAGCCGACCAGCGTGCTCGCGACCGCCGCTCCGGTGACCGAGAGCATCACCCCACCCACGCCTGCTCCCGAAGCAAGCGGGCCTGCCGAGTTGCCGGACCCCGGCACCGAAAGCGTGTTGCCGCCCAGCACGAGCAGCGGTCTGGGCACCGGAGGCGGAACCGGGCCGGACACCGGTTCCGGTGCCTTCCCAGGAACCTCCCGGCGCACCGGCTCCCGCACGTCGCGGCGAGGCAGGCTGGGAGCAGGCCTGGTGGAGGTGCCGCAGGTTCCCTACCGTGACCCGGCTTCGGCGGTGCTGACCAACCCGGCCGTGTCGGAGGAGAAGCGTTTCTGCGCGAACTGCGGCGCGAAGGTGGGCAGGGGTCGAAACGGCGAGCCAGGACAGCCGGAAGGGTCCTGCCCCGACTGCGACACCCGGTTCTCCTTCGTACCGAAACTTCGGCCGGGGGAACTGGTCGGTGGCCAGTACGAGGTGCTCGGTGCGCTCGCCTACGGCGGGCTCGGCTGGATCTACCTCGCCCGCGACCACAACGTGAGCAGCAGGTGGGTGGTCCTCAAAGGACTCATCAACACCGGCGACACCACCGCGATGGCTGCCGCCGTCAACGAGACACGGTTCCTCGCCGAGGTCGAGCACCCCAACATCGTCAAGATCTACAACTTCGTCCAGCACCCGGACCCCGACACCGGCAACGCCGTCGGTTACATCGTGATGGAGTACGTGGGTGGGCAGTCGCTGCGGCAGCTCGCACTGGCTCATCACAGGGAGACCGGCAGGGCCGAGCCGCTGCCGATCGGGCAGGTGATCGCGTACGGGCTCGAGATCCTGCCCGCGCTCGGCTACCTGCACAGCCAGAACCTGCTGTACTGCGATCTCAAGCCCGACAACGTCATCCAGACGCACGAGCAGCTGAAACTGATCGACCTCGGCGCGGTTCGGCGGATGGACGACTACTCCAGCCCGCTGTTCTTCACCTCCGGCTACAGCGCCCCCGAACTGCCGACCCGTGGCGCCTCGGTGGCATCGGACCTGTTCACCGTCGGCCGCACGCTCGCGGTGCTCAGTTTCGAGTTCAGCGGCTACACCACCAAGTACAAGACCACGCTGCCACCGGCCGACGACGTGCCGCTGTTCAAGCTGTTCGGCTCCTACTACCGCTTTCTGCGCAGGGCGACGCACGCCGACCCTGACCGGCGCTTCCTTTCCGCGGAGGACATGGCCGACCAGCTCACCGGTGTGCTGCGCGAGATCATGGCGCTCGGCACCGGCAAGCCAAGGCCCGGACCCTCCACCGTGTTCGGGCCGGAGACCAACACCTTCGGCGTGGACCTGGCCGTTCCTCCGCCCGGTGAGCCCGTGCCATTGCCCGACCCGCACGAGGTGGTCACCGGCCTGCCGATTCCGCAGGTCTACACCGACGACCCGGGTGCGGGTGTGCTCGCGAGTACGCTGTCGGTCGACCCGAAGACCGCGATCGAGGCACTCGCCAACGCGCCGAGGGAATCGATCGAGGTGCGGCTGCGCATCGTGCGCGCACGCATCGATCTCGGTGAGTTGGCCGAGGCCAACCGGCAGTTGCAGGCCGCGCAGTACCTGGCGATCAAGACCGGCTACCCGCACGACTGGCGCATCGACTGGTACCGGGGATTGATCGAACTCGCGGGTGGTCGACCTCGGGTGGCGCACGTGGCGTTCGACGCGGTCTACGACGAGCTGCCAGGGGAGATCGCACCGAAGCTGGCGCTGGCCATCAGCGCCGAGGCGGTCGGCGACTACTTCAACGCCTCCCGGCTCTACGAGCTGGTCTGGCGCACCGACAGGTCCTACGTCAGTGCCGCTTTCGGACTGGCGAGGGTGTATCTGGCGCAGGGTGCCAGGGCGGGCGCCATCGAGGTGCTGGAGTCGGTGCCCGCTTCGTCCACTCACCATGTGGCCGCGCAGGTCGCCGCCATCAAGATCAAGACGCAGGTGAGTGGAAGCAGCGATCAGGCGATGATCGAACGCGACCTGCTGGACGCCGCAGGCAGGCTGGAGCGGCTGGCACTGGACGCCGAGCGCAGGACCTGGCTCGCGGCCGAGGTGCTGGAGGCGGCCTTCGCCTGGTTGACCTCGGGGCGGGTGGCCCCCAGGCAGGGTTCCAGGATCCTCGGCTGGGAGCTGTCGGAGCGCGAGCTGCGGTTCGGGCTGGAACGTTGTTACCGGGCGCTCGCCAGGCTGGCCACGCGCACGGAGCAGCGGATCGAACTCGTCGACAAGGCCAACGCGATTCGGCCGCGCACGTTGACCTGACCTACTCGGCGCGGGCTACGCGGGCCGCAACTCGACGACGGTGATGTCCGGTGGCGCGCCGACGCGCACCGGCGGGCCCCAGAATCCCGCGCCACGGGTGACGTACAGCTTGGTGCCCGCTACCTGGTAGAAGCCGGCGACCGCACCCTGCTGCAGGTTCACGATCAGTTCGAACGGAGACAGCTGGCCGCCGTGGGTGTGGCCCGCGAGCATCAGGTCGACGTCGTGTCGCACCGCGTGCCGCACGTCCACCGGCTGGTGTGCCACGAGCACGACGGCACGGGAAGGGTCGCGCCCGGCCACGGCTTCGCCGACATCGCCCGCGTCCTGCCACTGGTAGCCCGTGGCGTCGTTGATGCCCGCGAGGTCGAACACGCCACCGTTGTGGCTGATCTCGACCCGCTCGTTGCGCAGCGGGCGGATGCCCAGCGAGGGCACGTACTCGACCCATTGCCGGTAGCCCACGTAGTACTCGTGGTTGCCGGTCACGTAGAAGGTGCCGTAGCTGCTGCGCAACCGGGCCAGTGGTGCGGCGGCGTCGGCCAGGTCGGCGACGTCACCGTCCACCAGGTCACCCGCCAGCGCCACCACGTCGGGCCGCTCGGCGTTGACGAGATCGACGATGCGTTCGGTGAACGAGCGGCCGAGGATCGGGCCGAGGTGAAGGTCGCTGATCAGCGCGATGCGGCACCCGGCGGCCCGTGGGTCGAGCCTGCGCAGCGTGATGGGAACCCTTGTGATGGTGGGCGGGCCCAACGCGACCGTGGTGCCGTAGCCGACGAGGCTTGCGGCCGTGAGACCCGCGACCGCCGCGGCACCGCGCGCGAGCGCCACCCGCCTGCTCACCGAGGCGGGATCGGCGTCAACCGAAGCGGGCCCGCTGTCAGCCGATGCGGGCAGCTTCCGCGTCCAGGGCACCAGCGCCAACCTGGGCAGTTCCAGCACCAGCAGGGTCAGCACCAGGTAGAAGAAGATCGCCAGCCACAGGTAGCCGGGCCAGGTGAACCACCGCGCGATGTCGGGGTCCACCCGGGTTCCGAGAGCCAGCGCCGCCACCATCAGCAACGCCAGCGTCGCCAGTACCGCCGTGGCGACCCGGCGGGCGGGTGTGCCCGCGCGGGTGGTGTCGAGGACGAGGCGTTTCCAGAGGTAGAGGTGGACGACGGCAAGCACGCCGATCGCCACGAAGAAGAACATCAGGGATTGATGTCCCAGTCCTGATGCCCGCTCCGCAGGCGCGCCTCACGGAACTTCTGCAGCGCGTCGGAGTCGCCGTGCGCGGTGAAGTGCCCGACCCCGACGGTGACGAACAACGCCCTCGCCTGGACGGCGATGGGGCCGTCCTCGGCGTTGAGATGCCCGTTGGCGCTCACGTAGATCTTTCTGCCCGCCACGCCGTCGAGCTTGGCCACGATGTGCAGCACCGAACCGACCGGAACCGGACGGCGGAAGTCGGTTTCCAGCTTGCCGGTCACCGCGGGCTTGCGGAGCAGGTTGCCGACGGCGGTGCCGAGCGCCTCGTCGAACGCGCATGCCAGCAGGCCGCCGTGGGCGAGCCCTGGCGCGCCCTGATGTTCGTCCAACACCGTGAACTGCGAGGTGACGACGGCGCCTTCAGCAACGGTCGACTGGATGTGCAGGCCGGACTCGACCTCGTCGCCGCAACCGAAGCAGTGGGCGTAGTGCACTCCCAGCTTGCTGCCCGGTGCGG
Organism: Saccharomonospora marina XMU15; assembly: GCF_000244955.1. Taxonomy (GTDB): domain Bacteria; phylum Actinomycetota; class Actinomycetes; order Mycobacteriales; family Pseudonocardiaceae; genus Saccharomonospora_A; species Saccharomonospora_A marina. The sequence goes on along the minus strand of NZ_CM001439.1, from coordinate 5,380,027 downwards.
GCGCGTCGGGGTGCGGCACGGCCGGTTCCGTATCGACCGGTGGCCAGCTCTGTGCGGGTTTGCTCACCCGTCCACGGTATCCGGTAGCAGGCGATTACCGGGTGGCGGTCTTGCTCACACGTGCTGTTGAGCCAATCCGCCACCCGGAAACGTCACTGACTGAGGGCCGACTTGGCCGTCCACTCCTCCCACGAGTAGGACCAGTCGTGATAGTCGCCGTCCTTCGGCCCGAGGCGTTGCGTGCTGCCCTCGATCTCGACGGGGTCACCCATCAGCGCGCTGTCGAAGTACGCCTTCGCGTTGGCGGGCGCGAGGTTGATGCAGCCGTGCGAAACGTTGCGCACTCCCTGGTCGGCCACCGACCAGGGAGCGGAGTGCGTGAACTCGCCGTTGTTGGAGATGCGCACCGCCCACTGGACCTCGAAGTCCTCGTAGCCGTAGCCAGGGTTGTTCATGAAGTACGTCGAGTGCTTGCTCATCACCACGTGCGTACCGCTGCGGGTGACCCGGCCGGGGTCGGAGTCGAGCCCGAAGCTCGCGGGGTAGTCGGCGACCTGCACCCCGTCCCTGATGACGATCATCCGGTGCGTCTGGGTGTTCGCCTTCACGATCTGCGAGCGCCCGATGTCGAAGCTCACGGTCAGGTCGTTGGCCCCGTAGACCCCGTCGCCCATGTGCACGCCGTACAGGTCGGCCTTGACGTCCACCTCGGTCCCGGGCTGCCAGTACTCCTTCGGCCGCCAGTGCACCGAGGTGTCCTGCTCCAACCACGCCCAGGAACCCTCGGTCTGCGGTGTCGTCCGCACCTCGAGGGCCTTCTCCACCGCCGCCTTGTCCCGGACCGGTGCGTCGAAGCTGATGGCGATCGGCATGGCGATGCCGTACGTGCGGTCGTCACCCACGTTGAGCTTTGCCGAGTTCGTGGCCGCAGGTGTGACGGTGCTGAAGGAGCCCTTGATGGGCACCTGCTTGCCGTCCTTGCCTACCGCGTTACCGGACCAGGTGTACTGCTTGCCGTAGCCGAGCGGTTCGGTGACCGTCCAGGTGCGCTCGTCGTCGGAGAGCTCACCCTCGACCTTCTCGCCCGCTGGATTCTTCAGCGCGACCGACTTGATCGTGCCGTCCGTCACCGAAAGCTGGACGGGGTCCCTCGGTTTCACCTCGGAGGTCCCGTTGGCCGGCTGAGCGACCACCTTCGCCGACGGCGCGGGCGGGTCGGGCTGCTCCAGCGCCTGCCCGCCTACTGTGCCGTCCCCTGTACACGCGCTGAGCCCGAGCGCGGCGACCAGCGCCAGCGCCATCCCCGCGATACCCCGTTTGCCCGGTGTTCCCACCCGATATGTCACTGAGTGCCCCTCTGTTGCCCCTACAACTCACTGACGCCATGGGCGGACTCTTCGTTTGCCGCCGCGGAAAGTGACAATGGCCACATTCTATGCCCGAGGCGTCATCGAGTGTCGGCGACCTATCCCGACGACATCGGGATCGCCGGAAGCGGCCGCCGCGCAACCTTTCGTCGCGGAATCCGCCCGGTCGGACCAACCCGTGGACGGAGGGGTTCGCAAATCGTCGGTAGCCGGTAGGCTTCGGGGTGGCCGTCGTTTTGCGTGTTCGTGGCTTCACACTCGCGGAACTTCTGACGCGAGCCTTGAGCCAAGCGCGCTCGTTGCTCGTCTCGTTGGAACCGCCCGGGACGGCCGGGACGGCACTTCGGTGGCGTTCAAGCGGAACAGCAACGAGGAGTAAAGCGGTGGCGCAAGGCACTGTGAAGTGGTTCAACGCCGAAAAGGGCTTCGGATTCATCGCCCAGGACGGTGGCGAGGGCGACGTGTTCGTTCACTACTCGGAGATCGAGGGTCGCGGTTTCCGCACGCTCGAGGAGAACCAGCGAGTGGAGTTCGAGGTCGGCCAGGGCCAGAAGGGCCCGCAGGCCCAGAAGGTCCGCGCGCTCTGACGCGGGACGCCCACTGACAACACCGAGCCCCCCGTCGCGGATCGTGACGGGGGGCTCGGTCTTTGGGTCGGGCTGCCGGCGGGTCTTCGGGGTCGGGTTAGGGGTGCCCTACCTCCGGTAGCTCTGGCTTTTCGGCGGGTTTGCGCAGCGGCGCCGATGCTTGCCGCGCCTTTGCGCAGCGCGAGGTCGTTGTGCGGCAGGGTGTCCGGTTGGCCCAGTAGCCGCATCAGTACGGAGTCGGCCGTCCCTTGTCGTCAGCGGAGGCTGCCGCGGACGGGCTGCTCCCACTGGGTGCGATCCACGACGAACTCGTCGGTGATCGGCTCGTCGGGGTCGTGCGCGGTCTGCTGAAGCCGGTCGGCGGAGCCCTGCGACTCCCACGAGAGCCGCTCGAGCACCCATTCCAGCGCCAGCGCCTGCGGAGAGGTGCCCCGCTCGGTGGCGATGTCTTTCAGCTGCTGTCCCGCGATGTGGTTCATCCGCAGCTGGTAGACCTGGGCTTCCCCGAACCGGCGTCCGGACCCGGTGCTCTCGGGAGCCGACTCCGGCGCCAGTGCCGCGAGATAGCTCGATAGTTCGTGGTCGTCGGCGGGCGGCTCCGCGCTGGTCTTCGCAGGCTCGCGACGACGTCGGTCGTTCGCGTTCTTGCCAGGGGTGCGGCTGCTCTGCCGTCCGAATGAGGGAAGTGGCACGGCCCCACGATAACGGTTATGTCTCGACGTTCCTACTCCTGTGGGCCCACCCACACGACCTGTCGCCGAAAACCCGGTGCGCCTTGCTCCGACCGGAGGAACGCCTTCACTCGGCCGGTCGCAGGTCGGTAGTTGTGTTGCCTGTCCACGCGCCCGCGGCACAAATGGAGAGGCCCCCGCGCCAGGGGGAGGAACGCGGGGGCCGGAGGGGATCTCCACAGGCGCTGACCGGGGGTGTGTCAGCACGTTGATTGTTACACGACTCGCGGCCGGATAGCGAGTGCTGCGTGGCAAAAACCCCCCCCGACCTGTCACTTTCTCGTTCCCGGGGGTTCACCTTGCAGCTGTGCCCGATTGGCGGCTCAAGTCGACGCAGCGTGCTCGGAGGTTCACTCTGCGGGGGGCTGTGGCTTCGTTCGGCCGCTCGCTAGCCTCGCGGCGAAGTGATCCAGGAGCCCCTTTGGAGGAGCCATGAGCGGGTCGGTGGAGGTTCGGGAGTTTCTCCTTCGCTACGAGGGAGAGAGCCAGACCGGGTACGGCAACCTGCCCGCGCAGCGCGCCGGGCAGGGAGATACCGAACGTGTTTCCGATGATCAGGTACGCAGGGCGCGGCTCGCTGTGGCTCGGGGTGCGGCGAGCGTCGAGGACTGCGCGAAGTTGCTCGACATGCTCGGCCTCACCCCGGACAAGGATGGGAAGGCGCCGGTTCAGCGGTGAATCGCAGGCGATCATGAAATTGCCCAGATGCACACCCCCTGGTCGTGCACCTGGGCAACCCGACAGCCAAGTTACTGGTCCAGACCGACAACAGGCAATCGATTGCCTCACGTGGCCGCACTCGGCTGGAAGGTCTTTCGCTTTCGCTAACGGCGCGACAGCTCTTCCGCAACACTGTTGTCGATCAACCGAGGTGTGGACATGCTCGACCCGCATCCAGCCCCTCCTGGGGTGAACGTCCTTGTTTGTCGAGGTCAAAGACTTGGTGACGGGAAGTGGAACCCGCGTGTAAAGGGCTTGAGGCGGTGTCATAGACTTGTAGTCGCTCCCAGGGGGACCTGAGAGCACGGTCGATCGGTTCCACGCCGAACCGACTGGGCTCCCATCGTCTAGCGGCCTAGGACTCCGCCCTTTCAAGGCGGCAACGCGGGTTCGAATCCCGTTGGGAGTACGCTGTAACTGAATATGGCCCTGTGGCGCAGTTGGTTAGCGCGTCGCCCTGTCACGGCGAAGGTCGCGGGTTCGAGTCCCGTCAGGGTCGCCATGCGTTCGGTTTCGTACCGGCGTTTCGGCCAGGTAGCTCAGTTGGTACGAGCGTCCGCCTGAAAAGCGGAAGGTCGCCGGTTCGACCCCGGCCCTGGCCACACCCCATACCAGCGCAAACAGCCCCCGCCGATCACAGCGGGGGCTGTTTCGCATCCGGCCTCGTTGCAGTCTTGGTTGCAGTTGGCCTCGGTTACGTGCCGGTCAGGACTCCCACAAGTAGTCGTTCAGCCGGTCCGCGATGTCTCGCCGGAGCGCTCCCGTGATGTGCTGGTACCGCTTAGCCATCGCGGTGTTGGACCATCCCATGAACTCCATGACGGCCCGCTCAGGGACGCCGAGCACAAGCAGCACGGTCGCGGCCGTATGGCGTGCGTCGTGCAACCGGGCCTCCCTCACCCCGGCCGCTTCGAGCAACGCCTTCCACTCGTCGAGGTCGCGTCGCGGGTCCAGCGGCTTTCCGTTCGGCTGCGCGAACATCCAGTCGCCCTCGTGCCACTCCGACCCGGCCAGCTCGCGCTCCTTGGCCTGCTTCTCCTCGTGCGCAATCAGGAGGTCATACAGGCGATCAGGCAGCACGATCCCTCGCTTGCCAGCATGGGACTTCACGTCCACCTCGACCAGGCCGCCACCGTGGCGCTTCGGACACCACCGCGCGTGACTCGTGCAGTCCGGCGGACACGGGGGTGGACACGGCTTGCGCTGGTGCCGCTTGCAGTCCTCCTTGCACGGATTCGCTTTGTGGTATTTCGCACCGCACTTGTGCGGGTTGTCGCATCCGTGCTTCCAGGTCTGCCGCTGCAATTGCTTCGCGATGCGGAGAGCCTTGTGCTTCCTGTCCAGGCGTGACCACTTCAGGCCGATCGTTTCGCCCTGCCGTGTTCCGAGCGTCAAGGCAAGCACGAAACGGACGCCGTTTCGCCACGACAATGCCGTTACGAGAAGCTGACCTATCTCGTCTGCCTCGAATGGCTCGATCTCCGCTTCTTCGAGCCGTGGCGGCTTCGCCAGCTCAACCGGATTCCGAACGGTGTGCCCGCGCCGCAATGCCTCACCAAACGCGGTGCGGGCTGTCCGATGTACCTGATGTGCCGTCCCTGCCTTGAGTCCAGAAGTCAACATCTTCGCGTACAGCTTCTCGAAGTGTTCCGGCTCGATCTTGTCAACCCGATGCGCTCCCAAATTCGGGATTAGGTGCCGGTACACAGCGGTCCGGTACGCGTTCGCGGCTTTGTGGCGAACGGATGGTGCCGCGATGTTCTCGAACCAGTGCGTGAGCCACTTCTCTACGGTCCATGCACGGCCAGGCTTCTTGACCTTTCCTGAATCGCGCTGCTTCTCGAGCTCGCGTACGGCGTCGATGACTTCGGCTTCGGTTTTGCGCTGGAGGTGGCGGCGGTCGGGTTTGCCGTCGTCGCGGGTGCCCATCGTGACCCAGCCGTGCCACTTGCCGTCGCTGCCTTGGTAGATCGAGCTGGCTCCGTTGGGACGTCGGGTGCCCTCGGATCGCTTCTTGCGTGGCATGTGTGATGTCCCTCTGGGTGTTCAGGCTGCGGTGTGCTGGGTGTTGGTGAGTTGCTGGACGTAGGTGGTGAGGGCGTCGGCGGGTACGCGGCGGAGGTGGCCTATGCGGACGGTGGTGATGTGTCCGGCTTTGATGAGGGCGTACATGGTGGTTCGGCCGATGGACAGTTGCTGGGCGGCTTCCTCGACGGTCAGGAGCACTCGCCCGCGGTTCGGGGTGGTTGTCGGGTTGGTGTGGGGGGTGTGCATCTGCTGCGGCTCCCGTGGTTCGCGGTGGTGTGGGGTCGCGGAGATGGCATGGCGTGCTCCTTCTTATGGGTTGGTGTGAGGGTTGGGGCGGTAGTGAGTGCGTAGTGACTGGGCCAGTGAGTGGCGCGGGTGGGAGTGGATATTCACTTGCCCGCTCACTAGGCCCGGTCACTGGCTGTGTGCTGGGGAAACAGGCGGGAAGTGAGTCAGTGACCGGAGTGAGTCACCGCCGGTGTGGGGCCGGTTCTGGGCGGGTACGGGGGTGGCTTCGGTTCGACTCACTCCCGTGTCGTCGGTGTCACTGGCTGCGTGGGTGGGGCGGTGAGTTAGCTCGGGCCTTGACGGTCGCCACCCCCGTATTCGCCGTGTCAGGTAGGGCTGGCGGCGGGGGCTAACTGGGCTCACTGGCTAACTTCGTGCTGGTCAGCGTGGGTTAGCCCCGTTCCGGGTGGCGAGTTAGGAACCTAACTCGCCGGTGCCGGCTCACTCGCGGCCTCACCGCCCGTTGACCCGCTGCCCGGTGCTGTGCGTGGCGGTGGCCGGGCCGTGCCGCGGGTGTGGGCACGGTAGGCAGGCGGAGGGAATCGGCGAGGGAGTCGCCGGGGCTGGAGGGAATTTTCCCTCACCGCCTCCCTTGGCCGCCTCCCTCGGGTTGACGTGCGGAAAGGCTGTTGGAGGGAGGCAGGGAGGCAAGGGAATCCGACCCGCTGAGACCTGCTGTGAGCGGCTTTCGCGGCGGGAGGGGTGATTCCCTCCCTCGACGCACCGGCGGGTGGGGAGGGAGGCCGCCCGCGATGTCCAACAACCCCGGTTCGAGGCTGTCTGCCATGGCTGTGACGGTGACTCCCCAGCCTCCCCACGATCGGTTTGGGCAGCTCAGCGGGGGGAGGACAGGCGGGGAGGGTGTTGGGGAGAACTCCCCGCCTCCCCACGGCCTCCCCGGCATCAGCGGCTACATGGGTGGGCATGGTTTCCTCCTGACGAAGTTGACGAAGTTACGAACTTTGGGTGTGAGCTGGGGTTTTGTGGGGCGCAAAGTTCGTAGCTACGAACTTTGCTGCGCGGGTTTGCCCTGGTCAGGGGCAAACTTCGTAAGTTCGTTGAGTTCGTGGCACTTGAACGGCGGTGTAGACCTCGGTGGGTCTGCCGCGTCCGCTGGCGGGTGGGCATGGTCCGTGGGTGTCCTTCCGGGTGGTACGCGATATACGCGGTAACGCGGTAATGCGTTGACCTGCGGTTTCGTGTGTGCGGGTAGCGGATTTACCGCGTAGGTACGCGGTTAATCGGCGGTGCCGAGCGAGGTTTGGCCTGGTCACGGTGTTTCCGCGTTTCCGCGTTAACCGCGTGGCACTTGAACGGCGGTGTAGACCTCGGTGGGTCTGCCGCGTCCGCTGGCGGGTGGGCGTTTGGTCGCGGTGATGCGCCCTGCACGGGCGAGGGTGTCCAGCAGGGCGTTGACTTCGTCGGCTTTCTTGTTGCGGCCGTAGAAGTCCGAGCGGACCTGTTCGCGGGTGCGGCCCTCGGCTCCGGCGGCGGCAATCCAGGCGGCGAGCTTGGCCGTCTCAGCGGATTGGTTGAACGCGGCACGGGCGGAGTCGATGGCGTAGCGCACGAGTGCGGCGGCGGCGATGAGGTGGCCAGCGTCGATGGCGCTGTTTCCGTCGAGGGCTGCGTGGATACCGGCGATGCGCAGGCAGTACGGGGCCGCGCGGGACACGAACTGCTCGACCGGTCCGCTGTCGCCGGAGTCGGTGCCGAACTCGACGTAGAGCCGTCGCCACAGCTCGTCTCCGGCGGTGGTGAACCCGAGCGCGCCCAGTTCACCACCGTGTTCCAGCCGTTCGGCCAGCTCCGCTCCCAACCCGTTGATGATGGCCAGTGGTGCGCCCTGCCCACCGGGCAGGAACCGGGCACGGGCGACCATGATGGGCAGGAAGCGGTTGTAGGTGCCGCCCGCGAGGTCGGAAGCGGACACCTTCGCGCGGAACTCTTCCGGGGTGATGTGGGCGACGATGCCGACGTGGCTGGATGGGGCGATGCGCGCGGACACGGCGAGGGTGGATAGGTCGCCGCCTTCCCACGCACCTCGCAGGGTGGCGGAGAGGCTGTTGCCCTCGCGCTTCATGCGCGCCATGACGGCGGCCCACTCGGCTTCGAACACCAGCAGGCGGCGGTCACCGGCGGGGAGTCGGCCACCTGTGCGGCGGCCAGCCTTCTCCCCGTTGTCGTCAGCGTCTTGGTCGTCGGCGAACATGGCGGCCAGGCCCTCACCGGAGGTCAGTCCGGAACGAACGTTGGTGCTCATGAAGTCCGGGCCTGCCGCGAGCGCGATCCGCTTCGCGCTGGACCAGCCCGCGCCCTTGCGGCCGGAACCGGTTCGCCCGATGATCAACGGCCACACCAACAGCGGGTGTACATCGTCCCCGGCGCGCACGTGCGGCTTCTGGCCCAAGTGCACCCCGGTGACGCAGATCAGCGAGGCCAGCACGTTCACCGGGTCGCCCTCGGTGAACTCCGCGACTGCCTCGACCACGCGACCCAGGTAGCAGTCGAACGCGGCAGCGTCCAACGGCGGCAGCGCCCCCCGTGCCCGCGCGACTTCCTCCGCCGCACGCGCTTCCGGGTCGACGACCGGTGGTTGCCGCGACCCGGGAGGAACCTCGACCGCGCCAGTCGAGGGGTTCTTCCCATGCAGGTCGGCGGGTTCGGGAAGAACCTCGGACGAAGGTTCGGGAAGAACGCCAGTAGAGGGTTCACCGGGCGCGTTCACCGGGCGAAGGTGTCGTTCGCCTGGCTGTGGGGCGGTCAAATCCAGACTCCTCACCAGAGGGGATGGGTGTTCGTGAACGGGTGTGTCGTCGAGTCGAGTCGACCCCTCGACTGCCTCGACTTTCGCTGGTCAGCGCGAGCGATCGAGGCGGCCCGATCGAGGTCGATTCCCGCAGGTCCATTGCTGTGGGTCGCCTCGATCGACCCCGATCGAGGTGGAGGACCCGGCCCGGCGAGGCGTTCAGCACCAACCTTGCGCGGTGGGTCGAGAGGACCCGCCGGACCGGAACTCATGAACGGCGCGCCGCAGCTGCGCGCCTACCCCATGGCGAGCGCTACGCGTGCGCGTGGCGCGGGTACGGAGGCGCCGAATACCTCGCGCGCGTGGCGGCGTACCTGCTGGGCGATCGCGTACTCACCGGTGCCAGGCTTCGCCGCGGCCATCTCCAACCGCGCGTCGGAGATGCCCAGGCCGCCAACGTTGAGCAGCGTCTCGGCCACGAACTCGCGCGTGTAGTCGGCGTCGAGTTCCTCGAAGGTCGCGCCACCGTTGACCGCTATCCAGAGCATCGCCGCGACATCTTCCAGCGACACAGGCACGGTCAGCGTGACCGCCATAGCTACCGGGGTGTCGTTGTCCTCGCGGTGCGAGGCGATGAAATCGACCTCATGCCCGCCGACCACGGCACCGGCGTGCAACGAACGGCTCGTAGACAAGGCGCTGGTCATTTCAGGCCACCTCCCCAGCCTGCTCGCCCTCAGCGTCCGCAGCCGAGACACCCTCGACCACGTAGGACTGATACGCCGCCTCCGAACACGCATTGACGTAGGCGTTCGCGGCCGCGCCCGTGACGCGCAAGGTGGCCTTGCCCAGCTTCAGCGCGTCCAGCTTCCCGGCCTCAATGGCCCGGTAGATCGTCGTAGCCGAGACGTCCAGCGCCTCTGCCACTGCCTTCACCCGGTACATCCGGTTAGGCTCGAACTGCATCGATGCTCCCAAGGTTTCGATGTTCGCCCCGGCCGGTGTTCCAGCACCGGTCGGGGCTTTCTGCCGTGTCGGGGGAGTCAGTGACTCGCGCGACGACTGCAACACTAGAGAAAACAGCCAACATAGACAACCTAGGTAAGCTGTTATCACCTAGATGGGTTAGTTGCCTGTGTGGCGTATCCTGCTGGTCGTGGACAGCCTCGACCCTGACGACGTACGACCGCCGTATCTCCAGGTCGCTTCCGCGATCCGGGGCGACATTGAGGACGGCAGCTACAAGCTGGGAGACAAGCTTCCGCCTCACCAGGCCATCGCGGAGCAGTACGGCGTTTCGGTCGGCACCGTGAAACGCGCGTACGGTCTGCTCCAGCAAGAGCGCTTGATCATCACTCGCCAAGGACAGGGTTCGTTCGTCCGATCGAAACCGGCTCAAGAGGAAGCGGCAGGGGAGACCGGCGACCTCGCCGAGGTCTACTCGCAACTGGCCTCCATCCGCCGCCGCCTGGATGTCCTTGAGCGCGAGCTGCGGGAAGTCAAGGCGCGCTAGCCGCCCACCTGACGCAAGAAGGTCACAACGCCGTCGAGCCAGCTCAGCAGTGTCTTCACCCAGCTCGCGGCGTCGGCTGGGTATTTCGCGACGACTACCAAGAGCGCCAGGACCACTACGGTGCCGATCACCTTTTTCAGCGGGTTGGTGCTGGTCTGAAGTCCGGGAAACGTCTGCTTGGCCATCGTTGCTCCCTCCGTCGCAATCGTTGCTGGCTGCGCCGTGCTTGCTCATGTCTCCAGCGTGCTGCCAGCCAGCGCGGGTGAGAACTGTCCAGAAACCCCCTCAGCGCTGAACTTCTGCCGAACCAGCGGCACTGAACCTCCGCTGAACTTCGCGGCTGTCAGGGCGCGATCGAGGCCACTCAGATGGGAGGCTGACGGCATGCAACTGAACGGTGTCGAACCGGACCCCGACCAGATCAAGGCCCTTGCGTTGACCAACTACGGCCACTTCACGTCGATGTTGGTCGAGCGTGGCGAGGTGCGCGGGCTGTCACTCCACATGCAACGGTTGGCGAGGGACTGCCGCCAACTGTTCGACGTCGAACTGGACACCGAGCGAGTGCGCGGTTACGTGCGCCATGCTCTCGGCAGCGACGCTCGACGCACCGTTGTACGGGTCACCGTGTACGACCCCGCACTCGGCCTGGGCAACATCGGGGCGGACGCTGACCCGCACATACTCGTAACCACGAGACCTGCCCCGGATGCCGCTTCTCCGCCGCTGCGTCTCCAAGCAGCGTCCTACCGTCGTGAGATGCCGTCTGTGAAGCACATCGGCCTGTTCGGCGCCCTGAAGCATCGGCGCGACGCGCAGCGTGAAGGCTACGACGACGTCCTCTTCGTCAACCCCGATGGCACGATCTCGGAAATTGCCACGTCGAACATCGGGTTCATTCGTGACGGGCAAGTCGTTTGGCCCCGTTCGGAGTGGCTCGCCGGAACCACGATGAACCTGATCAACCGGGCACTTGACGAGCCGGTAGCGACGGAGCCCTTGACCCTGTCGCACCTGGGTGGCATGGAAGCTGCGTTCGCTACAAATGCCGCGACCGGCGTCCGGCCGGTCGCCGCAGTTGACAGCACGGAATGGCCAACCACTCACAAGATCCTTGACGAGCTGCGCGAGCTGTACGCGGACATCCCCGGCGAAACCGTGTAGTCCGGCGGACACGGTCCGCTACGCTCCCCTCGCGGGATGTCTCACCTTGGGGGTAGCGAGTGGCGACGGTCGAACGGTGGACCGGCATCGAGGTACGTGCACTTCGCGAGGCGAAGCGGATGAGCATCCGCGAGTTCGCCGCACACCTGGGCGTCAGCGAGCGCATGATCTCCAAGTGGGAAGCCGGTCGGGAGAACATACGTCCCCGGCCGGTCAACCAGGCCGCGCTCGACACCTGCCTGACACGGTCGGACGCGGACACCCGTGCCCGGTTCGCGCACCTCGTCGGCGATTCGCTCGTTTCGGATGCTCAACCCGACCTGCATCCCGAGCCCATCGGTTCCGACCGGATCAAGCATCCTCGCGACGGCAGCGACATGGTCAAGGTGGAGGGGAGCGTTTTCCTGTCCGGTCCCAGCAACGAACCGGTCTGGGTGCCTGAGTTCTACCTTGACGCTCATCTCGTGAGCAATGCTCAGTACGCGCAGTTCCTCGCTGCCACAGGGCGGACACCGCCGCAACGGTGGGAGAACGGCCGCTACCCCGAGGGGCTCGCTGACCATCCGGTCGTGTTCGTGACCTGGTATGACGCTGCCGCATACGCGGAATGGGCAGGCAAGACGCTACCGACCAGCCAGCAGTGGGAGAAGGCGGCCCGCGGCACGCGAGGCAACGTGTATCCCTGGGGTGACCAGCCAACCCCGGCGAAGTGCAACGTCCGAGAGAACGGCGTCGGTTCCACAACCCCCGTGGACTGCTACCAGAGCGGTATCAGCCCGTACGGGGTCTACGACATGTGCGGCAACGTCTGGGAGTGGTGCTCGACCGAGACTCGGCACGGCCGGTACGAGCTGAAGGGCGGAGCGTGGACAAGCCTGTTCGACCGTGCCACGCCGTCGTCGTTCAACGACGCGGCCGCGACCATGTGCGACGACGACACCGGCTTTCGGTGCGCGACATCGGTGGAAGCGCTCGACACCCTGCTGAGTGACCGTCACGGGCGTTAAGGGCTGCTGGAACACTGGGGGGCGCGTGGCTCCTGACGGTCAGCAGAGAGCGACTGAGCGGCTCATTCCTGATTTGCTGCGCGTTGCAGTCCGCGTTGCAGTTCAAGCCCGTTCAGACTGCCCCAACTGTTCCAGCCAGCGTGTTTTCCGCAGGTCGCGGTACCGGTCGGACGTGGCTGAACGGTCATCCCGAGAGCTGAAAAGCGGAAGGTCGCCGGTTCGACCCCGGCCCTGGCCACACCGTTGACCTGTGAGAATGGCCCCGGAACCCATTGGATTCGGGGCCGTTTTGCGGTGTGGGCGTCGAGAGGGGCGTCATCAGTAGTGGGTGCAGACCCCTCGCCACGCTAAACGGTGGGCAGACGGTAGTCGTCAGCCGGCCTTGTCGAACCGCTCCTGGTAGTTGGCGATCTTGAGTCGCCAGCACGTCTCGGTGACGTCATTCACCCATAGACGCTCGATTGTCTCCAGTGCCGGCCCAGCTGACAAGCGAGATTAGCTTGACAAGACGGTAGGCATCGTCCATGAAACGATCTTCTCTCACGAACATTGGGAGTGAGAAGGTTCGGGTGATGTCTCTGCGCGCCAGCCATTCCTCCAGATGCAGCCGTTCAGCCGGTCGGCGACGTCTCGCCGCAGTCCTCGGTGACGTGCATGTAACGCGCCTTCATGGAAACCGTCGACCAGCCCACGATTTCCATGACCGTGCGGTCGGGGAGGCCAAGAGTGAGCAGCACTGTGGCGGCTGTGTCGCCCATCGTGGAGGCGCGCATCTCGTGCGCCGGCCTCCGCTGGCAGCGTCCGCCATTCCTCGTAACCGGCTCGCGGGTCGAGCGGCTTACCGTTCGACTGCGTGAGACCCCGCCCTCGCTCGTGCCACTTGGTACCGGCGCTCTCCCAATCGCAGGTGCCACCGCACAGCAGCCTGGTCGACTTGGTCGAGGACCCAAGCGCCGCGGTTGAGGATGGTGAATCCGGTACGAGCCTCCGTGCGCGGCCCCTCAGGGTCGAGCCGCACCCACGCGTTGCTGCAGGAGTGTTTTCACCAGGTATGGAGTGCCTTGGTGCTGTCAGCAGGAACGCCGTTGCTCGGGGGTTTGACGTCGTAGCCAAGATTCGTCAAGGCGGCGACTGCTTCGCTGGGTGCGTCGCGGACGATCGCCCGGGCCTGTAGCCTGCGCCAACGTTCGCGGCCCTTTCTCACCGCTGCCGACCAGTCATCTTTGGCTGTGAACTTGCAGTCCTTGATAAGAAACTCGAGCAGGTCTTCCAGGGACGGCCGAAATCGGGCACCACCGGTCGGGAAGTGAAGTGACTCAATCGCGTGTGGCTTGGGGTGTTCAGTTTGTGATAGGAGGTGCGACACCGCGCCGCGATGTGTATGGATCTGAATATGTGACGAAGGTTTTGAGTGTGCGAGGCGATCGTAATCGTAACGAACGATCGGCGTCCTGTCGATATTCGCGGTGACTTTGAAGACGGACTGCTCTACGGCAAGATACGTTTCGGTACTGTCTAGGCAGAATCGCTGATATATGTCGAGTTCGGCGAGTTCTTGTTTGCTTCGCCCGGTGAGATGCGCTCTGATCTTCGTCACCAGGCGGTCGCCGCGCGTTTCAGTGCTGGGCTCATCGACCATCGCGAAGCAGGACCGGAGCAGTTCTTCTGTCTCCGAGGTAAACCTGTCGACCTCGGAGACGAGGTCAGCTCTTGTCATCACCCAAGAGGAATGCGATGTTTTGTAGTTCGTCCCAGGCATCCCACTCTTCGCCGACCAAGCTGAAGGACTTCGCGCGCTCCGTGAACTCCTCCAGGTTCGTGTCGAAGCGTCGCAAGATCTGTTGTCGTCGCTTGAGTAACTCAGCCCTGGTGACTTCAACGGCGTGTGCCATGGCGTCTCCTGCCTGTTCCTGTGCCTACATCTCCATCATCCTGCTGGGAACGACAATTACATCGCCTGCCTGCGGTGTCCGTTGCAGATGTCACGCGAAAGCACCAACGATCGATACGACTTGCGGTGCCTTCGCTACCATTTCTTACTGTCGGTAGCGCAACCGCGCCGAGTGGGTTGGCCAAGGCGACGTGGCCTGTAACGTTGCGGGTCCGCAGACGCGGACGGCCCGGCTACCGTCAGTAAGGTTCAGTTGGGATGTCACGGCAGAGCGTGCCGAGCTGATCGTCGGCGGCAGCACGACGTGCTCACAGCTCCCATATCTCGGTGGGCTTGCTCATGCGTGCGGCCACCGACTTGACCTCTTCGGCGGCGCGTGTCTCGTCCACGTCGCCCGACACGAATACCACAGCTACCGCGGCCGCCGAGCCGTGCCCGAGCGGGACGGGCGCTGCGATCTCGGTGAGCCCGGCATGCACTTCGCCAACCGTGCGTACGTAGCCGGTCTGCCGGGCCCACGTGACCTCGGGTCGTTCGTCCGGTCGCGCGGGCTGCGCCGACAGGATCGCCAACCCGCACGCGCCTCGGTCCATGGGCGAGCGTGCCCCCGGACGGTAGGCGATCGCCGCCCGGTGCCGTGCCGGTTCGACCGTCACCAGCGCCACCACCTCGCGTCCCTGTGGCACCGCCAGGAACGCCGTGGCCGAAACGGCGTTCGCGAGCTGGCCGAGTTGGTCCTGCAACTCGGCCTGCGCGTCGCCGAGCACGGTGCGCGACAGCACCAACAGTCCCAGGCCCAGCGTGTAGCGACCCTCGGCGGTACGGCTGACGAGCCTGCGGTCCTCCAGGGTGCGCAGGATGCGGTAGACGATCGAGCGGTGCAGCCCCGAGGCGGTGGCCAGCTCCTGGCTCGATCGCGGCTGCCCGTCCGAGAGCACGTCGAGGACATCGAGGGCGCGGTCGAGCGTCTGCGAGCGCACGCTCGCTCTGGACGATGTTGCCTCGCTCACAAACTCCAAGCTACCTTGCTCGTATATAGAGCTGTACGGTGAGTAACCTGCTCGCTATGCGATTCTTGCGGAGGAGCGCTGTGAGGACGAAGTCCCCGCTGGACCGCTCGACCGTCGACCCCACCCACTTTCGCCGCACCATGGGCAGGTTCACCAGCGGTGTCACCGTGGTCACGACCGTTGACGACGCAGACATCCACGGCATGACCGCCAACGGTTTTCTCTCTGTCTCGCTCGACCCGCCGCTCGTGCTGGTCTCACTGAGCAAGACATCTCGGATGGCAGCCCTGCTGGAACGGACCGGGCGTTACGGCGTCAGCATCCTGACCGAGCACCAACGCCCGCATTCGCGGCACTTCGCCGGTAACCCGGTACCCGGCCTGCGGCCGGAGTTCGATCTGGTCGACGGTTGCGCGTTCCTGCGAGGCTCGATGGCCCAGATCGGCTGCGACGTGGTCGACACCCATGACGCTGGTGATCACCTGCTGTACGTCGGCCATGTCAAACACCTCGACTACAGCGACGCCACTCCACTGGTGTTCTTCACCGGAGACTACCGGGCACTGGACAGCGACGCCGACAACGTCTACACACACTGAACTTGGACAAGGGAGCCGCTCATGGAAGGGATCGGGATCGTAGGCGCGGGCGTCGCCGGGTTGCACCTTGGCCTGCTGTTGCGCGGGCACGGCGTGCCCGTGACGATCTACAGCGACCGCACGGCAGAGCAGTTGGCAGGCGGTCGTATCCCGAACACCGTCGCCCACCACCACGCCACTGTCGAACGCGAGCGGCTGCTCGGCGTGGACCATTGGGACATCGAGGAGTACGGCTACTTCGGCCACCACCACTACATCGGTGGGCCGCAGCCGCTGCGCTTCCCCGGCTTCTTCGCCGCCCCGTCCCGTGCCATCGACTACCGGATCTACCTGCCGAGACTGCTTTCGGACTTCGTCGAGCGTGGCGGCGAGTTCGAGGTGCGCCCCGTGCAGGCAGCCGACGTGGAGGAACTGTCGCAGCGGCACGACCTGGTGGTGATCGCCACCGGCCGGGGCGGCATGGGCGCGATGTTCCCGCGCAGGGCCGACAAGTCCCCGTACGACACGCCGCAGCGCAAGCTGTGTGTCGGTCTCTACGAAGGGGTGGCGCACTCCGAACCGAGGGGCGTCACGATGAGCATCTCGCCGGGCCACGGCGAGTTGCTGGAGATCCCGATGTACTCCTTCGCGGGCCACGTCACCGCGCTGCTGTTCGAGGCCGTGCCAGGCGGCGAGTTCGAGGTGCTGACCGCGACCCAATACGACGACGATCCCGCGGCCTTCGAGAAGCTGGTGCTCAAGGTCGTTTCGGAGCACCACCCGACGACCTTCGAGCGGATCGACCCCGCCGCCTTCCGGCTGACCGGACCGCAGGACCTGCTCCAGGGCGCCGTTGTGCCCTCCGTGCGGGAGGACTACACCCGACTGCCCAACGGACGCTACGTCGTCGCGGTCGGTGACGTCCACACGGTGGTGGACCCGGTCATCGGGCAGGGAGCCAACTCGGCCTCGTACTCGGCATGGGAACTGGGGCAGACCATCCTGGAGGACCAGAACTTCGACGAGCGCTTCTGCAAGAAGGTCGCACGCCGCAGGGAAGACCGGGTGCACGCGGTGTCGGACTGGACGAATCTGATGATCCGTACGCCGCCGCCTCCGCACCTGCTGGAACTGCTCGGCGCGATGTCGCAGAACCAGGCCGTGGCGGACACGTTCACGGACAACTTCAGCTACCCGGAGCGCCAGTGGGACATCCTGGCCACCCCCGAGCGGACCAGGAACTTCCTTGCCGGTCACGGCATGAGTTGAAAGGAGACCGGGATGCACAAGATGGTTGTCCTCTACCACCCTCCCACCGATCCCGAGGCGTTCAAGCAGCACTATCTGGGTACGCACATCCCGCTGGTGGAGCAACTGCCCGGCCTGCTGTCGATGCGATACACCTTCGACGTGCGGACGGCCGGCCACGACCAGGGGTTCTTCGCGGTGTTCGAGGGTGAGTTCGCCGACCCCGACGCGATGCGCGCGGCGCTGGCGTCCCCGCAGGGTCAGGCTGTTTCGGCCGACGTGCCCAAGTACGCGACGGGTGGGGCGATCATCCTGGACTATCCCGTCGCCGACGGCTGAGTGGCATCGCCCCTCGGGAACGCAGAACTCGCGGGCGGGAACGCAGAACTCGCGGGCGGGAACGCAGAACTCGCGGGCAGGGGCGCGGGACTCGCGGGTCAGGGGGTGGTGGACTCCCTGACCACCAGTTCCGGTTTGAACATGATCTGCTGGTGTGCGTGCGTTTCGGGGTGGTCGCACTCCTCCACCAGTAGCTGCGCGGCTGCTCTGCCGATCTGTTGCGTGGGCTGGCTGATCGAGGTGAGCGGCACGGCGGCGTCGGCGGCGAACTCGATGTCGTCGTAACCGACGATGGCAAGGTCCCCCGGCACGCGGCGACCGGTGCTCAGCGCCGCGCGCAGCACACCGAGCGCCATCAGGTCGTTGGCACAGAACGCCGCAGTGGTGTCGTCGCCCTCACCGAACCGATCGCGCGCGAGGTCGTGTGCGAGCCGGGCGTTCATCGCGGGTGCCTCCACGACGTCGATCGCGCTGTCCGGGTCGAGTCCTGCCGAAGCGACGGCACGGCGTAACCCCTGCAACCGGTCCGAGCACTGCCGCAGCGTGAGCGGTCCGCTGAAGTAGGTGATCCGTTCGTGGCCGAGTTCGGTGAGGTGGTTGCCTGCCAGTTGCCCGCCGATCACGTCGTCCACCGCCACCGAGCAGCAGTTCACCCTCGGGTCGTGCCGGTCGACCAGCACGGTTGGAGTGCCGCGCCTGCGTAGCGCGTCCAGCCGTTTCGAACTGACCTCGATCGGCGTGATGAGCACACCGCGCACCCGCTGCTCCTCGAGCACTTGCAGGTAGCGGTCCTCTCGTGCCGCCCGGTCGTCGGAGTCGCACAGCACCACGGCGTAGCCGAGTTCGTCGGCGACCTCTTCCACGCCCTTGGCCACGTAGTGGAAGAACGGGTTGGCCATGTCGAGCACGATGAGGCCGATCGAGCGGCTGGTGCCCGCCCGCAGTTGGGCCGCTGAGGAGTTGCGCACGAACCCGAGTTCCGAGATCGCCGCCAGCACGGTCTGCCTGGTGCTTTCCGACACCCGCTCCGGCCGGTTGAGCACATTGGACACCGTTCCCACGGAGACGCCTGCCCGTTCGGCGACGTCCTTGATGCTCGGAGACATACCGCGACTCCCACTCCCGTGAAACGTCTCAACCCGGGAAGCCTACATCGGCGTGTCCTCGGGCTCGATGCACGCTAGCACAGGGGTTGACGTACGCCCCTCGCTGGCCTAATTTGAGCGCCACTCGTGAATGAAACGTTTCACGATCTCCAACGAGGGAGGGTGGCCCGTGGAAACACCGGAGCACTCACCCCCGCCGCTGCTCGAACTAGCCGACGTCACGAAGTCGTTCCAGGCGGTTCGGGCGCTGCGCGGGGTGTCGCTCACACTGCGCGCTGGAGAGGTGCACGCGCTCGCGGGTGAGAACGGGGCTGGCAAGTCCACAGTCGTCCGCATCATCGGCGGAGAGCACCAGCCCGACAGCGGCGAGGTGCTGCTCGACGGCGAACCGGTGCGGTTCGGGGGCCCCCGCGACGCGCAGCAGGCGGGTGTGGCGGTGATCCACCAGGAGCCGATCCAGTTTCCCGACCTCTCGGTGGCCGAGAACGTCTTCATGGGGCGCCAACCGCTGCGTCCCGGCAGGCGTATCGACCGCCGCGAGATGCACCGCAGGGCACGCGAGGTCTTCGACCTGCTCGGTGTCCCGATCGACCCGGCCAGGCAGACCAGTGGCCTTTCCATCGCCGATCAGCAGATCATCGAGATCGCCAAGGCCTTGGTGGCCGACGCGCGCATCATCGTGATGGACGAGCCGACGGCCGCCCTTTCGGCGGTAGAGGCGCAGCGGCTGTTTCGGGTGGCGCGCGGTCTCGCCGAACGCGGCGCGGCACTGCTGTTCATCTCGCATCGGTTGGACGAGATGTACGCGCTGTGCGACCGGGTCACGGTGCTGCGCGACGGCGGCCTCGTCGCGACCTCGGCGATGGACGAGATCGACCACGACACCCTGGTGCGGCAGATGGTGGGGCGCTCGGTGGAACAGCTGTTCCCCAAACGCGACACGCTGATCGGCGACGAGGCGCTCGTCGTCGAGAACCTCACCCGCGCCGGCGTGTTTCGGGACGTGTCCTTCTCCGTACGGCGCGGCGAGATCGTCGCACTGGCGGGGCTGGTCGGTTCCGGGCGTTCGGAGGTGGCGCGCGCGATCTTCGGGGTGGACGAACGCGACGGCGGGAAGGTGTCGGTCAACGCGGAGCCGCTTCCACCTGGCGACCCGCGTGCGGCGATCGAACGTGGTCTCGCGCTGGTGCCGGAGGACCGCAGGGAACAGGGCCTGGTCCTGGAGTTGCCGATCGAGCGCAACACCAGCCTGGCGCGGCTTCGGCAGGTCTCCCCGGCAGGCATCACAAGGCCGTCACTGGAACATGAGCTCGCGGTCCACTGGGGTGAGCGGCTCTCGTTGAAGTACGGCAAGCTTTCCGACCCAGCCGCGACGCTTTCCGGCGGCAACCAGCAGAAGGTCGTGCTCGGCAAGTGGCTTGCCACGCGGCCCTCGGTGCTGATCGTGGACGAACCGACGCGGGGCATCGACATCGGCGCCAAGGTCGAGGTGCATGCGCTGCTGTCCGACCTGGCAACCCAAGGCATCGCCGTGTTGCTGATCTCTTCGGAACTGCCCGAGGTGCTCGGCATGGCCGACCGGGTGCTCGTCATGCACGAAGGGCGCATCACCGCGGAACTGTCGAGACAGGAAGCCACGGAGGAGTCGGTCATGTACGCGGCCACCGGGAACGGGACGGCGGCATGAACCGCCTGCAGTCGTTGCTCTCCGGGCGTGAGCTGAGCATCGTCGGTGCGCTGGTCGCCGTGGTCGCGGTGACGACCGTGGTCAACCCGACGTTTCTCAACGCGCAGGGTGTGCACGATCTCTTCCTCAACGCCTCGATCATCGCGCTGCTCGCCATCGGGCAGACGCTGCTGGTGATCACCAGGAACATCGACCTCTCGGTCGGGTCGGTGATGGGGCTGACGGCGTACCTGTCGGGCCAGCTGTTCATCGCCGACCAGGAGACGCCGACGGTGGTCGTGATGCTGGCCGGGGTGGCGCTCGGCGCGGCCTGCGGCGCGTTCAACGGCGCCCTGGTCGCCATCGCGAAGGTGCCCGCACTCGTGGTGACGCTGGGGACTCTCTACGTCTTCCGTGGCATCGACTACGGCTGGGCGAGCGCGACGGGAGTGCACCAGATCAACGCCGCGCAGATGTCGCCGGACTTCCTCGCCTTCGGCAGCGGATCGATACTCGGGATTCCTCACCTCTCGCTGATCGCGTTGGTGGCGCTGGTGATCGCCGGATACGCGCTGCACAACTGGCGCTCGGGCCGGGAACTCTACGCCATCGGGTCCAATCCGGACGCGGCTCGGCTCGCGGGCATCCCCGCGGGGCGGCGGGTGTTCACCGCGTTCGTCGTCTCCGGTGCGCTGGTGGGTCTGGCGGGCTTGCTGCACGCCTCCTACTTCGGCACCATCAACGCCTCCGTCGGCACCGGCAAGGAACTCGCGGTGGTCGCGGCCGTCGTGGTCGGCGGGGTCGCCATCTTCGGCGGCAGCGGCACCGTGCTGGGTGCCGTGCTCGGTGCCCTGCTGCTGACCACCATCACGAGTGCGCTTCCGATTCTGGGTGTGCCCGCCTTTTGGCAGCGGGCGGTGGACGGTGCCGCGTTGCTGCTGGCCATCTCCCTTGATCGGGCCGTGCAGCTGCGGCTCGCCGAGCGGCTGAGGAAGGAACGGAGCGTGCGCCGTGCGTGACAAGATCCTGCGCTGGGAGTCGATCCTGCTGCTGCTGGTCGTCGCCGTGTTCGCATGGGGCTGGCAGAGCACGCCCGGCTTCGCCGAGGCCGACAATCTCAGCTTCCTGCTGCTGGACTACACCGAGGTCGCACTGCTGGCGCTGGCGTTGTTGCCGATCATCCTGACCGGTCAGATCGACCTCTCGGTGGCCTCGATCCTGGGTTTCTGCTCCGCGCTCACCGGCGTGCTGTGGAACGCGGGCATGGCGTTCGAGACGATCGTGCCGCTGGTGCTGGCGGCGGGTGCCGTGCTCGGCTCGCTGAACGCCGCACTGATCGTGCGGTTCGGCCTGCCCGCGCTCGCGGTCACGATCGGCACGCTGGGGCTTTATCGCGGGCTGGCCTACGTCGTGCTCGGCGACGGCGCGGTGACCGGCTTTCCCGACAGCTACCGTCCCTTCGCGACCGGCACCGCAGGCGGCACGTTCCTGCCCTACGCGACGTTGCTGGTGCTCGTGATCGCGGTGCTGGCCGCCGTCGTGGTGCACCACACCCCGATCGGCCGCTCGCTGTACGCCGTCGGGCTCGGCGAGCAGACCGCACGGTTCTCCGGTATCCGAGTCGACCGGCTGCGGTTCGGCCTCTACGTCGTCTCCGGTGTGCTGTGTGCCATCGCCTCGCTCGTCTACACCCTGCGCTACAACAGCGCCCGGGCCGACAACGCCTACGGCATGGAACTGATCGCGGTGGCCGCCGTACTGCTGGGCGGCGTGTCGATCTTCGGAGGCCGCGGCACGGTCGTCGGCGTCGGCAGCGCGCTGCTGCTCATGGCCGGGCTGCGAAACGTGCTGTTCCTCAACGACGTCACCAACGAGATCCAGAACGTGATCAACGGCCTGCTGCTGATCATCTCAGTGCTGGTGCCGGTGGTCGCGGGCCTGCTGCGCAGGCGGCGCCACCCCGCCGCCGCCGCGGCGACCGAACAACCCCCACAACAGACCCTGCCAGACCCCGTGGCGGCCTCCACCGCACACGGTTCCCCCGAGGAGGACCAAAGATGATCCACTCCCGCTGGAGAAGGAGTCGCGCGGCGCTCGCCGTCACCAGTGCGGGCCTGGTGGCCGCCCTGGTCGCCGGATGCGGCGGCACGACGAAGGACTCCGCGTCCGAGGCCGACACCGGATCGGGCACGCAGCGGTCGGCCGATCCGAACGCCCCGATCAAGGAGGGGCTCAAGATCGCGTTCCTTCCGAAGGAGATCGACAACCCCTACGAGAACATCGTTGACGAGGGTGGCATCGAGGCGGTCACCGAACTCAAGGGAACCGGCAAGGAGGTCGGCCCCTCCGACGCGTCGGCTTCCTCGCAGGTGTCCTACATCAACACGCTGGTGCAGCAGAACCAGGACGCCATCGTGATCGCGGCCAACGACCCCAACGCCGTCGCACCAGCGCTGAAGGACGCGATGGCCAAGGACATCGCGGTGGTCACCTACGACTCCGACGCCGCGGCCGACGCCCGCCAGGTTTTCGTCAACCAGGCCAACTCCGAGGACATCGGCCGCAAGCAGATCCAGATGATCTCGGAGCAGATCGGCGGCAAGGGCAAGATCGCGATCCTGTCCGCGACCCCGAACGCGACGAACCAGAACACCTGGATCGAGTTCATGAAGGACGAGCTGAAGAAGCCGGAGTACGCCGACATCGAACTCGTCAAGATCGCCTACGGGGACGACGACGACCAGAAGTCGTTCCAGGAGACGCAGGCACTGCTGCGTTCGATCCCTGACCTGAAGGGCATCGTCTCGCCGACCACGGTCGGCATCTCCGCCGCGGCGCGCTACATCTCCTCCTCTCCGTACAAGGGCAAGGTGAAGCTCACCGGGTTGGGAACGCCCAACCAGATGCGGCAGTTCGTCAAGGACGGCACGGTCGAGGCGTTCGCGCTGTGGGATCCCAAGCAGCTCGGCTACCTCGCGGGCTACGCCGCAGCGGCACTGGCTTCCGGGCAGATCAGCGGCGCGGAGGGCGAGAGGTTGAAGGCAGGCAAGCTCGGGGAACGCGAGATCGGCAAGGACGGCGAGATCATCCTCGGCCCGCCGACCGTGTTCGACGCGAGCAACATCGACCAGTACGACTTCTAGTTCACCGAAGGGGTCGTGAGTGCTCGTGCAGCGCTCACGACCCACCGGGAGGTTCGTGATGCCCAGCGCGAGGCGGGTCTGCTTCCTGCTCAGGGTGAAGCCCGACCGGATGGCGGAGTACCGGCGAAGGCATGCCGAGGTCTGGCCCGAGATGCTGGACGCGCTGCGCGAGACCGGCTGGCATAACTACTCGCTGTTCCTGGCCGAGGACGGCCTGCTCGTCGGCTACTTCGAGACGCAGGACCTCGAAGCCGCGCTCGAAGGCATGGCGGCCAGGGACGTCAACGCGAGGTGGCAGGCGGAGATGGCGCCGTTCTTCGAAAGCCTCGACGGCCACCCGGACGAGGGAATCGTGCCGTTGACAGAGGTCTTCCACCTCGACTGACCACAATGCACAGAGAGGACCACATGTCCGACCACACCGCCGTCAAAGCGGCACTGCGGGCGCAGCACATCGAGACGCCGTCGTGGGCCTTCGGCAACTCGGGCACCCGGTTCAAGGTGTTCGCGCAGGAGGGCATCCCTCGCGACGCCTACGAAAAGATCGACGATGCCGCCACGGTGCACCGCTTCACCGGGGTGGCGCCGAGCGTGGCCGTGCACATCCCGTGGGACAAGGTGGCCGACTACGCCGACCTCGCCAGATACGCGCGGGATGCGGGCGTGCGCATCGGCGCGGTGAACCCCAACGTGTTCCAGGACGACGACTACCGCCTCGGCAGCGTGTGCAACCCCGACCCCGCGGTGCGCCGCAAAGCCGTCGATCACCTGCTGGAGTGCATCGACATCATGAACGTCACGGGCTCGCGCGAGTTGTCCGTGTGGCTGGCCGACGGGCTCAACTACCCGGGCCAGGACTCCATCGCCGACCGGCAGGCCAGGTTGGAGGAGGCGCTGGCGGCGGTGTACGAACGGCTCGGCGAGCACCAGCGCATGCTGCTGGAGTACAAGTTCTTCGAGCCCGCCTTCTACGCCACCGACGTGCCCGACTGGGGCACCAGCTACGCGCACTGTCTCGAACTCGGTCCGAAGGCGCAGGTGCTCGTGGACACCGGGCACCACGCGCCCGGCACCAACATCGAGTTCATCGTGGCGTTCCTGCTGCGCAAGGGCAGGCTTGGCGGGTTCCACTTCAATTCCCGCTTCTACGCCGACGACGATCTCATGGTCGGCGCGGCCGATCCCTACCAGCTGTTTCGGATCATGGTCGAGATCGTGCTCGGCGGCGGCCTCGAGGCGAGCGCGGGGGTGGCGTTCATGCTCGACCAGTGCCACAACATCGAGCCGAAGATCCCGGCGCTGATCCGCTCGGTGCTGAACGTGCAGGAGGCCACGGCAAAGGCGTTGCTCGTTGACACCGAAGCGTTGCGGACGGCGCAGCGGGAAGGCGATGTGCTCGGCGCCAACGCGGTGCTCGTGGACGCCTTCTCCACCGACGTGCGACCACTGCTGGCGCAGCTGCGGGAGGAGATGGGGCTCGACCCCGACCCGGTGGCGGCCTACCACCGCAGCGGCCACGCCGAGAAGGTCCGCGCCGAGCGCGTCGGCGGCGCCGCGGCCGGCTGGGGGGCGTGAAGGTGACCGAACCAGCGCACCCGGCGGTGGCCGAACTTCTCGCTCGCTCACGCGAACTGGGCTCCGACCGCCGAAACACCAACTACGCGGGCGGAAACGCCTCCGCGAAGGGCACCGACATCGATCCCGCCAGCGGTGCCGACGTGGAGTTGATGTGGGTCAAGGGCTCCGGTGGAGACCTCGGCACGCTCACCGAAGCCGGACTGGCCGTGTTGCGGCTGGACCGGGTACGCGCGCTCGTCGATCGTTATCCCGGCGAGGACCGCGAGGACGAGATGGTCGCCGCGTTCGACTACTGCCTGCACGGCAAGGGTGGCGCGGCACCCAGTATCGACACGGCCATGCACGGCCTTGTCGACGCACCGCACGTCGACCACCTGCATCCGGACTCGGGCATAGCGCTCGCGACCGCCGTCGACGGTGAGGAGCTGACCCGCAAGGTGTTCGGCGAGCGAGTGGTGTGGGTGCCGTGGCGAAGGCCGGGCTTCCAACTCGGGCTGGACATCGCCGCGATCAAGGAGGCCAATCCCCACGCCATCGGCTGTGTCCTCGGCGGGCACGGCATCACGGCGTGGGGCGCGACCAGCGACGAGTGCAGGCAGAACTCGCTGGACATCATCCGCACCGCCGAGGCATACCTGGCCGAACACGGCGACCCCGAACCGTTCGGTCCCGTGCTGCCTGGCTACGAGCCGCTGCCCGAGGGCGAGCGTCGGCAGCGCGCGGCGGCGCTGTTCCCGGTACTGCGCGGGCTTGCCTCCACCGATTCCCCCCAGCTGGGCCATTTCACCGACAGCGGCGAAGTGCTGGAGTTCCTCTCCCGCGCCAAACATCCGGATCTCGCCGCGCTCGGCACGTCGTGCCCCGACCACTTCCTGCGCACCAAGGTCGCACCACTGGTCGTCGACCTGCCCGCCACCGCGCCGCTGGAGCGGGTGGTGGAGCGGGTCCGCGAACTGCACGCCACCTACCGGCAGGACTACGCCGCCTACTACAACCGGCACGCCACGCCGGACTCACCGCCGATGCGCGGTGGCGATCCGGCGATCGTGCTGGTTCCCGGCGTCGGGATGTTCAGCTTCGGCCGCGACAAGCAGACGGCGCGGGTCGCGGGCGAGTTCTACGTCAACGCCATCAATGTCATGCGCGGCGCCGAGTCGGTGTCGACGTATGCGCCGATCCCGGAGTCGGAGAAGTTCCGCATCGAGTACTGGGAGTTGGAGGAGGCCAAGCTCCGTCGGATGCCGGGGCCCAAGCCGCTCGCCACGCGGATCGCGCTCGTCACCGGGGGTGGCTCCGGGATCGGCAAGGCCATCGCGCGGCGGCTCGCCGCCGAGGGTGCCTGTGTGGCCGTCGCCGATCGGGACGAGGCGGCGGCCGCCGAGGTCGCAGAGGGAATCGGCGGCCCGGACCTCGCGGTGCCGGTCGGCGTCGACGTCACCGACGAGACCGCGATCGGCGAGGCGATGGCGGCCTGCACGCTGGCCTTCGGTGGGGTGGACCTCGTGGTCAACAATGCCGGGCTGTCGGTGTCCAAGCCGCTGCTGGAAACCACCGCGAAGGACTGGGACCTACAGCACGACGTGATGGCGCGCGGCTCGTTCCTGGTGTCGCGGGAGGCCGCGCGCGTGATGATCGAACAGGGCCTCGGCGGCGACATCGTGTACATCGTCAGCAAGAACGGGGTGTTCGCCGGACCCAACAACATCGCCTACGGCGCCACGAAGGCCGACCAGGCTCATCAGGTGCGGCTGCTTGCCGCCGAACTCGGCGAGCACGGCATCAGGGTCAACGGCGTCAACCCCGACGGTGTGGTGCGTGGTTCGGGAATCTTCGCCTCCGGGTGGGGCGCGCAGCGCGCGGCCGTGTACGGCGTGCCTGAGTCGGAACTGGGAGCCTTCTACGCCAAACGCACCCTGCTGGGCAGGGAGGTGCTGCCCGAACATGTCGCCAACGCGGTGTTCGTGCTCACCTGCGGCGAACTGTCGCACACGACGGGGCTGCACATCCCGATCGACGCCGGGGTGGCGGCGGCCTTCCTGAGGTAGGGAGTGACGATGGCGAACAGGCGAGCGCCGAGGATCGGGCTGGTGGCCGGTGGGCTCGGCGCCTACTGGGACCAGTTTCCCGACCTGCTGCCGACGTTGCGGCAGTCGGCAACCCATGTCGGCGAGCGGATCGCCTCCTTCGACGCCGAGATAGTCGATGCCGGCTTCATCTCGGACGCACAGGAAGGCGCCGCCGCGGCGGAGAAGCTGCGCACGGCGGGTTGCGATCTGATCGTCGGGTTCCTCACCACCTACCTGACGGCCACGATGTTGCTGCCCATCGCCCAGCGCGGCGGGGCACCGGTGCTGCTGATCAACCTGCAGCCCACCGAGTCGATGGACCACGCGAGCGTGGACACCGGGCAGTGGCTGGCCTACTGCGGTGCCTGCCCGCTGCCTGAGCTGGCCAACACCTTCCACAGGGCCGGTGTCGAGTTCCGCAGCGTGTCCGGCTACCTGCGTGACGAGCGGGCGTGGACCAAGATCGAGCGGTGGGTCCGCGCGGCGGCGGTGCGTAAGGTACTCAGCCACGGCCGCCACGGGCTGATGGGGCATCTCTACCCCGGGATGTACGACGTCTCGACCGACCTGACCATGGTCAGCGCGCACTTCGGCGGGCACGTCGAGGTACTGGAGTTCGACGACCTGCGCGTACGCGTCGAGCAGGTGAGCGACGGCGAGGTGGCGGCGAAGGTGGCCGAGGCCGAGTCGGTGTTCGAACTGGACTCCTCGGTGAACCGGTCGGACCTTGAGTGGGGCGCCAGAGTGGCGGTCGGGCTCGACCGGCTCGTCGCGGATTTCGAGCTGGACAGCCTCGCCTACTACCACCGCGGGCTCGGCGGCGAGATACACGAGCGGCTCGGCGCGGGCATGATCCTCGGCGCGAGCCTGCTCACCGCACGCGGTGTCCCGGCCGCGGGCGAGTTCGAGCTACGCACCAGCATTGCCATGCTGATCCTGGACGTGCTCGGCGCGGGTGGTTCGTTCACCGAGTTGCAGGCGTTGGACTTTGCCCGTGGCCATGTCGAGATGGGCCACGACGGCCCCGCCCACCTCTCGATCAGTGCGAAGCAGCCGCTGCTACGCGGCCTCGGCGTGTATCACGGAAAGCGCGGCTGGGGTGTGTCGGTCGAGTTCGATGTCGCGCACGGGCCGGTGACGCTGCTGGGTGTCGGGCAGGACCGGCACGGGCGGTACTCGCTCATCGTGTCCGAAGGCGAGGTCGTGGACGGTCCGTTGATGCGCATCGGCAACACCACCAGCCGCGTCGATTTCGGCCGCGATCCGGGAGAGTGGACCGACGAGTGGGCAGCGAGCGGGGTCGCGCACCACTGGGCGCTCGGTGTCGGGCACCGCGCCGCAGAACTGCGTGCCGTCGCGGACCTGCTCGCGCTGCCCGTGGTCGAGGTGTAGCGATGCGGTCGTTCGTCGCCGTCGATCTCGGCGCCACCAGCGGCAGGGTCATGCTCGGCAGGGTCGCGGCGGCGGGCACGGTGGAACTGACGCAGCTGCGGCGGTTCGTCACCGGCCCGAAGCAGCGGCAGGAAGGGGGCCTGCGCTGGGACGTGCGAGCCATGTACGGCGAGATCCTCGCCGGGCTGCGCGAGGCTCGGGAGGCGGAACCGGTCTCGATCGGCATCGACTCCTGGGCTGTCGACTACGGCCTCATCGGAGCCGACGGAAAGCTCGAAGGCGATGTGCGCTGCTACCGCGATCCCCGCACCGAAGGCATGGCCGACAAACTGCGGGAGTCGGTGCCCGACGACCTGCTGTACCGCATCACCGGCCTGCAGTACCTGCCGTTCAACACCGTCTACCAGTTGCTTTCCGAACCGGTGGAGCGGCTGGATGGCTCGACGATGCTGCTGCTTCCGGACCTGATCGGCTACTGGTTGACGGGAGAGGTCGGCGCAGAGGTCACCAACGCGTCCACCACCGCGCTGCTCGACGCGACCACGAGGCGGTGGTCGACCGAACTGCTCGAAAGGACCGCGATCCCGCCGAGCCTGCTGCCGCCGCTTCGGCAGCCGGGGGAGCCGATCGGGCGCTCACCGGACGGCACGCCGGTGGTCGCGGTCGCCTCGCACGACACGGCCTCGGCCGTCGCGGCGGTGCCCGCGACCGGCGACGACTTCGGCTACATCTCGTGCGGCACCTGGTCCCTGGTCGGGCTGCGGCTGCCCGCACCCGTGCTGACGGAGCGGGCACGGCGGGCCAACTTCACCAACGAGGCGGGCATCGACGGCACGGTGCGGTTCCTGCGCAACACCATGGGGCTGTGGCTGCTCAGCGAGTCGCTTCGGGTGTGGCGGGAACGCGGGCTCGGTATCAGGTTGGAACAGGTGCTGCACGAGGCGATGAAACAACGACCGTTCGCTTCGCTGATCGATCCGGACGACCCGGCTTTCCTGGCGCCCGGCGACATGCCTGCCCGTATCGCGCGAGCGTGTCGGGACAGCGGGCAGCCGGTGCCGGAAAGCCCGCAGGCGGTGGTCCGCACGATCCTGGAGTCATTGGCGCTCGCGCACGCGGCGTCCCTGCGCACGGCCGCGGAGCTGGCGGGCCGTGAGCTGCGCGTGGTTCACCTGGTGGGTGGCGGGGCGCTGAACGAACCCCTGTGCCAGTTCACAGCGGACGCCTGCGGGCTGCCCGTACTGGCGGGCCCGGTGGAGGCGAGCGCGCTCGGCAACGTGCTGGTGCAGGCCAGGGCTGCTGGGCTGCTCGAAGACGGCCTGGTCGCGGCACCGCCCGCGCGTTACGATCCCGTGGGCGACAGGGCCGCGTGGTCGGCCGCGGCGGAGCGGGTGGGTCTTGGTGATTCAGGTGGGTAGTCCACGCGCCGCTTTGTTCGCCACCTGCCTCACCGACACGCTCTACCCGGAGACGGCCAAGGCGGTGGTGCGGCTACTGGAACGGCTCGGCTGCACCGTGGACTTCCCGCTGGAGCAGACCTGCTGCGGGCAACTGCACTTCAACACCGGATACGCCGACGAGGCGAGGTCGCTGGCACACCGCTACGCCGAGGTGTTCGACGGCTACGACTACGTGGTGGCGCCGTCCGGGTCGTGTGCCGGAATGGTTCGCGAGGTGCACCCGGGGTTGTGCGGTTCGAGCTTGCCCGTCGAGCGCACCTACGAGCTCAGCGAGTTCCTTGTGGACGTGCTCGCGGTGACCGACGTCGGTGCGTACTTCCCGCATCGCGTGACCTACCACCCGACGTGCCACTCGCTGCGGATGCTCGGGGTGGGCGACAAGCCGCTGCGGTTGCTGCGGCAGGTGCGAGGGCTCGACCTGGTCGAGTTGCCGCAGGCGGAGCAGTGCTGCGGATTCGGCGGCACGTTCGCGTTGAAGAACGCGGAGACCTCGACGGCGATGCTCGCCGACAAGATGCGCTGCGTGCAGGACACCGGTGCGCAGGTGGTCACCGCGGGCGACAACTCCTGCCTCATGCACATCGGCGGCGGGCTTTCGCGGCTGCGCACCGGTGTGCGCGGGATACACCTGGCCGAGATTCTGGCGAGTACGGAGGAGCAGCCGTGGGTCGCAACCCCGTGACGTGGCTGGGCAGCCCGGTGTTCGCGAAGGCGGCGCACACCGCGCTGGCCGACACGCAGCTTCGGCGCAACCTGCGCAAGGCGACCACCACCATCCGGGACAAGCGCGCTTCGGCCGTCGCCGAGCTGGACGACTGGGAAGAGCTGCGCAAAGCGGGCGAGGCCATCAAGGACGACGTGCTGGCCAACCTCGACACCTACCTGCTGCGGCTCGAGGAGTCGGTTACCGCGAGGGGCGGGGTGGTGCACTGGGCCCGCGACGCCGAGGAAGCCAACCGGATCGTGCTCGACCTCGCTCGCGAGAACGGAGCCGACGAGGTCGTGAAGGTCAAGTCGATGGCGACCGCGGAGATCGGGCTGAACGAGGCGCTCGAGGCAGGCGGGATACGTGCCGTCGAGACCGACCTCGCGGAGTTGATCGTCCAGCTGGGCCACGACCGCCCTTCACACATCCTGGTGCCCGCGATCCATCGCAACCGAGCGGAGATCAGGGAGATCTTCCGCCGTGAGATGCCAGAGGCGCCTGCCTCCGACGACCCGCGCGACCTGGCCGAGGCGGCACGCAGGCACCTGCGGCGTAAGTTCCTCTCCGCGAAGGTGGCCGTGTCCGGGGCGAACTTCGCCGTAGCCGACACCGGATCGATCGTTGTCGTGGAGTCGGAGGGCAACGGCAGGATGTGCCTGACGTTGCCGCAGACGCTGATCACGGTGATGGGCATCGAGAAGCTGGTGCCGAGCTGGCGGGATCTGGAGGTTTTCCTGCAACTGCTGCCGCGCTCGTCGACGGCGGAGCGGATGAACCCCTACACCTCGGTGTGGGCGGGAGTCACGCCGGGAGACGGGCCGAGCCGGTTCCACCTCGTGTTGCTGGACAACGGGCGCACCGCCACGCTCGCCGACGAGGTCGGGCGGCAGGCGTTGCGATGCATCCGGTGTTCGGCGTGCCTGAACGTGTGCCCGGTGTACGAGCGCACGGGCGGGCAGGCCTACGGCTCGGTGTACCCGGGTCCGATCGGGGCGATCCTCGCACCGCAGTTGGCCGACGATCCCTCCGACGAGCAGGCCGCTTCGCTGCCTTATGCGTCGTCGCTGTGCGGGGCGTGCTACGAGGTGTGTCCCGTCCGCATCAATATTCCTGAGGCGTTGACGCACCTGCGGGCGAAGGTGGTGCGAAACAGGGGCAGGCGCAACCCGGAGGCCCTGGCCATGGCGGCAGCGGCGTGGGTGTTCGCCGACCCTCGGCGCTTCGAGGCCGCGCAGCGGGCGGGGTCGCTCTCCCGGTTGTTGACCGGCGCCGGGCCGATCGGCCGCCTGCCGTGGCCTGGGTCGAAGTGGACGGCGACGCGGGATGCGCCCGCGCTGCCGAAGGAGTCTTTCCGGCTGTGGTGGAGGCGCGAACGTGGCTAGCGCACGGGAGGAGATCCTGGTGAGAATCCGCGCTGCGGGGGCGGCGCGGTCGGTGACGGTGCCGAGGGAGTACCGCCGCGAACGGAGGGTGGCCGATCCGGTCGCGTTGTTCGCCGAGCGGGTCGCCGACTACCGGGCGGTCGTGCGCCGCGGTCCGGTGGAACTCATCGGCGAGTGCCTGCGTGCGCGCGGTGTGCGGACGATGGCGGTGCCCGCCGACGTGCCCGCGCACTGGCGAGCGCCCGGGGTGCGGTGGCTGGCCGACGACCCGCCGCTGGAGCTCGCGGTCGTCGACGGCGTCGACGGGGTGCTCACCGGATGCGCCGTCGCGATAGCGGAGACCGGCACGATCGTGCTCGACGCGGGACAGGCGCAGGGCAGGCGGCTGCTCAGCCTCGTACCCGACTACCACCTGTGTGTCGTGCGTGCCGACCAGATCGAGGTCACCGTCGCGCAAGCGCTTGCGCGGCTGGATCCGGTGCGGCCGCTCACCTTTGTCAGCGGCCCTTCCGCCACCAGCGACATCGAGCTGGACCGGGTGGAGGGCGTGCACGGTCCCAGAACGCTCGAGGTGCTCGTCGTGGCAGGCTGAGTGCGGGGTTCCTGCTCACGCCGCAGGCCTGCCAGCCGCGCTGGGAGCGGGGGACTCGCGGACCGGAGCGCAGAACTCGCGGACCGGAGCGCAGAACTCGCGGACCGGAGCGCAGAACTTGCGGACCGGAGCGGGGGACTCGCGGGCGGGAGCGGGGGACTCGCGGAACGGTTCAGTGTTCGCTGGGGAAGATGTCGGCCGCGCGGCTGGGGCGACCGAAGTGGAACCCCTGAGCCTGGTCGCAACCCAGGTCGCGCAGGATCTCCACCTGCCTGGCGTTCTCGGTGCCCTCGGCGATCACGGTGAGGCCCATGGCGTGCGCCATCGTGACGATGCCCTTGATGATCGCCTCCGCGTCGGTCTCACCCGGCTCGTCCAGCCCCGCGACGAACGACCGGTCGATCTTCAACGTGTCCAGCGGCAGCTTCCACAACTGCGCCAGCGAGGAGTACCCGGTGCCGAAGTCGTCGATGGCCAGCCGCACGCCGAGCCCGCGCAGCGCGGTCAGCACCTCGGCTGCCGCCTTCGGTTCCCGCATCAGCGCGCTCTCGGTGATCTCCAGGCACAGTTCCTCCGGCGGCAGACCGGTGGCGCGCAACGCCTCGGCCACGGCGTCGACCAGCTTCTCGTCGTCCAACTGCCTGGCCGACAGGTTCACCGTGAGCCGCGTGTCGATCTTTCCCGGTCCGCGTCGGGTCGCCAGTTCCCGCGTGGCGGTGCGCAGCATGTGTCCACCGATCAGATTGATCAGGTCGCTCTCCTCGGCCAGCGGGATGAACTCGCCGGGCGAGATGCTGCCGTGCACGGGGTGGTCCCAGCGAAGCAGGCCCTCCACCGCCACGGTGCGGTAGGTGCGCAGGTCCACCACCGGTTGGTAGGCGACCCACAACTGCCCGCCCCTGATGGCATCGCGCAGGTCCTGCTCCAGCCGCAACTGGCGCTGGATTCGTTCGCGCAACTCCACGTCGAAGAACTCGTCGCGGCCCCTGCCCCTGGTCTTGGCCTGGTACATGGCCACGTCGGCATCGCGGATGAGGTCCTCGGCCGAGCGCTCGTCATCCGGCCCGGCCGTCACGATGCCGATACTCGCGTCGATGCGCAGCCGCCTGCCGTCCACGGTGATCGGTTCGGTGAGCGAGTGCCGCAGGTGCTCGATGAGGGAGCGGATCTCCCCGTCGTGGCGCACCTCGAAGGTCACCACGGCGAACTCGTCGCCGCCGAGCCTGCCGACCAGATCCGAGCGGCGCACTGAGTGTTGTAGCCGCTGGCCCGCGATGCGCAGCACCTTGTCGCCGATGTTGTGCCCGAGCGAGTCGTTGATGACCTTGAACTTGTCCAGGTCGATGAACAGCACGCAGGCCATACCGCCGCGGCCGCCCTCCCGCAGAGCCGAAGCCAGCCGCTGCAGCACGAGCGTGCGGTTGGCGAGGCCGGTCAGCGGGTCATGGGTGGCGTCGTGCTCAAGCCGCTCCCCGATGGCCCTTCGCTCGGTGATGTCGGTGAACGACGTGACCACGGCGGCAGGCGTGGTGGGGCTGCCGTCCAGCGGCCTGCAACTCATCGACAGCCACACACATCGCCCGTCCGGGCGCTGTGCGCGTACGACTCTGGTGCCGGTCGGCTTGCCGGTGCGCTGGCTCTGCGCCGAGGGGTAGTCGGTGGGGTCGATGCGTTGGCCCGACTCGTCGTAGAGCGGGAACAGCGTCGTAGAGCAGCCGATCATCGCGTGCAGCGGTAGGCCGAGTATCCGGCCCGCTGCCGGGTTGGCGGATTCGACGAGCCCGTCGGCGCCGATCACCACCACGCCCTCGTCCAGCGCGGCCACCACGGTGCTGTAGCGACGCTCGGCCTGCCTGCGCGCGGTTTCGTCCGCGCACACCAGCACGTAGCCGGTGTTCATCTTGGCGGCGGAGACCCGGATGGCCAGCATTGAACCGTCCGCCCTGCGGTGGGTGTCCTCGACGACACCGCCGTCGGTCAGGACGGCGGCGGGGTCGAGCCCGGAGCCAACCACCTCGCCGACCGGCCGACCGATCGCCGACCGGGAGCTGTGCCCGTACACCGCCTCGGCGGCGGGGTTCCAGCTGGTGACGACGCCGTCGGCGGTGGTGGCGATGATCGCGTCGCTGACGTGGGACACCAGCGCGGCCTGGTAGTGCAGCGCGGCTTCGGCGGACTTCTGAGCCGTGATGTCTCGCATGATGACCTGGTAGGCGGGCCTGCCCTGCCAGGTGGTGCGCACCGAGACCGACTCGATCAACATCGTCTCGCCGTCGAGCCGCTTGAGTTCGACCTCCGTGGGCGTTGTCGTGGCGCCGGGGCCGTCGAGTGCCTCGATGCGCTTGAGCATGTCCGGCACTGCGAAGGGGTCGACGAAGTCGGTGATCGGCTGGCCGAGCAGGTCGTCGGCCGAGTCGGAGGCGACGAACCTGGCCGCGGCCGGGTTGACGTAGACGAGGCGGCCGCCTTCGTGCACGCAGATGCCGTCGGGGCTCAGTTCCACGAGCAGTCGGTAGCGATCGGCCAGGTCGGCGAGTGCCTGCTCGTTGCCGTGCCGTTCAGTCACGTCGGTGGCGATTCCCACCAGCCGTTCGATGCCGCCGCTGCCGTTGCCCTGAGCCCGGGCGAGGAATCGCGTCCATCTCGTGTCACCGTCGGGAGTCTCGTGGCACTGTTCAAGATCAAAATTGTGCCATACCGGGCAATTGTTTGCCGCCACGGTCAACGGTTCCAGCAGTTCGAGCAGCCGGTCGCGGACACCGTGCTCGTTCTCGACGGGCAGACCGAGTGCCTCCGCCACGCCGGTCGTCCACGTGACTTCCAGTGTGCCGAGGTCCAGCGACCAGATCCCAGCTCCGGTCGCGGTCAGCGCCAGGTCGGCGATGATCTCATGGTTTGGCTCCGTCCAGGCGGGCGCTCCGCCCCGGGTGCACGCCTCCATGCTTTCGTTCCATCCGCTGTCTGTACACAGGCTTTCGATTACAGCACGAAATCGCCGCTAGGCGAATAGTAGGAATCCGAAGCCTGTTGTTGCGTTCTGCATCTTGAGTGTCTCGACGCGCCGTCACCAGAGTAGGTGGCTTTTTCGGTCAGCGCTGCCCGGAAGGCCGCCTCAACCCATAACCAGGTGAAAGTGAGGCGCAGATCATGCTGCGATCAAGAACCGACGGAATCGGTATCAGCGGCATCGGAGCGGTCACCGGCTACGGCTGGGGCCGCGAATTGCTGTGGGAGGGCCTGCTTTCGGGCAAGCCCGCGGCAACGCTTACCGGTGGGTTCGGGTTCGGTGACGCGGACGCGGGCTGGGTCGCGGCGGTTCCCGACGGCGGCGACCCCGCCGACGGCCGGGGCCGCTTCGCCAGAGCCATGCGGGCCGCGGCGAGGGAAGCGATCGAGGACGCGCGTGAGCGGGGCTGGGTTCCCGGCGCGCGCGTCGGGCTCGTGCACGCCGTCGTGCTGGGCGAGGTCGACCTGTGGAAGGAGTTCTACCTCGTCGAGGACGGCCGGTTGCAGCCGAGGGACTACCTCGCGCTGATGCCGTCCACCCCGATGTCGACGTTCATGCAGGAATACGGCTTCCACGGGCCCGCGATGAACGTGTCGGCCATGTGCGCGTCCGGCAACGCCGGGATGCTCACCGCCAAGTCCTGGCTGGATGCGGGAATCGTGGACGACGTGGTGCTCGTGGCCACCGACCTCTCGCTGACCCCGGAGAACGTGCGGCACTTCGTGCGGCTCGGGGTTTCGGTGGTCGACGAGGAGCCGTTGCTCGGTTGCAGGCCGTTCCAGCAGGGCAGCCGGGGCTTCATCATGGGTGAGGCTTCGGTCGGGTTCGTGCTTTCCCGCCGGTCGAGCGAGCCGTACGCCCGGCTGCTCGGCGGCGCGATGTCGCACGACGGGTACCACGTGACGTCGATCGAGCCCTCGCTTCGGCAGGTGCGGCGCTGCTTCGTTGAGGCGCTGGACAACGCGGGCGTGCCCGCCACCGAGGTGCGCTACCTCAACGCACACGGTCCCGGCACCAAACAGTGCGATACGGCCGAGGCCGCGTTGCTGGAGGAACTGTTCCCCGCCGAGGCGGGCGTCTACTCCGTCAAACCGCTCACCGGGCACTGCCAGGGCGCGGCTTCGGCGGTGGAACTCGCCGTGGCCGCACTCGGCTACGAGCGCGGAACGGTCCCCGCTCCACCGCTGGTGGCACAGCCGCACCCGCAGTTGCTGCACGGCAGGTTCCCGGTGGCAGGCGGGCTGACGGTGAAGTCGTCGCTCGGGATGGGTGGCCACAATTCCGTGGTCGTGCTCGGACCGGGCCGGGACTGAGTTGATCGGCGGTGACCGGCGTGCTGCTCGACGCCGGTCACCGCACCGGCCCTTCAGCCTGCGAGCCTGGCGTCCAGTGTGATCGTGGTTCCCGCGAGCGCGTTGCTGACGGGGCAGGTGTCCTTGGCCTGCTGCGCGAGCCGGGCGAAGGTGTCCTCGTCGACGCCTGCGACCTCGGCGCTGAGCGTGATGGCCACGGTGTCGATGGACAGCCCTCCGTTGGAGGGGCCGACCGTCACTCGCGCGCTGACATCGATGGTGTTGGGTGTCAGACCCTCCTTCTCGAGGGTGCCCGCGAGGTTCATCGCCAGGCAGGACGACTGTGCGGCGGCGATGAGCTCCTCCGGGCTTGTCGTACCCTCCGGCTCGCCGATCCTGCGGGGAAAGGTCACCTCGAACCGGGCGGAACCCGAGGAGTCGAGTGTCACGACGCCCGTTCCCGAGTTCAGCCCGCCTTTCCAGTTCGTTGTCGAGTCGCGGCTGGCCATGGTCAACTCCTTCGGCTGGGATGCTGGCCGCTCGATGCTCTCGCCGATGCGCCGGCGTCGCCAGTCAGGTGGCACCGTCGGGCGGCGCGGTGTCGCCGGTCAGCCCGACGAAGTCGGCCATCCGCTCGACGGCTTCGGCGAAGAACGCGTCGGCGGGTTCGAAGCTGCCGACGAACTGCCCGTTCAGCTCGAAGCCGACCATCCCGAACAGCTGGGTCCACGCGATGAGTCCTCTTGCCAGCAGCGGTGCGGGTACCTCGATGCCCAGTTCCGAGACCACGGTGGCCAGCTGTTCGGCCAGTTCGCCATCCGGCTGGGGCTGCGAGTCCGGCTCGCGCACCGCGCCCTGCTGCCACGCCTGTCGCAGCGTTGAGACCAGGACGATCGGCACCCTGCCCGCCGGGGCGATGGTGTCCTGCGGGGCTCGGTATCCGGGTATGGGAGAGCCGTAGATCAGCGAGTACTCGTGCGGGTTGGCACGCGCCCAGCCGCGTACCGCATGGCAGCTCGCCGTCCAGCGCCTTCGGGGAGACGGCTGCACGCTCGCCGCGCGCTCGGTGGCCTCGCCGAGGGAGTTGTAGGCGTCAACGATCAACGCGGTGATCAACTCATCCCGGCTGGAGAAGTAGCGGTACAGCGCCGAGGACACCATGCCGAGTTCGCGGGCCACCGCACGCAGCGACAGGCTCTGAGCGCCGACCTCGCCTAGTTGCCTCCTGGCTTCGGCCTTGATGGCGACGGTCAGCTCCGCCCGTGCGCGCTCCCTCGCCGTACGGTGCGCTCTTTGCATCCCCGCAGTCTGCCAGGCATGAGAGCAGCGCACAAAATAGAGAGCACCGCTCTTGACAGGCGCGGCACCTGGGGTGTTCACTGCTCTTAATTGAGAGCGGTGCTCTCGGATTGATGCGAGGCGGCCGAGGACAACGATTCGGAGGGGTCGATGACAACGCAGCCGCGTTACCTGAAACCGTCGAAGGCGGGAAACGTCTTCCACGGCATGGTCAGCTGGCTCACCAGACACGGCGTGAGCCTGTGGGGCAGCCGGGTGCTGTACGTACGTGGTCGCAACAGTGGCGAGTGGCGCACCAACCCGGTGAACCTGCTCGAACACGGCGGCGAGCGCTACCTCGTCGCCCCGAGGGGACACACGCAGTGGGTCCGCAACCTACGTGCGGCGGGACAGGGCAGGTTGCGGCTTGGCAACCGCTACGAGGACTTCACCGCGGTGGAACTGTCCGACGAGGAAAAGCTCCCGGTGCTGCGCGCCTATCTGCGGAAATGGGCATGGGAGGTGGGCGCGTTCGTCGGCAGCCTCAGGGCCGACTCGCCGGAGCGGGAGCTGCGCGCCGCGGCCCCGGGGTTTCCCGCCTTCCGGATCGTCACCGGCCACTGACTCCCGCCCGCCCGAGGCCGCCCCGGTCCAGGGGGTGCGGGGCGACCTCGGGTGAGGTGGGTCATTCCAGGAGTCGAACCGCGGCCAGCGCCAGCGGATCGAGCGAATCGGGATCGTTTTCGGCGAGCTTGCGCAACTCCGCCTTCATCCGGGGGTCCCAGAACATACGGATGTGGTTGGCGACGGCCGCCGCCGCCTGGTCGGCGGGCTGGTGCCGAAACTGCGCCGCGATGTCGGCGGCCATCCTCGCCTGTGGTGATGTCGTGGTTTCCATCAGTCCACCAGTGCCGGTTCCTCGTTGTGGGCCGCTTCGTGGCCCGCTGCCGCGTTCTTCAGCTCCACCTGCACGGCCGTGACCTTGTACTCGGGGCAGTTCGTGGCCCAGTCGGAGTTCTCGGTGGTCACGACGTTCGCCCCGGTGACCGGGTGGTGGAAGGTCGTGTAGACCACTCCCACCGGCATCCGGTCGGAGATCTTTGCCCGCAACCTGGTAGTGCCGACCCGGCTGGACAGTGTCACGACATCGCCGTCGTGGACACCGCGCACCTCGGCGTCGTGCGGGTGGATCTCCAGCACGTCCTCGCCATGCCATGCCACGTTGGCAGTTCGCCGGGTCTGTGCGCCGACGTTGTACTGCGTGAGGATGCGGCCGGTGGTGAGGATCAGCGGGTACTTGCGGTTGCTGCGCTCCCGCGTCGGCACGAACGGCGTCTGCATGAACCTGCCCTTGCCGCGCACGAACTCGTCCACGTGCATCACCGGCGTGCCCTCGGGTGCGGCGTCGTTGCACGGCCACTGCACGCTGCCGAGCTTGTCGAGCTTGGCGAACGACACTCCCGCGAACGTCGGCGTCACCGAGGCGATCTCGTCCATGATCTCGCCGGCGTTGTCGTAGTGCATGTCGTAGCCCATCGCCTTGGCGATCTCGCAGGCGACCTGCCACTCGTCCATACCGATCTTGGAAGGCATCACCGGCCGCACCCGGTTGATGCGCCGCTCGGCGTTGGTGAACGTGCCGTCCTTCTCGAGGAAGGACGTGCCGGGCAGGAACACGTGCGCGAACTTCGCCGTCTCGTTGAGGAACAGGTCCTGCACCACCACCAGTTCCATCGCCGAGAGCGCGGCGTGCACGTGGTTGATGTTCGGGTCCGACTGGGCGATGTCCTCGCCCTGCACGAACAGCCCACGGAAGGTGCCGTCGACCGCGGCGTCGAACATGTTGGGGATGCGAAGGCCCGGCTCCGGCAGCAGTTGCCGGTCCCACAGCTTCTCGAACACCTCACGCACGGCGTCGTCGGAGACGTGCCGGTAGCCGGAGAGCTCGTGCGGGAAGGAGCCCATGTCGCAGGAACCCTGCACGTTGTTCTGGCCGCGCAGCGGGTTGACGCCCACACCCTCGCGCCCGATCTGGCCGCAGGCCATCGCGAGGTTGGCCATGCCCATCACCATCGTGGAGCCCTGGCTGTGCTCGGTGACGCCGAGACCGTAGTAGATCGCCGCGTTGCCACCGCCCGCGTAGAGCCGTGCCGCGGCGCGGACCTCGGCCGCAGGCACGCCGGTGACCTCCTCGACCGCCTCGGGACTGTTCTCCGGCCGCGCGATGAACTCGGCCCAGGAGTCGAAGTCCTCACAACGGGAGTCGACGAACTCACGGTCGAGCAGACCTTCGGTGACCACCACGTGCGCCATCGCGTTGACGACGGCCACGTTGGTGCCGGGAGCCAACTGCAGGTGGTGAGTCGCCTCGATGTAGGGCGAGCGCACCAGGTCGATCCGGCGCGGGTCCACCACGATCAGCTTGGCGCCCTCTCGCAGCCTGCGCTTCATGCGCGAGGCGAACACCGGGTGCGCGTCGGTGGGGTTGGCACCGATCACCATGATGACGTCGGACTTGGCGATCGAACGGAAGTCCTGGGTGCCCGCGGAGGTGCCGAACGTCTGCTTCAGGCCGTAGCCGGTCGGCGAGTGGCAGACCCTGGCGCAGGTGTCGACGTTGTTGTTGCCGAACGCCGCACGCACCATCTTCTGCACGACGTAGACCTCTTCGTTGGTGCACCGCGACGAGGTGATGCCGCCGATCGCGCCTGCTCCGTGGCGAGCTTGGATGTCGCGGAACTTCTCGGCGACGTAGCCGATCGCGGTCTCCCAGTCCACCTCACGCCACTCGTCGGTGATCCGCTCCCTGATCATCGGCTTCAGCTTGCGGTCGGGGTGGGTGGCATAGCCGAACGCGAACCGGCCCTTGACGCAGGAGTGGCCCTCGTTGGCGCCGCCGTCCTTGTGCGGCACCATGCGAACCAACTCGTCGCCACGCAGTTCCGCCTTGAACGAGCAGCCGACCCCGCAGTAGGCGCAGGTGGTCAACACGGTGCGGGTCGGCATGCCCAGGTCCACGACGGAGCGCTCCTGCAGCGTCGCCGTGGGGCACGCCTGCACGCAGGCTCCACACGAGACGCACTCGGAGTCCATGAACAGCTCGTTCGCCCCCGGTGAGACCTTGGAGTCGAACCCCCGGCCTTCGATCGTCAGCGCGAAGGTGCCCTGCACCTCGCCGCAGGCCCGCACGCAACGCGAACACACGATGCACTTGGCAGGGTCGAAATCGAAGTAGGGGTTACTGGTGTCCTTCTCGGCGTCGAGGTGGTTCTCGCCCTCGTAGCCGTAGCGCACCTGTCGAAGACCGACGACACCCGACATGTCCTGCAGTTCGCAGTCACCGTTGGCCGCGCACGTCAGGCAGTCCAGCGGGTGGTCGGAGATGTAGAGCTCCATGACGCCCTGCCGCAGCTTCTCCAACCGTGGCGTCTGCGTGCGTACCCGCATGCCCTCGGCGACCGGTGTAGTGCACGAGGCGGGCGTGCCCTTGCGGCCGTCGATCTCGACCAGGCACAACCTGCACGAGCCGAATGCTTCGAGGCTGTCGGTGGCGCACAGCTTGGGGATGTCGGTCCCGCTCTCCGCCGCCGCGCGCATCACCGACGTGCCCTCCGGCACGGTCACGGGTACGCCGTCGATCTCGACGGTCACGGTCGCGGGGCCCGGCTTGGCCGGTGTTCCGAAGTCGTGTTCCTTCAGCAAACCCATGGGTTATTTCGCCTCCTTGTGGTTGGCGGCGTTCGACACGAAGTCGTCGGGGAAATGCGTCAGCGCGCTGCGCACCGGATTGGGTGTCAGCCCGCCCATCGCGCACAGCGACCCGTCGGTCATCAGCTCGCAGAGATCGTTGAGCAGGGCGAGGTTGCCGTCGGTGTCCTCACCGCCGGTGATCTTGTCGATCACCTCGACACCGCGTACCGCGCCCACCCGGCACGGGGTGCACTTGCCGCAGGACTCCTCGGCGCAGAACTCCATCGCGAACCGCGCCATGGCCGCCATGTCGACGGTGTCGTCGAACACGACGATGCCGCCGTGTCCCAGCATCGCATCGGCGGCGGCGAACTCCTCGTAGTCCGTGCGCAGGTGGAACTGCGAGGTGGGCACGTACGACCCGAGCGGCCCGCCGACCTGAACCGCGCGCACCGGCCTTCCCGACAGGGTGCCGCCGCCGTAGCCGTTGACCAGCTCGTCGAGGGTGATCCCGAACGCGGTCTCGAACACCCCGCCTCGCGCGATGTTGCCCGCCAGTTGGAAGACCTGAGTACCGCGCGAGCGATCCACGCCGAGTTCGGCGTAGGACTTCCCGCCGTCGGAGAGAATCGACGGCACGCTGGCGAGAGTGAGGACGTTGTTCACGATCGTCGGCTTGCCGAACAGCCCTGTGATCGCCGGAATCGGCGGCTTGGAGCGCACCATGCCGCGCTTGCCCTCCAGGCTCTCCAGCATGGAGGTCTCTTCTCCGCAGATGTAGGCGCCCGCCCCGACCCGCACGAACAGGTCGAAGTGCAGTCCGGAGCCGAGGATGTTCTCGCCGAGCCAGCCGTGCGCATACGCGATGTCGATGGCCCTGCGCATCGTGGCGACCGCGTCCGGGTACTCCGAGCGGATGTAGATGTAGCCCTCGGCCGCCCCGACGGCGTGCGCGGCGATGGTCATGCCCTCGATGAGGCAGAACGGATCGCCTTCCATCAGCATCCGGTCGGCGAAGGTGCCCGAGTCGCCCTCGTCGGCGTTGCAGCACACGAACTTCAGCTCGCCTGGGGTGTCGAGCACCGTCTTCCACTTGATGCCTGCGGGAAAGCCCGCTCCACCCCTGCCGCGCAGGCCCGACTCGGTGACCTCGGCGACGACGTCGGCCGGGTCGAGTTCGAGCGCCCTGCGAAGTCCCGCCAGCCCGCCGAACCGCTCGTAGTCGGAGGCGGAAAGCGGGTCGGTGAGCCCGACCCTGGCGAAGCACAGCCGCTGCTGACCGCGCATCCAGGGCAGGTCCTCGACGAGTCCGTGGCACAGTTCGTGGTCGGCGCCGTCCAGCATCCCGGCGGAGAGCAGTTCGGGCACCGCCTCGGCCGTCACCGGCCCGTAACCGACCCGGCCCCGTTCGGTCTCCACCTCGACGAGCGGCTCCAGCCACAGCATCCCGCGGGAACCGTTGCGCACCAGCCGGATTTGCTCGCCCGCCTCACGGGACAACGCG
The DNA here is from genome assembly GCF_000244955.1 of Saccharomonospora marina XMU15. Classification (GTDB taxonomy): domain Bacteria; phylum Actinomycetota; class Actinomycetes; order Mycobacteriales; family Pseudonocardiaceae; genus Saccharomonospora_A; species Saccharomonospora_A marina. The sequence continues at coordinate 5,336,945 of NZ_CM001439.1, read as the reverse complement.
GCCGCGACCTCGCTGGCGCCCACCGACGCGGCGGCCGAGTCACGAGGCACATAGACGGTCGTCGTCACTGCTGCACTCCGTTCGCCAGAATCTCCACGAGCCTGCTGCGGTCGACGCGGCCGTACATCTTGCCGTTGATCTGCGCCGCCGGTCCCAACGCGCAGTTGCCGAGGCAGAACACCTGATCCAGCGTCACCGAACCGTCCGGGGTGGTCTGGCCGACCTTGACTCCGAACACCTGCTCGGCATCGGCTACCAGCTTGTCCGCGCCCACTGATTGGCAGGCCTCCGCCCGGCACAGCCGCACTGTCGCCGTGCCCGCCGGTTCGGACCTGAAGTCGGAGTAGAAGGTGATCACACCGTGCACATCCGCGCGGGACATGTTCAGTTCGGCGGCAAGTATCGGCACCACCTCGGGATCGATGTAACCGAACTCGGCCTGGATGCCGTGCAGGATGGGCAGCAGGGCACCTCGATCGGTGCTGTGCGCCTCCACGACGGCGCGCACGCGCTCCGCGACCGAGGCACCGGCGCTGTCGACCGCCATACCGCCTCCTCGTTGTATACCGTATACACCGACTATGGTACCCGCACGGGGAAACGGGCACAACAAGCGTACGGTCCGGCGAAGCCCTTGCCGAGGCAGTTGTCGCCCAGTGAAAAAAGCGACTTCGAGCGGCGTGGAAGTCTCAGCGGCGGAACCAGCGCCGTGGTGGCGTGGCGGTCTCCAGCAGGCGCGGCGCCTGCTCTCGTACCGCCTCCTTCACCTCGCTCATGCTGGGGTTGACCAACGCCATCGGGCCGATGAACACGGTGGGCACGGTCTCGTTGCCGCCCGCGGCAGCGCGTACCCGTGCCGCCGCGGCAGGGTCGCTCCAGATGTCGACCTCTCGCACCGGCAGGCCGCTCTTGCGCAGCCGCCTGCGCAGGCTCGCACAGAACGGGCACCCAGGTCGCCAGTAGAACTCGATCGCTTCGACGGCCACATCTTCCTCCCACCTGCACCGTAGCCGTGGCCACGGCTGGCCGAGGCGGCACCCTTGCGAGACGCTGACCGAATGGACTTCGAGGCCGTGGCCGACGAGCTGTACGCAGCCCGCCGTGAGGAGTTCACGCGGCTGCGCGAGGAGCGCGCGGCGCGGGCACGCGCCGACGGCGACCGCGACCTCGCCGAACGAATCCACCAACTGCGCAAGCCGACCAGTTCGGCCGCGCTCGTCAACCACCTCGTACGCAGCAGGCCCGACGACATCGAGGGCCTTCACAGGCTGGGCGACGCTCTTCGTGACGCGCACACCGACCTCGCGGGCGATCGGCTGCGCGAGTTGTCCAGGCAACGCCACGACCTCGTCCGCGAGCTGACACAGGCCGCGGCCGGGCGGGTCAGCGAGGCGGTGTCCAGGGAGGTCACCGAGACACTCGATGCGGCTGTCGCCGACCCGGAGTCCGCTCGCGCGGTGCGGCGTGGGCGCCTGGTCTTCGCGTTGCGCCCGCCCGACGCGTTCGCGGGCGCGTGGCTACCCACCGCGCAGCAGGCCGGACCCGCACAACGCAAACCCGGCAAGGGAAAGCGGCGGGAGCGGGGAGAGCAGCCGGACAGCCGCAAAGGCGCCGACACGGCACGGCAGCGGCGGCAGCGGTTGAAGCAGGCACGGGAGGCTGCCGCGCAGGCCAGGTCGGCTCGCGACACCGCGCGAAAGGAACTGCGGGCGGCCGAACGCGAGGAGGCGAAGGCACGAAAGCGCACGGCGGAGGCGAAGCAGGCACTGGCTGCGGCCGATCGCGAGGTGGCGGACGCGGAGCAGCGTGTCACCGAACTCGGCAGCGAGTAGCGGGCACGGCCGGTGCCCGGGGTCGGTCGCGTTTCGATGCAACGTCGCGGGGGTGGCCGCGCGTCCTTGACGTATGCGTTCCACGGCGTTGCTGGCACTGTTGCTGGTCTCCTCCTGCGGGGCTTCGGTGGGATCGGGAGGGCAGCCGCCCTGTACCGAGATCGGCGTCAGGGTCGGCATCGGGGTCGATATCGGCGCCGGGCTCGCTGCCGAGGCCGCCACACTGCGTACCTGCTGGGGTGGTTCGTGCCGCACCTATCCGATCGAGCTGTTCCAGTCCACCGCTGCCACGGATTCGACGTGTGCGGGTGAGCGCCCGGACGACGTCTGCTCCGCACGGCTGCGGCCCACGGGCGGTCAGCACGGTTTCGCCGACATCGCTGATCTGCCGCAGCGGCCGGTCGAGGTCACGCTGACCGTCACGGGTGGGGATGGTGAGCGGCTAGCGCACCGGACCCTGAGCGTGACCCCGACTCCGCAGTACCCCAACGGCCCCGACTGTGGTGCAGGGGGACCACAGGCGAACCTGGTTGTGGACTCGCGTGGGCGGATCAGCGAGCGAGCCTGAAGCTGCCGCGCGGCGTCACCGCCGGAGCGCAGAACTCGTGGACGGGAGCGCAGAACTCGTGGACGGGAGCGGGGGACTCGCGGGCGGGAGCGGGGGACTCGCGGGCGGGTGGGCCCGGCCTCCCCGACTGGGCCGGACCCACCCCTGCTCGGCTCCCCTAGCCGATGTCTCTGCGTCGGAACGCGACCATCCCGGCGCCGATGAACGCGATCGCGACGGCGGAAAGCCACGCCAGCGGTGCCACGGTCAACTCCTCGCCAGGCAGCTTCGGAATGTGCTGGAACGGCGAGACGTCCAGCACCGCCTGGTCGAGGTCGAGTGCGGGTCCGAACATGCTGATCAACAGGAAGACGGCCGCGACAGCCCATACGGTGTTGGTCAGTTTCGGCACGGCGCCGAACACCGCGACCGCCACACCCGCCACCAGCCACACCGCTGGAAGCTGTGCGATACAGGCGACGAGCACCGCCGACACCTGGCCGCCGACGTCGCCGACCCGCAACCCGTGTGCCAAGCCCATACCAAGCCCCGCCCCCGCCAGCAGCAGTGCGCTGCCGAGCAACACGAACACCAGGTGGCCACCCATCCAGCGCAGCCTGCCGACACCGGTGGCCAGCAGTGGTTCGACCCGCACGGCGGATTCCTCCGCGCGCATCCGCAGCGCGGCCTGCACCGCGTAGAGAGTGGCCACCATCCCGAACGAGTTGGCCATCGCGGCGAGGAAGGCCTCCACGATCGCGTCCGAGCCGCCCATCCGCTCGAACACCTGGCGTGCCTGCTCACTGGTGCCGACGAGGTCGCCGATCCCGGCGGCCATCCCGCCGAACAGCACGGCCATAACGGCGAAGCCGGTCAGCCACCCGATGAACACTCCCCGGTGCAGCCGCAGGGCGAGCGCGAACGGTGTGCGCAGGCTCGGTGCCGCGCCCGAGGGCCCGAGGCTCGTGGGCAGCAACCCCATGCCGATGTCGCGTCTTGGCTGCAGTGCGTAGGCCACCGCCAGCAGCGCCACCGTCACGGCGAGCGGAATGAGCAGTACCCAGAACCGCTCGTCGGCGAACGGCCGCAGCTGCGTGCTCCAGCCGATCGGCGACAGCCACGAAAGCCAGCTCACGTCGGTGGCGGCGTCGCCGAGCGCGCGGAAGGCGAACGTCACGCCCAGCACCGCGCTCGCGATTCCGTTGGCCGTGCGGGAGTACTCGGCGAGCTGGGCCGTGATCGCAGCCACCGCGGTGAACACCCAGGTCACCGAGGCGAACCCGAGCCCGAGCGCGAGTGATCCGGTGGCGGACAACCCGGCGCCGATCAGCGCGCCCGCGGTGAGCAGGCCGGTGGCGAGCCCGAACACCGAGCAGACGACTACCGAGGCGGTGAGCGCCGCGTAGCGGCCGAGCACGGTGGACGACAGCAGCTCCTGCCTGCCGGTGTCTTCCTCCTGCCTGGTGTGCCGCGTCATCGTGAAGACGCACACGAGCGCGAGGAACAGCGGCAGCAGTGTGCCGAACCGCCACGCCGTGAAGCCGCCTGCGGTGGACAGGTCGAACGCCGGTCCGTAGAGCAACGCGATGGAAGGGTTGTTGCCCATGCTCGCCGTCAGCGCTTCGCGCTCGACCTGGGTCGGGTAGAGCTGCTCGTACGCGCCGACGGTGCCCGCGGGCGCGAGCGCGAGCACCAGCAACCAGATCGGCAGCACGATGCGGTCGCGGCGCAGTGCCAGCCGGATCAGGTGCCACGTGCCCGTGAGGTGGCTCGCTCTCGCCGAGGAGTACGGCGCGCGGGCCGTGGCGTGCTCGACGGTGGTGGTCATTTCGCCGTCGCCGCCTCGGGCCCGGGTGTCTCGGTGTAGTGGCGCAGGAACAACTCCTCCAGCGTCGGTGGCTGGCTGGTCAGGCTGCGAACGCCGACCTGGGTGAGCTGGCGCAGTGCCTCGTCGAGTGCGTCGGTCTCGACGTCGAACCGGACGTGGTTGCCCTCGATCTTGAGGTCGTGCACGTCACGCAGCTGGGAAAGGCCGTTAGGGTGTCCGGCGAGCTCGGCGGAGATCGACGTCTTCGTCAGGTGGCGCAGGTCGGCGAGCGTGCCGCTCTCCACGATCCGTCCGTTGCGGATGATGCTCACCCGGTCGCACAGTGCCTCCACCTCGGCGAGGATGTGGCTGGACAGCAGCACGGTGCGGCCCTGCCCTCGCTCTTCCTGGATGGTTTCCTGAAAGATCGCCTCCATCAGCGGGTCGAGCCCCGAGGTCGGCTCGTCCATGATCAGTAGCTCGACGTTGGAGGCGAGCGCGGCCACGACGGCAACCTTCTGCCTGTTGCCCTTGCTGTAGGTGCGGCCCTTCTTTCTGGGATCGAGGTCGAAGCGCTCGATCAGTTCGTCGCGGCGGCGCCTGTCCAGACCTCCGCGCAGCCTGCCGAGCAGATCGATCACCTCGCCGCCGCTGAGGTTGGGCCACAGATTGACGTCACCGGGTACGTAGGCGAGTCGGCGGTGTAGCGAGGTCGCGTCACGCCAGGGGTCACCACCCAGCAGGCTCACCTGCCCACGGTCGGCGCGAAGGAGCCCGAGCAGCACCCGAACGGCCGTCGACTTGCCCGCGCCGTTGGGGCCGAGGAAGCCGTGGACCTCGCCGGTCGCGACCGACAGGTTCAGTCCGTCGAGGGCCTTCGTCGGCCCGAAGGACTTGTGCAGGTCCTTCACGGATATGGCGTTTTCCATGTTCATGAAACTACACTGGTTTCACAAAGTTGTGAAGATGTGAAACAGTATAGATTTGGTGATTGACCGAACCCGACGGAAGGGATGGATCGACATGTCGAGCAGGCCACAGTCCCAGCGCGACCCGAGCTTCACCAGGGATGAGGAGGCAGTTCGCGAGTATGTCGAGAAACTGGCGCTGGCGCTGACCCAGATGGGCTTCCAGCGCATGCCCGCGAGGGTGTTCTCCGCCCTGACGGTCACCGACAGCGGCCGGATGACCGCGGCGGAACTCGCCGAGGCACTCAAAGTCAGCCCAGCCGCTATCTCCGGCGCCGTTCGCTATCTGGAGCAGATGGGGCTGGTCACCAAGGAACGGCAGCCCGGCGCGAGGCGTGACCACTACCGCCTCTACGACGACCTCTGGTATGCGTCGTTCCTCAAGCGCGACCGCATGATGCGGGTCTGGCGCGACGCCACGGCGGAAGGTGTGGCGGCGGTCGGCGAGAACACTCCCGCAGGCAGGCGGCTGGCGCACATGGTCGACTTCCTTGACTTCATGGTGAGGGAGATCCCGTTGCTGTTCGAGCGTTGGCACGAGGAGCACGGCGGGCAGGAAGCGGCGGCGAGCTAGCGGTCCGCGACTCGCTCACGAAAAAAGTTCCTCCCGGATGTATCTGGTGGCCCCCCGCGTGCGTCCTATGGGCGACAGCACGCCGACCGCGCAGGGAGGGACGCAATGAGCGACGAGCACCCATGTGTGGCCGAGCTCGCGGTGATCCGCGACTCGCTCGCCACGATGGGCGACCCGTGGCGGTGCGGGGAAACGTGGCTGAGCAGGCTCTCCGCCACCTCGCGCAGGGCCAGGCTCGGCGTTCCCTCACCGTCGGCCGAGGAGATCAGCGCGCGGGCGGATCTTCCCGCCCGCATGGCCGAGGCCGCGCTGTCACTCGAGGGAAGGCCGGTACGTGCCGAGCACGCTCCCACCCCGCACCTGCCTCGGGCGTTCGACCTGCGCGACGTGGCCGGTCGAAACTACGTCACGCCGGTCAAGGACCAGGGTGAGTGCGGTTCCTGCAGCGCGTTCGGCACGGTGGCGGCACTGGAGACCACAGCGGCATACACCAGGGGTGCGCCTGGTCTGAAGCTGGGTCTGTCCGAAGCCCACCTGTTCTTCGGCCACGCCGCCGCGCGGGAGGCGATTCTGCCGGACGGCACCTGGCCGGACGAGCTGTTCGAGGACTGCCGCAAGCTCGGGGTGACGTTCGCCGACTACTACCCCTACACCGATGACGACGCGGGTGCGCTCAACCCGGCATGGCGCGACAGGGTGGCCAAGGCCGACGGCGTCGTCGATCTCAGCAGCGATCCGGCGGCCATCAAGGAGCACATCTACGGCTACGGCGCCGTGACGGCCTGCCTCGTGGTGTACGACGACCTGTTCCACTACACCGGCGGTGTCTACCGGCACACCACCGAGCAGACCAGCGGTGGGCACTGCGTGGCACTGATCGGCTGGGACGACGACGCGGGCTGCTGGGTCGCGAAGAACTCGTGGGGCCCCGAATGGGGAGAGAACGGGTTCTTGCGTATCGCCTACGGCGAGGCCTACATCGAGGACTACCCCGACCCGAGGTCGACCACCCTCGGGTGCACCGGGGTGAACCTGCGCGCCTGGCTACCAGCGCAGCGCGCGCTCGGATTGTTCGTGACGGCGCACCAGGCCAACGGTTGGGTCTGTCTGGAGAACCTCGGATGGACCCGCATCGGCGGTGGGCCCGACGAACTGACGACCACGCTGGCGGTGCTCGGCTCCGCCAGGGCGAGCGGTCACACCATCGCACCGTTCGTCGACAACGACGAGCTCAGCACGATCAGCCACGGCGGCTGACTCGAGGAAGAGGCACCATGACACAGGACGCGGTGAACGACGCGAAGGCAGCGGACGAGGTACAGCCGGAGGAGTCCACACCGGACGTGCAGCCGCCCGCTCCGCCGACTGGTTGGGATCCGTATGCGCCCCCGCCGGGCCCGGTGGCGCCGGCTGGTTGGGATCCGTATGCGCCGCCGCCGAGGCCGGTGGTACCGGCTGGTTGGGATCCGTATGCGCCGCCGCCGAGGCCGGTGGTACCGGCTGGTTGGGATCCGTATGCGCCGCCGCCGAGGCCGGTGGTACCGGCTGGTTGGGATCCGTATGCGCCGCCGCCGAGGCCGGTGGTACCGACCGGTTGGGTCCCCTACGCACCGCCACCCAACGGGGGCAGCCAGCGGCAGCCGGCTCGACCTGCGGTCACCTCCGAAAGTGGTTGGAGCCAGCATCGATTGATCACGCAACTGTGGTCGGCAGGGGAATCGCCGGGGGTGTGGATCTCGGTGCACGGCGCGGGCTGGAAGCGGCTGTCTCCCGCCTCCGAGTCCGGCCACAGCCATCTGACGCTGCTGGCGCTGCTTGCGAAGAACTACCGGCTGCCTGTCGCTTATCACGAGGACTCGCGCGGGGAGATCGACCAGTTGCTGGTCTGAACCTCGCGCGGAACAGGTGGTGGCCGGCAGCCGAGGGGGCCGTCGGCCACCACCGCCCGGGAGAAGAGGAGGACGGCCGGACGTAGCGGCCGCAGGCACAGGAAAGGACGGGGCGTGGTGGCACTGGTCCGGCTGGCGCAGTCCGATGCGGGCAGGGCAGCGGAGTTGCGCGTCGGAGACACCGTGGAGTTGCGGCTCCCGGAGCTTCGGACGTCGGGTTACCGGTGGTCACTTCGCCTCCCTGAGGGGGTTCGGCTGGTCGCCGACGAATACGTCCGTGGGGGTGGCGACCATCCGGAAACGGGCCCTGTTGGGAACGGGGCCCCGGGGGGTGGTGGGGTTCGCCGGCTGGCGCTGGATGTCGTGGGCGCCGGCCGGCACCTCATCGAGGCCGAGCTGGCGCGGCCGTGGGAGGACCGGCCGCGCCGCTCGGTCAGTTTCGTCCTGTCCGTTACTCCGACCGAGTGAGCAATGTATCTCTATTCCGGCAACCCACTCCGCTGTCCCTTCCGGCCCGAGATACTGCCTGCGCCGACTTGAACAGCGCGATCCGGGAGGGCGGATGCGGTGACCGACGCCAGAACCGCCGAGGCGGACCCGTCGTGGGAAGGTCTGCGCGGACATGAGCTGTACGCGGCGTGCATGCACCAGGCGCGCGCGGGAAACCGTGCCGCGATGAACCGGCTCGTCAAGGAGTTGACGCCGCTGGTGTGGCAGGTCGCGCGTGGCAACGGGCTGGACAGGCACACCGCGGAGGACGTCGTGCAGACGGTGTGGCTCGCCCTGTTCCGGCACCTGGATCAGCTCGCCGACCCCAAGGCACTCGCCGCGTGGCTCATCACCACGTCGAGAAGGGAGGCGCAGCGTGCGGCACGGCGAAAGCCCGCACCGGTGCCGCTCACCGAGGAGTTGGCCGAAACCGTTCCCAGCGCGCAACCCGCGCCGGACGCGGAAGCGGTTCGTGCCGATCGCGATCGCCGGTTGTGGCGGGCGTTCGCGCAGTTGCCGCAGCGGTGTCAGGAGTTGCTGCGGTTGACGGTTCTCTCAGGACGTGCCGAGTATCGGCTGGTCGCCGACGCACTTCGCATTCCGCATGGCAGCATCGGACCTACGAGGGGTCGGTGCCTGCAGCGGATGCGGGGACTGCTGGAAGCTCAAGGGGGCAGCGTATGAACGAGGGCAACACCTTCCCGGACGACGACACGCTGCTGCTGGAGCTGGACAGGTTCGTCCACGAACTCGACCCGCCGCCGGACGACCTGGTGGAACGGGTGCAGTTCGCGCTGGCGCTGGAGGACCTGGACGTCGAGGTCGCGCGTTGGGAAAGGGCGGACGCGCTGACCGGAGTGCGCAGCGTGGCCCAGGGCACGATCACTTTCACAGTGAGCGACCTCACTGTGATGATCAACCTGACCGAGACGGGGCAGCGACATCGCATCGACGGCTGGCTCGTGCCGGAAGGCCAGTACACGGTCGAAGTGAGGGTGGCCGGACACGACTCGTTCACCACGGTCGCCGACGACGGCGGCCGGTTCGTACTCAACGACGTGCCGAGCGGAACCACCCAGATAGTGGTGTACATCGGCGGCGAATCGTGCCGCCGCACCATCGTCACCCCGGCCGTGGTGCTGTAGCAGCCATCCGGCGTGACAGCGCTGTTGACGGGTGTGCTCATATAGACCCCGTGCGTGGCGGGACACAACAGAATCGGGACCTCGACGCGGTGCTCGCCCTGCACCGGAAGGCCAACGACTCCGCGGCGAGCGCGCACAACATCGAAGCCATTCGGCTGCTGCGCAAGGCGTTGCGGTTGATCGACGCCGAGGCGCGACCCGACCCCGCCTGGGTGGCGGCCAGGATCAGGGTACTGATCAGTCTTGCCCTGGCGACCTCGGAAGTGGGTTCCACAGCAAAGGGGTTCCGGGGACTCAGGCGAGCACAGGCGCACCTTGAGCAGTTGCCCGAGGGCCGCAGCAAGCAGGAGTTGCAGGCGGTCATCTCAGGGCAGCGCGCCCTGTTGCTGTTCCGGGTCGGCAGGCCCGCGGAGTCGCTTGCCCTTTTCGACGCCATCATTCCCACGCTGGAGCGGCTGCAGAGTGAGGACGGCCTGCTGCTTGCCCGCACCATGACGAACCGGGCCCAGATCCATGCCGAGATGGGCGACGTCGACGCGGCGGCTCGAGACTTCGACAGGGCCATCGAGTTGGCCGCGGAACACGGCCTCGCCCGCATCGAGGGCAAGGCGCGCCACGGCCTCGGTGACCTCGCGCAGCTGGCGGGCGACATCCCCGGCGCGCTGCACCACTACGAGGAGGCGGCAAGGATTCTGGAATCGGTCGCGCCCGGCTGGCTGGCCAGGGTCCGGCTGGACCAGGCAAGGGCGCTGCTGGTCGCGGGACTGGCAAGGGAAGCCGCGAGACACCTCGACGAGGCACTACCCGACCTGCGCCGCAACCGAGTCATCCAGGACTTGGCCGAAGCCAAGGTCGCGAGGGCGGCCGCGGCGCTGCTCGAAGGCGACTACGACCTGGCTCGTCACCTCGCCGTCCTGGCGCGTCGCCGGTTCCTGCGTCGTGGCAACAAGCCGTGGGCGGAGGTCGCCGCGCTGGCACGGCTGCGCGCGGACGCCACCGAGGTACTGGAAAGCGCAGCGACGCCACCGGCGCGGCTGCCGTCCAACCTGCTGCGGGTCGCCGACCGGCTTGCCGGGCTGGGGCTGCGCGACGAGACCGCGGCGGCACGGCTGCTCGCGGTACGGCTGCTGGTGCGCAGGGGTGCCTTCGACGCGGCGGCCGAACAGTTGGCGAAGGTGCCGAAGCCGCGAAGGACCAGCCCGGTGGACCACAAGATGCTGCTGCGGCTGTGCCGTGCCGAATTGGCTGTCGCCACGGGACGGCCCCGCTCCGCGCTGGCGCAGGCTCGGGCGGGACTGACCGAACTGGGCTGGGCCCGCGACCGGATGGGTGGTCTCGACCTGCTGTGCGGCACCGCCGTGCACGGTCAGGAACTGGGCGCGCTGGCCGTCGGTCACGTGCTCGCCCGAGCGCGCGGGCAGCAGGGCGCGCGCAGGCTGCTCGCCTGGCAGGAACGCACCCGCGCGCAGGTGTACCGCTACGAGCCGCTGCCCGCGATCGACGACCCGGTGCTGGCCAGGTACCTCACCGAGATGCGGCACGTGCAGCGCACCGTCCAGCAGCACCGGCTGACAGGCAAGCCGGTGGCAGCACTGGAGAGCCGGTACGCGTGGCTGCAACGGGAGGCGAGCAGGCTCGGCTGGTACACCAGCCGCTGGGGCAGGCCGAGGCCGGTGTGCTCGCCGGAGGAGGTCGCGCAGCGGCTGGGCGGGCGCACACTGGTGAGCCTGGTCGGCCATGCCGACTCCCTTGCCGCGGTCGTGGTGCGTGACGGCCGGTTCAACCTGGTGCGGCTGGGATCGCTTTCCGAGGTGGTGGAGACCGCGAGGCAACTGCACGCCGATCTGCACGCGCTGGCGCCGGACCAGTTGCCCACCGCGTTGAGCGCGGCGGTGTCGGCGTCGGCGCGGCGCAGGGCGGCGCTGCTCGACGAGCGGCTGATCCGCCCACTCTCCGGGTTGATCGGCGACACCGAACTGGTGATCGTTCCAACCGGGTCGCTGCACGCCCTGCCGTGGCCCGCCCTGCCCAGCCTGCGGGGCAGACCGCTTTCGGTCGCCCCCTCGGCGACGGTGTGGGTCGCCGCCGCCCGCGCGGGTAGGCCGGAGCCGGTGGTGTTGGTCGGCGGTCCCGGTGTGCCGGGAGCTGTCGGGGAGGTGCGTCAACTGCGGACGGTGTACCCGTCGGCGCGGTTGGTGGACGGTGAGGCGGCGACCAGCGAGACGGTGTTGTCGGCGCTGGAGGGTTCCGGCGTGGCGCACCTGGTCGCGCACGGTGCGCACGAGCCGGGCAACGCGCTGTTCTCCCGGCTGGACCTCATCGACGGTCCGCTGTTCGCCCACGAGGCCGCACGGCTGTCCAACCCGCCGCAGCGGGTGGTGCTTGCGGCGTGTGAACTGGCGATGAGCCACATCCGGCCGGGCGAGGAGGCTCTCGGGTTCGCGGGCGCGCTGTTGGCGAGTGGTTCTCGAACGGTTGTCGGGGCCGTGGCCAGGGTCGGCGACAGTGCGGCCGCGCAGGCGATGACGGACCTGCACCGCAGCCTCGCCGCCGGGCTCTCACCGGCCGTGGCGCTGGCGCAGGCGACGGCGGTGGATCCGTTGCGGCGACCCTTCCTGTGTCTGGGGGCCGGCTGACCGGCCAGCGTGCTGCTACCCGCGTTCGGCAGCGGCGACCAGCCGGGTGGCCAGGAACCGGACCGCGGCGTGCAGCATCAGCTTCGCCAGCGGGCCGGTGCCGGGCACGGCCTCGGTGAAGGTCGCGCGCCAGCACAGCAGGGTGCCCCCGGAACCGTCGGGGCTCAGCAGCACCTCGGCGTGGTAGTCGCGCACCGGTGCGGTGCCCGCGAAGGTGTAGACGTGCCGGTGGGGCGGTTCGTAACCGGTGGTTTGCTCACGCATGAACAGCGGCCACGCACCCACCTTGCGGATCGCGCCGATCCCGCCGTCCTCCGGTTCGCCCCGTCGCTCCCACGAGGAGTGCATCACCAGTGGTCGTGCCCACCGAGACCAGTTCGCACCGTCGGTCTCCAGTTCGAACAGCTGCTGCGGCGGGGCGGTGCTGCTGCGCCGCACCTCGAACGAGTAGGTCCTGTTGGCCATCGGTCAACGATAGCCGCCGACAGCGCGAGTAGGGCAGCCGCGCTCTCCACGTTGCGCCATCGCGCGAATGCTGGTGCTCTGGAGGGCATGGGTATCAACTTCGACCAGATCAAGCACAGGGCCAAGGACGCACTCAGCAAGAACAGCGGCAAGATCGAGCAGGGCATCGACAAGGCGAGCGGGGCTGCCAGGTCCCGGTTCGGCAAGCAAGCGGGCAAGATCGACAGTGCCAGCCGTAAGGCCAAGGAAATGCTGCGCAAGAACGCGGGCGGCGGGCAGCACGGGGGTGACCAGCAGGGCGGCCCCAGGTAATCCCGGCCGCTCAGCACACCTCCCCGGAGGCCACCTCACCAGTCACGGCCGTGACCCGGCCACCGCGTTCCCCCAGCGCGATCAGGCCGTCGCGAGCCTCGGCGGCGGTCAGGTCCACCGTGACCGCCACACGTGCGGCGTTCCTGTGCTCGGCGAGTGCCCGCATCCCCGCATGCCCCGCTTCGATGGTGGCTGCCACCCCGCCTGTCGAGGCCAGCGCTCCCCGGGCCGCGCCGAGCTTGCCGAGCGCCTCGTCGAGCACGGGAAGCAGGGCCGCCCGGTTGCCCTCGACCATCGCCCGCACCAGGTCAGGCCGGGTGCCCGCCACCCGCGTGCCGTCGGCGAACGAACCGGCCGCCAGCGCCGCCGCCAGCGGACCACCGAACGAACCCACCGCCGCCAGCACCGCCGCGAACAGGTGCGGCAGGTGGGAAACGCGCGCGACCACCTCGTCGTGTGCCCGGCAGCCGAGCGGCACCACGTGCGCACCCGTGTCCAGCGCCAGCGTCGCTACCTCCCGCCACGCCGCCAGGTCGGTGTCCTCCTCGATCGCGACGACCCACGCCGCGCCGACGAACAACGTGGCCGTGCTCGCGGCGAAGCCCGACCTGGCCGTGCCCGCCATCGGATGACCACCGACGTACCTCGCCGCCGGGACCGTGCGGCCGACGGCGTCGCGCACCGGGGCCTTGACGCTGGTGACGTCGGTGAGCAGGCAGTCAGGCGCGTACTCGGCGACGAGCGGCAACACGGTGTCCAGCGCGGGCAGCGGCACGGCCAGCACGATCACCGCGTCCGCCTTCGCCGCTCGCCGTAGCGCCTGCGGCACATCGGTGGACACGTCGAAGCCTTCGTCCTCGGCGGCCCGGGCATCCAATGTGGAGTCCGTCGCGCCCCACACCTTCCTGCCCGCTGCCGCGGCCGCTCGCAGCAGCGAACCGCCGATCAGTCCCAACCCGATCACGCATACGTCTCGCACGGCGCCCATCCTGCCTCACCCGCGAAGGGCGTCCAGTGCGAACGCCGCGTACATCGCCACCCCGTTGGCCAGTGCCGCCTCGTCGTAGTGCACGCGGTTGGAGTGGTTGGCCGCAGCCTGCGTCGGCTCGGTCCCGCTGGGGCAGGCACCGAGGAACGCGAACGCACCCGGTACCCGTTGCAGCACGTAGGAGAAGTCCTCCGCGCCCATGATCGGCGCGGACATCGGCTCGACATTGTCGGCACCGAGAACCTCGGCGGCGAGCTGGAGCACTCGCGCGGCCGGTTCCGGCGAGTTCACCGTGGGCGGGTAGCCGGGTTCGATGTCGGTGAGCACCCGGCAGCCGTGTGCCGCGCCGACGTTCTCGCAAACCTTGGGCAAGTCCTCGTGCACCAGCGCCCTGGTGCGCGCCGACATCGTGCGGATCGTCCCCGACAGCTCGGCGCTCTCCGGAATGACGTTGCTGGTGGTGCCCGCGACGACGCGGGTGACGGAGACGACGGCGGGATCGAACACGTCGATCCGGCGGGTCACCATCGTCTGCAACGCGCCGACGAGTTCGGCCGCGGCGGGAATGGGGTCCACGGCGTTGTACGGCATCGAGGCGTGTCCGCCCGAGCCGACGACCCGGATGTCGAAGGTGTCGGCCGCGGCCATCACCGGACCGGGCCTCGTGGTGACAAGTCCGCTCGGCAGGTTGGCGTGAACGTGCAGGGCAAGCGCGCGCTCCACTCGCGTTCCCGCCGCGTCCAGCACACCCTCGTGGATCATGTGGCGGGCACCGTGGTGGCCTTCCTCGCCCGGCTGGAACATGAAAACGACCGAGCCCGCCAACTCCTCGACGTGTGAGCTGAGCAGTCGCGCCGCCGAAGCGAGCATGGCGACGTGGGTGTCGTGCCCGCAGGCGTGCATCACCCCCGGCACGTCGGATGCGAACTCGGCGCCGGTGTCCTCGGTCAGCGGCAGCGCGTCCATGTCACCGCGCAGCAGCACCGCGGGCCCCGGCCTGCCGCCGCGAAGCACGGCCGTGACGGACGTCGTCGTGGTACCGCGAGTGATCTCCAGGGGCAGCCCCTCAAGTGCGGCGACGACGGCCTCCTGGGTGCGGGGCAGCATGAGGCCCAGCTCGGGGTGCTGGTGGAGCTCGCGCCGCAGCGCGACCGTGCGCGGCTGCAGCGCCCTTGCCTCCGCCAGCAATCCGGCAAGTCGGGCATCGGGCAGCGAGGGCAACTCGGTGGGTCCGGTCATGTCCTGATACTGGCACGCATTCGGTTGACGCTTTCGTCGATCGACCTGAGCCGCGCGGGTATACGGTGGGCGCATGGCGGTGAAGGAGCCGATCACGGGGTTCGCGGTGGCGGTCGTGCGCGAGGACGGCCGGTGGCGATGCGGCCCGCTGGACACGGCCGCGCTCACCGATCTGGATGCCGCGATCACACAGTTGCGCAAGCTTCGCTCCACCGGTGCGGTGTTCGGGCTGCTGGCGGTGGACGACGAGTTCTTCGTCATCGTGCGGCCGAGCCCGACCGGTGCGTCGCTGCTGCTGTCCGACGCGGCCGCGGCCCTCGACTACGACGTCGCGGCGGATGTGCTCGACCTGCTGCGTGCCGAACCACCGGACGATGACGACGACGTCATCTGGCCGGAGGGAGACCTCGAGATCCTCGCCGACCTGGGAATGCCGGGTCCGGAGTTGGAGGTCATCGTCAACGAGGTCGAGCTGTACCCCGACGAGCAGTTGCAGATGATCGCTCAGCGGTGTGGCTTCGGCGACGAGTTCGCCAAGTTCGTCGACGACCTGTGAGTCTGCCGTTCGACCCTGACGACGCCGAAGCCGTGCGGTCGGCCGTCGGGTTCGCGCGGCGGGCGCTGGGCACCGCCGACGTGCCGGTGGGTGCCGTGGTGTTCGCGCCCGACGGCAGGCTGCTGGCCGGTGCCCACAACGCCAGGGAGCAACTGGGCGACCCCACAGCGCACGCCGAGATCCTGGCCCTGCGTGAGGCCGCGCGGGAGTACGGGGACGGTTGGCGGCTGGAGGGCTGCACCCTCGCGGTGACCGTCGAACCGTGCACCATGTGCGCGGGTGCCATCGTGCTGGCGCGCGTGGCCAGGTTGGTGTTCGGCGCGTGGGAGCCGAGGACGGGCGCGGTCGGTTCGCTGTGGGACGTGGTGCGCGACCGCAGGCTCAACCACCGGCCCGAGGTGATCGGCGGGGTGCTCGCGCGGGAGTGTTCGGCGTTGCTGGAGGAGTTCTTCGCGGGTCAACGCGATGCGACGGGGTCGTTCGAGTAGCGCTGGGCCGATGCAGTATCGTTTCCGGCGGTAGCGTGTCCGAGCGGCCGAAGGAGCACGACTCGAAATCGTGTGACGGTTAACCCCGTCCGTGGGTTCAAATCCCACCGCTACCGCTTGTGAACAGGCAAAACGCCGGGCAGCTCAGGAAGAGCGGCCCGGCGTTTTCGCTGTTTCTGCTCTCGCCTGCGGCACGTCGGTTTGCGGCCCCAGTTCCCGGTCCGGCTGATCGTCTTGTTGCACGGCCGTGTGACCGGGGTAGCACGGTCAGGTTGTGGCCGGTGCGGGCCGCGCGGTGATGGTGTGTGCTCAACGTGTCGGTGTGACCGCAGTACGTGTAACCGCTTGCTGCTCGCCGCGAAAGGCATTGCGCGGACGTCGTGGCTGCCGACAACAACGCCGCAACGATCGATCGACTGTCGGATGTGGACGGAAATGGCTCGGAACTGGAAAGCAACTGACGATCGAGTGTGGGCACAGCGTGTTCGGACCAAACTCGGTCGTGTTTCCGTGAACACCCGATGGGGTCACGGTCGTATCAAGTCGCGTGTCAACGGAAACGTTTTGGCCCCGCGAAGCGAAGGTTACGGCATGTGCTTCGAGGGCAATCGCCTGTTCGCGCGCGCGCTCGCGCTGTTCATCGCCGGTCTGGTCGGCATCGGGTTGGCCTCGGTCGTCGCCGCCCCACCCGCCTCGGCCGAACCCGTCCTGCCTGCCGGTTTCGCACTGCGTGACCTGCCGAGCGGGCAGCAGGCCGGTGACCTGACCGACTTCGCCTACCTGCCGGACGGCAGCGTGCTCAGTACCGGCAAGAGCGGCACCGTGGCATGGGTCTCCACCACTGGGCAGAGCCGCACGCTGGCCAAGCTACCCGTCCTCGCCGAACAGGACCTCGGGCTCGTCGGGTTGGCCGTCGCGCCCGACTACGCTTCGTCGCGGCACATCTACCTCGCCCGCTCCGTACCCACCGCGGGCGGTGCCTTCGAACTGCGGCTGTCAAGGTGGACGGTCACCGGCTCGGAACCGACCGGGCTGGCGGCCGAGACGCCGCTGCTGCGACTGCCGGGCGACAGCAACGTACATGCCATGACCGGGATCGAACCGGCCGACGACGGAACCCTGTGGGTGTCCATCGGAGACAACGCCAGCTACACGCGGGCGGACCCGCTCGCGTTGCGCGCCCTCGACCCCAACGCGGCACAGGGCAAGATCCTCCACATCACCGCGGACGGCAGCGGTGTCGCGAGCAACCCGTACTACGACGCGGCGAACCCGGATGCCACGCGGAGCAAGGTGTTCGCCAGCGGGTTCCGAAGCCCCTTCCGGCTGTCGCTCGACCCACGAACCGGGCTGCCGGTGGTCGGCGACGTCGGCTGGAACGCCTGGGAAGAGATCGACGTCGTTCAGCCGGGTCGCAACTACGGCTGGCCGTGCTGGGAAGCACGCGAACCCACACCGGGTTACCGGGACATGCCGCAGTGCGCGGGGGTGGGCAACACCGAACCGCTCGTCGCGATGCCGCACGGCAGCGGCACCGACAACGCCAACAGCTTCACCGGCGGCATCGTCTACACGGGCAACAGCTATCCCCAGGCCTACCGGGGTGCCTACTTCTTCGGTGACTACACCCACCAGAAGCTGTGGTCGGTGCACTACGACGGGCAGGGACGGCTGACGCAGGGGCCACAGAGTCCGCCGCTGGGTACCGGGGTGGGCAGGCCGGTGAGTTTCGCGGCCGCACCGAACGGTGACATCGTCTACGCCGACATCGGTTCCGGCACCCTGAAGCGGCTGACCTACACCGACGGCAACCAGGCTCCTGTGGCCAAGGCGACCACGACGACCGATCCGGAGACCCGAACGGTCACCTTCGATGCTGCGGGCTCTCACGACTTCGACGGCGACCCGCTGACCTACCACTGGGATTTCGGGGACGGGCAGACCGCGAGCGGCCCGAACGTGAGGCACACCTATGCCGAGGGAACGGAGCGGTTCACCGCGACGTTGACCGTCACCGACTCGCTCGGCGCGTCTTCGAGCACGCAGGTGACGGTGGTGCCGGGTAACCACACACCGGTGATCGAGGCGCAGACTCCCGGCGACCGCACGTTCGCCGTCGGAGAGCCGGTGCGGCTCAACGCGACGGCCACCGACGCCGAAGACGGTCCGCTGGGCGTGCACTGGCAGGCGACGGTGCTGCACTGTCCCGAGGAAGCCACCTGTCACGCCCACCCGACCGAATCGGCGGACGGTTCCACGTTCGAGCAGCCGTTCACCGACCATCCGGACTCCCGGATGGAGTTCACGGCGACCGCGACGGACAGCCAGGGGGTCGCCACCACCTTCACCTACACCGCGTGGCCGAGGGAGCACCGGCTCGCGCTCGACAGCAACGTGCCCGCCGCGCTGGAAATCGCCAGCGAGGGCGGCGGGGGCGGCTCGAGCACCGGGCGCAGCGCCACGCAGGTCACCGAGGGCGCGCAGGTCAGCGTTTCGGCGGCGGCTGTGGCGCTGGACGGTGTGTCGGAGTTCGCCGAATGGGCCGACGGCTCCTCGGAGCGGGTGCGAACCTTCGAGATGGCCGACGCCGACGTCGTGCTCACCGCGCTGTACTCCACCCCGGTCGCTCAGCGTTACGCGTCCGACCCGGATGTCAGATCCGTGCTCGGCGAGCCGACCGGTCCCGAGGTGATCGAGGGTGGCGTGTACTACCGCACCTACGAGAACGGCCGCCTCTACTGGACGCAGCCCGCGGGCACGCACGAGGTGCACGGCCCGCTCGCGGACAAGTACGTCGGCCTCGGCGCGCACCGCGCCTTGGGTGCGCCGACGACGGACCAGCGCACCACACCCGACGGGGCCGGCCGGTACAACCACTTCGAGGGTCGCACCGTCGGGCTTCCCGCGTCGGTGTACTGGACGCCGGAAACGGGTGCGCACGGGATCTGGGGTGCGATCCGGCAGCGTTGGGCGG
The DNA here is from genome assembly GCF_000244955.1 of Saccharomonospora marina XMU15. GTDB lineage: Bacteria > Actinomycetota > Actinomycetes > Mycobacteriales > Pseudonocardiaceae > Saccharomonospora_A > Saccharomonospora_A marina. The sequence goes on along the minus strand of NZ_CM001439.1, from coordinate 5,318,036 downwards.
CGCTGGGTTGGGAACGTGGGCCGTTGGGTTATCCGACGACGGACGAGTCGGTGACGCCGGACGGCGTCGGTCGGTACAACCACTTCTCGAAAGCGGCGTCGGTGTACTGGACGCCGAGCACCGGCGCACATGGAGTGTGGGGTGCGATCAGGAGCCGTTGGCGCGCGATGGGTTGGGAACGCGGCAGGCTCGGTTATCCGACGACGGACGAGTCGGTGACGCCGGACGGCGTCGGTCGGTACAACCACTTCTCCAAGGCAGCCTCGGTGTACTGGACGCCGAGCACCGGAGCGCACTCGGTGTACGGCGCGATTCGTAGCCGCTGGCGCGCGCTCGGCTGGGAACGGTCCTACCTCGGTTACCCGACGACGGACGAGTTCTCGGTGAACATCGGCAGGCGGGGCAACTTCCAGCGCGGCTACATCGTGTGGAACTCCTCGACCGGAGCGGTCACCGACCGCAGGTACTGAGTGAGCCGCCAGGAGGGCCGTGGCCGGGTGTGGCCACGGCCCTCCCGCACGTCCGCCTGCCGCAACACCGGCACGGTCAGCGGGCTCGTCCCGCTCCGCTGCCCGCGATCCGGCCGAACACCGAACCGTTGGTGAGGCCGCTGCCACCGGGGTAGTTGAAGTAGAAGATGCCTCCCACGAGTTCTCCGGCCGCGTACAGCCCCGGAATGGGGGCAAGGTCGGTGTCGAGCACCTCCGCGTCGGTGTTGATCCGCACCCCACCGAAGGTGAACGTGATCCCGCACGTCACCGCGTAGGCCTCGAACGGCCCCCGCTCGATGCGGTTGGCCCAGTTGGTCTTGTCCACCGCGAGCCCGTGGGTGCGCCGCCCGTCCTTGACGTTGGGGTTGAACGGGGTGTCGGTGTCGACGGCGGCGTTGTAGGCGAACAATTCGGCGAGGAAGCCGTCGGCGTCGACCCCGTCCAACTTGCCGGCCAACTCCTCGAGTGTGTCGGCGGTGACCTTGGTGACCTGGCGGATGCGGTACTCGTCGCGCAGTAGGTGGCTCACCTGCTGATCGAAGATCTGCCACGCGAAGTGGCCGGGTTGTTCCAGGATGCGCCGCCCGTACTTGGCGTAGGTGTAGTTGCGGAAGTCGGCGCCTTCGTCCACGAAGCGCCTGCCGTGGGCGTTGACCATGATGCCCCATGGGTAGCTGTGCTTCTGGAAGTTGTCGCCCACGGACAGGTCGCCGAACTCGGGTGCGTTCAGTTCCCACCCGACCGCGTGGCAACCGGACCAGTTCCCCACCGGGCTGGCCCCCGCCTCCAGCGCCATGCGGATGCCGTCGCCGGTGTTGAACTTCGTTCCGCGTACTTTCGCCAGGTCCCATGCGGGGCCGAGATACTTGGTGCGCATCTCCGTGTTGGCCTGGAATCCGCCGCTGGCGAGCACCACCGCGTCCGCAGGCTCGTCCCGTGCCTGCCCTGCCTGCCGGATGCTGACGCCGTGCACGCCGCCGCTGTCGTGCAGCAGTGACACCGCGCGGGCGCCGTATTCGACGCGAACGCCCTCGCGCAGCGCCGCCTTCGTCAACGCCTCCACCAGTCCTGGACCACCGCCCGAGGCCTCGACGGTCAGCCCGCCCCAGAACTTGAACTTGCCGTCGACCTTGAAGGCCTGCCTGCCGTAGATGGGCACGAACCGCACACCCTTGCCCGCCATCCACAGCAGCGTGGGCATGCTGCGTTCGACGAGCAGCGCGGCGAGGTCGGGATCGGTGCGGTACTCGGTCACCCGTGCCAGGTCGTCGAGAAAGGACTCCGTCGGATAGGCCCCGAAGTCGGTGGTGGCGATCTCCTCGTCGGTGAGGTCGGGCATCAGGCGACGGAGGTCCTCGACCCCGTTGTAGGCGACTCGCATGGCACCGGCGGTGAAGGCGGTGTTGCCGCCGCTCAGCGGCTTGGGCGCGCGCTCGAGCACCAGTACCTCCGCTCCCTGTTCTCGTGCCGACAGGGCTGCGCACAGGGCCGCGTTGCCTGCTCCGACGACTATGACCTTCCGAGAGTGCATGGTGCCTCGCATTCAAATTGCATTCAATATAGGGCAGTTTGTACTCAAGTTGCCGACCAGCGGCGAACCCCAGGTATCGTGTGTGTCGTGACCACGGCGCGTAACCACGACAAGGACCTCAAGCGCTACCTCGTGCCGGGTACCCACCGGGGGCGAACGACCGACGCGGTCACTGAGGCGCTGCGGGAGGCCATACTCGACGGGTTCCTCACACCGACGACGTGGCTGCGTGAGGACGAGATCGCGGGCGCCTTCGAGGTGAGCCGCACGCCGGTGCGCGAGGCGATGCGCAGGCTCGCCGACGAAGGCCTGGTCATCAAGACCGCGCACCATGGCACCACCGTGGCGCCGCTGTCGCTGGAGGACGTCCTGGCGCTCTACGTGGTCAGGGAGAACCTGGAAGGGCTCGCCGCGCGACTGGCGGCCGTACGCTGCCCCGCCGGGCTGGTCGAGCGGCTCGACGAGATCGGCTCCCGGATGAAGGCCGCGACCGCGGAGTCCGACACTGCCCAGCTTTACCGGCTGAACCTGGAGTGGCACCGGGCGTTGCGTGACGCGACCGGCAACTCCTACCTCGGCCGGTTCCTCGGCCAGGTGGAACACGCCGTGAGAAGGCTCCCGGCGTCCACGCTGGGTCACCCCGGAAGGGCCGAGGAAGTGCTGTCCGAGCACGATGCGGTGGTGCGTGCCGTCGAACAGCGCGACGGCGTGAGCGCCGAGCGGCTGGCCAAGGCGCACATGCGCCGGGCGCGGGAGATTCGGCTTTCGGTGATGCTCGGTGAGTGACGGCAGCCGCCGTACGGTCGGTTCAGCCCGCACTGCCCCACCGCCTCGCGAAGGCCCGCGCCAGGCGCAGCAACAGCGGAAGCGTTGAAAGCACCACGAGCAGCCGCACCACGTGCATGGCGGCCACGACGGCGGCGTCGGCACCCACGGCCGTCGCCGACGCCAGCATCTCGCCGACACCTCCTGGCACCATGCCGAAGACGGCCGTGGGTACGTCGGTCGAACTGGCGTAGCCGATCAGAATCCCCCAACCGACGCCGAAGCCGATCAGTCCGAGTACGACCACGAGGCCGGGCAGCAGGACGGACCGCAGCTCTCGCAGCACTCCCGGCTTGATCGTCAGGCCGACGACCGTCCCGGCGAGCAGTTGCGCGGTGACCTGCCAGGGAGTCGGCAGTTGGATATCGGCACCCGAGACGAGCCGTGCCGTGGCTGCTCCGGCGATCGAGCCGATGAGCGGCCAGAACGGCAGCCGCAGCAGGCGTGCCAGCGCGGCGCCCGCGGCGCCGGACAGCAGCACCAGTGCTATCCCCCCGCTCACCGCGCCCCCGACCAGGCGACCAGAACGGGCAGCACCACCAGCACCACGGCCAGCACGCGCGTCATGTGCACGGCCAACACCACACCCATCCGCGCACCGAGGTCCCTGCCGGTCAACGCGATCTCGCTGACCCCGCCGGGGGCACAGGAAAGCAGCGCGGTGACCGGGTCGATGCGGTAGCGGGCGATGAGCAGCGCCGCCAGCCCCGCCTCCAGCGCGAGCAGCAGCGCGATCCCGCAGGCCAGCGGCAGTGCGAGAGCGCCGATCCGGTGCAACGTGGTTGTGTCGAGCCGGGCACCCGCGACCGAGCCGAGTACCACCAGCGCCACCGTACGGACGCCCCTGCCGACCGCCGGGTGCCGAAACTCGGCTGTGCGGACGCGGTTCGCGACAGCGCTGCCCACGACGGAGCCGACGAGCACCGCCGCGGGAATGCGTAGCAGACTGAACACGGCCGCGCCCGCCAGCGCGCCCGTCAGCAACTGCGCGAGTCGGCCCGCGTCCGCCCACCATCGGTGTCCTGCAGAGCGGTTCACCTGCTACGCCACCAGTATCGCGGGCGTCAGGTACCCGACAGGCAGGGCGATGTCGGCGAAGGTCTGCAACGCGACCAGCACACCGAGCAGTGCGACCGTGTAGATCGCGATCGCGCGTGGCCGCAGCTGCGCGACCAGCCGCAGGAACACCGGAACGAACACCAGCGCGGCGAGCAGCAGTCCCAGCACGTAGACGAGCACGACGAAGCCGACCAGCCAGCCGAACGCGTGCGCGACCCAACCGAGTTCCTGCCGCCACGCCGCTGCAACCACGTCATCGCGGCCACGCGTTCGGCGACGGTACACCTGCACGGTGAGCGCGAGGGCCGCAAGGGCGGTGCCCAGCACACACACCAGTGTCGGCACCAGTCGCGCCTGCTCGCTGTAGCCCTGCGCGAGCACGAGCCCGCCGACGAACACCACGAGGAAACCGCCGGTGACAGTCATTTCCCAGGTTCGGGGTGCCTGCGTGCCCTCGGCGTCGCCGTCGTCGGCGGATCCGCCGCCACTGCGCCCGGCACGGGCCTTCGCCCAGCGCAGCGCGGCCAGTATCAACGGAACCACCAGCACTGCTGCCATCACCAGCACACCCGGCCGAAGTGCCCACTCGGAGAACGAGTACAGGTTCGCGGTCAGGTAGTAGTAGCGCTCAAGCGGCACGCTCAGCACGAACCCGATGAGGAACGGCGCCCTCGGGAATCCGGTCGACTTCATCAACCAGCCGATGGCGCCGAGCAGCAGCATGATCTGCAGCACGGCGATCTGCTGCGACTCCTGGAACCCGCTGGTGAACAGGATGACGATGAGCCCGCCCGCCAGCACGGGGAATCGCACGAAGCTGAGCTTGGCCAGCGGGAAGCTGAACAGGAAACACAGTGCGGCACCGATGACGCTCGCCAGCGCGAACGCCCATACGATCGTGTAAACGATGTCCAGGTGATCGGTGATGATCCGCGGCCCTGGTTCGATACCGAACACCAGCAACGCGCCGAGCAGCAGCGCGGCGGGGGCACCACCGGGAATGCCGAACAGCAGGGTGGGGATCAAATCGCCCGCTTCGACGCTGTTGTTCGCGCTTTCCGGTGCGATGATGCCGCGTGGATCACCTTTGCCGAACTTGTTCTTGCCCTTTTTCCGCGCGGTGGCGCGGGCCTGGCCGTAGGCCATCCACGTGCCCGCCGTCGCACCGATGCCTGGCAGTACGCCGGCCCAGATGCCGACGAAGGCCCCGCGAAGCACGTGCGTCCAGTGCCGCAACACGTCACGCAGCCCGATGCCCCAGCCCGAGCCGATACCCGAACCGGCAGCGACGCTGGTCTTGCGGGCAACCAGCGAAACCACTTCGGCGATGCCGAAGATCCCGAGCGCGACGGCCACCAGGTCCAGGCCCTCGTTGAGGAACAGCGTGCCGAACGTGAACCGGTAGTCGGCCGCAGCGGGCGCCGCGCCGACCTCGCCCAGCAGCAGCCCGAAGGCTCCCGCCACCAGGCCCTTGAGCATGTTGCCCCGCGACAGCAGCGCCGCCAGCGAGATGCCGAGAACCGTGAGCATGAAAAGTTCCGGCGAGCCGAGGTTCAACACGAGTGGGCGCGCCAGCGGTATCGACAGGGTCAACCCGACCGCGCCGAGCAGGCCGCCCGCCATCGAGGAAAGGAACGCGATGGCGAGCGCTCGCGCGCCCTGACCCTGCTTGGCCATCTCGTGACCGTCGAGCATCAGTACGGTCGCCGACGCCGAGCCGGGTATGCCGATGAGCACTGAGGAGATGGTGTCGGAGGTGTGCACCACGGCCACCGCGCCGACGATCAGCGCGAGTGCCTGGTGTGGCTCGATGATGAACACGAACGGGAGCAGGATGGCGACCGCTCCGGTACCGCCAAGCCCCGGGATGATGCCGATGACCAGGCCTGCCAGCACGCCCGCCAGCAGGAAGGCAAGCGTTGTGGGATCGAGCAGAGCGCCGAGTGCGCTCAGTGCCGCGTCGAGCATGGAAGAGGTGTCCTTTACGGGGAGGACTGCTGCTGTCGCGCCACCGCCGGTGAGCGCCCCGAAGGGCAGGCTCACCGGCGGCGGAGGCTGGTGTCAGTTGCCCTCGAGCGTGACGCCGTACGACTGCTTCAGCATGTCCAATGTGTACTTACGAACCGCGGGGTCGATCCGGAACGCCTTCCGCAGCTCCTCCTCGGCTTCCTTGCCGGAGTACAGCGGGTATCCGCCGAGCACGTCCTCGCTGGAGGAGGCGAACTTCTCGTCGTTGCTGATCTTGTCCACGGCATCCCAGTAGGACTGGACGATCTTCTCCGGTGTGCCCTCGTTGGCCCAAAGGCCCTTCTGGTAGACATAGCCCGGGATGAGGAACGCGCGGTACGCCTCGTACGCGGCGCCGCTCGGTGCCTTGCCGTGCAGTTGCTGGTAGACCTCTTCGACCGTGGGTAGGTCCGGCACATTGGGGTCGCGAACGATCTCGCCGTCCTTCAGGATGCCGAACGACATCAGCGGGATCGCCTTGCCCTCGTCGACGAGCGGCTTTACCTGCGTCAGGTAGGCGGAGGTGGTCTGATAGTCCACATTGACCTCGCCGCGTTCGAAAGCCAGCCGCGCCGGGCCGCGACCCTCGAAACCGAATGTGGCGTCGAGGTCGATCCCGAGCACGTCGAAGGCCTGCAGCATCGTGAGGTCGAGGCCGGTGGCGCTGATGCCGCCGTAGCCGAGCGGCTTCTTCGCGTCGGCGAGGTCCTTGGCCGACCGGATGCCGGTGCTCGGTGAGGTGTAGATGACACCGCCGGTGCCGTTGAGGATCAGCGGCCGCATCTTGGTGAAGTCGAACCGGACCTCGCTGCGGCCGAGCAGGGCCTGGAAGTACGTGGTGCCGGAGGTGACAAGGACCTGGCTGCCGTCCTTGCCGCCGCTCTGCACGAACTGGTTGGAGCCGGTGATGCTCTCACCGCCCGGCACGTTCTTCGGTGTGAAGGAGGGGTTGCCCGCGACGTGCTTTTCGAGATACGGGGCGAGGAACCGCGCCCACGTATCGGTACCGCCACCCTCCGAGTAGGGAATGACCAACTCGGTCCTGGCCGGCATGTCCGAAGACGCCTCGCCTCCACCGCTGCCCAGCCCCTGCGGGTTCGAGCATCCGGCCGCGAGCCCGACGGCTGCCATCGCCGCCAGCACGACCCTGGTCCGCGAACCGAACATCGTTGTTCGTTTCATTACTGTGTGTCTCCTTATCGCTTCACGACATCGAGTCGGCTGTCCACCCACCGGCCCGGCACGAGCACGGTGCCTTCCATGAGCCGCCTGGCCGTGCGGTATCCGGTCACCGAGGCCACCCGCCACCCGTCGCCTTCCTGCCGCACATCCGCGCTAAGCGGCAGGACTCCGGCAGGATGTCCGATGAGGCAGTCACCGCTCGCGCCACCGGCCGCCTCGGCGACCAGGGTTGCGGGAATGCCTGCCGCGACGGCCGTGCAGATGCCGCCCGTGAGCGCATACGATCGGTGAACCCTACCCATCGACATCATCGCGGCCCGCACGGTCGTGCCCTCGCCGCTCTGTAGTGCACCGTCGGTGAGCAGGTAATCTCGCGGCGTACCAACGAAAGTCAACTTCGGCACCGACGGTGTCCGCGCGGTCGCCTCCTCCGGCGTCTCGGTGATCCCGGCCAGGACCGCGCCGTGGGAGCGCACCGCTTCGATCCGGGCGAGCAGTGCCGGGTCGGAATCGATCTCGTCGGGAGTTTCGGTCCCTTTCAGGCCCAGCGCGTCCCACGGCACGAACAGCAGCGGGTTGGCGGCGTCCACGATCGACACCGGGATCGTTCCCAGCTCCGGAACCGTGAGCTCGTCCTTCGGGCTGCCAGTGGGCAGCAGCGCGCCGGTGACGGCTCCGGCAGGGTCCTCGTAGTCCAGCCTGATCCGCGAGCCGGTGCCGGGAACGCCGGGCAGCGCGAAGTCGCCTGCCGGGTCGAACCGGCCGTTGCTGGTGGGCACATGCGCGACGATGACCTTGCCGGTGTTGACGTTGAGGATGCGCACACGTGTCACCGGCTCGGTCGGCTCGACCAGGCCTTCATCCACGGCGAAGGGGCCGACTCCCGACGACAGGTTGCCGCAGTTGCCCCGGCGGTCGATGAGGGCGTGGTCGATGGACACCTGCCCGAACTCGTACAGGACGTCGACGCCCTGGTGACTGCCGTCGGAGATGACGGCCACCTTGCTGGTGCTCGACGTCGCGCCACCGATCCCGTCGACCTGGCGCCGGTCGGCGTCGGGACTGCCGTAGGCGGCGAGGATGAAAGCGTCACGCAGGGCCTTCTCGCTCGGGAGGTCCCGGTCGTGGAAGAACAGGCCACGGCTGGTCCCTCCACGCATCAGCACTGCCGGAACACGCACTGTCACCTCACATTGAATGCAATCTGAACGCGCTTTGCGTGCTAATGGTGTCCAGCGGGTGAGGTAAGCACAAGCGGCGATTCGTGCATGCAGAATGAAGCCATGCTTAACGCGCCCCTGGACCTGGTCCGGCTGCGGCTACTCGCCGAGGTCGCCCGCCACGGGTCCATGACGTCCGCGGCCGCCGCGCTCGCGTACACGCCGTCGGCCGTCTCGCAGCAGATCCGGCGGCTGGAGAGTGACGTCGGGCAGCCCGTGCTCGACCGGCATCACAGGGGCGTCAGCCTCACCGAGGCGGGCCGCGTCATCGTGGAGCACACGCTCGCCATCGAACGCAACCTCGAGGCACTGCGAGTGAGGCTCGACGACATCGCGGGCCTACGACAAGGATCGCTTCGACTCGGCACCTTTCCAACGGTCGCCTCGTCGCTGCTGCCGCTCGCGGTTACCGGATTTCGCCGCGCCTACCCCGGTGTGCGGTTGTCCGTGCACAGCGCACGGCTGAGGCAGTTGCTCGATCTGCTCGACCGCCGCAGCGTGGAGCTGGCGTTCTTGTGGGAGTACGAGTGGTCACGCATCACGGCGGACTCGCTGGAACTGAAGGTCGTGACCGAGGACCCGACGGCGCTCGTGGTGGCGCAGTCGCACCGGCTCGCCGGTCGGGAGTCGGTGGACGTCGCCGAACTCGCCGACGAGAGCTGGATCATCCGTGGTGACAACCACCCGGTGGCGGAGGTGCTGTCGCGCACCGCGCATGCCGCGGGGTTCGAGCCGTCGGTCGCCTTCGAAGCCAACGACTACCAGGAGGCGCAGGCGATGGTCGCTGTCGGCATGGGCATCGCGCTGGCGCCGAGGCTCGCCCTGGCGAACTTGCGCGCCGACGTGCGGGTGCTGCGGCTGGACGGTTACGCGCCGAGCCGCCGCATCCTGCTCGCCCGGTTGGCTTCTCGCGTGGTGACCCCGGCCGAGCAGGCGATGGCCGACGTGATCCTCGATCTCGGCCGCAACGGAACAGTCGGGTGCTGAGCGCGAATGGACGGCCGTGACGGTGAACAGTGCGAGCGGATGCTCGCCCGCCTCGGGCGGGGTGCTGCGAACCCGCCGGATGTGGCTGCGCCGCTTCACGGCGGCCGACGCGGAATCGCTGGCGGCCCTGCACGGCGACCCGGAGGTGATGCGCTACCTCGATGACGGGCGGCCGGTGCCGCCCACCGTCGTGGTTGAGCGGACCCTGCCCGCGATCCTGCGTGAGTACGACCAACTTCCGGACGGGCACGGCTGCTTCGCCGCCACCGAACTGGCCAGTGGCAGCTTCCTGGGTTGGTTCAGCTTGCGGCCCGCGAGCAGCGTCGGCCTCGACGGCGGGATCGAACTGGGATATCGGCTCCGCCGCGCGGTGTGGGGGAGGGGGTATGCGACCGAAGGGGCCCGCGCGCTGGTTCACAACGCCTTCGCCGCGCTCGGCGTGCAACGGTTGGTCGCGACCACGATGGCGGTCAACACCGCATCCCGGCGGGTGCTGGAGAAGGCGGGGCTACGGCTGGTTCGTACGTTCCACCAGGCGTGGCCCGAACCGATCGAGGGCGCCGAGCACGGAGACGTGGAGTACGCGCTGACCCGCGAAAGCTGGCAGCGGGACTTGCCCGGATGATCTCCGAACCGGCCTGTCAGCGCGCCATCTCAGCCAGGAACGCTTGGGTTTCCTCGTCGGTGGAATACAGGCAGACGCCTCGCATGCCGCGCGTCAGCAGAACCTTGTAGGTGTTGCGGATGAGGCCGGCGAACTGCAGTTCCCCGGCCTTCTTGACCGCGGGATCGTGGGAATGCCCTCGCCGCGCCACCCACCGCCCGTCCCGGCGAACGAAGTCGGGGCCGAAGATCACTCCCGCCCAGTCGTACTCGAACCCCTGCGCCGTGTAGATGCAGCCGACCTGGCCGAAGCCACGCTCGTCGGATGCCCAGTAGTATGATTCGGGCGCGTCCGGAACTCGCTTGTCAGGCTTGGCGTTCCAGGGTCGCTTCCAGTCGCCGATCACCACGTCTTCGACGAGACACTTGCCGCTGTCCGCCATGATCGGGTCGCTCCACGGCCAGCAATAGCCTGCTGCCATCCGCGCGGTCCCGCCGTGCTCGGCCTGCTTCATCAGTAGCCAGGACTCCATGGCTTGCGGAGACTCGGCGCTGATGACCACGAACTCGTCGTCGAGCGGCAAGGCGAGTTGGCTCCAGGGCAGCGGCGGCAGTGGTTCCAGGCCGAGAAGGCGAGCGACCCAGGTGTCGAACGCGGTCGACCCGCCACAGCGAAACTGTCCGTGGAGGTGGACGACTTCGAGCTCGCACCCTCTCGCCTCGGCAGCGGCGGTGATCTCGTCGAGCGAGCCCATCTCGCCTGGCCGAACGATCTGGTTTTCATCGAGCAAGAAGACCGGGACCGACGCCACGTCTATCAGTTCGTCGATCTGTCGGCCCGCACGCTCGCGGACTTCCCTTCTGGTGTATCGGTTGACGCTCGTCTCGCGAATCCGGTGCGCTTCATCACAGATCAGCACATCGAGTTCCCGAGGCTCGGCCGCGGTGTAGTTGTTGAAGTACTTGAACAGTCCCTGTACCCGTCGGTTCCGCCTACCAGCGATCTTGCGCATGGTGTTGGTGAACGCGCTGGAGCCCGTCGCGTGGTGCACTGGGCGTCCGCTTCGGGCGAGCTCGCCGACAAGGCTCAATGCGATGGCGCTCTTTCCCGAGCCGGGTCCGCCGAGAACGACCACGACGGTCTTCGTGCTTGCTGCGCGAGCCTTGTGCAGCGCCCGCATGACGATTTCATAGGCTACTTTCTGCTCATCGAGCAGAATGAACTGTTCTCGCTCCTGAATCTCCTTGGCCGCGAGGTTCAGTAGTGGCTTCGACGGAGCATGATGGAAGTTCAGGAAGTCGTCGGCCGAGGCGAGTGCGGCTGTGCGGCTGCCTTCGCGGTCGAGAACAGCTCGCAGATGCTCTATCAGTTCGGCCCTGTCCTCCAGCGTGAAGAGTCGACCGTGCTCACTCGGTGCGTGCTGCTTCAGCGACGCTATGCCTGATTCCTGGGCGTTGTGCAGGTAGGCGATGCCATGTACCAAATGGGGCCGCGTGGCGAGGGCCGGTGTCGAGTCGATGAGGTACTGGCAGTAGGCGCGCACCTGTTCGACGGGGTGCAACAGGGTGTCAGCACCGTAGCCGGGAACGCGGACCAGGTCGTAGGCGACGAGTTCCGCGCTGGACCACTGCTTCAGCTCCACGAGCACATAGCTCGGCTCGCCGGTTCTTGGGTGAGTACCGCAGATAACGGCGTCGACGCGCTTGGGGCTGTGCGGCAACCGGTGTTCGAGAAGAACCTCGACGTGTCCTAGACCAGCGTCGGCGAGGTCTGCCAGCAGCACGGGGAGGCTTCGTCGCCAGGACCGCACCTCGCCGATTCCCACCCGTGCGTCGAGTTGGAACTTCGCCTGCTCCGACAGCAAGGTGTGCAACCGGTCGGCGTTCGCTTCACGTCGCAGGTCTGCCGCGCTTCGGCGAACGAGCGCCACTTCCAACCCCCACTGGGCACGCGTGTTTCACGCGCGGGTGGGGGCAGCGACGAAGTGGCTACTTCGGTGCCCGTCGAGCCGCGATCTCGAGCCGCAAGGTTAATGGGCGCAGCCGCCGTCTCTTCACACGGGGTCGTAGTGCGGCGACTCGACCGTCGTGGAACCGAGTCTGACTTGCCCAAAATTATCTTAGTGACTAAGGTAAATTCATGGGATCATCGAATGGTGCGCTCGGGCCGGTGGCCGTCGTCGGCGCGGGACTGTCGGGTTTGTGTTTGGCGCAGTACCTGTCGCGGGCAGGCGTCGACGTGCACGTTTACGAGAAGGACCCGGGCCCCTTCGTCCGGCGGCAGGGCTACCGGATCACCGCGGACGAACACGGCCTCGCGGCGTTACGGGCGAGCCTTCCGCCGCGGTTGTACGAACTGGTGCTGGCGACCGGCGGTGAGCCCGGCGGACACTTCCGGTTCACCGACGAGCGCCTTCGTGACGCCTTCAAGCTCACCTTTCGCAGCACCCCGGATGGCGGGCGGCAGCTGGATCGGCAAGTACTGCGATCGAGCCTGCTCGTAGGGCTCGACGACCGCGTCCACTACGGCAAGGCTGCCGCCAGCTTGCGGCAGGAGGACGGTGACGAACTGCTGCTGGAATTCGCCGACGACACTTCGGTGCGGGCCTCGCTTGTGGTCGGTGCTGACGGTATCGGATCGGCGTTGCGCGCGCGGATCGCGCCCGGTGGTGAGCCCGTCAGTGCCGGGCTGGCCGGGATCTACGGGCGGACGCCACTGGAGCAGCACGGCAAGCAGGTGGTCCCGGACGTGCTGAGAACGAGCGGCGTACTGGCGCTGGGAAAGGCGCCTGGCCGCTCGTTCTTCTTCACCTCGATGCGGTTTCCCGAACCGCCGCAAGCGGTGTTCGACCGGCTCGCCCCGGACCACAAGCCGCCGCCCTGCGATGACTACGTCATGTGGGGACTCACGCTCCACACAGCGGAGGTACCCGAGGAGATCCGTGCCGACCCGCTTGGCCTGCGCACGCTCGCCGCCCGGCTCGCCCACGGATTCCACCCGCTCATCGCGAGGTTGATCGACACCGCCGACGACGACGCGACGGTGTTGAGCAGGTTCGTCGTCGGACAGCGGCCGACGACATGGTCCTTGCCCCGTGCCACGCTGCTGGGCGACGCGGTTCACGCCATGCCGCCGTTCGGTGCCCACGGCGGCAACACCGCCTTGCAAGACGCGGCCCTGTTGGGTCGCAAGCTGCTCGACAGCCAGGCCAACGGCACCTCGGTGGCGGCCGCGGTCGCCGCATACCAGACCGAGATGCAGCGTTACGCTTTCAAGGCCGTCGACAGCGCGGCAGCCATGATGCGCCGCCTGACGACTGATGGAATACAGAAATGGTTGATGATGCGCGTACTGCCGAAGCTGCACCGGGTGACGGTGCCGGAAACGGTGTGAACGCTGCCCCCCGCAGGCGCGCGATGGAGCGTTTCATGCGCGCGGGCAGGGAGTCGTCCCGGCTGTCGGTGATGTTCCGGTTCGCGATCGCGGCCAAGCTGGACCTGACCGTGACCGACATGGAATGCCTGGACTTCCTCATGGAAGCAGGACAGGCCACGGCGGGCCGGCTGGCGGATCAGACCAAGCTCACCACCGGAGCCGTTACCGGAATGCTTCGCCGGCTGGAACGCGCAGGCTACATCACCACCGAGCGCGATCCCGCCGACCGGCGCAGGGTCATCGTCACGCCCGTGCCTGAGAAGGTCGACCGGGGCAGGCAACTGTATGCGCGATACGGCGAGCAGGTCGAGCAGGTCGTGGCCGACTGCACCACCGAAGAACTGGATTTCCTCGCCGATCACTACGACCGGATGAGCGAGGCCTACCTCGCGCAACTGAACGTTCTTCGCGACAGCGACATCCCGTGAGCTCTTGGCGCCGACCTCGTCCATATCGGACCAGAAACGTTTGGGTACGCTGCGCGCCAAGCACGTGGGAACTCGATCGAGTCCCCGGCTGATCGTCGAATGCCGGTCGAACCAAAGGCGGGAGCGGTGGCGTGGGCGAGGTCAGCGACCCCCCGGTGACGCTTCGCACGCTCGCCGATCGGTTGGGATTGCACGTCTCGACCGTTTCCCGCGTGCTGCACGCCAAGCCTGGCGAAACCCAGCGCGCGGCGTCCAGCGCGACGATCCGACGAGTCCGAAAGCTGGCCGACGAACTCGGCTACCGGCCCAACCCGCATGCCAGCAGCCTGCGCACCAAGCGCAGCAACCTCGTCGCGGTGCTCGTGCCCCGGCTGTCGGACACCGTGTTGGCGGCGATCTGCGAGGGCATCGAGGAGGCGGCGGGCGAGCGGGGCCTGTCGACGATCATCACCAGCACCAAGGACGTGCCCGCCCTGCGGCGGGCCCGCGCCGAACTGGCTCTCGGCCAGCGGGTGGACGGCATCATCTTCGGTGACGCCGTTGTGGACGGTGCCTTGCTCGCCGAGATCTCCGCGCGCGGCACACCGTTCGTGCTCGTCAATCGGCGTGCGGCCGGGTATCCCGCGGTGACCTGTGACGACTACGTCGGCGGCCGGATGGTCGCCGACCACCTGCTCGGCCTCGGCCACACCGACGTGGCGGTGGTGGCGGGCCGGCCGTACGCCAGCACCGGGATCGACCGCGCACAAGGCTTCCTCGACGCCTACGCCGACGCAGGCATCGAGCTGCCGACGCACCGGTTCACCCACTGCGCGTTCGACGAGCGCGGCGGGCACGAGGCCACCGCACGACTGCTCGATCAGGCCACGCGCCCACCGTCCGCCGTGTTCGCGGTGACAGACGCCGCGGCGCTCGGCGCTGTCGGCGCGCTTCGAGACCGCGGCATCCGGGTGGGCACCGACATCGCCGTGGCCGGATTCGGCGACACTGCGATCGCAGCCGAGTTGCCCGTGCCACTGACCACGGTGCGCTCACCGATGCACCGGATCGGCCGAATCGGCCTGGAGTTGCTCGGCGAACTGCTGCGCGGCGGTCAGGTCGCCTCCCGGCGGCTGCGGCCGGAACTGGTGATCCGCGAGTCCACCACCTCGGCACGGCCACGGCCGTAACCGGGCATCACGACTCCTCGGCGAGAATGCCGCGCAGCTGCGCCAGCAACTCGCTGCGGCTGGTGGCTCCCAACCGCTGCCGCATGCGGGCCATGTGGTGCTCCACCGTTTTCGCCGAGATGAAAAGCCGGTCTCCGACCTGCTTGTAGGTCATGCCCGCCACCACCAACTCGGCGACCTGCCGCTCCCGCTCGCTGAGCGCGGGTGTGCGGCCCGGCGTCGCCGAGCCCGCGCTCGACCGCCCCTGCAGTATCCGCGCGCAGTCGAGCAGGGACACCATCGCGGCACGGTCGGTGGTCCTGATCGCGGCCTGCCCGGCCAGCCGGGCACCGTCCCACCACAGCCCCACGCCGTGCAGTCCCTTCGCCGCGGCCTCGACCCGTTGCGGGTCGACGGCGCCGGTCAGCACGTTGAGCCAGCATGCCGCGGCCTCGGCGACGACGGCGTGGTAGCGACTGTGGTCGGCCCCGCTCGCCAGCGCCGCGACATGTTCGCGCGCCTCCGCCTGCTGCTCTGCCATGATCGCCGCATGCAGCCCGCTCCAGTGCAGCGGCGTGCTCCACAGTGGTGGGTCGCCGAGCGCGTGCAGCAGCTCGCCTGCCTGCCTGACGTGGAGGGCGAGCCGGTCGCGATCGCCGAGCCTCGCCGCGGCCACGACGAACTCCCCGAACGGCAACAACGTGAACACATCCACCCGGTGGCGCATCACCGCCTCGCACGCCTCGCCCCAGATCGTGCGCAACCCGGCGAGGTCGCTGGCTCTGCGGGCGAGTCCTGCCCGAAGCCCCACCGCGAACAGCCAGTCCCTCGGGGTGAGGTCGGACTCCACCGTTGCCAGCCGCTGCGTCGCGAGCTCGGTGTCGCCACGAACCATCGCGATCCAGGCGAGCAGCAGCCGGTGCCGGTTCGCCAACACTCGGCCACCCGACTCGGCGGCGATCGCGCGTTCCAGCAGGGCCTGCGCGATCTCCAACTCACCACAGTGGATACCCACCAGTGCGCCGAGCGCGGAAGGGCTTTCCGGCAGCAGCGGTGAGCCGCCTGCGGGCTCCAGCATCTCCGCCGCGTTGACCAGTGTGGACAGCGCGCCCGACGCGACACCGGTCACCGACTCCAGCACGCCACGCGCCATGGCGGACATCGCGCCGGACAACAGCGTCGGCGGCTGTGCGCTGCCGGGTTCGAGACGAACCGCTCGTGCCTCGTCGAGCCTGCCCGTGCCGACCAGGCACAGCACGGCGTACAGCTCGGACAATTCCGTCGCCGACCAGCGGTACAGTTCGGCACTTCGCGCCAGCTGACCGCGGTGCACGAGCGCGGTGCCTGCCGTCAGCGCCGCCTGGCCCCGCTCGGGCGCCTGCGGGTCGGCGATCACCTGGTCGGCCAGCCGCAGCGCGGTGTCCAGATCGCCGGTGCGGGCGGCGGCCTCCGCCCAGCGGGCCCCGACGGCCGTCGGCGACCTGCCCGCGTCGACAGCGGCGGAGAGCAGCCTGGCGGCCAGCGCAGGATCGGTGTCGGCCGCTTCGGCCGCCGCGGCTTCGAACGCGGCCGCGGCCTCTGTGCCGGTGTAGCCGCTGCCGAGCAACGGCCGGACGAGCGTGAGGACCGGACCGGCCCGCCGCAGCTGCAGCCGGACGAGCCGCTGCGACACGGCCAACCTGCGGTCGGCAGGCACCAGCGCGTCGAGCGCTCGCGCCGCGATCGGCAGCAGTGCGCCGTCATGGGCGAGCAGTCCGGTCGCTCGCGCGGCGTCCACGGCATCGGCGACACCCGCGTGGTCACGGCCCAGCAACCCGCCCAGCAGGTCGGCGTCCAGTCCCGAGCCCGCCCTCGCGGCGAGCAGGAGCAGCAGCGTGTCCTGACCGAGCCGGTCGAGTTCGGGCCGAAACTCCGCCAGCGCGCGTGCCGGAATCTCCGGTTCCTCACCGATGGCGGTGGCCAGCCGGGTCACGAAGCCGGGAACCCCGCCGGTCTGCTTGTGCACGAACTCGGCCAGCCCCGCGCGTTCCTTGCCGAGCAGCGCCGCGACCCGCTGGCGGTCGAGTGGCCGCAGTACGAGTTGGCCGCGTAGCCGTGCCAGCGCGCCGTTGAGGTCCGCCGACCTCGGCCAGGGCCGGGTGGCGATCACCAGCCCGGTGCGTTCGTTCTCAGCGAGTTCGCGCAGCCGCGCCAGTTGCGGCTCCGCCAGTTCGTGGGCGTCGTCGACGAGCACCAGCTCGGCTCCGTCGTGCTCGCCGAAGCGGGCGGTAGGAACGCCGCCGCGCTCGCAACCGAGGGCGAGCTGGTCCAGTACTGCCGTCTTGCCGTAACCACCCGGCGCGACGATCGCGAGCCTTGCCGGCTTGAGCCGCCCGCTCGCGACGGCAGCGCACAGCTCGCGCGTCGGATCGTCGAGCACGATGTCGGAGTGCGTTGCGATCAACGGTCCTCGTCTCGTTCGGTTGTCGAGG
The DNA here is from genome assembly GCF_000244955.1 of Saccharomonospora marina XMU15. GTDB lineage: Bacteria > Actinomycetota > Actinomycetes > Mycobacteriales > Pseudonocardiaceae > Saccharomonospora_A > Saccharomonospora_A marina. The sequence continues at coordinate 5,300,648 of NZ_CM001439.1, read as the reverse complement.
AGCCGCCCTTGCGGGCGAGGGAGAACCGCCGCTTCGGTGGCTCGAGTGGAGTGATCTCCACCGGCGGCCGTGGTGGCGGCGGTTCGAGCTCCTCGTCGGCCTGCCCGAACACGGCGGGTAGCTCGTGGCTGCCCGTGACGAGCGTGCCTGAGGTCTCCGCCGGTGCGGGCTCGGGTGCGGGTTCGTGCCGTGGTTGCGCGGCGAGCGCGGCACCTCGGCACAGCGCGGTGCCGGGGTCCTCGTCGACCGCGACAGGGCACGAAAGCATAGTCTGCGCCAGTCGCGTGGCAAGGGGGATGCGGGCGGTGCCACCGGCGAGAGTCGCGCACGCCAGCTGTTCGGGTGCGACGGTGGACGCCAGCCGTTCCAGCCTGCTCACGGCCGCACCGAGTACCGGCCTCGCCAGGTGCTCGAACTCCTCGCGGTTGAGATAGACCTCCTCGGTCACGATCACCTCGGGAACCTGGGAAAGCCGCTCCTTGGCGGCGATGCAGGCGGATCGAAGCCGCGCCATGGCGCCGGGGTCGTTCTCGTCGATTCCCGCGCGCGGCAGCACGTGGCGCATCAGCAAATCGTCGAGTTGGGAACCGGCCGCCGCCTCGCCGCCCGCGTGGTTGAGCAGTTCGAACCCCAGCGGGCCCCTGCGCAGCACGGCGGTCTCGACGTGTTCCCCGCCGATCGCACACACCGCGACGGCCTTGCCCACCTCGATGTCCTGGTTCCACAGGCAGCTCTCCGCCGCCGCGATCGGACTGGGCAGTGCCAGCACGCCGGGCAGCTGCGCCTGGTCGAGCGCCTCGTGCAGCAGCCCGCGCCGAAACGCCGACCAACTCGGCGGGTGGGTGACCACGATGCGCTCCGGTTGCGATCCCTCCACCTCGGCCACCCTGTCGGCCACCCAGCCGATCAACGCGGCGGCGAGCGACTCGGCCGGGTACGACACGTCGCCGAGCACGAACGGCACTGGGTCACCCGTTCGGTGTAGGGGGGACCGGGCGATACGTTCCGGCTCGGCGGGCGCGCGGTGCAGGGCCGCCTGGCCGACCAGCAGGTCGCCGTCGCGGGAGACGTACACCACGGCGTCGACCCACGGCGCGCCGGCCGACAGCGTCACCACCTCGGGCGGGCCCCACGGGCCCCCCTGGTACCTGGACACCGCCGCGGTGGCACGGGTCGCGCCGAGGTGAATGCCCAGCACATAGCGCATCTGCGGCGTTTCCTCACGGTCGGTTGCTTCGGCGGTCCAGTGTTGGGTCCTTTCGTACCAAAGCGGTGTGTGGGGACAACACCCCCGAAGCCGCGACGGCACGATCCCCTAATCCCCTAATCCGGGCCGGGTTCCACGCGGGTAACGATCCGGACCCATCCCCGATGCCCTCGTACTCGGTGAACTCATAACGTCTGCCGCGGCGAGCACGCCCCGGACGCGCTCGCCCCAAGACATAGCCGAACGAGGAGAGATTTCCCTTGATGAAGGAAGAGGGCCAGGTCTCGCAGGAGGCGACCGTGGCCGAGCCCGCACCGCAGGCCACCGCCACCACCGCGCCGGAGGGCCAGCAGGGCTCCGAGGCCTGTGAGGTCGCGCCGCAGGAGCAGACGCTGCACGACTTCGTGCTGAACCTGCTCAACGACAGCGCCGCTCGTGCCGCGTTCGCCGACGACCCCGCCCACGCGCTCGGCTGCGCCGGGCTCGGCGACATCACCGCGCAGGACGTGCAGGAAGTGATCCCGCTGGTGATGGACTACGGCCAGCTGCCGGACGCGGGCTCGCTGGGCTCGCTTGCGGACCTGCCCGTGGGCGCGGGCGGCCTCGAGGGCGCCATCGCGCAGCTGCAGAACGTGGCCGACGTGGCGGGTATGGAGCGCCTCGGCGGCATGGAGGGCTCGGAGTTCCACGGCGGCATGACCTCCGCCCTCGGTGACTTCGCCGCGGGCGGCACCGGCGGTCTCGACGGCGTCACCGGCGCCATCGAGTGGACCACCCAGGTCGCCACCGGTGAGGTGGTCGGCTCGCTGAGCACCGACGGCGCCAACATCGGTTCCAGCGTCGACTCCGTCGCGGGGCACTTCGCGGGCCTCGGTGGCGTCGGCCTGGAGAGCTCCGGCGGCGGTGCTTCGTTCGAGAACGACTTCGCCAGCGGCACCGGCATGCTCGACGCGGGCCTCGACGGCGTTGTCGGCGACCTCGCGATCGACTCCGAGCGGGCCGACCTCGGCGCCTTCTCGGCGGCCAGCGCGGACGGCATCGCCGGTGGCGCGGCGCTCGACAGCGACCTGATCTCGGTCGAGGGCAGCGGGGCCGCGTCCCTGAACTCCTTCGTCGCGGGTGGCTCGCTGGACACCCCGCTGGGCACCTACGGCGTCGAGTTCTCGGGCACGCCTTCCGCGCCCGCCATCCCCGAGCTCGACACCACGGGTGACCTCGCCGAGGGTCTCGACACCGACGCGCTGAGCAGGGGCAGCGAGGCGGCCGCGAGCACGCTGGCCACCTACGTGACCTCCGGTGGCGCGGCGCTGGGCGGCATCGCTCCGGTCGACGTGCCGGACGCGGCCAACCTGCCCGCCGACCTTCCGGCGAACCTGCCGGCCGACGTGCCTGCCAACCTGCCCGTCGACGTGCCGACCGAGCTGCCGTCCACCGCCGCTGACGTGGCGCGCAGCGTCCCGGAGACCGGCTCGCTGCCGGTCGACGTGCCCGCCGAGCTTCCCGCCGACGTGCCCACCGACCTCCCGGTCGACCTGCCGGTGGACCTGCCGACGTCGCTGCCCGACCTGCCGGTGGCCAACCCGCTGCCCGCCCCGCAGGACCTGCCCGGCGCCGACCAGGTGACCGACGCCGTCAGCTCCAGCCCGCTCGGCGGTGTGGCGGACACCGGCCAGCAGTTGCTGTCGGACACGCCGAGTGTTGGTGACCTGGACCTCGGGCACTGACAACCTGCGGTTTCGGAGTGATAACAGGCTGGGCTCGGTGAAATCACGAGCCCAGCCTTCACTGCGGAGAGTTAACAGGGCACACTGTCCGTCCGATGATGGCTTCGCCCTGGCTCGACGTGCTGGATGAGACCATCCAGGCCTGTGCGGCGCAGGACCGCGCGGACCTGGTGCAGCGCCTGCGCCTGCGCAGGTCCGAACTGGTCACGCCCAAGGTGCGCGTCATCGTGCTCGGCCAGTCGAGCCAGGGCAAGAGCCAACTGATCAACGGCCTGCTCAACGCGCCGGTGTGCGCCACGGGCGACGACGTGACCACCACCGTGCCCGCCATCGTCGAGCACGCCGCCTCACCCGTGGGGACGCTCGTCACCGGCGAGGTGACGCCCGCGCTGGAGAGCGCCGACCGGGTCCCCGTCGCGGCCGAGTCGGTCACCGCGCAGGCCAACAAGCAACCCGGCGTCGTCAGGGCGGAGGTCGGGCTGCCGCGCAAGCTGCTCGAGTCTGGGCTGGCCCTCGTCGACACCCCACCCGTCGGGCCGGATGCTTCCGAACTGACCCGCGCCACGCTGTCCGTGCTGCCACAGGCCGACGCCGTACTGCTGGTCAGCGACGCCACCAGGGAGCTGACCCCCGCCGAGCTGGACCTGCTGGAGCGGGCCAGCACACTGTGCCCCACCGTCGTGGTGGTGCTCACCAAGATCGACCTGGTTCCCGGCTGGCGGCTCGTGGCCGAGCGCAACCGTGCCCGCCTGGCCAGGGGAGGCTTTCCCGCCACGGTGTTGCCGGTGTCCGCGGCGTTGCGGCTCGCCGCGGCACGCAGTGGCGACTCGGTGCTGAACGAGGAGTCCGGCTACGGCGCACTGGTCTCCTACCTGCATCGGGACCTGATGGGTCAGGTGGAGTTGCTGCGCCGCCGCTCGGTGAGCGCGCTCACCCGCATGACCGTCGACCAGCTCGTGGTGCCGCTGCGCGAGCGGCTGTCGCAGGTGCAGGCAAGCGCGAACGACGAGCTGACCGCCCGCTGGCGCGCCGCCGCCAGGCAACTGGAGGAGCTGCAGCGGGAATCGGCCCGCTGGCAGACCGTGCTCTCCGACGAGGTCGCTGACCTGATGGCGGACCTGGACTTCGACCTGAGGGACCGCACACGACGCATCCTGCGGGAGGCCGACGAGTACTTCGAGGTGGCCGACCCGGCCAAGGACTGGGACGAGTTCGAGGATTGGCTGCGCGAGAACCTGAAGGCGGTGGCGGAGGCCAACTCGAACTGGCTGCTCGACCGGTTCGAGTGGATCGCACGCAAGCTCGCCGCCCAGATCGCGCCGCACCGGCCGGAGGTGTTCGCGCCGGAGACCCTGCTCGACGACGTCTACCGCAACGACGTAGGGGACCTGCGGATGCCCACGGTGGAGCGGTTCACCATCGGGCAGAAGCTGTTCGTCGGCATGCGAGGCTCCTACAGCGGTCTGCTGATGTTCGGTCTGGCCACCACGCTGGCCGGGATGGACCTGATCAACCCGATCTCGATCGGTGCGGGCGTGGCCTTCGGCGCCAAGAGCGTTTTCGAGGAGCGAGGCAACCGGCTCAAGCGGCGCCAGGCGACCGCGCGCACGGCCGCGCACCGCCATGTCGACGACTTCTTCCTCACCTACGGCAAGGAGAGCAAGGACACCGTGCGTCTGATCCACAGGGAGCTGCGTGACCGCTGCACGGCTGTGGCGCACGAGCTGCGCGCGGAGATCTCGGAGACGGCCAAGCGCATCAAGCAGGTCATCGACGCGGAGACCGCGCAGCGTGGCACGGCCACCCGTGAACTGACCAAGGGCATCGAACAGCTCGACCTGCTGCGCAGACGCGGCCAGGCACTCGCGGGCATGTCTGCCGTCCGCGGGCTCACGGCGTGAACCTGCCGGACCGCGCCTGGACCCTGCTGAACCAGGCACTCGACGTCTACGCGGACAGTCCAAGGGCGATCAACTGGCTGCGTCGCCACCTCGCGCGCTTCACCGACCCGTTGCGGCTGGCCGTCGTGGGGGGCCCCGCCACCGGCAAGTCCACTCTCGTCAACGCCATCGCCGGTGAGTGTGTCGCGACCGAGGGCGGGCAGGGCATGGCGTGGTATCAGGTGCCACCTGCCAGGTCGCAGTCGCCACTGACCTTGATCGACACGCCTGCGGTGGGGCCGGACATGGAGCCGGGCGCGGTGGAGTCGATCTGCATGGAGGCCGACGCGGTGCTGTACCTGATGGGCCACCCGCACAACGCGGACCTGGCCTTTCTGCGGGCCGTGCAGGACCACCCGGTGGCTCGCGTTGCCGCGGTGAACTCGGTCGCGGTGCTCTCCCGCGCGGACGAACTCGGTGGTGGCCGGGTCGATGCGCTCATCTCGGCACGACAGGTCGCCCGCAAGTACCGCAAGGAGGGCGAGCTGAGCGTGCTGTGCCAGGACGTCATCGCGGTGGCCGGGCTTGCCGCGAGCGGCGGCAGGACGCTGTCCGACGACGAGTTCGAACTGCTGGCCGGGCTGGCGGCCGCTCCGAAGGAGGAGTTGGAGCCGCTGTTGCTGTCGGCCGACCGGTTCGCCGCCGACCCGGAGCGGGAACGGCTGCTGGGCAGGTTCGGACTCTTCGGTATCCGGCTGGCCGTCACGCTGATCCGCAGGGGAGCCGACACCCGTGCCGCACTGTCCACACAGCTGGCCCAGCGAAGTGGGCTGGGTGACTTGCGCGACGCGATCTCGCTCTACTTCACCGACCGGGCGCCGGTGCTCAAGGCACGTTCGGCGTTGATCGGGCTGGACGTGGTGTTGCGGATGGAACCACGCCCCTCGGCGGCGCCGCTCGTAGGCGAGTTGGAACGCACGCTCGCCGGAGCGCACGAGTTCCACGAGTTGCGGCTGCTCGCCACGGTCAGCACCGGCAGGGTGAGGTTGCCGGAGGAGTTGCGCGAGGAGGCGATCCGGCTCGCGGGCGGCTACGGGCTGCAGCCGCAGGAACGGCTCGGCGCCCAGGTACAGGGCCCGCCACTGCGGCAGGCCGCCGCCGCTGCACTGCGGGTGTGGCGGGCATACTCGGAGAACCCGGTGTTCGGTGCGGCGGAACGCCACGCGGCCAGAACCGTGGCGCGAAGCTGCGAGGCGCTCATCACCGAACCCGCGCCGTGAGCGATACCCGGCCTCGAGCGGCGACAACACGCGACGCGCGGTACGGTCGAGCCGGTAACCGGTCCGGACCGCGAGGAGTTCCGATGCCCGAAACCACCTCCCCCAAGGAAACGGTCAAGGCGTTCCTTTCCGCCTTGGAGGCGATCGACATCGACAAGGCGCTGACCTATGTGGCCGAGGACGTGGTGTACCAGAACGTGCCGCTGCCACCCGCCCGAGGGATCGCCGCGTTCGAGAAGCAGATGCGGATGATGCAGAAGTACGGCTCGGGTTTCGAGGTGAAGGTGCATCACATCGCCGAGGACGGCCCGATCGTGTTGACAGAGCGCACGGACGTGCTGGAGTCAGGGCCGTGGCGCGCCGGGTTCTGGGTGTGCGGCACGTTCGAGGTGCGTGACGGCCGCATCGTGCTGTGGCGCGACTACTTCGACTGGGCTACCGTCATCGCCGCGAGCGCGAAAGGTGGCTTCCGCGCGCTCGTCTCCACGCTCTCCAGGCGGTTCAAGTCCTAGCCGGGTCGTCCCCGGGGCTCAGCGGGCCCGCCAGCTCAGGCGCAGGATCGCCTGGTTGAGTTCCTGGTAGGCGGTGCGGATCTCCTCGGTGTAGCGGTCCAGCCATTCACCCCTGGCGGTTGAGACCGGTTCGGGGTCCGCTCCCGGTTCCAGCCACGACAGCCGCGACACGTTGTCGCCGGCCATGCGCCACCAGCGGTTGGCGCGTTCGGTGACCGCTCGTTCCCGTTCCGCCGCCGCCGACACCCGCTCCTCGGCGGCGGCGATCATCGCTGTCAGCTCCTCGGCTCTGGCCAGCTCCCACGTTCGCAGGTCGTCGGCGGCCTTGCGGGCCAGGCCGACGATGTCCTTGTAGCGAACGGCCGCCGTGGGTTCGTCACTCATCTTCGGTCTCCGGCAGTCGGAACGGGATGGCCACCTCGGGAGAGCCGTGGATCGTTCGGTCGAAGAACAGCGCGCGGCCGGGCCGGGGCGACCACTGCACCAGCTGTCCCGCGCAGAACGGCGCCAGTTCGTTGCCCTGTACGTCGAGCGCGACCCATGCGCCGATGTCGTCGGTACCGGCGAAGCCGAGCGTGTCCTTCAGCCTCGCGACCGCCCGCCACCAGCCGAGCACGTGTGTCCGGTGGCCGGGGCCCTGCTTCAGCAGCAGCCGCAACGCCTCCAGCGGGCTCTGCGTGCCTGGTTCCTTGCGCTCCAGCGCGGGAAGCGCGGCGTCGACGCCGTAGAGCACGAGATACCTCGCCACGTCCTCCTCGGACAGTTCGGTGGCCAGGGAAGTGATGGTCTCGCCGAGTTCGCCCGCGGCGACGAGACGGGCCTTGTGGCTCTGCGAGCCAAGCGTGTCGGCAAGCCGGGCGACCGTGGGCAAGCACGACTCGACGAGGCAGCAGAGCACGAACTCCGCCTCGCCCGGCTGGTGCTGCCTGGCCAGCGACCGGGTCGCGGAGTCCAGGATGGACAGCGCTTCCCTCGTGCTGGTACCGAGTACCGCGAGGTTCCTTCCTGGTGCGGCCGGCAGTTCCACGCCGTGTGCGCGGTCGGCGACCTCGATCGCCTGGCCGATGAGGGCGCGCGGTCGCTCGGTCGGTGTGGCCGCCGCGAACGCCTCCGACTCCTCGAGCGTGGGAGCGTGCGCGCCGTCGAACAACCTGGGCCTGCCGTGCCCGGCATAGCGTTGCCACAGTTGTCGTTGCAGCGCGGGAAAGACACCTCTGCCGCTCGCGTCGGGGACGTGCGCGAGCTGGTTTCCGTGCGCGACACCGGATTCGTGGTTGACCACGGCGTGCCAGCGGGGCGCGGCCACGGCGGCCTGGTTGGTCTCGGCCAGCACCCTGCGCGCCTTCGGCATCGCGATCCGCAGCGTGCACTGCTCGAAAACCGCGGGTTTGCCCCAGAACGCCTCGATGCCCGCGATGTCCTGGCTGGCAAGGATCAGGTGAATGCCCTGGGAACGGCCTCTGCGGGCCAGGTCCTCCAGCAGTGAGGTGGCGAGGGCGGTGACGTTGTCGCGTTCGGCGAACAGGTACTGGAACTCGTCGATCACCGCCACGATGCGGGGCCAGCGTCCTTGCGGGTCCTGCTCCCGCAACTCCGCGATATTGGTGACCTCGTGCTCCTTCGCGGCGGCCGACCGGCTGCGCATCTCGTCGGAGAGGAACCGCAGCAGCGCGAGGCCGAACTCGCGGTCGGTGTTGACGTTGACCCCGACCAGCCGCGCGTGTGGCAGCCAGCTCTCGTCCTTCTTGCCGGGTGCGAGGCCCGCGAACGAAACCCCTTCCTTGAAGTCGAGCAGGTACAGCGCGAGTTCGTCCGGCGAGTACCTGGAGGTGAGGCCCGCGAGCAGGACGTAGAGGAAGTTCGTCTTTCCCGACCCGCTCGGTCCGCCGATCAGCGCGTGCGGGGTGGCGTCGCCGATCACCACCTCCACCGGCTCACCCTCGTTGAACCCGACCGGTGCGCGCAGTTCGCGGGCGGAATGCTGCTGCCCGAACTCGGCGGGCAGCAGATCGGCGAAGGAGCGGGGACCACCCTGCTTGGCCACGAGTGCGTCGGCGATCCGCGCGCTGGCGGTGGCGACCTGACCCGCGGGTAGCGGCGGATCGAGGTCCACGACGAGGTCGGTGCCGGTCATGCTGCTGATGGCGCGCCGCTCGTCCAGCAGGCTGATCGTCTCCACCGCACCGCCGAGCACCGTCGGCACGTCGACGAGGATCAGCGAGATGCCCGCTTCCAGCGCACCGCTGGCCACCCGCTTCAGTTCCCGCAGCCGTTCCGGCGGCAGGTCCTCGCCGTTGCCGTACAGCACGGCGATGCGCCACGGCTCGGTGCGCCTGCCCGTTGCCTCGCGCATCGCCCGCAGCGACGGGTAACCGGCCTGCAGCGTGCGGGCATGGATTCGGCGAACGTGTCCTGACAACTCGTCCAGCAGGTCGACGAGTCTGGTCGGGTCGTGCACGGTCAGCGCGCTCGTTCTGCTCAGCGAGTAGAAGTTGGGCAGAACGGCCGTGAGCTTGCCGACATCCCACAGGTGGACCTTGACCGCGCCGGGCTCGAACGAGCTGAGCACGCGCATCAGCAGGGTTTCCACCAGCGCGTCCACGCTCGGGCGCGTCCTCGGTGCCGAGGTGATCGCCAGATGGGACTCGTCGAGCAGCGGTACCGCCACGTCGAACGTCAGCCTCGTCCGGTGACTCCTCCCAGCAGTCGAACCATCCACTGTGGAGGAGCCGATTCGCCACAGTTGCGGCACCTTGATGCCGTCACCGGTGCCGACCCGGCCGAGCCACTCCCCCGGTGGCCTTCCCGCTGGCCCCGGCGCGGCGGCCGCCACCAGGTCGCGTAACCGGCTGGGACCGTCGGCCCAGTCGGAGTAGAACTGGCCGCGGACGTTGCTCAGCCATTCGAGGACGTCGGCCATGGCGGGCTCGCTCGACCTGCGGGCCACCTCCGGATCGTCAGGAGCCCGTTCCATGCCCGCCTTGACGACGAGCCGCTCCAACTCGAGCCTGGCGAGCTCCAGTTCGGCGGCCTCGCGCGCGTTGCGCGCCGAACCGAGAGCCAGCCCGATCTGCTGCCGCAGTCGATCTAGCGCGGCCAGCACGCGAGCGCGCTGCTCGCGGACTTTGCGTCGCATACCTTCGCCTACAACCTCGACCGGTAGCTGTCCAGCAGTTCGGTGACACCGTCGAGTCGCCCGTGCTGGGTGTCGAGTTGTTCCACGGCACGAGACAGTTGCGGCGGCAACCACGGTTTGGCCTGGGCCTGCACGTCGGTGACGACCCGTTCGAACTCACCGAGCAGTTCCTTGGCTCTGGCCGCGTTGGCGCGGGCATCTGCGACCACACCGAGGATCTCGGTGAGCGACTGGCGTAGCTGCTCGGTTGACATGAGGTGCCCGTTCCGCTACAGCCGGGCCGAGTAGCTCTCGGCCGAGGAGATGCAGGCCCGGATCGTGCTCTGGGTGCCGTTGATGCCCTGCAGTGCCTCCGCCAGCAACCCGTGCGCCTGGTTGACCTCTTCCTGCGTGCTGCCCGAGGTCGCCTGGGCCAGTGACTGTTGCGCCTCCTCCAGTGACTGGGCGGCTTGTTGCAGAGCGGCGATGCTTGCGGAAGCCTTCTCGTTCGCGAGGGCGATCCCCGCGCGGATCTCTTCCACACCGGGCATGTGTCGGACTCCTCGATGAAGTCGGATCGTTCGGTAACCAACGTAGCGTGACCGGGTGAACCCGGACAGCAGTTGGTTGGGGTAACCGGTACCTACATCTGCGCGCACGGTTACGACAGAACGCCGGACCCTGCCCGGGCTCCGGCGTTGCGCTGACCACAAGCGCGCGGGGTTCGGAATCGAACCGGCGAAGGCTTTCACACCCACCACGTTCTCCGACCCCGAACCCGGACGTCCACGGGCCTGATCCGTGGAACGGCTGAAACACTAGTGGAGGAGTCGAACACGGTTGCGCCTGCCCCCGGCACGGCCGTCGGCGGCGGTCGTCCCGGCGCCACGGGGCTACGACTACTGTTGTGGTGTTCCGAACAACCCGAGCGTCATCGAAGGATCTGCGCCGTGGGCAAGTACCTGCCGACCGAACCATACCGAGGCACCCGAGATTTCCTGCCGGAGGAGATGTCGGTCCGGCAGCAGGTCTTCCAGCGCCTCTACGAGGTCATCGAGGTCTTCGGCTACCAGCGCTACGACGGGCCCGTCCTGGAGTTGACGGAGATCTACGAGGCCAAGAGCAGCCGCGAGATCGTCGAGCAGCAGCTGTACACGCTGACCGACCGTGGCGGTCGGCGCCTTGCCCTGCGCCCGGAGATGACGCCGTCGGTGGCGCGCATCATCGCGGGCAATCTGGGGCGGTTGACGTTTCCGGTTCGCTGGTACTCCCACCCCAACTGCTTCCGCTACGAGCGTCCGCAGCGCGGCAGGGTCAGGGAACACTGGCAGATCAATGTCGACCTGTTCGGCTCCTCCTCCAGCGCGGTCGAGGTCGAGTTCATCGAGCTGATCCACGCCATGATGGCAGGGCTCGGTGCCACCGAGGACATGTACGTGCTCAGGATGAGCGACCGGGTGCTGCTCGACGCCATCTTCACCGAGATCCTGGAGGTCGAGGACGAGCAGCGGCGCCAGGTGGCAGGCCTGCTGGACCGGTGGGAGAAGTACCCCGAGGACAAGCTTCGCGCCGACGCGGAGGAGATCGGCCTTTCGGAGTCCCGGTTCGCGCGGCTGCGCGAGGTCGTGCAGGCGGGCGAGGAGATCTTGCCGGAGCTGTCCGAGCAGGCGCGCGCGGGCTCGAAGCTGATCGAGGTGATGAACTCCCGTGCCCGCGACCGGATCAAGGTCGACCCGCTGATCGTGAGGGGCTTCGACTACTACACCTCCACCGTGTTCGAGGTGTTCGACGCCAGCCCGCAGAACCGCCGCAGCCTGTTCGGAGGGGGCCGGTACGACAACCTCGTCGGCCTGTACTCGGCCCAGGCTGTTCCCGGCTTCGGGTTCGGTATGGGCGACGTCACGCTGATGGACTTCCTCTCCACACACGGCCTGCTGCCCGAGCCTGCCAACAAGGTCGATGCCGTCGTCATCCCGACGGCTGAGGCGTTGTTCGAGCCGGCGCGAACCGCCGCGGCGCAGCTGCGTGCGGCGGGCGTTCGCACCACGACGCCGCTGGAGTCGGCCAAACTGGGCAAGGAGATCGGGCGCGCCGACAAGGCGGGCGCACGAGCCGTCGTCATCATCGGCGAGCAGGACCACGCCGAGGGCATGGCGACCGTGAGGGACCTCGTTTCCGGTGAGCAGGAGCGGGTGGCGCTGCCCGACGTCGCCAACGCGGTGCGCAAGCTGCTCTGACCGCTACGTCCGGGTCGGGGTGACGAGCGCGGGCACGTGGGAGAGCAGCTGACAGCCGAACCGGCGCCGTTGACGGGCCAGGAGAGGTTCGTCGGTATCGATGCCACTGTTGCGGATTTCTGGCGGTTCGCGATGTCGGATCTGCGTACGAACACCCAGCGGGGCTATCTGGCCGAGTACCTGGTCCGCCGGGCGCTCGGCCTCGGCGGCATCCGCCGGGAATGGGACGCGTGGGATGTCGAGACCGGTGACGGCCTGCGCATCGAGGTGAAGTCGAGTGGCCGAGTGCAGCCGTGGCGGAGCAGCCCCCGAAGCACGCGGCAGCCGAGTTGGGAGCTCAAACCCACGCCGGCCTGGGACCACGAAACCGGCGCCTACGTCGGCGGGAGGCGGTTCCACGCCGACGTGTACGTGTTCGCGGTCCACACGAATGCCGACCCGACGACATACGACGCGCTGGACGTGAACCAGTGGGAGTTCACCATCGTGTCCGGGGAAGGTCTGCGGTCCTTTCCGTCCGGCGCCAAGGGCAGGATCAGGATGACGATGCGGCGCGTCCGCGAGGCAGGCGGTGATCCGGTGCCGTTTCCCGAGTTGGCCGCACGGATCAGGCAGGTCGCAAGGCTCGGGTAGTGAGGCCGCCCGTCACCACGTCACCGGCAGCTCGGCCAGGCCGCCGGTCAGCACGTCTCGGCGAAGGGTCAGTCGCCGCACCGGCACTGCGAGCCGCATCGTCGGAAACCGTGCGGTGAGGCCGCCGAACGCCGCCTGCAGTTCCAGGCGGGCAAGGGGTGCCCCGATGCAGTACCGCAGGCCGTGCCCGAAGGTCAGGTGGGCCCTCGCGGTCTCGCGGCCGATGTCGACGCGGTCGGGTTCGGTGAAGGCGGCCGGGTCGTGGTTGGCGGCACCGTTGTCCAGCAGGACGAGTTCGCCCGCCCGGATGGGGACGCCATCCACTTCGAGGTCCACGCGCGCGTAACGCGGAATCCCACCGCCACCCTTGCCCGGCGCGCGAAGCAGTTCCTCCACCGCGTTCGGTACCAGTGCGGGGTCCTCGGCCAGCGCCTGCCACTGATCAGGGTTGGTCAGCAGCAACAGCGCGCCGATGCCGATTTGCGTGACGGTGGTCTCGTGTCCGGCGAACAGCAGTGCCATGGCGAGCATGGCGGCCTCGTCGTCGGTGATGTCGCTGTCCGCGGCCAACCGGGAGATCACGTCGTCGCCCGGGTCGGTGCGCTTGCGCTGCAGGAGTTCTCGGCCGTAGTCGAACAACGCGGCAAGACCCTGCTCCGAGCGCGCGCGGTCGCGGATGTCGCCCGCGGCCTGGGTCCACGCCCGGAACCTTTTCCTTTCCTCGTAGGGCACCCCTAGCAGTTCGCAGATCACCAGTATCGGCAGCGGCAACGCGAGCGCGGTGTGCAGGTCCGCGGGTTTGTCCGCGGTGGCGAGGTCGTCCAGCAGCCGTTCGGTCAGCTCCTCGACACGTGGTCGCAGGGCGCGCAGGTGTTTGGGCGTGAAGTGCGGCTGTAGCTGTGCGCGCATCCGGGCATGGTCGGCGTACTCGGTGTCGAAGTTGCCCAGTGGTCCGCCGAACAGGGCCGACTCGCCGGTGCGGGGCGCGTGTTCGGGATCGGGATGCGCTCGCCCGAGGCGGTCGTCGGCCAGTAGCCGCCGTACCTCGTCGTAACCGGTGACGAGCCATGCGTTGTCGCCGACCGCGGTGCGCACCCGGTGCACCACGCCTCGGGCCTGTAGTTGCCGTAGCAGCGGCGGAACCCGCAACGGACGCGGCTGTGCGAACGGCAACGTCGGCGGAGTGGTCATGGCAGCCTCTCAGAAGTAAACGTCTGAATGTATATCTGTAGATAAACAACGCTACATGTATCCTCTTTCGTAAACAAGCTGGCGGAGGCGATGGCACGGCGATGACAGCTCGACGGATGCCGCGCGCGCAGCGGCGGGAACAGATCCTGGATGCGGCCACGCGCGCGTTCGCTCGCGCCGGATTCGCCACGACCGGTCTGGACGACGTCGCCGAGGAAGCAGGCATCACCAAGGTGATCGTCTACCGGCACTTCGAGTCGAAGAACGCGCTCTACCGCGCCGTGCTCGACCGTGCCTGTGCCCGGCTGGACGAGGCCGTGGGCTCCGACCACTTCGACGACACCAGCATTCCGGCACTGGTGCGCGCCGCCGCGGCCGATCCCGACGGCTTCCGGCTGCTGTTTCGCCACGCGGCCACCGAACCGGAGTTCCGCGAGGTGGCCGAGGCTCTCGCCGCGTCGTCCACCGAGGTCGCCCATCGCAACCTCGCGGACAGGATCGCCGCGGGGCCATGGGCCGACTGGGCAGCAAGGCTGGTTCCCGCCGTGGCCACGGAAGCGGTCATCGCCTGGCTCGACGCCGGGCAGCCCGATCCCGAGCACGCCGCGGACCGCATCAGGAGAGCCGTCCACGGCGTTATCGAAGCCGCCCAACCCTGACCGGACGGTCACGCGAACTGCGACGCAAACGGCAAACGCCGGGCGACCCGAGTGTGCGGGTGCCCGGCGTTTCGCCTGCTCAGCTGGCGGAGGATACGGGATTCGAACCCGTGAGGGCTGTTACACCCAACACGATTTCCAATCGTGCGCCTTAGGCCGCTCGGCCAATCCTCCGCCGAAGAGAGTAGCAGGGCGTGTTCGTAGCGCTTGAGCCCGGCTCCTGCCGTCGCAGGCGAGCAGGCGATTCGGTGATTTCCCGGCGAACCGCTTCACCCGCTGTGTCCACTCCGGACCGTCATCGGCGGTGGTCGCGGGGCGGTGGACGACGCGGGCGCGCGAGGGCGTTTGCCCGGCAAGCACGCGGGTACCCGCCGTAGCGGACGATCGCCCTACGCCGGGAAGAGGTAGGCCATGTCGGTGGCGACCGTGGACGTCGAGAGGCTCACCGAACTGGGGCAGCAGCTCAGAGTGGATGCCGTGCGTGCCTCCGGCGCCGCCAACTCCGGACACCCAACCTCCTCCATGTCGGCGGCCGACCTGATGGCCGTGCTGCTGGCCAGACACCTGCGCTACGACTTCTCAGCCAGCCAGAACCCGGCCAACGACCATCTGATCTTCTCCAAGGGCCACGCCTCACCGCTGCTGTACGCGATGTACGTGGCGGCGGGCGCCATCTCCGAGGAGGAACTGCTCAGGTACCGGACGTCGGGCAGCCGCCTCGAAGGCCACCCGACACCGCAGTTGCCGTGGGTGGACGTCGCGACCGGGTCGCTGGGACAGGGCCTGCCGATCGGCGTGGGGCTCGCACTCGCGGGCAGGGACCTCGACCGGCGCGACTACCGGGTGTGGGTGCTGTGCGGCGACAGCGAACTGGCCGAAGGCTCGATGTGGGAGGCCTTCGAGCACGCCGGTGACCAGCGGCTGGCCAACCTGATCGCGATCGTTGACGTCAACCGGCTCGGACAGCGCGGGCCGACGCGACACGGCTGGGACACCGGTGCCTACGCACGCCGGATCGCCGCGTTCGGCTGGCACACCGTCGAGATCGACGGCCACGACGTCGACCAGATCGAGCGCGCCTACAGCGAGGCGGAGCAATCCGACCGGCCGACGGCGATCCTGGCCCGCACCAGGAAGGGCAAGGGCGTGGCTGCTGTCGAGGACGCCGAACGTGCGCACGGCAAGCCGTTGCCCGACACCGAAACCGCGATCGAGGAACTCGGTGGGCGCCGCTCCATCCGGGTCGAGGTGGCCGCACCGCAGGCCGACGATCGGTTGCCAAGGCTGACCACGAGGTCGCTGGAACTGCCGGTCTACTCGACCGGCGAGCAGGTGGCCACCCGTACCGCGTTCGGCGAGGCGATCACCGCGCTCGGCAAGGTCCGCTCGGACATCGTCGTGCTCGACGGCGAGGTCGGCGACTCCACCCGCAGCCAGTTCTTCGAACGGGAGCACCCGCAGCGGTTCTTCCAGTTCTACATCGCCGAGCAGCAGCTGGTCGCGGCTGCCGTGGCGATGCAGGTGCGCGGTTGGGTGCCCTATGCCGCGACCTTCGCCGCGTTCCTCAGCCGCGCCTACGACTTCGTGCGGATGGCAGCCGTGAGCGGAGCGGATCTGTGCCTGGTCGGCTCGCACGCGGGTGTGTCCATCGGCCAGGACGGGCCCTCACAGATGGGGCTGGAGGACCTGGCGATGTTCCGCGCGCTGTGGCGAAGCACCGTGCTCTACCCCTGCGACGCCAACCAGACGGCACACCTCACCGCCGCGATGGCCGACCACTCCGGAATCCGATACCTGCGCACCACCAGGGGTGACACCCCGGTGTTGTACGGCGAGGAGGAAGCGTTCCCCATCGGGGGCAGCAAGGTGCTGCGCTCCTCACCCGAGGACCAGGTCACGATCGTCGGCGCGGGAATCACGGTGCACGAGGCGCTGGCCGCCGCCGACCGGCTCGCCGACGACGGGGTCGTGGCCCGCGTGATCGACCTGTACTCGGTGAAGCCGGTGGACGTCGTGACCCTGCACCAGGCGGCCGCCGACACCGGCCGGATCGTCACCGTGGAGGATCACTGGCCGCAGGGTGGACTCGGCGACGCCGTGCTCGACGCCTTCACCCAGACCACGGCGTTTCCCCGGGTGGCCAAGCTCGGGGTGCTCGCCCTGCCGGGTTCGGCCACCCCGCAGGAGCAGTTGCAGCACGCGGCGATCGACGCCGACGCGATCGTGGAAGCCGCGCTCGGCCTCGTCGAGGGCTGAAACCCCGGGTCGCTGTTCGACGAGACCGAGCGCGGGCGGTGCCTGCCGGGCCGTTCGTCAGCGACTCAACCGCCAGCGCAATCTCCACTGCCGCCTGCCGTGCTCGGTGGCCTCGTAGGTCGCGGCGGCCACGAACCCGTAGGCCAGGTGCGGCACCACGTCGCTGAGCCAGTCGGACACGCCCCACGTTCGGGGATCGGTGATACCCAGCACGGTCATCGGAGCGCTCGAACCGATCATCGCGCTGACACCGGCCACCGCGCCGCCAGCCAGCAGTGGAGGGCGCCAGCCGAATTCGCGCAGCACGCCGTACCCGATTCCGACCGTGGTACCGGTGACCATGCCCAGCATCGCGCCGAGCCCGGACTTGCGACTCTCCTGCTTCTCCTCGTCTCCCGGGATCGCGGTGCCCGTCTTCTCGCTGAGCTTCTCGACGGTGCGCTGCGGCGTGCTGCTGGCCGGACGGCCACGCAGCACCATGTCCAGGTAAGTCGCGGCCTGCAACGCCGTCGTACCGGCGGCGCCCGCGGCGGCGCCTCGCATGATCGCACTCAACATGTCGTTCGGGTACCCACGGCGAACGGCTCGGAACCGGAGTGTGTGGATCCGGTCGTGCTGGGTAACCGGCCGCCGTGGTGCCGCGGACCGCTTCGACCGTCCATTCCCGATCCCGGCTGCTCGGTATCGCCGTGTTCGCCGTGTTGTCCGTACTCGCGCTGCTTGTCGCCAAGTGGTGGCCGTACGCGGACAAGACGGTGTCGCTGGTGGACGGCGGCACGTGGCAGGGCGGTTCGTCACTGGACACGAGCACGGCGGCGCCCGGACTCACGGCGGGCTGGGAGTTCCTGCTCTCCTACGGCGAGGCGGTGTGGCTCGCGCTCGTGGCGGCCGTACTGATCGGCGCGGCGATCGAAGCGCTGCTTCCCCGCGACTGGCTGGTGCGCTCTCTCGGCAGGTGGGGACCGATCGGCGGCGGCCTGCTCGCGCTGCCGAGCATGATGTGCACCTGCTGCGCCGCGCCGATCGTGAAGTCGATGCGTCGCGGGGGCGCACGAACCGGCCCGGCCGTTGCCTACTGGCTGGCGAACCCCGTGCTCAACCCCGCTGTGCTGGTCTTCCTGCTGCTCGTGTGCCCGTGGCAGTGGGCCGCGACCAGGCTCGTCGCGGGGCTGGTGCTCGTGCTCGGCGTGTCGGCGCTCGCGGCCAGGTTCGCAGGCGAACCGGCCGTTTCCGGTGACCCTCGGCTGATGCCCGTGCCTGCAGGCACCACGGCCCCGGCACGCCGGTTCGCACTCGCACTGGCTCGCTTCGCGCTGCTGCTCGTGCCCGCATATGCCGTGCTGGTGTTCGCGGTGGGCGCGCTGCGTGGCTGGCTGCCACCGCTGGGCACGGAGCTCGCAGGCGCGACCGCCGTCGCCGCCGTGGTCGCCGCGGTGGTCGGCCTGCTCGTGGTGATCCCGACAGCGGGAGAGATCCCCGTGGTGCTCGCGCTGGCCGCCGCTGGGTTCTCTCCGTTCGTGCTCGGGATCTTGCTCATCACGCTGCCCGCGGTCAGCCTGCCCTCGATGTTGCTGCTGGCCCGGGCACTGACCTTCCGCACGACGGCGATCGTCGCGGCAGGCGTCACGGCCACCGGGGTGCTCGCGGGCGCGTTGCTCGCCGCACTGAGCGCGGCAGGCCTCGGTATCCCGTGACGAGCGGTGGATCGCGAAAGAATCCGAACACCGTTACGCCCCGACGTCCTATAGTGTGCTCGTGGCTGCCGAGCAGCGAAGCGCGATGGAGCGTGTGGTGGAGCGCAGCAATGCGCTCGACGGGCTTCTGCGCGAGCGGGATGCCCTGCTCGCGGTGATGGACCGTGTCGTGGCTCTGCACGGAACCGCCCGGCTCATCCGCGAAGCGATCGGCGCCGACTCCGGGTTCGTGGCCGACCTCAACAGCCCCGACCAGGCCGTGATCCGCTGGCTTTCCGGGACCCGGACCCACGAGCTGCAGAACCTCATCGTGCCGATCGGGCAGGGCATCGGTGGCCGTGTGCTCGCACTCGGTAAGCCGGTTCGAGTCAGCGACTACGTCAGCTCGCCAACCATCACCCACCAGTTCGACGCCCAGGTACGCGGCGAGGGGCTGGGCGCGATGCTGGCCGTGCCGATCGTCAGCAAGTCCGAGGACAGCGAGCGGACGGTAGCCGTCGCCTACGCCGCCATGCGCAAGGCCGCCGACTTCGGTGACGACGCCGTACGCACCATCGAGAGCATCGCCGACCATGCCGCCACGGCGCTGCACATCGCCACGGTCGCGGAGTCCAACAGGGCCGACGCGATCACCACGGAGCGGCAGCGGATGCGCAGCGCCTTGCACGACTCGGTCGGTGCGCTGCTGTTCTCCATCGGCGTGCAGGTTCGCGACCTGCACGAGAGCATCCGCGACAACCCGGCACTCGATCACAGGCTGCGCAGGCTGGAGTCGGACGTCTCGGCCGCTTCCAGCGCGTTGCGGGAGTCGCTGCTTGCGCTTTCGGAGAGCACACCGGAACGGGCGCTGCCGGTCGAACTCGCCGAGCACGTCCGTTCGTTCGAGGCGCGCACCGGGGTGCCCGCGCGGTTCGTGCAGCTCGCGCCGGTCTCGCCGATGGACGCCGAGCGCACCGCGCTGCTGATCTCCGTGGTCAGGGAGGGCCTGCTCAACGTGGAAAAGCACGCGCGGGCGTTTTCCGTGGTCGTCAGCCTGGGGCCGTGTGACGGCGGGGTGCAGCTCGTGGTGGCCGACGACGGCACGAGCGAACCAGCCGCGCCCGGCCCGAGCACCGGGATGGGGGTACGCACGCTCGCCGAGCGTGCCGCCCGCCTCGGCGGGAGGGTGAGTCTGGTGCGCGACGACGACGACGGTTGCACGTTGCGTGCGTGGCTGCCGAATGTCGAGCCTCGATGACTTCGTGCTGTCGGTGCACGGTGCGCCGCGGGTCGCGGAAAGGGTGGAAAGGGTCGGCTGTGAGTGAGGAAAGCCCATCATGCGCGAGGGGCTCGCTTGCGGATTCTCGGGCAGCATGACCGCGACCGTGCTGGTCGTGGACGACCATCCGGTCGTCCGTGACGGGGTGGCATTGTTACTGCGTTCCGATCCCTCGCTGACGGTGATCGGCTCTGCCGAGTCAGGACAAGCCGGTATCAATCGCGCGGGTGAGCTGCGGCCGGACGTCGTTCTGCTCGATCTGCGGCTGCCGGACATGCTGGCTCCGGAGGTCATCGCCGGCCTGCGCAGGGCACACCCTGCCGCGAAGGTCGTGGTGTTCACCGCGCACGGCGACCACCAGGGGGTGGTCGCCGCGATCGAGGCGGGCGCGGCGGGCGGGCTGCTCAAGGACGTCGCCGGTACCGACCTCGCCGCCGCGCTGCGGCGGGTACTGCGCGGCGAGCGGGTGGTCGACCCCCGCATCCTGCCGGACAAGGGCCAGCGCTCCGACGCGCTGGCCCGTAGCGGGCTCACCAGGCGCGAATACGAGGTGCTGCGACTGGCGGCACAGGGCAAGACGAATCCGGAGATCGCGCAGGTGACCGGGCTGACGCGCAACACGGTGAAGACGTACCTGCAGTCCGCGTTGCACAAGCTGGGCGCCCGCAACCGGGTCGAGGCCATCGGCAAGGCCAGCGAGGCCGGGCTGTTGTGACGAATTAGTGACCGATTGGGCGGTTTTTCTTCGCTGCCTCTCCAAGTGGGGGTATGCGGGCCTCCTCCTCCCGCTCAGGATTAGCCGCCACTGGCAGTGACGCCAGTCACGAATTCGGAGGAGGCCTTGTGCGCACTGTGGCGCGAATTTGGGCAGCGAGATGTTGACGATCCGTGACCTCCGGGTGCGCTACGGGCGTTCTGTGGCCGCCCTCCACGGCATCGATCTCGAGGTGCCCGACGACGGCGTGGTCGCGGTGCTCGGCAGCAACGGAGCGGGCAAGTCGACCCTGCTGCGCGCCATCTCCGGAACCCTTCGGATGCACCGGGGAACCGTGTCCGGCGGGCAGATCCACTACGGCGACCGCAGGATCGACCGGCTCGACCCCGCCGCGATCGTGCGACTCGGCGTCGTCGGTGTCCCGGAGGGCAGGCAGATCTTCGCCAGGATGACCGTCGAGGAGAACCTGCGTGCGGGTGGGATCGGAGCCAGTTCCGCCACCGACCGTGCCGATGCGAGGAAGCGGGTGCTTGACCTGTTCCCGGTACTCGCCGAACGCGCGAAGCAGCGGGCGGGCCTGCTCTCCGGTGGCGAGCAGCAGATGCTCGCCATCGGCAGGGCACTGATGACCGGCCCCAGCCTGCTGCTGCTCGACGAGCCGTCGCTCGGCCTGGCCCCCAAGGTCGTCGAGCGCATCGCGGAGACCATCAGGGAGATCCACGCGCAGGGCACCGCCGTGGTGCTGGTCGAGCAGAACGCCGTGATGGCGCTGGCCGTGGCCGACTCCGCCGTCGTGCTCGAAGTGGGCAAGGTCGCGCTCGCCGGTTCGGCCGAGGAGCTTTCGGCCAGCGAGGACGTGCAGCGGCTCTATCTCGGCGGGCATGCCGAGTCGCAGGCGGAGGCCGAGCGCGAGGCGGAGCAGGCCCGCGCCGTGCGAGCCAGCCGACGCGGATTGTCGAGGTGGGCCGGATGAACCCGCGCGAGTTGGACGTGGAACGGCTGACGCTTCGCTTCGGTGGGCTGTGCGCGCTGGACGAGGTGTCCTTCACGGTCCGGCCCGGTTCGCTGCACGCGCTCATCGGGCCCAACGGCGCGGGAAAGTCCAGTTGCTTCAACGTCATCAGCGGGCTGTACCGCGCAACCGACGGCACGGTGAAGTTCGGCGAGCACGAACTGACCCGTGAGCGCCCCTCGCACATGGCGAAGCTCGGAATCGGCAGGGCATTCCAGAACACCGCGCTTTCGCCGCACTCCACCGTGCTCGACAACGTGATGCTCGGCAGGTACGCGCTGACCAGCGGCGGCTTCCTTGCCTGCGGGCTGCGTCCACCCTGGATTCGCAAGCAGGAGCGCAGGCACGCAGCCAGGGCCGCGGAAATCTGCGACTTCCTCGGCATCGGTGACGTGCTGCGGACCCCGGTCGGGGTCCTGCCCTACGGCGCGGTGAAGCGGGTGGACATCGCCAGAGCGCTCGCGGTCGAGCCCTCGCTGCTGCTGCTCGACGAACCCGCGGCGGGGATGAACGCGACCGAGACCGCGGAACTGGCCAGCACCATCCGGCAGATCCGCGACGAACTCGGCATCTCGATCCTGCTGGTGGAACACGACATGGGACTTGTGATGGGCATCGCGGATCAGGTGACGGTGCTGGACTTCGGCCGAGTCATCGCGGACGGCGAGCCCGCGCTGGTGCGGGCGGACCCCGAGGTCATCAGGGCATACCTGGGCACCGAAAGCACCCAAAGCGCCACGAGCACGGAGGCCGGATAAGTGGAAACGTTCGTTCAACTCTTCGTCAACGGCCTCGGCAAGGGCGCTGTCTTCGCGTTGCTCGCGCTGGGGTTCGTGGTGATCTTCAAGGCCACCGAGGTCGTCAACTTCGCACACGGCTCGCTGGTGCTCTTCGGCGGCTACCTGGTGGTCGTCACCCGCGAGACGCTCGGCTGGGCGGGAGCGGCGGTACTCGGGATCGTCAGCGCGGGCGTGCTCGCGCTGGCCATCGAGCGGCTGCTGCTTTCCCGCTCCAAGCTGGCGGACCCGTTCAGCCTCGCGCTGCTGACCATCGGTGTGGACGTGATCGTCACCGAGGAGATCGTGCGCAGGCTCGGCGTGTCACTGCCGTTCGTCGGCGACGCCTGGGACGCGCAGCCGATCCAGGTCGGTGGGATCACGCTGTTTCGCACGCACCTGGTCGCCCTGCTGGTGGCGACCGTGCTCATCACCGCCTTCTTTCTCGCCTTCCGGTATTCCAACTGGGGTATCGCCATGCGAGCGCAGGCGGAGAACAAGGAGGCCGCCGCGCTGGTCGGCATCCGCAGCTCCGGGGTCACCGCGACGGCGTGGCTGGTGGCGGGGCTGCTCGCAGGCGTCGCCGTGCTGTTCATCGCCACGCAGGACTTCTCGGGCGCGGGACTGTCGCGGGGGACGCACTCGATCGCGCTCGCCGCGTTCCCAGCCGCCATCATCGGCGGGCTCGACTCCACGGCGGGCGCCATCATCGGCGGGATAACGGTGGGCCTTGTCGACGCGCTTTCCACGCAGTACATCTCGTTCGCCTTCGCCAAGAGCGCGGTGTTCCTCGTGATGCTCGTCGTGCTGGTCGTTCGCCCCTCCGGGCTGTTCGGGACGAGGGAGAGTACCCGTGTCTGAGGCCCCCGTGACCGATCGATCCACTGTGGATGAATCCGCACGCGCCCCCGTGCCCGCCTCTCGCCGCGACATCGGGTGGTGGGCGCGCAAGGCGATGTGGCTGGCGCTGCTGATCGTGCTGCTCGCGTTGCCGCTGTACCTGGAGGCACAGTGGCTGAAGGCAGGGCAGTACGTGATGGTCGGTGCGGTAGGCGCGATCGGGTTGACGCTGTTGACCGGCCAGGCGGGCCAGCTGTCCCTCGGACACGCGTTCTTCCTGCTGGTCGGGGCAACCTCCTACACCGTGCTTTCCGCCCCGACGGACGAGGAACGGGTGATCGGCTTCGGTATCGACCCCGCGCTCTCGCTCGTCGGAGCCGTCCTCATCACCGCGGTGCTCGGGCTGGCCTTCGCCCCCGTCGCGGCACGGCTGCGAGGCATCTACCTCGGTGTGGCCTCGCTGTCGCTGGTGTTCCTCGGCCTTTACTTCGGGCAGGCCGCCGAGGAACTGACCGGCGGGACCTCGACCGGCCGCTCCCCCGCGACGTTCGAGTTGTTCGGCTTCCCGTTCTCCAACGAGGGTGACCTGGAGATCCTCAACGTTCCGATCCGGCAGACGGAGCGGGTCTGGTACCTGTTCCTCGGGCTGCTGGTGATCGCGTTCCTGCTGGCACGAGGCGCGGTCAAGGGCAGGGTCGGCAGGTCATGGCGGGCGGTGCGCGACAACGAGGCATCGGCGGCGGTGATGGGCGTCGGCGTCGGCCGCACCAAGGCAGGCGTGTTCGCGGTCTCCTCTGCGTACGCGGGGCTTGCCGGCGTGATGACCGTGCTGTGGTTCGACATCCTCAAGCCGGACGAGAGCGAGTTCGGCACCTACGGGATCAACGTCTCCATCGCATACCTCGCGATGATCATCATCGGCGGGCTCGGCTCGGTTCCGGGCGCGCTCGTCGGCGCCTTCATCGTGAACGGCCTGCCGCAGGCACTCGCTCTCTACTCAACCCAGGCGGGCTGGTCGACAGGCACAGGGGAGGGCGCGTTCACGCCCATCTTGATCAGTTCGTTCGTGTACGGCGCGGCGATCATTCTCGTCGTGCTCTTCGAGCCCGGGGGACTGGCGGCCATCGGTCGCAGGATCGCGGGTCGCCTCAGCGGCACGCAGCGTGGAAAGGAAACGACACAATGAAACGACGGATGGTGGCACTTGCCTGTGCCTCCGCGCTCGTGCTCGCCGCCTGCGGCACCAAGGGCGGCGGCTCGGAGGAGGGCGCCGAGGGCGCAGGCGGGGTGAAGGCAGGCGTCGGCGTCACCGACACCGAGATCACCCTCGGTGTGATGACCGACCAGACCGGTCCCTTCAAGAATCTCTCGACCGGCATCACGCACGGAAACGAGTTGTGGGTCAAGGACTTCAACGCGGCGGGCGGTGTCTGCGGTCGCAAGGTGAAGCTGGAGATCGTCGACCACGGCTACAAGGCCGACACCGCCAAGACCCTTTACCCGCAGATCGAACCGAAGGTGCTCGGCTTCGTGCAGGTCGTGGGATCGCCGATCATGGCGGCGCTCGGCGGCGACCTCGAGGCCGACCAGGTGACCACGACGCCCGCTTCGTGGTCTTCCGAACTGCTCGGCAACCCCTACGTGATGATCGTCGGAACCACCTACGACGTCGAGATGATCGACGGGCTCTCCTACCTGCAGGAGGAGGGCATGATCAAGGACGGCGACACGATCGGGCACATCTACATCGACGGCGAGTACGGGGCCAACGGTCTGCGCGGCTCGAAGGCCTACGCCAAGGAGCACAACCTGAAGCTGCGCGAGGTCAAGATCACCTCCAGTGACAACGACCTCACCAACATCATCACCGGGTTCAAGGGCCAGGGCGTCAAGGCGATAGCGCTGACCACGACGCCGACGCAGACCGGGTCGGCCGCGGCGGCCGCCAAGGCACTCGGGCTGAACGTGCCGATCCTGGGCAACAACCCGACGTTCGACCCGTTGCTGCACGAAAGCCCGGCCGCGGGAGCGCTCGACAACCTGTACGTGGTGGCCAGCAGTGTTCCGGTCGCCGCCGACATCCCCAAGGCCAAGGAGGTCGCGCGCAAGTACAAGGAGGCCGGCTTCACCGAGCCGCCCAACGCGGGTGTGCCCTACGGCTACGCCGTCGCCGAGGTGTGGGGCACAGTGCTGCAGAAGGCCTGCGAGAACAAGGATTTGACCAGGGAGGGCATCCACAAGGCACTGCAGGAGACCACCTCGGCCGAGACGGGTGATCTCGTGGCGCCGTTGGACTTCTCCAAGCCGGGTGCTCCGGCGACCCGCCAGGTGTACGTGGCCAAGCCGGACGCCTCCGTCGAGGGCGGCATGGATTACGTGAAGCCACTGTTCGAGGCCGAAGAGGCCAAGGCGTACAAGGCTCCGCACGAGGAGTAACACAACGAAGTAACACAACGGAGTAACACAACAGCCCGAGCCACACTCGTCTCGGACCAGGGTCACCGCGACCGTTTCCCCCGGCGGCCGCGGTGACCCATCCCTTTGCCGCCCTTGGAAACTTTCACTCACTGCAAGCCGACTTCCGCCCGGCGGAAGGTATGGTGACTCGTATTGAAGCTGGTCAGGACGACGTGTGAAGATTCGGCAATGAGTCAGCGTTCGACCCCACCTTTTCGCGCGGACCACGTAGGCAGCCTGTTGCGGCCGCCCGAGCTGCACCAGGCTCGGGAACGGGCGGCGAAGGGCGAGATCACCCAGGAGGAATTGCGAGCCGTCGAGGACGACGCCATCCGGCGCGTCGTCGACCTGCAGCGCAAGGTCGGACTGCGGTCCGCCACCGACGGCGAGTTCCGGCGAGCCTCGTGGCACATGGACTTCATCTACCAGCTCAACGGTGTTTCCAAGAGCGACGAGAAGCTGCACGTCAAGTTCCACAACGCCGCGGGCGACCTGGAGTTCAGCCCACCGGGCCTGCAGGTCGACGGCAAGGTCGGGTTGGACAAGCCGATCTTCGGTGAACACTTCGAGTTCCTGAAGTCCGTTGTGGACCCCGGTGTCACCCCGAAGCTCACGATCCCCTCGCCGAGCATGGTGTACTACCGGGGTGGCCGGTCGGCCGTCGACGAGAACGTCTACCCCAACCTGGAGGACTTCTTCTCCGACCTCAGTGCCGCCTACGGCAAGCAGATCAAGTCGATGGGCGAGCTCGGCTGCACCTATCTGCAGCTCGACGACACCAGCCTGGCCTACCTCAACGACCCGAACCAGCGTGAACTGGTTTCGAGGATGGGCTTCGACCCGCAGACCCTGCACCTGCGCAACATCGAGGTGATGAACGCCGCGATCGCGCACAAGCCCGCGAACATGGCGATCACCACCCACCTGTGCCGTGGCAACTTCCGCTCCTCCTGGGCCGCGGAGGGCAGCTACGACTTCGTGGCCGAGGCACTGTTCAACGAGCTCAATGTGGACGGTTACTTCCTCGAGTTCGACGACGAGCGATCCGGCGGCTTCGAACCGCTTCGGTTCGTGCCGAAGGGCAAGTACGTGGTGCTCGGGCTCGTGACCACCAAGCACGGCGAGCTGGAGTCGATGGAGTCGCTCGAGCGCCGCATCGAGCAGGCCGCCAAGTACGTCGACCTCGACCAGCTCTGCCTCTCGCCGCAGTGCGGGTTCTCCTCCACCGAGGAGGGCAACGACCTCACCGAGGAGCAGGAGATTCGCAAGCTGGAACGCATCGTGGAGACCGCGGCCAAGGTGTGGGGCTGAGCCGCACCATCCAGCCATGGAGCCGGTCGTCTTTCGGGGTTCGCCCCGGGGGCGGCCGGTTCGCTCATGTGCGGTCCGCGAAATCCTCCACCTGTTCCCTGCGGCCCGCGACGATGAGGATGTCGTCGCGCTGCACGACCGTCTCGGGTGTGGCGTGGGTGAAGCCCTGTCCGGGGCGTTTGATGCTCACGACCGTCACACCGAACCTGGCACGTATCCGCGTCTCGCCGAGCGGCAGGCCTACCGCTTCGCCGGGAGCCGTCGTCTTGACGATCGCGTAGTCGTCCTCGAATTCGATGTAGTCGAGCATCCTGCCGGTGACCAGGTGGGCCACGCGCTCTCCCATGTCGTGCTCGGGAAGTACCACCTTGTGAGCCCCGACGCGCTGCAGTATGCGCCCGTGCTGGCGGTTCACCGCCTTGGCCCAGATGTGTTCGATGCCCGCCTCCGACAGCAGTGAGGTGGTGAGAATGCTCGCCTCGATGTCACTGCCGATGCCGACCACGGCACGGCGGAACTCCGGCACGCCGAGTTGTCGCAGCGCCTCGACATCGGTGGTGTCGGCGACGGCCGCGTGGGTGAGGTCGTCGGCGTAGCGCTGCACGCGCTTGGGGTTGTGATCCACGCCGAGTACCTCGCAGCCGACACCGGCCAGTTCCATGGCGAGCGAACCGCCGAAACGACCGAGCCCGATCACGACTACTCGGTGGTTGTGCTTCCTGCTAGCCAACGATCGGCCTCTCTTCCGGTAGTTCGTATCGTCGGGTGCGTTCCCGCAGCGCCAGCGCGGAGGCCAGCGTGATCGGGCCCAGCCTGCCGAGGAACATCAGCCCCGTCACGAGCAACTCTGCCGAGGTAGGGAGCCGACCGGTGATGCCGGTCGAGAGCCCGACCGTTCCGAATGCCGAGACCGTTTCGAACAGCACTCGGTCAAGGCTGAACGGGGTGAGTGCGAGCAGCAGCAGTGTCGCGCTGACCACCGCACCGACACTGAGCAACGCGACGGTCAGCGCCTGCCGCTGCACGGTCGAGTCCAACCTGCGCCCCATCACATGGACGCTCGGCCTGCCCCGGATCTCGGCGAGTATCACGAAGGCCAGCAGCGCGAAGGTCGTCACCTTGATGCCGCCCGCCGTGCCCGCACTGCCTCCGCCGATGAACATGAGCACGTTGTTGATCAGTAGGGTGCCCGGCTCGAACTGGCTCACGTCGAGACTGTTGAAACCGGCGGTGCGTGGCATGACGCCGTGGAAGAACCCGGCCAGCAGCTTGCCGCCCACGCCGAACTGCCCGAGCGTCGCCGGGTTGTTCCATTCCGCCGCGGTGATGAGGACACTGCCGACCACCAGCAGTGTGGACGTCGTCAGCAGGGTGACCTTGACGTGCAGCGACCACCGGCGCACCCCGCGCATGCGGTGGCGCCACAGCTCGATCCAGACCGGAAAGCCGAGACCGCCTGCTAGTACCGCGAAGGCGATCGGCAGGCAGATCGCGGCGTCGGTGGCGTAGCGCATGAGGCTGTCGGAGTACAGCGAGAACCCGGCGTTGTTGAACGCCGAGATCGAGTGGAACACCGCCTGGTACAGCGCGGTGCCGGATTCGTAGCCGTAGCCGAACCGCAGCCGCAGGAACAGCAGCAGGAAGGTGACGATCTCGAACGCGAGACTGATCAGCACAACGCCCGCGACCACGCGCCGCACGTCCCCGAGCTGAACGGTCTTCGTCTCGGCCTGGGCAGTGAGCTGAAGCCTCAGCCCGAACCGCCTCACCACCAGAATGCCCAGCAGGGTGGCCAGAGTCATGATCCCGATGCCGCCGACCTGGATCATGCCGAGAATGGTCAGTTCCCCGAACGTCGACCAGTACGAAGGCGTGTCGACGACGACGAGACCGGTGACGCAGACCGCCGACGTGGCGGTGAACAGTGCCGTCACGAAGCCGCTCGATTCGCCCGACTCGGTCGCGACCGGCAGCATGAGCAGGGCGGTTCCCGCGACGATCACCAACGCGAAGGCCGTGACCACGATCCGAGCCGGGTGGCGCCACGTCGGCAACAGGCGGCGCAAGCCGGTGCGGCCCCACGCCAGCACCAAAGCCGTACTCCGTTCGTAGAAGCGGGCCAGGTATGCGCCAAACTAGTCAATGTGGAGAGGTAGGCGTACCTCTTCGGGAGAGTCGGGTGAGTTGGGTGCGACACACTGCGCAGGCGTCACCGAGCGTCGTCGGCCGGGTGCTCGGCCTGCTCGGCGCGTTCAGCACCCAACGCCCGGTGCTCACCCTTTCGGAGCTGAGCAGGCGGGCCGACCTTCCGCTGTCCACCACGCACCGGCTGGTCCGCGAGCTCACCGAGCGTGGCGCGCTGGAGCGGGACCCCTCCGGCGGATACCGGATCGGGCTGTGGCTGTGGGAGGTGGCGTCGCTGGCGCCGCACGGAGCCGAACTTCGGGAGAGTGCCCTTCCGTTTCTCGAGGACCTGTACGAGGCCACTCACCAGAACGTGCAACTGGCGGTGCTCGACGGCGTCGAGGTGGTCTACGTCGAACGCATCTCGGGCAGGCACGCCATCCGCATCCAGTCTCGCGTGGGTGGCAGGCTGCCGGTGCACGCGACGGGTGTCGGCCTGGTGCTGCTGGCCCACGCGCCGTCGGAGGTGCAGGAGCGCGTGCTCGCGGGGCCGTTGAAGCGATATTCGCCTCGGACCATCGTTTCCCCTGCTCAGCTTCGGCGCGTGCTCGCCGACGTGCGAAGAGAGGGGTTCGCCGTGAGCGAGGGCCAGATCGAGCTGGACGCGATCTCGGTGGCCGCCCCCGTCTACGGCGAGAACGACACCGTGGTGGCTGCGATCTCCATCGTGGTGCCGGTGGAAGGCACCGACCCGCGCACCCTCGTTCCCGCCGTGCGTGCCGCCGCACGGGGCATCTCCCGGGTGCTGGGAGCCCCACGCGCGCTCCGCGCCGCCGAGGGGATGCGTCGCGAGACCGACTAAACCTTCCACTGGGCGGGAGTCGCGGTGGCCGGGAACGGGGCCGCCGACGCACCCTGTTCGCACTGATCGACGTGTGAGACGGAGGAACCGGTGACGGACACCCAGGTTGGCATCATCGGGGCGGGCCCTGCGGGCCTGCTGCTGTCGTACCTGCTGCACCTGCAAGGTATCGACGCGGTGGTACTCGAGGCCCGCAGCCGCGAATACGTCGAGAAGCGGGTGCGCGCGGGTGTGTGCGAGCAGCCGACCGTCGACCTGCTGCGCAACATCGGCGTCGGCGCGCGGATGGACGCCGAGGGGATGCCGCATCACGGGTTGTCCTTCCGCTTCGAGGGCCAGGACCACCGCATCCCGCTGACGGAACTGACCGGCAAGTGCATCACCGTCTACGGCCAGCAGGAGATCGTGAAAGATCTCATCACCGCGCACGTGGACAAGGGGCTGCGGATCGAGTTCGAGGTGTCCGATGTGGCACTGCACGACCTCGAAACCGAACGGCCCCGGGTGACCTACACCGACGCCGAAGGAAACGCCCGCGAACTGAACTGCGCCGCCGTCGCCGGTTGCGACGGCTTCCACGGCGTCAGCAGGCCCTCCATCCCGGAGGGGAAGCTGAAGGTCTACGACCACGAATACCCCTTCGCCTGGCTCGGCGTGCTCGCCAAGACGCCGCCCTCGCACGAGGAACTGATCTACGCAAGGCACGAGCGCGGCTTCGCGCTGCACAGCATGCGCTCACCCGAACTCACCCGGCTCTACCTGCAGGTCCCGCCGGACGAGTCGATCGACAACTGGCCTGACGAGCGCATCTGGTCGGAGTTGCAGCAGCGGCTGGAGACCAGGGACGGCTTCACCGTGCGGGAGGGCCCCATCATCGAGAAGAGCATCACGCCGATGCGCAGCTTCGTGGTTGAGCCCATGCAGTACGGCAGGCTCTTCCTCGCGGGCGACGCGGCCCACATCGTGCCGCCCACCGGTGCGAAGGGAATGAACCTCGCGATCGCGGACGTGCGCAACCTCGCCTGGGCGCTGAAGGCGCTGCTGCAGGACGGCGACCCCGAGCCCGCGGCGGCCTACTCCGACCGCTGCCTGGATCGGGTGTGGCGAGCCGAGCACTTCTCCTGGTACATGACGCAGATGCTGCACGCCGACCCGGGCGCCGATGCCTTCCAGCAGCGCCTGCAGCTCTCCCAGTTGCGCTACACCGTGACGTCCAAGGCCGCGGCGGGCAGCCTCGCCGAGAACTACGTGGGCCTGCCGTTCAGGTGATCGGCTACGGCTGGTCCACGCGGCTTTCGGGCCGCGTGGGCTCGGCCCACTCCGTGTGGAACGTGCCCTCCCTGTCCACCCGCCGGTAGGTGTGGGCACCGAAGTAGTCCCGCTGCGCCTGCACCAGCGCGGCGGGCAGCCGAGGCGCGCGCACGCCGTCGTAGTAGGCCAGCGCCGTGGAAAGGCCGGGGGTGGGAATGCCCAGCCGCACGGCCGTTGCGACCACCGATCGCCACGAGTCCTGCGCCGCTTCGAGCGCCTTGCGGAACTCACCACTGGTCAGCAGCGTGGGTTGGGCGGGATCGGCGGCGAAGGCGGCGCGGATGTCGTCGAGGAACTTCGCGCGGATGATGCAGCCGCCTCGCCAGATCGCGGCCACGGAGCCGAGGTCGATGTTCCAGCCGTACTCCTGGCCTGCTGCCCGGATCTGGTCGAAGCCCTGGGCGTAGGCCACCACCTTCGAGGCGTAGAGCGCCTGCTCGACGTCGTCGGCGAAGCGCTGCGCCGCAGAGCCCGACAGTGGTGTGCGCGGCGGGCCTGCGAGGTCGGCCGCCGCAGCCCGCAGTGCGGTGTGTCCCGAAAGTGACCGCGCGAAGGTGGCCTCGGCGATCCCGCTGATCGGGATGCCGAGGTCCAGTCCGGTCTGCACGGTCCAGCGGCCCGTGCCCTTCTGCTCTGCCTGATCGGCGATCACGTCGACGAACGGCCTGCCGGTCTCGGCGTCGGTGTGTGCGAGCACTTCCGAGGTGATCTCGATCAGGTAGGAGTCGAGCCGCCCGGTGTTCCAGGTACGAAACACCTCGGCGATCTGGGCAGGCTCGTAGCCCAGCGCGCCACGCAGCAGGTCGAACGACTCGGCGATGAGCTGCATGTCGGAGTACTCGATGCCGTTGTGCACCATCTTCACGAAGTGGCCGGACCCGTCAGGGCCGATGTGGGCGCAGCAGGGTGTGCCGTCCACCTTCGCGGCGATGTCCTCCAGCAGCGGACCCAGGGTCCGGTAGGACTCCTCGGAACCGCCCGGCATGATGCTCGGGCCGTGCAGCGCGCCTTCCTCGCCACCGGACACGCCGGTGCCGACGAAGTGCAGGCCGCGTTCCCGAAGTGCCGCCTCCCGCCGCCTGGTGTCGGCGAAGTGCGCGTTGCCCGCGTCGACCAGCACGTCACCGGGTTCCAGCAACTCGGCGAACTCGTCGATCACCGCGTCGGTGGCCGCTCCGGCCTTCACCATCACCACGATCTGGCGCGGCCTGCTCAGTGCCGCCACGAACGACTCCGCCGAGTAGGCGGGAACGAACTCACCTTCGGACCCGAACCGCTCGACGAGGTCACGGGTGCGTTGCGGGGTGCGATTGTGCACCGCGACGCGGTAGCCGTGCCTGGCCAGATTCCGCGCCAGGTTGCGGCCCATCACCGCGAGGCCGGTGACACCGATGCTCGCTTTCTCGCTCATGCCCCGCACCTTACGCTCGGTGCTGATCACCGGCCGCCGAAAGCGTGAAAGCCAGCCGGTGAGGCGATTTCTACTCGACGCCCGAAAACGGTAACGTCAGCTTCCGCCATGACCACAACCGTCACCTCCCGCCGCAAGCAGCTCGGCAACGAGCTGCGCCATGCGCGTACGTCCTCGGGCCTTACCCAGCAGCAGGTCGCCGACATCCTCGGATGTACTCAGGGCAAGGTCAACAAGATCGAGTCCGGCTCGGTCGGCGTCAAACTCGGCGACGTGCGGGCGATGCTGGACGCGTTCGGCATCGTGGGAGACGAGGCCGACACCCTGCTCGGGCTGGCGAGGGCGGCGGCGGGGCAGCGAGGGCACTGGTCGGGTTACCGCTCGGTGGTCCCGCACTGGTTCCGCACGTTCACCGATCTGGAACCCGCTGCGTCGGAGATCATGACATGGCACGGGGAGCGCATTCCCGGCCCGTTACAGTCCGAACACTACATGCTCAAGCAGTTCACCGAGTTCGGCGCCACCGACGTCACCTCGTTGGTCCGCAACCGGCTCGACCGCAAGGCGGTGTTCGACCAGCAGCAGCCGCCGTACTACCGGTTCATCATCTCTGAGGCGGCACTGCGCAGGGCGCCGGGAGGACACGCGCCCGCGGTGATGCTCGACCAACTCGAGCACATGCTGGAACTGGAGCGGCGGCAGCGGGTGTATGTGCACGTGTTGCCGTTCGACGCCAAGCTCGCCGCCGTTCCCAACGACTTCACCATCATGCGATTTCCCGACCGCACGAGGGATTTCGTCTACATCGAGCACTCGGCGGGCGGGCTCTACCTCGACGACGTCAAGGACTTCCAGATCTTCGTCGACGCGTGGGATCGGCTGCGCGGCGCGGCGCTGGAACGCCAGGAGACGAGGCAGTTCTTCAAGCAACTGGCGGAGGAGTACCGCCACGTGCTCAATTCGTGAGCCCGTGGGCTACGCGAGGCTGTGCTGGTAGAGGTAGCGCAGTGCCGACGAGTCGGCGACAGCAGGCACCGAACCCGACTGCCTGGGGGCCGTCCGCCTTCCGAGGCTGAACCGGGTCCGGCGACCACGGTTGGTTGGTTCGGTCTCGCCGGTACGAGCGGATCGCTCGGTCAGCGCCCGCTCCACGTCGAGTCGTACGGCCATCGTCACTCCAACCCCCGGCGCTGTTGCCGATCTCTCACGGATCGGCCCCCGCTACCATTCAAGATCACCCTACCGATAGTAATAATCCTAGTCTGAGAATAATCACGCTGTCGAGCCGGCGAGTCGCATGTCCCACGGATGGCGGCATCCCTTCGTCGGATCGACGCTCGGGCGCGGGAAATGTGTGACTGTCGACACATCGCTTCGCGCGCCCGAAACCGGGGCACGGAGGTATTGCCATGGCCGATTATCCCCCGCGAGGGGATTATGATCCGGCGGTCGTCGCGGACACGTTCGACGCGACGGCCTGGCAGAAGTCGTTCGCCAGCGAACCCAACGGTGGCAACTGCGTCGAGGTGAACCTGAGCGGGGGAAGAGTGGGCGTGCGGGACACGAAGCTGTCGCACAGTCCCGTGCTGGTCTTCGACGCGGCCGAATGGCAGGCCTTCCTCGTCGCCGTCAAGGCAGGGCAGTTCGACCTGCCCGAGTAGTGCGGCTCCGACGAGCTGACCCGGCCGGATCACCGCGCGGGCAGTGGGTGGCCTAGACTGTTGTTGGACCCCCGCGGCGTCCACCCTGTGAACCTCCCCAGGGCCGGAAGGCAGCAAGGATAAGCAGGCTCTGGCGGGTGCGGGGGTCCCCTTTTGCGTTCGGCGGGGAGCACGGCGGAACCGTCGGAGGTTGGCGGTACTCTCGCGGCGTGGCACTAGCGCTGTACCGCAAGTACCGGCCCGCGACCTTCGCCGAGGTCGTCGGGCAGGAGCACGTCACGGAACCGCTGCGCACCGCGCTCGCCGCCAACCGCATCAACCACGCCTACCTGTTCTCCGGCCCGCGTGGGTGCGGCAAGACCTCCAGCGCTCGCATCATGGCCCGCTCGCTGAACTGCGTCGAGGGGCCGACACCCGACCCGTGTGGCAAGTGCGATCCGTGCAGGGCGCTGGCTCCGGAGGGCCCTGGCAGTGTGGACGTCACCGAACTCGACGCCGCCAGCCACGGCGGGGTCGACGACGCGCGGGACCTGCGCGACCGGGCGTTCTACGCGCCCGCGGAGTCACGCTATCGGGTGTTCATCATCGACGAGGCGCACATGGTCACCCCGCAGGGATTCAACGCGCTGCTCAAGATCGTCGAGGAGCCGCCGGAACACCTGATCTTCATCTTCGCGACGACGGAACCGGACAAGGTGCTGCCCACCATCCGGTCGCGTACCCACCACTATCCGTTCCGGCTGATCCCGCCGAGCGCCATGCGCGAATTGCTGGAACGCAACGTCGCGGCCGAGGGCGTCGCGGTGGAGCCAGCGGTGTTCCCGCTGGTCATCAGGGCAGGCGGTGGATCGGCCCGTGACACGCAATCCGTGCTCGACCAACTGCTGGCGGGCGCCGGCCAGGAGGGGATCACCTACGAGCGTGCCGTGGCGCTGCTCGGGGTCACCGATGTCGCGCTGATCGACGCGATGGTGGATGCCCTTGCCGCCGACGACGCCAAGAACGTCTTCGCCACTATCGACCGGCTGGCCGAGGCAGGCCACGACCCGCGCCGGTTCGCCAGCGACCTGCTCGACCGGATGCGGGATCTCATCCTGCTGCGCTCCGTGCCGGACGCGGCGACCTCGGGCATGGTCTCGGCCCCCGACGAGCAGGTCGAACGGATGGTCGGTCAGGCGGAGCGGTTGAAGCCGGGCACGCTGACGCGCTACGCGGAGATCCTCCACAACGGCCTGCTGGAGATGCGTGGCGCCACCGCACCCCGGCTGCTGCTCGAGTTGCTCAGCGCAAGGATGCTGCTGCCCGAGGTCTCCGACGACGAGGGATCGATGCTGCAACGGCTGGAGCGGTTGGAGCGGCGGGTCACGGCGGCGGCCGTCCCGGCCGAGGCGCAACCCGGCCGGGGTCAGGACAACTCGCAACCGTCACGGCAACCGCCGCAGCCAAGCAGGCAGCCACAGCCACAGCGGTCGTTCGAGCGGCCGTCGCAGCGTGTCGCCACCAAGCCGGGTCGCGAACTCGCCGCCACGGCGGAGACGGGTGAGCAGGCCGCACCGCAGGCCGCAGGCCCGCGACCGGACGCGGCCGCCGAACCCACCCGAGGCGGAGTGGACGCCGCAGCCCTTCGGCAGTGCTGGCCGCAGGTGCTCGCGGCGGTGCGCAAGCTCAGCCGTAGCACCGAGGCCCTGCTGACCGGCGCCGCCGTGCAGGACGTCGAGGGCTCCACCGTGGTGCTCACGCACACGGCCGAGCCGTTGGTTCGGCGGCTTTCGGAGCAGCGCAACGTGGAGTGCATCGCCACGGCGCTCGGCCAGGTGCTCTCCGGCGAGTGGACGGTGCGATGCGTGCACGCGGGGGCGGTGAGGTCCCGGCCGAAGCCGGAGGCCGCCGGGCAGCAGCCCGCCGCCACGCGGCCGCAGCCGAGGCAACACTCGCGGTCCGACGCCGAGCAGCCGCAGTCACGCCGCCGACCGGAGCCACAGCCCGCGGAGGAGAGGCCGCGCGGCAGGCCCACCCAGCCCACCTCGGAACCGGACATTCCACTGCCCCCGGAGCCGGAGGACGAAGAGGAGCCGTACCCGCCCGCAGGCAAGGTGGAGCCTGGTGCGGCGCAGCCTCCCGGCGATCCCGAGGCGGACGGCGCGGACCCGGACGCCCGCGCGCACCGGCTGATCTCCGACCACCTCGGGGCACGGCCGCTGGACTGAACGCGACGCCACCGCACGGGTACGTGGTGCGGGGCGGCGCTGCGACTAGGCTGGACAGCACTGCAACCAAGCGATCGGATCGGAAAGCCTCATCATGGTGCAACCCGGCGGCGGAATGCCCGACATGCAGCAGATCCTGCAGCAGGCGCAGAAGATGCAGGAGCAGCTCGTCACGGCGCAACAGGAGCTGGCGGAGGCAGAGGTGACCGGCACGTCCGGTGGCGGGCTCGTGACCGCGACCGTCACCGGTGGCCTCGAACTGAAGAACCTCACCATCGACCCCAAGATCGTCGACCCTGACGACACCGAGACGCTGGCCGATCTGGTGGTCGCCGCCGTGCGCGACGCGACGCACAACGCGCAGAAACTCACCGAGGAGAAGCTGGGGCCGCTCGCGGGTGGTCTCGGCGGGGGCATGCCCGACCTGGGCGGCCTCGGACTTCCTGGACAGTAGGTTGTACGAAGGCGTCGTTCAGGACCTGATCGATGAGCTGGGGCGGCTGCCCGGCATCGGTCCCAAGAGCGCGCAGCGCATCGCCTTCCACCTGCTCGCGACCGATCCCGCCGACCTCGCGCGGCTGCAGGACGTGCTCGGCAAGGTGCGAGACGGCGTGCGGTTCTGCGACGTCTGCGGCAACGTCTCGGAGAACGAGCGCTGCCGAATCTGTTCCGACGTCAGGCGAGACTCCTCGCTGCTGTGCGTGGTCGAGGAGCCGAAGGACGTACTCGCGGTCGAGCGCACCCGCGAGTACCGAGGCCGCTACCACGTGCTCGGCGGAGCCCTCGATCCGTTGTCGGGTATCGGCCCGGATCAGCTACGCATCAGGGAACTGCTGGCCAGGATCGGCGCCGAAGAGGTCTCCGAGGTCATCATCGCGACCGACCCGAACACCGAGGGCGAAGCGACGGCGACCTACCTGGTCCGCATGCTGCGCGATTTCCCCGGGCTGACCGTGACAAGGCTGGCTTCAGGCCTACCGATGGGCGGTGACCTGGAGTTCGCCGACGAGTTGACGCTCGGCCGCGCGCTCTCCGGTCGCCGTGCGCTCTGAGCGAACCGACGCGGACCTGCTCGCGGAGTCCGTGCTCGCGGCGCCGCCGAGGCTGGGGCCGGTGCGAATGCTCGCCATCGACGGCCCCTCAGGTGCGGGCAAATCGACGCTGGCTCGTGACGTGGTGCGCGTGCTGCGCGAGTGCGGTGTCGCGGTCACGCTGGTGAGCACCGACGACTTCGCGACGTGGGATGTTCCGGTCGCCTGGTGGCCCAGGCTTCTCGCCGGTGTGCTCGAACCACTCGCGGCGGGTCGCCCAGGCAGCTATCGCAGGATGGACTGGACCGGCCCCGCGCCGGAACTCGGGCAGTGGGTGCGGGTACCGGTGCCCGACGTGCTCGTGTTGGAGGGCGTCTCGGCCGGGAGGGCGTCGGTGCGGCACCGGCTTTCCGTGCTGTGCTGGGTCAGCGGCCCGCCACCGGCGGAGAGACTTGAGCGGGCGGTGGCGCGCGACGGTGAGTCGGCCGGGCCGCGGCTGCGGGAATGGCAGCGGTTCGAACACGGTTGGTACGCGGTCGACCGGACAGCCCACAACGCGGATCGCACAATTGGCCTAGTCCATCCTGATGAGGAGGGGTGACGAACCCCTCACCGGCTACGTAGCGTCGCTATGCGTTGGTGAATTCACGCCATGGTCCGGTCCTGTGTAGCCGGATCGTAACTTTGGGGTCTTAAGTAAGCGAGCGATAACCGCTAGGGTCTCCCACCAACCGTGCACACGATCGTGTGTACGGCTCGAACTGATGTAATTCCTCGAGGAGTGCCAACATGCTCCAACTGCGGGTGGCCCGCCCGCGCCGCATCGCCCTGATCGGGCTTGCAGGCGCGCTCGCGATCTCGATGTCCGCGTGTGCCGAGTCCCAGCGCGACAGCGGTGGTGGCTCCGAAGGCGGCACGCTGGTGTTCGGAGCCACGGGAGCTCCGTCGAACTTCGATCCCTTCTACGCCTCCGACGGCGAGACGTTCCGCGTCACCAGGCAGATGTTCGAGAACCTCGTCGGGCTCAAGCCGGGCACCGCCGAGTTGGAGCCGGAGCTCGCCAAGGAGTGGAAGTCCAGTGAGGACGGCAAGACCTGGACCTTCACCCTCCAGGAAGGCGTGAAGTTCCACGACGGCACACCGTTCAACGCCGACGCCGTCTGCAAGAACTTCGAACGGATGTACAACCAGACCGGCGCCGGGGCCACCGCGGCCCTGTCCTACTACTGGATCGAGAACTTCGGCGGGTTCTCCGACGGCAAGCAGCCATCGCTTTACAAGTCGTGCACCGCCGAGAACGACTCGACCGTGGTGCTCGAGCTGACCCGCTTCCATGCGGGCTTCCCGACGCTGCTCAGCCAGGACTCCTTCGGCATGCAGAGCCCCGCGGCGATGGACGAGTACAAGGCCAACGACGTCAAGGCGCAGGGCGACAGCTTCGTCTTCTCCGAGTACGCCCGGCAGCACCCCACGGGTACCGGCCCGTTCAAGTTCTCCAGCTACGACGAGGGCAACGGCACCGTCGAGTTGGTGCGAAACGACGACTACTGGGGCGAGAAGGCCAAGCTCAGCAAGCTGATCTTCCGCGTGATTCCCGACGAGACCGCGCGCAAGCAGGCGTTGGAGGCCGGAGACATCGACGGCTACGACTTCCCGTCGCCGTCGGACTGGGACGCCCTTGAGAAGGCGGGCTTCAACCTGCAGATCCGCGACCCCTTCAACATCCTCTACCTGGGCATCACGCAGAAGAACAACCCCGCGTTGCGGGACCTGCGGGTGCGGCAGGCGCTGGCATACGCGATCGACAGGGAGAACCTGGTCAAGTCCGTGATGCCGGAGAAGGCCGAGGTCGCCAAGCAGATGTACCCGCCGACGGTGGACGGCTACGCCGACGACGTCACGCAGTACCCGCACGACCCCGACAAGGCCAAGCAGCTGCTCAAGCAGGCCGGTCACGAGAACCTGACCGTCGAGTTGTGGTGGCCCACGCAGGTCACGCGCCCGTACATGCCGAACCCGCAGGCCATCTTCGGCGCCATCAAGGAGGACCTGGAAGAGGCCGGCATCACCGTCAAGCCCATCAGCAAGCCGTGGGCGGGCGGCTACATCGACCAGGTCGAGGTCGCCAAGGCGCAACTTTTCCTGCTCGGCTGGACCGGTGACTACAACTCGCCGGACAACTTCATCGGCACCTTCTTCGGTACCACGGAGAACCAGTTCTGGACCAAGGGCTCGCCGTGGGGCGAGGAACTGTCGAAGGCGCTCGACGCGGCGGCCGCCACGGTGGACCCGGCGCAGCGCGAGGCGAAGTACCAAGAGATCAACCGCAAGCTGATGTCGGAGTATCTGCCCGCCATCCCGCTCTCGCACTCGCCTCCCGCCATCGTCGTCTCCCCCGACGTGCAGGGGCTCGTGCCGAGCCCGCTGACGAAGGAGGAGTTCGCACCGGTCACCGTGTCGGCCTCCGAGTAAAGCGAGAACGTGCTCCGCTTCACCGTTAGGCGGGTGCTGCAACTCGCACTCGTGGTGTTCGTACTGTCGGTGCTGCTCTTCGCCTGGCTGCGGGCATTGCCGGGAGGGCCGGTCGCGGCCATCCTCGGCAACCGCGGCACGGCGGAGAGCCGG
Source organism: Saccharomonospora marina XMU15 (assembly GCF_000244955.1). Taxonomy (GTDB): domain Bacteria; phylum Actinomycetota; class Actinomycetes; order Mycobacteriales; family Pseudonocardiaceae; genus Saccharomonospora_A; species Saccharomonospora_A marina. The sequence goes on along the minus strand of NZ_CM001439.1, from coordinate 5,260,659 downwards.
GCGCAGCTGAGGGAGGCGCTCGGGCTGGACGAGCCGATCTTCGTCCAGTACCTCGCCTTCCTCGGCAGGGCATTGACCGGCGACTTCGGCACCTCCACCGGAGTCTCGCCGGGCAAGCCGGCGACGGAACTGTTCCTGGAGCGGTTCCCGGCCACCGTCGAGCTGAGCATCGCCGCGATCGTGCTCGCGCTGATCGCGGCGATCCCGCTCGGTTACCTCGCTGCAAGGCACCGCGGCGGCTGGCTGGACAACGTCGGCGTGGTCGGCTCGATGATCGGTATCTCCATCCCGATCTTCTTCCTGGCCTTCCTGCTGAAGTACCTGCTGTCCATCGAGTTGGGTCTGCTGCCCACCGGCGGCAGGCAGAGCGCGGGGATCGACGCCACGAGGGTCACCGGGTTCTTCGTGCTCGACGGCATACTCACCCGGGAGTGGGATGCCGCCCTTGACGCGCTGAAGCACCTGCTGCTGCCCGCGCTCGCGCTGGCCTCCATCCCGTTCGCGGTGATCTTTCGCATCACCAGGGCGTCGGTGCTGGACGTGTTGGACGAGGACTACGTACGCACGGCCAGGTCCAAGGGCCTTGCCCAGTGGGTGATCCGCGACCGGCACATCCTGCGCAACGCGATGCTGCCGGTGGTCACGACCATCGGGCTGCAGACGGGCGCGCTGCTGTCCGGTGCCGTACTCACCGAGACGGTGTTCGCCTGGCACGGCATCGGTGAGGCGCTGGCACTCGGGTTCGAGCGCAAGGATTTCCCCGTGCTGCAGGTGGTGATCATCGCGGCCGCGATGGCCTACGTGCTGGTCAATCTCGTTGTCGACCTGTCGTATGCCGTGATCGATCCGCGCATCCGCACAGTGCGCAAGGGGAGCTGAGACATGACGTCGCGTGCGACGAAGATCGATCGGCTTGCCGCCACCTCGGCCCGCCCGCCCGCTGCGGGTGAAGGCCAGCAGGGCGGGTCGTCAGGGGCGCCGGACGAGGGCATCAGCCTCGCCGTCTCGGCGTGGCGGCGGTTGCGCCGAAACCCGATCTTCCTGATCGGTGCCACCATCATCGGACTGTTCGTGCTGCTGGCGCTGCTCGCCCCGTTCATCGCGCCGCACGATCCGGGGCTGCGGCTGTTGGAGGACCAGGTCTCCAACGCCCGCAACGAGATTCCGCCGCCGCAGCCGGGACATCCGCTCGGCGGCGACCAGTACGGCCGTGACCTGTTCTCCCGGATGCTGCTCGGTTCGCAGCAGACCCTGATGGTCGCGGTACTGGCTACCGTGATCGGGCTCGGTGGCGGGACGGTGCTCGGTACCCTCGCGGGCGCCTTCGGCGGCTGGGTCGACACGGTCGTGATGCGGATCGTGGACGTGCTGCTGTCCATTCCCTCGCTGCTGCTCGCCGTCTCCATCGGTGCGCTGTTCGTGCAGCAGACGCAGTTCTCCGTGATCATCGCGGTCGCGATCGTGCAGATACCGATCTTCGCGCGGCTGCTGCGCGGCACGATGCTCAGCGTGCGCGAGAGCGACCACGTGCTGGCGGCCAAGGCACTCGGCGTGAAACGCGGCGCCATCGTGTTCCGGCACATCGTGCCGAACTCGCTCGGGCCGGTGATCGTGCAGTCCACGCTCGTGCTGGCGATCGCGATCCTCGACGCGGCCGCGCTGTCCTTTCTGGGGCTCGGCGCGGCGGACGACTCGACTCCCGAATGGGGCCAGATGCTCGGCAACGCCCAGGACTACTTCGACAGCCAGCCGCACCTGGCTTTTTGGCCCGCGGCCTGCATCATCGTGGTGGCACTCGGTTTCACGCTCGTCGGCGAGTCGATGCGGGAAGCCCTCGACCCACGGCAACGGCGGTGACGGCGGTGGCACTACTCGAAGTCCGCGACCTGTCCGTCGTCTTTCAACGCAGGGGCGAGGACCCCACCGTCGCGGTCGACTCGATCAGTTTCGACGTGCAGCCCGGCGAAACGGTCGGGCTCGTCGGGGAATCCGGGTGCGGTAAGTCCGTCACCTCGCTGGCGATCATGGGTTTGCTGCCGAACCGCGGAGTTCGGCGGTCCGGTTCGGTCTCCTTCGACGGCACGGAGTTGCTCGGTCTCTCGCAGCGGGAGATGGACGAGCGGCGAGGCCGCGATCTCGGCATGGTCTTTCAGGATCCGCTGTCCTCGCTGAACCCCGTGGTGCCCGTCGGGGTGCAGATCACGGAGGTGCTGCGGCGGCATCGGCAGGTGTCGCGCAAGGAAGCCAGGGACCATGCCGTCGAACTGCTCAACCGGGTCGGCATCCCGGACCCGCTGCGCCGCGTCGACGAGTACCCGCATCAGTTGTCCGGTGGAATGCGGCAGCGCGTGCTGATCGCCATCGCGCTGGCGTGCAGGCCGAGGCTGCTCATCGCGGACGAGCCGACCACCGCGCTCGACGTGACCATTCAGGCGCAGATCCTCAGCCTGCTCACCGAGTTGGTTTCCGGCACGGACACCGCGCTCATCATGATCACTCACGATCTCGGTGTCGTCGCCGGGCTGTGTGATCAGGTGAACGTCATGTACGGCGGCCGGATCGTGGAGCGGGCGCAGCGGCACGCGCTGTTCTCGCAGCCGAGGCACCCCTACACCCACGGCCTGCTGGCATCTATTCCCCGGCTCGACGCGCCGCGTGGTGAGAAGCTCGTGCCGATCAGGGGGTCGGTGACGGACAACATCCCGTGGACGGCCGGGTGTGCGTTCGCCCCGCGCTGCCCCAACAACGTAGAACGGTGCTGGTCGCTGACACCGGAACTGGTGGCCGACCGTGGCGGGATGCTGCGGTGCCACAACCCGGTGGAGGCCGCCGTCGCGGAGGGAGTCCGGTGACCGACGACGCGCTGGTTACGCTCGAAGACGTCAAGGTGCATTTCCCGATCAAGCGCGGCATTGTGCTGGATCGCACGGTCGGCCACGTGTACGCCGTCGACGGGGTGAGCCTTACCGTCCGCAAGGGAGAGACCTACGGGCTTGTCGGCGAGTCCGGCTGCGGCAAGTCCACGCTCGGCAGGGCGCTGCTTCGCCTCGTGGAGCCCACCGGTGGCCGTATCGTGTTCGACGGTGTGGACCTCGCCACGCTCAAGGGCGAGCGCCTGCGCAGGATGCGCAGGCGAATGCAGATGGTGTTCCAGGACCCGCTGTCCAGTTTGGACCCCAGGCAGTCGGTGGAGTCGCTGCTCGTCGAGGGCATGCGGGCACACGGGCTTGACACCGACCGCGAACGAACCAGGGCGCGGCTTAAGGAGTTGCTCGCGGCGGTGGGCCTGCCCGAGAACGCGCTGCGCCGGTACCCGCACGAGTTCTCAGGTGGGCAACGGCAGCGCATCGGCATAGCCAGGGCGCTCGCGCTGGAACCGGACCTGATCGTGGCGGACGAGCCGGTTTCGGCGCTGGACGTCTCGGTGCAGGCGCAGGTGCTGAACCTGCTTGAGGAGTTGCAGGACGAGTTCGGCCTCACCTACCTGGTGATTGCCCACGACCTCGCCGTCGTCAGGCACATCAGCGACCGCATCGGCGTGATGTACCTCGGCTCGCTGGTGGAGGAAGCAGGAGCCGACGAGTTGTACGAGCAGCCGCTGCACCCCTACACGAGGGCGTTGCTGTCGGCGGTGCCGGTTCCCGACCCGGTGGTGGAGGACAGCAGGGAACATTTGCTGCTCTCCGGTGACCTTCCTTCCCCCGCCGCGCCGCCGACCGGCTGCCGATTCCACACCCGCTGTCCGTGGCGGCAGGAGACCAGGTGCGACACCGAACGGCCACCGTTGCGTGAGCTGACCGAGGGCCACCGCGTGGCCTGCCACTACGCCGAGGACATCCTCGCGGGGCGGATCACACCGCGTTCGGAGCAGACGGTGAGTCACGGGCAGGGCTGAGTCGCGCCTGCGCGGTCGCCGAGGGACGAAGCGAGCCGAGCAGCACACCCGCGACCACCACGACGCTCGCGCCGATCTCGACCACGGTCGGGCGCTCGTTCAGCACCACGAACGCCAGCGACAGCCCAACCACGGGAACGAGCAACGAGAACGGCGCCACGGTGCTGGCCGGGTTGCGGCGCATCAGCGTGGTCCAGATGCTCGAGCCCGCCACGGTACCGAGCAAGACCACGTAGCCGAATCCGGCGAGCGCGGGCAGCGCCGATGGCTCGAACGCGGTGGACAGCGCTGTCCACTGCCGTGCGGGGCCCTCGAAGATCAGCGAAAGGCCGAACATCGGCAGCGGCGGCACGACCGACATCCACAGCGTGAAGTGCAGTGGGTTGTCCGGGCGAGCCTGCCGGGAGCAGAGGTTGCCCGCCGCCCAGCTCAGCGCGCCGAGCAAGGTCAGGACCACCGGCAGCAGTGCGGCGTGCTCAGCGCGCTGCCACGCGATCGCTGCCATGCCGATCACCGCGAGTGCGATGCCGACGAGTTGCCTTCCTGCCAGCCGCTCGCGCAGGAACAGCGCGCCGAGCAACACCGTGAACGGTGCCGAGGCCTGCAACACCAGCGAGGCGAGACCGGTGGGCATTCCGACGTCGAGTCCGACGAACAGGAAGGCGAACTGCAGGGTGCCGAACCCGAGCCCGAAACCGATCAGCCAGCGCACCTTCACCCCAGGCCACGGCACGAGCAGCATCGTCGGGATCGCGATCACGACGAACCGCAGCGCACCCGCGAGCAGCGGAGGGAAGTGGGTGAGCATCGCGTGGATGGCGAGGAAGTTGCAGCCCCACAGCACGGCGGTGAGCACGGCGAGCAGGCGGTCTCGCGTTGGCATGTCTCCAGCCTGCCGCCCATGACTGTGAAGGACTATCGAATTCTTCTGCATTAACTGTGCAGTTTCGCTTCAATGTCGCGTATCCGGCGGTGCGGCGTGCTCGGTGAGAAGGTTTGCCCGTGGACGTGCTGACTGTCGTGCTGATCACCGGGACGATCTTCGTCTGGGGCATCGTCTCGGCACGGTTGGAACGCGCGGACCTGACCGCTCCCATCGTTTTCATGGCGGTCGGGGTGCTCGCGGCCTGGCTCGGGCTCGCGCAGGCACCGTCGGCACCGCAGCAGCTGAAGCCGTTGGCCGAGGTCACGCTCGTGTGGGTGCTGTTCTCCGACGCGGCCAGGGTGCGGCTGCGCGACCTGCGCCACGACCTCGGTGGTTACCTCCGGCTGCTGGGTATCAGCCTGCCGCTCACCGTGCTCATCGGCTGGGCGTTGGCGGCGTGGCTGTTCCCCGAGTTCGACAGCTGGCTGGCGCTGCTGGTGGCCGCCGCGCTCGCCCCGACCGACGCGGCACTCGGTGTTCCCGTGGTGACGAACCGGAGGGTGCCCGCGCGGGTCCGCAGACTCATCACCGTGGAGAGCGGGCTCAATGACGGCGTGATCACGCCGGTGGTGATGGTCGCTCTCGCGGGAACGGCGACGGCCGAAGGGCTGGCCGCACCAGGGCCGTTGCAGGCCGTGCTCGAGCTTGCCGTGGGTGCGGGCGTGGGGGTCGTCACCGGGTTCGGTGGCGGCTGGCTGCTCAACAGGGCTCGAAGCCGCGGCTGGGCGGCGGAGGAGTTCGCGGGCATCGCGGTACTCGCGCTGGCGCTGCTGTCCTACGCGACCGCCCTCACCGTGCACGGAAACGGTTTCGTGGCCGCCTTCTGCGCCGGGCTCGCCTTCGGGGCCGCGGCGGGCAAGCGAGGTCCCGCCGAGCTCGGCTTCCTGGAGCACGTCAGCGGCCTGGCGTCGCTGCTGGTGTGGCTGGCGTTCGGCGGTGTCGCGATACCGCTGGTACTCGGTCGCTTCGAGGTCAGCACCGTGCTGTACGCGGTGTTGAGCCTGACCGTGGTCCGGATGGCTTCGGTTTCGCTTTCCCTTGCCGGTTCGGGACTGCGTGGGCGAACGGTGCTGTTCATCGGCTGGTTCGGGCCACGCGGGCTGGCCTCGCTGGTGTTCGCCCTGCTGGCCCTGGAGGAACTGGGTCCACGCGTGGACGAGGCCGTCGCCGTGATCGCGGTGACGGTGGTGCTGAGTGTCATCGCTCACGGAGCCAGTGCGGCACCGCTCAGCGCGCGTTATGCCCGGTCCGTTGTGGCGCACGGACCCGAGCACGGCGGAGCCGTTCCCGAGGTGCCCGTTCGCGGGTTGCCGCGCCGTCGCGGAGCGGGCGGTTCCGCACGAGATTGAAGCCCCGGCTGCCGGGTAGGCCAGGGACATGAGCGTCGTGGAATCGGTGCGGAACGTGTTGTGGGCCAGGCGCAGGCAACCGGATCAACTCGTCTACGGTGTCGCGTTGGCCCACGAGCGCTTCGGCCCCGACGAACTGCTGGAGCAGGCCGTGGAGGCGGAGCGGGCAGGCTTCGACGTGGTGTGCTGCAGCGACCACCTGGCGCCGTGGTGGGAGCCGGGCCACCCGGCGCCCGCTCACTGCGCCAATCCTTGGGTGTGGCTCGGGGCGGCGGGGCAGCTCACCAGCAGCGTGTCACTCGGCCCCGCCGTGACGGCGCTGACCCACCGCTACAACCCGGTGGTGGTGGCACAGCAGATCGCGACCCTCGAACTGATGAACCCGGGGCGCGCGTTTCTGGCGGTCGGCTCGGGCGAGGCGATGAACGAGGTGCCCGCCGGGCTCGACTGGCCGTCGCCGGAGGAGCAACTGGCCAGGACCGAGGAGGCGCTGACCATCGTGACCCGGCTGCTGGAGGGGCGCACCGTCGACTTCGACGGGCGCTGGTTCCATGCTCGTGGCGCGCGGCTTTACGCGGTACCCGACCGCTCGCCACCGGTCTTCATGTCGGCGTTCGGTGAGCAGGCCGCCGAGATCGCGGGACGGCTGGCCGACGGTGTGTGGACACTGGCCGATCCGCGCTCGGTTCCCGAAGTGGTCTCCTCCTACCGGCGCTCCAGCGAACGGGCAGGGCGCGAGCCGGGCGAGATCGTGCTGCAGGGCATGTTCGCCTGGGACGAGAGCGACGACGCCGCGCTGGAAAGCGCCAGGGAGTGGAAGCCGATCCTGGTCAAGGAGAACTACAGCGAGGACATCCACGAGCCCGGCCGAATCCAGGCCAACGGCCGCGAGGCGGTGTCGGACCTGACTTTCAAGACGATGGGACTGTTCTCCGCCGACCCGCAGGACCACGTCCGAAAGATCAAGGCGCTTCGGCAGTTCGGCCCGACGGCGATCGTGCTGATGAACGTTTCGGGCAACAACCCCGTCGCCGCGTTGCGGACCTACGGCGAGTCGGTGCTTCCACGATTGCGCGAGTGAGGCGAGACGACCTCGGCAGGCCGGGGTCGATCCGCGCGTTCCCGCCCCGATGCGAGCAAGATCCACATACGCTGCCCGCATGGATCTTCGCGCTGGAAGCACTCCTGTCCTCGCCGGTGAACCCGCAGAACCAGGTCACGGCGTGTCAGCGACGGTGTCGATCGCGGACGGCGATTGGCAACACCCGCCCGCACCGGGTGAGGGAGAGGCTTTCCTGCAGGTGCCGCTGTTGCGCGTCATCGGCGATCCCGGCGGACGAAGGCTGCTCGTCGGAACGCTGGATGTCCGCGTTGCTGAGCAGCACCCGGTGGAGATCGCGCTGCGGGCGAAGGCGGTGCTGGCGGAGCCGGGCGGCTGGCACCGGGAGGACGAAGCGCTCGCGGCGGACGACAGCCAACTCCTGGCTGCTCTCGCCGACCCCCCGCACGAGATCGCCGGAGACGCCGCGACCGTCGCCGTCACGGTCGCGAAGGGTTTCGCGGAGGCTTCCCGTAACAGCGTGGCCGAGTTGCGCGGACTGCGCTACGAGTTGGAACGCCAGATCGCCGACCTGCTCGCCGAACGCAGCGCGGTAACGCTGCGACCGCTGCTTGCCGCGATCATCGAACTGTCCATGGCGATCGGCCGCGCCAGAGATCACGCCCGCTACGCCGTGCGGGAAGGCTTGCACATCTACCTGTGGGACCTGCCGACCTACCAGCTCAACCGCTCGGCGCAGGCACCAGGAGCGGGCGACGCTCCGTGGGCGCGGACGCATCGAAACGCCGTGCGGCACTGCGAGGCGATGGAAGCCGAGCTGATCGAGGAGGCGGCCAGGCTGCAGGCCCTGCTCGGCAGCATGTCCACGTTCGCGGTGGCGCAGGAAAGCGAGGCGCAGCAGCGGTTCAACCTGCTCGCCGGGCTTGCCGCGGCGGGGCTCGGATTGCCCGCACTGATCCTGTCGCTCTACGGCGCGGAGCCGTTCCTGCCGTTGGACAGCTTCGACCGCGCGTGGCGGGCGCTGCTGCCGATCGCGTTGGCTCTGATGGTGGCGCTGGTGTTCACGCTGCGTCGCGTGCCGGAACGGGTGAAGCCACGACACTACGTGTTCGCCTTCACGGTTGTGGTGGCGCTGGTGTTGCTCCTGCTCGTGGCTGGGGCGTTGGCCCCGGCGACCTAGCTCGTGCCAGCGCTGCCCGGACGCAGCCTCGACGCGTGCGGGAGTGCCGAACTCGCGGACGGGAGTGCCGAACTCGCGGACGGGAGCGGGGGACTCGCGGGCGGGAGCGGGGGACTCGCGGGTATGACTGTTCAGTGGACATCGGCAGGCTCAGAACCTTGCGGGAGTTCGCCGACCGGGGCAGCGTGACCGCCGCGGCGGCGGCACTGCACTGCACACCGTCGGCGGTTTCGCAGCAGTTGCGGGCACTACAGGCCGAGGTGGGACTGGCGCTGACCGAACCGGCTGGAAGGGGGTTGCGACTCACCGACGCCGGGCGGGCGCTTGTGGCCAGGGCCGACGAGGTGCTCGCCGCGCTCGACCGAGCCGAGGCAGAGCTGGACAGCTACCGCAGCGCGCCGAGGGGCAGGGTCCGGCTCGCGGTGTTTCCCTCTGCCGCGCTGCTGTTGCTGCCGGGCCTGCTGACCAGGTTCGCCGAGCACGAAGGTCTTGAGGTCGACGTCCGCGACGTCGACATGACACCCGCAGACGTGCCCTCGTTGGTGGCCGACTTCGACGTCGTGGTCACCCATCGCGACGAGCACGCCGCGCCTTTCGACTCCGAGCGACTCGAGGTGGTGCACCTGCTTCGGGAGCCGCTCGACGTCGCGCTTCCCCCGCGACACCGGCTCGGTCAGCGTGATCAGGTGGAACCCTCCGAACTGGCCGGTGAGCAGTGGATCAGCGTGGACGTGGGGTTCCCGGTCGACGACGTGCTGCACTCGCTGGCCGTGCGCACCGGGGTGCGGCCGAGCGTGGTGCACCGCATCAACGACTTCCGCGTCACCGAGGCGCTTGTCGCTGCCGGGCACGGGATCGCGTTGCTGCCCCGGTACACGGTGGACACCAGGCGGGTGCTGCGCAGGCCGCTCGCCGGTATCAGGGCCGCTCGTCAGGTCGAGGCCGTTTCGCGGCCGGGTGCGGTGACGCGGCCCGCAGTCGCCGCCGTCCTGCAGGCGTTGCGTGCCGAGGCCGTTTCGGCCGCCCACAACCCGAATCAGTGAAACGCTGCCCGCGGTTGTCAGGGTTTTCCGCGACGGTTGAATCATGGGTACGGAACTGGCAGGCAAGGTAGCGCTGGTCGCGGGAGGCACCCGCGGTGCGAGCAGGGCCATCGCGGTGGAACTCGGTCGAGCGGGCGCGACGGTTTACGTCACCGGACGCACGTCGGGGTCACACCGGTCCGAAGTAGGCAGGCCGGAGACCATCGAACAGACGGTGGAGCTCATCGAGCAGGCGGGCGGCAAGGGCGTCGCCATCAGGGTCGACCACCTCGATCCTGATCAGGTCAGCGGGCTGGCGCGACGGGTGGAGGCCGAGCAGGGCAAGCTCGACGTGCTCGTCGACGGTGTGTGGGGTGGTGACAACTACCTCGAGTGGGGCAAGCCGGTGTGGCAACACCCGCTGGCCGACAGCCTGCGCATGATTCGGCTCGGCATCGACGCCCACATCATCACCAGCCACTTCCTGTTGCCGCTCGTGGTGCGCGAGCCGGGTGGGCTCGTGATCGAGCTGACCGACGGCACCGCCGAGTACAACGCCGAGTATCGCGAGGGCACCACGCTGGCGTTCTATGTCGCCAAGGCAGCCGCCCACAAGCTTGCCATCGCGGAGGCCGCCGAGACGGCCGAACACGGATGCACGGCGATCGCGCTGACGCCTGGCTGGCTGCGCTCGGAGGCCATGCTGGAAATCTTCGGGGTGACCGAGCAGAACTGGCGCGACGCGATCGCGAACCAACCGCACTTCTGCATCTCCGAGTCGCCCACGTTCATCGGCCGGGGCGTGGCGGCGCTCGCCGCCGACCCGGAGAAGTCACGGTTCTCCGGGCGAACGCTGGACAGCGGCACGCTCGCCAAGCTCTACGACATCGACGACGTGGATGGGAGCAGACCCGACGGGTGGCGTTACATGATGGAGGTGGAGCGGGCAGGCAAGCCCGCCGACCCCACCGGCTACCGGTAGGGCCGCAACGCGAGTGAGGGGACGGGCATGAGCGAGAGCTTCCAGGCTGTGCCGGTCGGGCACGTGGAGTCCAGCCTGCTCGATCCCGAGCACGCGCCCAAGCAGGGGTTGGAGGGGGCTCCGAGCGCGTGGCTGGTGTTCGAGGAACGCGTGGCCGAAGGCGCTCGCGACCTGGAGATCGGGGCCGAGTTGTTCGTGCTGACCTGGTTGCATCGCGCGCGGCGTGACGTTCTCGTGGTGCACCCACGAGGCGATCCGCGCAACCCGGAGACCGGGGTGTTCAGTACGCGCTCGCCGGACCGGCCGAACCCGATCGGGTTGCACCGGGTCTCGGTGGCCGCGATCGACGGGTCGCGGGTCCTGGTTCGCGGCATGGAGGCGGTCGACGGTACCCCCGTGCTGGACGTGAAGCCGGTCCTGCCTGGCGGTTGGTGAGCCGCATTACGGAACCGGCGGGAACGGGGAACTCGCGGACAGGAGCGGGGGACTCGCGGGCAGGAGCGGGGGACTCGCGGGCGGGAGCGGGGGACTCGCGGGCGCGCCCGCGTCAGCTGTTGCGGGCCGCCATTCGCTTGCCGTGCTCGGCGAAGGCGGCCCGTACGGCCTCGGGGTGACTGATCTCCACCTCGCAGCCGAGCGCCAGCAGTTGACCCGCCGCGATCCACGCGTCGTCCTCCAGCGGCAGTTCGACGTCGGTCCAGCCGTCCTCGGCGGGTGGTCCCGCCTGTTCGAGCGCTGTCACGGCGACGTCCGCGTCGAGCACGTTGGGCAGCGCCCGCACCCCGGCCGGACTCAACCGCACGCTTACCCGTGCCCGCTGCAGCGACCGCTCGAACGTGGCCGAGGAGCGCTCCCACCAACTCGCGAGGTCGAAGTCCGTCGGCCGCTGGAACCGTTCCGCAAGCGGCTGTGTCGCGATGATCCGCGCGACGCGGTAGGTCCGTACCGATTCACCGTCCGCGCGCGCCACCAGGTACCACACACCCGCCTTCAGCACGAGCCCGAGCGGGTCGAGCACGCGTTCGACGGTGCGCTCCCCCGTGCGGTAGGCGACCAGGGTCCTGGTCTGCGCCCACACGGCGCGAGCGACAGCGGCCAGGTGCTCGGCGTCGTCCTCCCGCCGGAACCAGCCGGGCGCGTCGAGATGGAACCGCTGCGCCAGGTGCTGGGCCTGTTCGCGCAGTGATGCGGGCAGCGTCGCCGACAGCTTCGCGTGTGCCGACGACACGGCCGTGCCGAGGCCGAGCGCGGCCAGCGCCCTCGGTACCCCCATGGCGAAGATGGCGACGGCCTCGCGGGAGGTGAGTCCATCGAGTCTGCTGCGCCAGCCCTCGACGAGCCGGACCCCGCCGTGCCTGCCCGGCTCGGTCCAGACCGGTACACCGGCCGCCTGCAACGCGGCGATGTCACGGTGCATGGTGCGCTCCGAGACGCCGAGTTCGTCCGCGAGTTGGGCGATCGTCGCGCTGCGCCTGCGCTGCAACGTGAACAGCAGCGCCACCAGTCGTTCCGAGCGCATACCGAAGAGACTATGCCGACCCCGGGCTCCGGGGTTGGGCAACGGTGCTCACCGCGACGGTGAGCAGCAGCGCGACGAGGCCGGAGGCCGCGAAGCTCACCAGTGGTTCGGCGAAGAGCCGACCGCCGAGGTAGCCCAGTGTCGCGGTGTAGGTGCACCACAGCGTGACCCCGGTGGCGGAGGCCGGAAGGAACACCGAGCGCGGCCACCGCAGCGAACCCGCCAGCAGCGAACCGACCGTGCCGCCCGCGGGCAGCCAGCGAGCCACCACCAGCACCGCCATCGGCCTGCGTCCGGCATGCTGCTCGATCCAGCGCACGCCCGTCCCCACACGGGGGCGCCCGCTCATCCTGGCCAGCGCCGTTGCGCCGCCTCGCCTGCCCACCTCGTACAGCACGTAGTCGCACAGCAGGCAACCGGCGACCGCGACGACGATCGCAGGCGCCAGCGAGGCGTCCCGCTCGGCGGCGGCGACCCCCATACCGATGAGTGCTACCTCGGTCGGTACGAAGGGCACCGCCGCGACACCGAACAGCAACAGCAGCGAGACCGTCGAGGCGTCCACACCCACACTCAACGTCGGGGAAGCTGAGAACCCCTCAGAGTGTGAGGCGACGCACTAGCGGTTCGCGCGGTTGACCGCGGAAACGACTGCACGCAGCGACGCGGTGACGATCGAGGGATCGATCCCCACACCCCAGTACACCTTGTCGTCGATGGCGCACTCGATGTAGGACGCCGCCTTCGCGTCGTCGCCCGGTGTGAGGGTGTGTTCGCTGTAGTCGAGCAGGCGCAGGTCGAAGCCGAGAGTGGACAGCGCGTCGAAGAACGCGGCGATCGGGCCGTTGCCACGGCCGACGATCTCGTGTTCCTCGCCTTCCAGCCGCACCACGGCGGTGAGCTCGTAGTCGCCGTTGGCCTTGACGTGCTGGCGCAGGAGCTCCAGCGGGTTGCGCGGTCGCAGGTACTCGGCCGCGAAGGCGTCCCACATCGTGTCGGGGTCGACCTCGCCGCCCTGGGTGTCGGTGTGGCGCTGAATGGTCTGCGAGAACTCGATCTGCAACCTGCGGGGCAGGTCGAGCTGGTGCTCGGTCTTCATGATGTAGGCGATACCGCCCTTGCCCGACTGCGAGTTCACCCTGATCACGGCCTCGTAGGTGCGGCCGACATCCTTGGGGTCGATCGGCAGGTACGGCACCTCCCACGGAAACTCCTCCACCGGCACGCCTGCCTTGGCCGCGGCCGCGCGTAGCGCGTCGAAGCCCTTGTTGATGGCGTCCTGGTGGCTGCCGGAGAAAGCGGTGAACACCAGGTCGCCCGCCCAGGGGCTGCGCTCGTGCACCGGCAGCTGGTTGCAGTACTCGACCGTGCGCTTGATCTCGTCGAGGTCGGAGAAGTCGATCTGCGGGTCGATTCCCTGGCTGAACAGGTTCATGCCCAGCGCCACCAGATCGACGTTGCCGGTGCGCTCGCCGTTGCCGAACAGGCAGCCCTCGATGCGGTCGGCTCCCGCCTGGTAGCCCAGTTCGGCCGCGGCGATGCCGGTGCCGCGGTCGTTGTGCGGGTGCAGCGACAGGATCACGCCGTCGCGGCGCTCCAGGTTCCGGTTCATCCACTCGATCGAGTCGGCGTAGACGTTCGGTGTGGCCATCTCGACCGTGGCAGGCAGGTTGAGGATCACCGGCCGCTGCTGGGTGGGCTGCCAGATCTCGGTGACCGCGTTGCACACCTCGGCGGCGTAGGACAGTTCCGTCCCGGTGTAGGACTCCGGCGAGTACTGGAACCGGAAGTCGGTGTCGGAGTACTTGTCCGCGTACTCCAGTACCAGGTCGGCGGCCTGCGTGGCGATCTTCTTGATGCCTTCGCGCTCCTCCCGGAACACCACGCGCCGCTGCAGGACCGACGTGGAGTTGTAGACGTGCACGATGGCCTGGGGCGCCCCTTCCAGCGACGCGAAGGTGCGCTCGATGAGCTCGGGGCGGCACTGCGTCAGCACCTGGATGCGCACGTCCTCGGGGATCGCGTTGTCCTCGATGATCTCGCGAACGAAGTCGAAGTCGGTCTGGCTCGCCGCGGGGAACCCGACCTCGATCTCCTTGTAGCCCATCCGTACGAGCAGCTCGAAGAACTTGCGCTTGCGCGCGGGCGACATCGGGTCGATCAGTGCCTGGTTGCCGTCACGCAGATCCACCGCGCACCACAGCGGTGCGCGGTGGATGCGCTTGTCCGGCCAGGTGCGGTCGGGCAGGTCGATGTCCTCGACGAGCCGGTACCACGGCTGGTAGCGGTGGTACGGCATCGAGCTGCCCCGCTGCGGGTTCCAGTGCGGCTGGTCGGCGGGTGCGGGACGAGTTGGCTTGCGGATGCGGCTGGTGGGCGTTGCGCCGGACTCGGACGTGCTCATGCTCTCGGTTGCTCCTGCTCACTGATCGGTCGCGATTTCTGGCTCGGTCATCGACCGGCGTGGCGCTTTGTGAACACCGCGGGACCCCGCGACGGGGAGCCGGTCTGATCAGGCCCCGTCGCGGCAGCGAAGCAGGAGAGCGCGTGCCACGGTCGCCAGCTTAGCCACGCCTCGCCGCCGTTGGAAAGCCGGTATGAGGCAAAGCATGACCCGTGCGTGGCCACCCACTTGCTACTCGTGCGTAGCGTCAAGGGCTCACGACGTGCGAAACTGCTGGCATGGGCCAGCATTCGGAGCGCGATGAGCGGGGCGAGGATGTCACGCGGGCTATGCCTCCCACGCCTGCCACCTATCAGCCCCCGGCGGCGGACGAGCCTGGGAAGGCCGAAGGCAGGTCGAAGACCGACTGGCGCGCGGTCGCGGACCGGGTGGTCGCGACCCTGGCGGGCATCGTGCGCTGGGTGGGCCTGGCCTTCGCGGTGGTGCTCGTACTGCACGTGGTGTTCGTGATCGGTGAAGCGAACCAGGCCAACAGCATCGTTTCCTTCGTCGCGGACGCCACCGACACGCTCGCGATGGGATTCAGGGATCTGTTCACCCCCGAAGACCCCAAGCTCGCAGTGCTCGTCAACTACGGCATCGCGGCGCTGTTCTGGCTGGTGGTGACCGCGATCGTGGCGCGGATCATCCGCAGGGTGGGCGGCACCGACTGAAGCCGAGGCAGCGCTTTTCAGTCGAAGGCCGGGGTGCCCCACTCGGCGGTGAACGCGAACTCCGCGAGTGGCAGCCGCTTGCGCGGGCCGGTCTCCCTGCTGATGTCGCGCTCGTCGCCGAGCACCTCCGGGTCGGCCGCCACTCCGACGGCGATGGCCACCAGTGGCCGGACATCGTCGGGAAGTGAGAACGCGCGGGTGGCCGCGCCCTTGTCGAACCCCGCCATCTGGTGTGTGACGAGGCCTTCGGCCACCGCCTGCAGCACCAGGTTCTGCGAAGCCAGTCCCACGCCGTACTCGGCGTAGGGCACGTCACCCTTCTCGTTGTGGGTGACGGCGCAGGCGATCAGCAACGCGCCGGCCCGGTGGGCCCACGAGCGATTGCGCTCGCTCAGCGTGGCAAGGATGCGGTCGAAGGCCTCGTCACCGCGCCTTCCGACCACGTATCTGGCCGGCTGGGTGTTTCCGAACGAAGGCGCCCATCGCGCCGCCTCGAGCAACGCACGCAGTTGCTCGTCGGTCACCTGCGCCGATTCGTCCAGCGCCCGCGGGCTCCACCTGCGCGCGATGATGTCGTGGACGGGAACGCTGGTGTCGGCTTCCTTGTCGCTCATCGGGCCCGAGTATGCCAGCAGCCGACAGCCGAAGGAGTGGTCGGCGCCACAAAGCGAGGTGTAGCCGAAACAGCCCCCCGGTACCCTGATTCGCGAAGGTACGCGAGCGGGAAACCCGACCGAGGCCGGGCCCGGACGGTGTGCCCGCACAGGCGAGGAGGTTCGGGCTAGTGGCGCTCGTGGTCCAGAAGTACGGCGGTTCGTCGCTGGAGAGCGCTGACCGGATCAAACGCGTGGCCGAACGCATCGTGGCCACGAAGAAGGCGGGCAACCAGGTTGTCGTCGTCTGCTCGGCGATGGGCGACACCACCGACGAGTTGCTGGATCTGGCGGAGCAGGTGAACCCGGTGCCGCCGGAGCGCGAGATGGACATGCTGCTCACGGCGGGTGAGCGCATCTCCAACGCGCTCGTGGCCATGGCGATCTCGGCGCAGGGTGCCGAGGCGTGGTCGTTCACCGGCTCGCAGGCGGGCGTTGTGACCACCGCGGTGCACGGCAACGCCCGCATCATCGACGTGACGCCCAGCCGCGTCACCGACGCGCTCGAACAGGGCTACGTCGCACTCGTGGCGGGCTTCCAGGGCGTGTCGCAGGACACCAAGGACATCACGACGCTGGGCAGGGGCGGCTCGGACACCACCGCGGTGGCGCTGGCCGCGGCACTCAACGCGGACGTATGCGAGATCTACTCCGATGTGGACGGTGTGTACACCGCTGACCCGCGCATCGTTCCCAACGCGCGCAAGCTGGACACCGTGCCCTACGAGGAGATGCTGGAGCTGGCGGCCAGCGGGTCGAAGATCCTGCACCTGCGTTCGGTGGAGTACGCCCGCCGCTACGGCGTGCCCATCAGCGTTCGCTCTTCCTACAGTGACAAGCCGGGCACGACCGTGACCGGTTCGATTGAGGAGATCCCCGTGGAACAAGCGTTGATCACCGGTGTGGCCCACGACCGTTCGGAGGCCAAGATCACCGTCACCGGGGTGCCCGACCACGCGGGCGCGGCGGCTCGCATCTTCCGCACCGTGGCCGACGCGGAGATCGACATCGACATGGTGTTGCAGAACATCTCCAACACCGCGGGGCGAACCGACATCACCTTCACGCTGTCGAAGGCCAACGGACCCAAGGCGGTCAGCGAGCTGGAGAAGATCAAGACCGAGCTGGACTTCTCCGCCGTGCTCTACGACGACCACGTGGGCAAGGTGTCGCTCGTGGGAGCCGGGATGCGTTCCCACCCGGGCGTCACGGCGTCGTTCTGCGAGGCGCTGGCCAAGGCAGGCGTGAACATCGAGATCATCAACACCTCCGAGATCCGGATCTCGGTGTTGATCAGGGACGCGCAGTTGGACGACGCGGTGCGTGCGATCCATGAGGCATTCGAACTCGGCGGCGATGAAGAGGCCGTCGTCTACGCGGGGAGTGGACGCTGATGAGTACGAAGTCACCGACCCTGGCCCTCGTCGGCGCTACCGGCGCGGTCGGCACGGTCATGATCGACATCATCAACGGTCGCGAAAGCGTGCCCTGGGGCGAGATCCGGCTGATCGCCTCCGCGCGCTCCGCGGGCAAGAAGATCATGGTGCGCGGTGACGAGCACACGGTCGTCGAACTCACGCCGCAGGCCTTCGACGGTGTGGACGTGGCGATGTTCGACGTGCCGGACGAGGTCTCGGCGCGGTGGGCGCCGGTGGCCGCCGAGCGGGGCGCGGTGGCTGTCGACAACTCCGGCGCGTTCCGCATGGACGACGAGGTGCCGCTCGTCGTGCCGGAGGTCAACGCCGACAAGGTGAGCCAGCGGCCGAAGGGCATCATCGCCAACCCCAACTGCACGACGCTGTCGATGATGGCGGCGTTGGGCGCGCTGCACCGGGAGTTCGGTCTGACCGAACTCGTCGTCGCCTCGTACCAGGCCGCGTCCGGTGCAGGTCAGGAAGGGATCGACCGGCTCTACGCCGAGTTGGAGGCGGTTTCCGGCAAGGGGCTGGGCAACAAGGCGGGCGACGTGCGGCAGGCGTTGGAGACCGCGGGGTTGCCGCTGGCGGATTCGCCGTTCGCGGGCACACCGCTGGCGATGAACGTGGTGCCTGCCGCGGGTTCCTACAAGGGCGACGGCTGGTTCTCCGAGGAACTCAAGGTTCGCAACGAGTCGCGCAAGATCCTCGGCATCTCCGAGTTGAAGGTCTCGGCGACGTGCGTGCGGGTTCCCGTGGTCACCACGCACTCGCTTGCCGTGCATGCGACCTTCTCCCGCGAGGTCACCGTGGAGGCCGCGCACAAGGTGTTCGAGGCACAGCCCTCGATCGTCCTGGTCGACGACCCCGAGAGCGGGCGGTTCCCCTCTCCTGCCGAGGTCGTGGGAGCCGACCCCACCTATGTCGGAAGGGTGCGGCAGGCGCTGGACTTTCCGAACACGCTCGACTTCTTCGTCTGCGGTGACAACCTGCGCAAGGGTGCCGCGCTGAACACCTACGAGGTGGCGGAGCGGGTCGCGGCCGACCTGTGAGGCGAGCCAAGGCGAGCGGGGTGGGACGGGCACCCGACCGGCGGGTACCTTCTGGCGCTATGTGGAAACGAAGCGCGGTTGCCGCGCTAGGGCTGGTGGCGATCGTCTCGGTGACCGGATGCTCGGAGGTGAACGAGGCCGTCAACCAGGTCGACAACGCCTCCAGCAAGGCACAGGTGTGCACGGAGGCACTGGGACTGGTCAACCTCAACCCCAATGTCGATCCGGAGCAGGTCCAGGCCGGTGCGGAGGAGAAGGCCAATCGGTTGCGAGAACTCGGTAACCAGGTTGCGGACCAGTCGGTGAGGGAAACGCTGTCACGGATGGCGGACGGCTACCAGGAACTCGGACAGCAGCAACTGGACAACCTCCAGGCGTTCGACGACTGGCTGAGTCGCAACCTGCGGAACCTGGAACAGTTGCGGCAGGCCTGCCTGTGACGGCTGCCTTCACGCTTGGCTGACGCGCGCGGCTTCGGTCGCGCGCGTCCGCCGCTGGCGGCCGCGCAGCAGCAAACCCACGACGGCGAAACCCAAACCGCCGAGCCCGGCCGCGGCGAACCCCCAACCTGGCCCCGTGTTGTCGATGACGAAGCCGACGAAGGGGCTGCCCAGCGCCAACCCCGTCTTGGCGGCGGCATCCTGCAGTCCCATTGCTTCGCCGCGCACTCCGGCGGGCACGAGCCTGCTCACTTCCTCCGTCGTCGCGGCCAGTGTCGGCGCGCAGGCGAAGTTCATCGGCACCAGTGCGAGCGCGAGCAGCCACCACGGTTGTGCCACCAGACCCACGGGTATCACGAGCACGGCGAGCAGCACCATGAGCGGCAGCTGTGGCAGTGAACGCGGCACCGCGCCGTGAACCAGGCCGCCGGCGAGCGAGGCCACGCACATCACCGTGATGAGTGCACCGGTCCAACCGACCTCGCCGGAGGCCCGCAACGTGGCGAGCGCCGCCAGTTCGGTGCCGACGAGTACGAACAGCGCGCCCGCGGCCACCAGCAGGGTCGCGACGAGTGGTCCGGACAGCCAGGACCGCGCCGGTGGCCTCGGCTGTCGCGGTAGGACGGTTTCTGCTGTCGACCTGATCGGTGGGTCCTGCACGTACAACAGGAGCGAGAGCAACCCGAAAGCCACGCCGAGGCTGGTGAGCGCGACCGTCGAGGAAAGCTGTGTGGTCAGCGCGATCCAGGCCGCAGGGCCAACCATGAAGGAGGTCTCCAGCAGGACCATGTCCAGCGAGTAGGCCGTGCGGCGCTGCCCTTCGGGCACGAGGGCGGTGAGCACCTGCCTGCTGATCGAACTCGCTGGCACCACCAGCGCGCCCGCGACGAGCGCGGCGGCAAGCAACATCTCGTACGGCAGGTAGGGGGTACAGAGCCAGTAGCCGCACGAGACGGTGCCGCACACCGCCACGACCGGCCGCAGCCCGTGCCGGTCGATGAGCCGGCCGACCATCGGGGCGCCGAGCGCGGCGCCTGCCGTCGTGGCCGTGCCCACCAGGCCCGCCGCACCGTAGCCGCGGCCGAGCTCGCTCACGACGTGCAGCGTCAGCGTGATTCCGGTCGCGGTCATCGGCAGCCGGATGAGGAACAGCAGGAGCATCGAGGATGGGACGCCCTTGATGCGCAGCAGACGGACGTAGCGCTGTAGCGGCACGACCTCGACCCAACCGCAGCTTGGTACGGCCGTGCAACTTCATTTCCGAGGCCGCGGGCACCGGCGCGGCTGTGTGAGCCACACCGGCCAGCGGAGGTGTGCTACCGCGCGCCGCTGAGCCCCATGCGAAGCGCACCCGCCGCTTCCGCGGTCGCTTCGGTGAACCTGGTTCCGACGCCGAGGAAGTTGACGTAGCCGTGGATCAGGTCGGACTGCCTGCTGAGCGCCACGGGTACCCCTGCTTCCTTCAGCCTGGCCGCGTATTCCTCGCCCTCGTCGCGTAGCGGATCGAAGCCGGCGGTCGCGATGTAGGCGGGCGGCAGCCCGCTGAGATCGTCGGCGAGCAACGGCGACAGCTTCGGGTCGGTTCGATCGACGCCGGGCGGGGCGTAGTGGTCGAGGAACCACGTCATGTGCTCGTCGGTGAGGAAGAAGCGGTCGGCGAACAACTCGCGGGAGCGGCGCCGCTTCGAGGCGTCCACGCCGGGATAGAACAGCAACTGAAACGCCGGTGCCGGCCCGCCCCTGCGGGTGGTGACCTGCGCGGTGACGGCGGCGAGATTGCCGCCCGCGCTGTCACCGCCCACGGCGATGCGGTCGGGGTCCGCGCCCAACTCGGCGGCCTTGGCGTGCGCGAAGTCGAACGCCGCGAGGGCATCCTCCTGCGCGGCGGGGAACGGGTGCTCCGGCGCCAGCCGGTACTCCACGGAGAGCACCCGTACCTCAGCGTGTTTGGCCAGGAAGCGGACGGTGTTGTCGTGGCTGGCACGGTTGCCGATGACCCAGCCTCCGCCGTGGAAGAACACCAGCAGCCCGGAACCACTGCGCAGCCCTTCCGGCGTGTAGAGGGTCGCGGGCAGATCACCGTGTTCGGTGGGGATGGTGACCTCGCTGGTGGCTACCGGCTGGATCGGTTTGCCGCCCACCAGGTGTCGGGAGGCGTCCAGAGCCGCACGTGACTTCCGCACCGAGTTGTCGGTGACAAGGGTGGCACCGGACAGCTGTTGCAGGCGCAGCAGCAGCTGGGCGTCCAGCGCCAGCTCCTGGCCGTCGACGCGCACCGGCCTGCCCGCTATCAGGCGGCGCAAGGGGTGGGGTAGCGCATAGAGCAGCTGGGCCGCGCCTGCCTGGATCCGGATCTGCGGCGGTATCGCCATGTGCCCTCCTCATCGCCGGTGACCCCTAGAGGCTACTCATCAGTAGGAGTGGCTGCCAGGTCGGAGGCCGTCGCCACAACTCGCCACAAGTCGTGGCCCTCTACCTAACTCAAGCGTCTAGCCTCGGGTACGTGACTTCCACACGTGCGATCAAGGTGCTCGGTGTCGGCGGCTCACTGCGAGCCGACTCGCAGTCGGAGCGAGCGTTGCGGATCGCCCTCGAAGGCGCGGCGGAGGCAGGGGCAAGGACGGCCGCGGTCACCGGGGACGGCCTCGCCCTCCCGTTCTACGAGTCGACCGTCGAGGATCGTGCGCCGCGGGCGACCGAGTTCGTGCAGGCCGTCAGGGAGGCCGACGGGCTGATCGTCGTCTCCCCCGGTTATCACGGTGCGCTGTCCGGACTGGTCAAGAACGCGCTGGACTATGTCGAGGACCTGCGCGACGACGACCGGCCCTACCTGCACGGACGCGGTGTCGGCCTGATCGCCGTCGCCCACGGTTGGCAGGCCGCGGTCACCACGCTGAACCAGCTGCGCACGATCGCGCACGCGCTGCGCGGCTGGCCGACCCCGCTCGGTGGGGCGGTCAACACCGCCGAGGTGAAGTTCGACGAGGCCGGTGGTGCCTCCGAGGAGAAGATCGTGGCGAACCTGCGACTGATCGGCCGACAGGTCGCCGAGTTCGGGTTCGGCCGCGCGAGCGGCTAGGGCCTGTTTCAATGCGCTGAGCTGGGAGGTCTTTTGCTGCGGAGGGTTTGCGGCGTTTCGTTGGCCAAATAGGCGAGGTCTCCGGTAGATCGATCAACGACCAAGAAGATCGAGAACACCGGAGACCTCGTGGCCAGCGTAGCGGCGGCGGGGCGAGCCGACTTGACCGACGCGCAGTGGGCAGTACTGGAACCGTTGCTGCCGGTCGGTCAGAAGCCGGGTCGCCCACCGAAGTGGACCAAGCGTCAACTCATCGACGGGATTCGGTGGCGAGTACGTGTGGGCTCTCCCTGGCGCGATGTCCCACCGGTGTATGGGTCCTGGCAGAGTGTCTATGGGTTGTTCCGGCGCTGGCAGCGCGCTGGTGTGTGGGCGGTGATCCTGGCGGCATTGCAGAGCAGGGCCGACGCAGCCGGTGTGATCACGTGGGACGTGAGCGTGGATTCCACGATCAACCGAGCGCATCAGCATGCGGCGGGCGCGCGGGCCGAGAGCGAGGTGCAAAAGGAACCGCCGGGTGGGGTGGGCGCGCCCGAACCCGCTGACCACGCGTTGGGCCGGTCTCGAGGTGGATGGACCACCAAGCTGCATCTGACGACCGAACAGGGGCACAGACCGCTGTCGCTGCTGGTGACGGCGGGGCAGCGTGGGGACAGTCCGCAGTTCGAGGCGGTGCTGGCTGGCATCCAGGTCGCCCGAACCGGTGGTGGACGAGCCCGGACCCGACCAGATCGGGTGCTGGCGGATAAGGCCTACAGTTCCCGCGCCAACCGGGCCCACCTGCGCAGACGTGGGATCGCATGCACCATCCCCCAGCCTGCCGATCAGATCCGGCATCGCCGCAGGCGTGGACGCAACGGCGGTCGACCACCAGCCTTCGACCCGCACACCTACAAACAGCGACACGCGGTCGAATGCGGAATCAACCGCCTCAAACGTCACCGAGCCCTCGCCACCCGATACGACAAGCTCGCCGTCCGCTACGAAGCCACCATCCACATCGCCGCAATCAACGAGTGGCTACCTCGCTTATGAAACAGGCTCTAGCGTTTTGCCTGCTGCGCGACCGGGTAACCCAAAAGCGTTGCGTGGGCGCTTTCGCCCGCGAAAGATGCTCCCGCTCCCGAGCGCAGAGAGGACTACATCGATGGCCAACTCGCCAATCACCAGCCCGCTCAAGGACAGCGACAAGGAGCTGACGGCCAACGTCCTGCAGTCGACTCTCGTCGATCTCATCGATCTGACGCTCGCGGCAAAGCAGGCACACTGGAACGTCGTCGGCAGGAACTTCCGCAGCGTGCATCTGCAACTCGACGAACTCGTCACGGCAGCGCGCACCTTCACCGACGACGTGGCCGAACGCACCAACGCGATCGGCGTCTCGCCCAACGGCAAGGCCAGGACAGTGGTGGAGCGCTCCGACCTTCCCGAATACCCGGAAGGTTGGCAGAGCACCGAGAAGACCATCGAGGCGGTTGTCGAGATGCTGGCGCGGGTCATCAAGCGGGTTCGCGCAAGCATCGACGAGACGGACAAGAGCGACCTCGTCACCCAGGACATGCTGATCGAGATCGCCACGGAACTGGAGAAGCAGCACTGGATGTGGCAGGCGCAGCTGGCCTGACAGCTTGCGCCCTCACCGCCCCCGGGTCACAACTGCGGCCCGGGGGCGGTTGTTCGTTCAGGATTCGTTCAGGACATGCCCAGCGCCCGCATCGCGAAGTGCACCTCGATGGCGACCTGCTTGACGGTCTCGGCGATGACGAGCGAGCCGTGCCCTGCGTCGTAGCGGTAGAACTCGTAGGGGACCTGCCGTGCCGCGAGCCGGTCCAGGTAGTTCTCGATCTGCCGGATCGGGCAGCGCGGATCGTTGTCGCCCGCGAGCACCAGCACCGGCGCTCGCACCGCCTCGACGTAGGTGATCGGCGAGCACTCCTCGTACAGCGACGCCAGTTCCTGTGGTGACCCGCCGAACAGCGCGCGGTCGAAGGCGCGCAGTTGCTCCATCTCGTCCTCGTACGCCGCGACGTAGTCGGCGACCGGAACGCCCGCGACTCCCGCCGCCCACCGCTGCGGTTGGGTACCGAGGGCGAGCAAGGTGAGATAGCCACCCCACGACGCACCGCTGACCACGCACCGCGCCGGGTCGGCCAACCCGCTGCTCACCGCCCAGTCGTGCACGGCGGCGACGTCTTCCAACTCGGTCAGCCCTGGCCTGCCCTCGATAGCGTCCCGCCACTGGCTGCCGTAGCCGGTGGAGCCACGGTAGTTGACCTCCACCACCGCGAAGCCCGCGTCGAGCCAGACCGCTCGGTAGGCGGAGAAGCGGTCCTCGTCGGCGGCGTGCGGTCCGCCGTGCAGCAGGAACACCGTGGGCAGTCGTTCCTCGTCGACCTGCGGTCTCGACACCAGCGCGTGTACCCGTCCGCCGGGCCCTTCGACGAAGGCGTCACCAACGGGCAGCGAGCCGGGAGGGCGCTCACCCGGTGGTTCGAGCAGCACCCTGTCGGTGCCTTCCGGCTGCCGGACCCGGACCACCGGCGGCTGTGCGGCGTTGGACCAGGCGTACTCCACGGAGCCGTCCGGCCGCACGCCCGCGCCACCGATCCTGCCCGGCGGAGTGTCCAGCGAAGCCAGTTCGGCGGTGGCGAGGTCGTAGCGGTACAGCGAGCTGCGGCCCTGATGGAAGTGCACGATCAACAGCGCCTCGGCATCGGGGTACCAGTCACCCGCGATCTCGCCGGGAAGATCGATGTCGAGTTCGGTCTCCGTGTCGGACTCCACGTCCCAGACCAGCAGCTCTTCCTTACCCCTGCGCTCGTGCTGGACGAGCAGCCTCGCATCGCCGTGCCGGGGCGAGAACGCCAGCGCGGCGAGGCCCTTTCCCTTCCCGTCCCACTTCTCGGCGACGCCTGAGAAGTCGTTGGTCGAAATCACGCGCAGCGCCGGGTGCCGGGAGTCGCCGTGCTCGGAGTGCGAGATAGCCAGTAGCCGCTCGTCGCGGGAGAGCGCCGCGACGTCGGCGTCGTGCTCGCTGGCGTAGAAGCGTTGGGTGCGGCCGTCGCGGTGAGCGTAGAGCGCGCTGCCCTCGTCGCCGGACACCCCGACCGCGAGCACAGAGTGTCCGATCTCCAGCCCGGCTGGGTAGCCGTCGGGCACGTCGGCGACGGCCTTGGCCGCCGTTGTCCCGCCCGCGAACGGCTCCCGCACCCACGAACCGAACTCGTCACCGTCGGTGTCGTCGAACCACCAGATCCACTGCCCGTCCGGTGACGTCGTGGCGTGCATCGTGCCGTTGGGCCGGTCGGTCACCTGCCGGTGGGTGTCGGCGGCGCGGTCCCACGCGTACACCTCCCACACGCCGCTGGCGTTCGACACGTAGATGCTGGCCTGCGGTGCGTCGAGTGCCCAGTCGGGGACCGACACCCGCGCGGCCGCGAAGCGCGCACGCCATCGAGCCTCCGCCGCTGGTTCCGCGAGGAGCTGGTCGGGCACCTTGGCTGCCGGATGTTGTGTGCTCACACCCGCGATCCTGCCAGGTCCGTACTGTATGGGGCGTGCTGGAGGGTTACGCGGGTTTCGTCCTGCCCCTGTTGGAGCCCGGGATGCGGGTGCTGGATGTGGGGAGTTTCCGCGGGGGGCAGGTGGCGAGCACGCTGAGTCTTGGCACCGCCGCCCACCCGATCCGGGTACTAGGCCTTGCCGCGGACCCGGCCGACGTGACCGATGCGCGAAGGCGGGCCGCGCGGGCCTCGGTGTCCACAGTGGAGTTCGTCGTCTCGCGTGCGGAAAGCCTGCCACTGTGCTCCGGTGTCGCCGATGTGGTGTTCTCGCACGGGCTGCTGGAAAGGTCCGTGGCTCCCATGGCCGTGCTGGCCGAATTCTTCCGGGTGCTCCGCCCCGGCGGCACGCTGGCTTTGTCCACGATGGACTGGAGCAAGGCCAGGCTGCGACCGAGGACGGCCAACGTGGACGCGGCTCTGCGTGGCTGGAACCTGCTGCAGCGACGCCTGGGTGTCGACCCGTTCGCGGGCAGGCGAGTGGCGGACCGGGTTCAGCGCGCGGGCTTTCGAGATGTGCGTTCGCGCGCTCGCTACCACGCCGACATCGGTTACCTGGCACTGGCGCGGGAGGTGGAGGCCGGTCTCGCGGCGGCGATACACCGCCCGGACGGGGTACCGGACCAGCAGTTGGCCAGTGCCGCGAGGTCGGCCTGGATGTGGGTCAGGGACGGTGCGGGCGACTTCAGCCAGTGTTGGGTGGAGACGCTCGCGACCCGCTGAACGTCAACCTCTGGTTGACGAAAGGGTGATCGTCAACCTATGGTTGACCCATGGTGCAGATCAATTCCTCCGTTCGCCTCGACGACCTGATCGAGGCCATCAAGAAGGCACACGCCGACGTTCTCGAGCAGCTTTCCGATGCCGTCATCGCGGCCGACCACCTCGGCGAGTTGGCCGACCATCTCATCGGCCACTTCGTGGACCAGGCACGACGCTCAGGGGCTTCCTGGACCGAGATCGGCAAGAGCATGGGCGTCAGCAAGCAGGCGGCGCAGAAGCGGTTCGTTTCCAAGTCCGAACCGCTGGACCCGAACGAGGGGTTCGCCAGGTTCACCCCACGGGCGCGAAGCGCCGTGGTCGCCGCGCAGAACGAAGCACACTCGGCAGGCAACGCCGAGATCACCCCGGAGCACCTCCTGCTGGGGCTGCTGAGTCAGCCGGAAGGACTCGCGGCGAAGGCGATCGCGAGCACGGTCTCGCTGGACAGCGTTCGGCGGGCGGCCACCGAGGCGCTGCCGAAGGCGGCCGGGGAGGTGCCCGCGATGACCCCGTACGCGACCGAGGCGCGGAAGGCGCTGGAGTTGACCTTCCGCGAAGCGCTGCGACTGGGGCACAACTACATCGGCACCGAGCACATCCTGCTCGCCCTGCTCGAACTCGAGAACGGCGACGGCCTGCTCCACGGCCTCGGCCTGGACAAGGAAAGCGTAGAGACCGAGATTCTCGCCGCGCTGGCTGCGATTACCGGCGGTGACTCGTAACCGCAGGCAGAACCGCGGAGAACCCAAGTCACATGCGGCCTCGGGCTACCCAGCCGACCGCCGCGGTCGATTCCACATAGCTGCGACTTGCCCGCGACAGCGGACGCCCAGACCCTGGGATGCGGCCCGGGCGTTCACTGATGTCTCAAGACATCACAACATCGGGGTGGCGGTGTCTGCGGTCTCAGGCATCCCGGACGGGTACGGCATGCCGGACCGACGTCGCAAGACCTCGCGCACACTGGGCAGGCCTGCGGCGATCACGCCACTGGCGTGTTCTGCCCGATCCTGATTCTCCATTCATCGCCGACGAGTTCAGCGACGACCATGAAGATCGCCTCCATTGGATCTTTGCGGGGCCGATCGGTGGAGGCGGTGTCCGCGCCAAGGGTCCGTTGCCGAGCATGGATTACCGCCCGTCCTGCGGTGAGGTGTGTGATGCGCTCGATCGTGTAGCTGACGCTGACGTCTTCCAGCGGCCCGCCGGAGCCGAACACGAACCTCTGGACGCGATACAGCGATTCCCTGTCGTCGACGAGGTTTCCCCCGAAGTTGACGAAGACGGGGTCTTCGACGAACAGTGCGTTCATGGACTCGGCGTCGTTGGTATTGAAGGCACGTTCATACCGCTTGATCAGGTCGTCCAGGCCCTGATCGATTCCTGCAGTCAAGATCTATCCCTTTCGGTAGAGCCGAACCCATCCTGCGACTTATAGCTAACTTGAGGTCAAGTCCTACTCGGGTGGCGAACGTTCGTAATGGAAACCACGTCGACCGGCGTCCAGCGCGCAGGCCGTGTGGGACGGCACAGCAGGCTCGGCCGCGCCGTCGGTCACCAACAGCCACCGACACCTGCGGCCGGTAAGGGCGCCGGGTCAACACCGTCGGTCAACGCTGTCGGGTCAACACTGTCGGGCCAACACTGTCGGGCCAACAGCGTGCTGATTCGATCGGCGACGGCGTGGAGCGGGTGGCGCGACTTTGACCCCACATGACGAAACGCCCGGACCCACAATTCGTGGGTCCGGGCGTCCAGGATGTCCGCAAGACATCACACTGTCGGGGTGGCGGGATTTGAACCCACGACCTCCTCGACCCGAACGAGGCACGCTACCAAGCTGCGCCACACCCCGATGTACTGCTGACCTTTCGGGTCGGCCCATAGTCTAGCGGACGCCGCTCGGCGCATTGCGCCGGGCCGCCCTGCGCGAGCCCTTCGGTTTCGTGCCGCGTGGCACGAGCGTCAGCAGACTCGCCTCGGGCGGGCAGGCGAACCGAACCGGTGCGTACGGTGACGTGCCAAGACCCGCCGACACGTGCAACCACATGTCGGCTCCCCAGCGGGATACGCCGCGCGCGCGGGAGCGGTCCAAGTCGCAGTTCGTGACGAGGGCACCGACTCCCGGCACTCGCAGTTGCCCGCCGTGGGTGTGGCCTGCCAGCACGAGGTCGTAGCCGTCGGCCGCGAACGGGTCGAGCACCCTCGGCTCGGGTGAGTGCGTCACGCCGAGGCGCAGCACCGCGTCGCGGTCGGCTCTTCCCTCGATGTCGGTGTAGCGGTCCCGTTGCAGGTGGGGGTCGTCGACCCCCGCCGCGAAGACCCGCTGTCCCGCCACTGGAAGCGCGCGACGTACGTGAGTCAGGTCAAGCCAGCCGTGCTCGATGAACGCGGCACGCAGGTCACGCCACGGCAGGTGCCGTCCATGGATGCGCTTCTTGCGACCGTTGGGCATGAGATAGCGCGCCGGGCTCTTCGGCTTCGGCGCGTAGTAGTCGTTGCTACCGAACACGAACACGCCCGGCCGTTCTAGCAGCGGCCCCAGCGCTCGTAGTACGGCCGGAACCGCCCGCCGGTGCGCGAGGTTGTCGCCGGTGTTCACCACGAGGTCCGGCTCGAGCCGGTCGAGTTCGGCGACCCAGCGTTGCTTCGACTCCTGGCCCGGCAGCATGTGCAGGTCGGAGACGTGCAGTACGCGGATCGGGTCGGAACCTTCGGCGAGCACCGGTACCTCCGCGGTGCGCAGGGTCCACAGCCGCCGCTCGATGCCGGCGGCATAGCCGAGGGTCGCGACGCCGAGAGCGGCGGTCCCTGTCACGAGCCGTTTCATCTGTCGTCCCTAGTACTCGCTCCACTACCCAGCGTACGCGCAGCTGCCGGGCCCGTGGGGTCCCCGGCATGGGCAGCTTGAACAGGCTAGCGAGCTGCCCCGTGCCGGTCTCCCGGCGGTCCGTCGCCCGTGTTGACGCGGGTCAGCGAACTCGCTCGTACCTCGGGTGCGCGGGCGGCAGCGGGAGCGCGGGTTCGCCTTCCAGGATCTTGGTCATCGCACCGAACCAGGTTCGTGCGGGTGTCTTGCCGCCGAACATGTTGCCGTAGGTGCCGTCGGTGGCGTAGACGTTGCCGGGCCCGCCGTCGATGAGGCCGCCGTTGGGATGGTCCGGCCGAAATACCATCGCGGCGCCCGCGAGCTGCGGGGTCGCCCCGATGAACGCGGCCGAGCCGTTGTTCTGCGTCGTTCCGGTCTTACCGATCATCGGGCGGGTCCAGTTCGCCGCGGCGGCCGCGGCGGCCGCGGTGCCACCGGGTTTGTCGTCCTCGCTCATTCCCACGGCCATCGAGTTGGCAAGCCCCTCGGGAACCACCTGCTCGCAGGGCTTCTCCTCGATCGGGACCGCAGCGCCGTTGCGGTCGGTGATCTGTGCGATCGGGGTGGGCGGGCACCACACTCCGCCGCTCATGATCGTGGCGGCGACGTTCGCCAGCTCCAGGCCGTTCGTCGGGCTGACTCCCAGCGTGAACGACCCCTTGCCGGGAGACCGCTCGCTCGGCCCGAAGTACTCCCGCTGACTCTGGCTGACCTGCTGGTTGTCGGCGCTGCGGTCCACAGGGCCGCCGGTGGCGGCGTTCGACGTCATGGTCGCCCGCATACCCAGCTTGTAGGCCATGTCGACCACGGCCTTCATACCCGCCTGCTCCTCCAGGATCACGAAGGCGGTGTTGGGTGAGGTGGCCAGAGCCTGCTGCAGCGTCATACTGCCCGGGTAACTGCCCGCGTTGGACACGCAGTAGGCGCGGGTGCCCTGGCCGACGTACGGGCAGCTCTCGCCGCCTCCCATGAACACCCTGGACACGTACGAGCCGGGCACCTGCACCCGGTCGTAGATGCCGTACTTGCGTTGCTCCAGGATCGCGGCGGCGGTGAACATCTTGTAGCTGGACCCCGCGCCGGTGACGTTCGCTGTTGACGACGGCAATGCGTACACGGTCTGTCCCTGACTGGCGTCCGTGCCGTAGTCCTTGTTCGCGGCCAGCGCCACCACCTCGTGCCGCTTCTTACCGGGCCGCACCAGCGACAGCGTGTTGGCCACGTTGTCCTGTGTCTTGCTCACCTGCTCCTCGGCCGAGCGCTTGGCCTCGTGGTTGGCCCGCTGGTCCATCGTCGTGCGGATGGTGTAACCGCCGGTGTACAGCTCCTCCTTGTCCATGCCGTGGCTGAGCAGGTAGTCCTCCACGTACTGGCAGAAGAAGCCGTTCTCCGGCCCCGCGCCGATGCAGTTGGCCGCGGGCTTGGATGGTCCGTCCGGGACGACGCCGAGCGGTTCGGCCTTGAGCCGTTCCGCGTCCTCGCGGGAAAGCTTCAGGTTCTCCACCATCTTGTCCAGCACCCAGTTGCGGCG
The DNA here is from genome assembly GCF_000244955.1 of Saccharomonospora marina XMU15. GTDB lineage: Bacteria > Actinomycetota > Actinomycetes > Mycobacteriales > Pseudonocardiaceae > Saccharomonospora_A > Saccharomonospora_A marina. Next base: position 5,230,249 of record NZ_CM001439.1, on the reverse strand, counting down.
CTCGGTCGCCTTCTCAGGGTTGTTCCACGGGTCGTAGACCGCCGGGTTGTTGACCATGCCCGCGAGTAGGGCGCTCTGGGTGACGGTGAGCTTGTCCGCTGTGGTGTTGAAGTAGGCCTGCGCCGCCGCTCCGACACCGAAGATCCGGCGAGAGAACTCCACCACATTGAGGTAGCCCGCGAGGATCTGCTCCTTGCTCAGCTTGGTCTCGAGCTGGATCGCGATCCGCGCTTCCTTCAATTTGCGAGCGACCGACACCTCCTGTGCCTTCTGCTGCCCCAGCTGGTCGTTGCGGTAGATGACGTTGATCAGATAGTTCTTGACGTACTGCTGGGTCAGCGTCGAGGCGCCCTGCGTGTCGCCGCCGGAGGTGTTGCTGACGGCCGCCCGGATGGTGCCCTTCCAGTCGACGCCGTGGTGCTCGTAGAAGCGCCGGTCCTCCACCGAGATCAGCGCCCATTTCATCGCGTCGGAGATCTCCTCCGGTGCGGTCGGGATGCGGTACTGCTCGTACAGCGTGGCGATCGGGTTGCCCGCACTGTCGGTGACCGTGGTCACCAGCGGTGGCGGCACGTCGGCGAGATCGGAGGACATCGACTCCACGGTGTCGCTCGCCTGGTTCGAGATCACCCCCGCCGCCCCGACGATCGGAAACAGCAGGCCCGCCACCAGCACCCCCGCGAGCAGGCAGAGTCCGAGCATCTTGAACAAGCCGTCCCTGGTACGCACGCGTTCAGGGTACGCATGGTCGCGTAGGGTTGCCGTGACCCGTTGACCCGGGCGTGATGTTGTCTGGTAACAAAGGGTCGCAAGGGGGTTGGCGGAGGGAACCGAGTAGCCCTACAGTCCGTCAACATCTCACGAAACGGTGCCAGGGGAGGCACCGTCTCACGGACGTGAGCACGCAAGACCAGCTCGCGGGGGTGAGGTCGAGCGCTTCGCTGCCTGCTTGCGGTCGCAAACTGGGTAGGAGCTGGGGGCATGAAGCGAAACGAGTCGGACTGGCGTATCCATGCGTACTGCCGCGACACCGACCCGGACGGCCTCTTCGTACGAGGTGCCGAGCAGAACAGGGCCAAGCTGGTCTGCATGGGTTGTCCGGTCCGCACCGAGTGTCTCGCGGAAGCGCTGGACAACCGGATCGACTTCGGAGTCTGGGGTGGTATGACCGAGCGGGAGCGGCGCGCGCTGCTTCGCAGGCGGCCTGACGTATCGAGTTGGCGCGGGCTGCTTGAGTCGGCCAAGCGGCAGTACGAACCCGCTCAGCGGGTGTCGTAGCCACCTCTTACGGGCCCGAGAGGCGGTCACCGATATCGCGAAGGCCCGCGATGTCGTGCACGTCGCTGGGCAAGGCGGGCACCTGGACGACAGCGACGCTGGGGTGGGCGCGGGTGAAGCGGGCGAGTAGCCGCTTCTCCCGCTCCGCCACCGCCACCCTGTCGGCGTGCAGGCGCAGCACGGCTGAGGCGAGGGGGGCCTTGTTGCCGCCACGCTCGATTGCCTCGGCGGCCGCGAGGGCATCGATCGCGGACAGGTCGGCCAGCACCGGATGGGTGCGGTTGGCGACCAGCCCCGCCAGCGGCATCGCCTCGTCCGAGAGCCGTTCGACGAAGTAGCTGGCCTCTCGAAGGGCGTCCGGTTCCGGTGCCGCGATCACCACGAAAGCCGTGCCCTTGGAACGCAGCAGCTCCGCTGTCTTGCCCGCGCGCTCGCGGAAACCGCCGAAGGTGGAGTCGAACGCCTGCATGAACGCGGAGGCGTCGGCGAGCAGTTGGCCGCCCAGAATCGTCGAGACCGCCTTGGCGAACATCGAAAAGCCCGCGCTGACCACCTTGCGTAGGCCCCAGCCACCGGCTTTCGCCGGGGTTGTCAGCAACCGGATCATCCGCCCGTCCAGCGCGGCGGACAGCCGCGACGGCGCGTCGAGGAAGTCCAGAGCAGAACGGCTCGGTGGCGTGTCCACCACGATGAGGTCCCAGTCCCCCGTCGCGGCGAGCTGGCCCAGCTTCTCCATAGCCATGTACTCCTGTGTCCCGGAGAACGACGTGGAGATCGTCTGGTAGAAGCGGTTGGCCAGCAGCTGTTCCGCGCGTTCGGGGCCCGCGTGCCTTCGCACCATGTCGTCGAAGGTGCGCCGCATGTCCAGCATCATCGCCCACAGCTCGCCCTTGGGTTCGAACCCGGGGAGTGAGACCTTCCTCGGCTGGTTGCCGAGTTCGCGAAGCCCCAGCGCCTGCGCGAGCCTGCGGGCCGGGTCGATGGTGAGCACCACGGTCTGCCTGCCCCGCTCGGCCGCACGCAGGGCCAGTGCCGCCGCCGTGGTCGTCTTCCCGACCCCACCCGACCCGCAGCACAGCACCACGCGGGTCTGCTGGTCGTCGAGCAGTTCGTCGACGTCGAAGGTCGGCGTCGTTGGTGTCGTCGGGTTTGTCGGCTGGGTCGGCTGTGTTGGCTGTGTTGGCTGGGTCACGGTGTCAGCGCACCCCCTGCTCGACAAGCGTCTCGGCGAGTTCGTACAGCGCGGCGACGTCGACCCCTGTCGTGAGGTCGGGAACCTCCAGCGTGGGAAGGTCGGCCTCGGAGAGCTGTTCGCGGGCCCGCTGCTCGGCGTCGAGCCGGATCGCGTGCTCGACGGTTTCCTCCACCAGTGCGTCGAGGGTCGCCTGGGGTAGTTCGAGGCCCGCGGAGGCGAGTCCGGTGCGCACCCTCGCGGCGTCCACCCTGCCGTCGGCTGCCGCGGTGACCGAGCGCGCGGGCAGCCGGGGCGGCCGGACCCGGTTCACCAGCACCGCTCCCGGGCGCAGGTCGGCGCCGTCGAGTTCGGCGACCGCGTCCAGTGTCTCCCGCACCGGCATCTCCTCAAGCAGCGTGACCAGGTGCACAGCCGTCTCCCCCGAGTGCAGCAGGCGCACCACACCCTCGGCCTGCGCCCGGATCGGACCGGTCTTGGCGAGATCGGTGAGTGCCTTGGTGACGTCGAGGAACTTCACGACCCTGCCGGTGGGTGGGGCGTCCACCACGACTGCGTCGTAGGTGTGCCTGCCGTCGGAGTCCGTTCGACCGACACATTCCTTGATCTTGCCGGTGAGCAGTACGTCGCGCAGTCCAGGAGCCAGTGTTGTGGCGAACTCGATCGCGCCCATCCTCCGCAGCGTCCTGCCCGCGAAGCCGAGGTTGTAGAACATCTCGAAGTACTCGAGCAGCGCCGCTTCCACATCGACGTGCAGCGCTCGCACCTCGCCTCCCCCGGGAGCGGCTGCGATGCGCTGCTCGGCATAGGGCAGTGGCTCGGTGTCGAAGACCTGGGCGAACCCCTGCCGTCCCTCGACCTCGATGAGCAGCACTCGCCTGCCGTGGCTGGCCAGTGCCAGCCCCAGCGATGCGGCCAGGGTGGTCTTGCCCGTCCCACCCTTTCCGGTGACGAAGTGGAGCCGGGTCCGTGCGAGTTCGTCGGTCCAGCCAGCCAGGTTGGTCACCTTCGCAGCCTAAGCCGAGACGGCCGTGGTGGTGTCGGGCGGCACCCGGGTGCGGCCGTCGCGGCACTCAGCCCACGAGCAGCGCCACGGCGACGCCGACCGCGATGGCCGCGGCGACACCCCAGGTCACGGCGGCGGGCAGCACTGTGAGCGTGAGAACGCAGCCAACGGCGAGCGCGGTGGCACAGACCAGTCCCGCCACGGCGGCGGTGGCCGGGCTGCCGGACCGTTCCCTTGCCTTGGCGATCACGAGCAACACGCCCAGAATCCCCGGCACGCCCAGCAGGATCGTGGCGAGGATGCGCCATGCCTCCACGCCGCAACACAGTAGTGGCTAGGGTGTCCGGCATGAGTGCCACGAAGTGGGAGTACGCCACGGTTCCGCTGCTGATCCACGCGACCAAGCAGATCCTCGACCAGTGGGGAGACGACGGCTGGGAGCTGGTCACCGTGCTGCCCAACCCCAGTGGTGAGCAGCACGTCGCCTACCTCAAGCGCCCGAAGGGCTGAGCATGGGCTGGAGCGGGAGGCTGGCCGAACTCGGTATCGAACTGCCTGAGGTCGCGGCGCCTGTCGCCGCCTACGTTCCTGCCGTGCGCACCGGCTCACACGTCTACACGTCCGGGCAGTTGCCGTTCGTGGCGGGTTCGCTCGCCGCGACGGGGAAGGTGGGCGGTGAGGTCAGCCCCGAGGAGGCCAAGCAGCACGCCCGCACGGCGGCGTTGAACGCGCTGGCGGCGGTGCACGCCCTCGTCGGCATCGACTCGGTCCTGCGGGTTGTCAAGGTGACGGGTTTCGTGGCGTCGAGCGAGGGATTCACCGGGCAGCCCGCCGTGCTCAACGGCGCCTCGGAGTTGCTGGGGGAGATCTTCGGCGACGCGGGCTCGCACGCCCGGTCGGCGGTCGGGGTCGCGGAACTGCCCCTGGGGGCACCTGTCGAGGTCGAGTTGATCGTCGAGGTGGAGGCATAGTGGATCCAGACATCGAGTACTCGTGCCACGAGCTGCTGCTGCGGCTCGCGGGCCGGATGCCGGACCGGATGCTGTGGCGGTTCAGGGACTGGCTCGGCGAGGGGGCGATGGGCACGCTGTCGCGCACCCTTCCCAAGGCTTTGCTAAAGCACAGGATTGACCTTGATCAGGCCGAGTATCGCCTGCTGGTCGCGGGTCTGATTCCGCATGGTGCGGACTGGCATCAGGTCAGTTCCACGCTTGGGGTGGACGCCTCCGCCGAGAACCGGTACACATTCACTCCGGGTGCACCCGATTGGGTGAACACCGTTGATTCGGTGTCCGTGGTGGTTCACGCAACGTTGCGTGGGCGCCCGGACGTAGGTGAGGTCCGGGAGAGTTGGCGGCACGACCGAGGGTCCGTCGAGGAGGAGGCGAAGCGGGTCCTGCTGGTCACCGCCGTATCCGGGCTGCCACGTCTTACTGGGGAGCTACAGCGGGTCCTGCGGGTGCTGGGCGAGGAGGCGCCGAGTGTGGAGGTACTTCCGGCGCAGGGCGAACTGCCCGCCTATCACCAGGCGGCGCTGGCGGATTCCCGGTTCGTTTGCGTGGGCGCCGTGGACGCCGGTCATCACAGACTCGTACCCGCGTAGTGCTCGCTCGTCCGGCAGCGGGCTGGAGGGAGATCGGCGATGGTGGACGTCCACGACGGCCTGCCGAAGGACGGTTTCGCGGTCCCGTTGCGGCTGCACAACGTCCTGTTGGCGCTGGCAGGTCGGCTCGACGACAGCGCACTGTCGGAGGCCCGTGAGCTCGTCGCCCGCTCACACCTCGACGACGCGGCCGAGCTGGCCACCGGTGCGCTGATCGCGGGCCGGATCATGGTGCGGCCCGCCGAGCAGCGCGAACTGGCGTTGGTGCTGGAGATGAGCAGGTCCGACGCCAGCCTGGCCGACCAGCTGACCGTCGGTGACGCGGTGCCCGGCTACACCCACCGCTTCAGCAGGGACAACGAGCCCGAACGCGGGATCGTCGAGGCGTTGGACCGGACGTTGCAGGTGCTTCCCGACCTGCGTTCGGTGCACGCCGTGTGGCGCAACACCCCCGCGGGCAGCGTTCCTGGGCCGCTACCGCAGCGGGTTGTGCTCATCGAGATCGGACCGGAGGCCCACCCACCCGCCGTGGCGTTCAGGGTCGACGACGCGCTGCGCAGGGCCGGAATTCGCGCTGTGGTGGAGGTCACCGGTCCAGGTGCGGAACGTACCGAGTACCACGAGGCCGGGCTCGCGGCCGCCACGCCGGTCTGGCTGGCGGGAGGAAACAGCCAGACGTCCGGCTCGCTGCCTTCGCGAAGGTCGAGGGCGGGCGGTGGCCGCAGGTCCGAGAGCAGGCGCGAAGGTGCTCACGCCGTCGTCGAGCCGGTGGAATCGGAGCCGCCCGCACCGCTGGCGGATCCGCAGGCCTCGATCGGTGAGCTGCCCGATGTCGCAACGGTGCCGGAGTCGAGCATGGTGGAGGAGGAGAACCGCGCCGCCGCCACCACCGAGCTCACCAAGGAGGAGGTGGCACAGTTGCGGGCCGCCATCGCGGAGGACCCCGAGCGGGGCAGGTTGATCGCGGGCGTCGACCGCGGCGGCGACGGGGTGGTGGAGCTGCCTGAACTCGATCTCGACGACCCGCAGCTTTCGGAGCGCGACCGGCAGTTGCTGCGCGAACTGCACGCCGAACTCGCCGAGCGGGAGCGTGCCGAGGCCGCGAACGCCAGGATGAACGGTGCCGAGCAACACTGGGCGGACGGTTTCACCGCCGGCTGACGGTATCTTGCGGTATGTGAGCCTGTTGCGAGACGACGAGGGTCGCGCGCCGATGACCTTCCGGGTACCGAAGGAGTCGGTGTTGTCCTTGCCGAAGGAGCCGCCGCGGCAGCCCTCCGTGCCCAAGGACGCGGCGACGGTGATGCTGCTGCGCGACCCCGCCGGTTCGCCCGGCGGCGGTGTGGAGGTGTTCCTCCAGCGGCGCGTTGCCGGGATGGCCTTCGCAGGCGGGATGACCGTCTTCCCGGGCGGAGGTGTCGACGCGCGTGATGCCGACGCCTCGGTGAGCTGGGCAGGACCGCCACCGTCGCGGTGGGCGGAGTGGTTTTCCTGCTCGGAGTCCATGGCGAGAGCTCTGGTGTGCGCGGCGGTGCGGGAGACGTTCGAGGAGTCGGGTGTGCTGCTGGCCGGCGACGAGTCCGGCGCCGTGGCCTGCACCGCCCAGTACGCCGACGCCCGCCGGGCGCTGGTTTCCAGAGAGCTGTCGCTGGCGGCCTTCCTGGCCGATGCCGGGCTTACGCTGCGGGCCGACCTGCTGCGCCCGTGGGCGAACTGGGTGACCCCGGAGCAGGAGCCCCGACGCTACGACACACGCTTCTTCGTGGCCGCGCTTCCGGCCGGTCAGCGTGCCGACGGCGCGACGACGGAGGCGGAGGACTCGGGCTGGCACCGGCCCGGCGAAGCGATCGCCGACGCCGAGGCCGGTCGCAGTGGGCTGATGCCGCCGACGTGGTTCACCCTCGACGAACTGGCACGCTTCGACTCGGTGTCGGACGTACTGGCGGTCGAGCGCGACGTCCGCCGGATCACTCCCCGGCTCGTGATGGATGGCGACGTGGTGCGAGTGGAGCTGCCATGACACACCCCGCGTACGGCACGCTGCGGCAGGTTTCCGAGGCAGCTTCGGTGCTGCTGGAGAACAATCCCTCGACCATGACGCTGGAGGGCACCAACACCTGGGTGCTCGGCGCCCCAGGTGCGTCCGGCCGGATCATCGTCGACCCCGGATACGAGGACGTCGATCACCTCCGCAGGCTGCTCGATGGTGCGCCTGTGGAATTGATCCTGCTGACGCATCATCATCCCGACCACTCCGAAGGCGCGCCCTGGCTCGCCCACCGGGTTGATGCGCCGGTACGGGCATTCGATGCCGAGCTGTGCCAGGGCGGCGACCCCATCGGTGCCGACCAGGTGATCAAAGCCGCGGGGTTGGAATTGCAGGTGCTGCACACTCCCGGCCACACGGCCGACTCGGTCACGCTGCGGTTCGACCACGACGGCCTCACCCACGCACTGACCGGCGACACCGTGCTCGGCAAGGGCACCACCGTGCTCACAGACCTCGGTGACTACCTGGACTCGTTGGCGAGGCTGCGAGGACTGCCGAGGGGCTCCATCGGGCTGCCCGGTCACGGGCCGGAGCTGGCTGATCTGACCGTGACGGCGCGCCAGTACTACGACCACCGGCAGCAACGGCTCGACCAAGTCCGGGCGGCCCTGCGGCAGCTCGGCGAGGGCGCTACGGCCAGGCAGGTGGTCGAGATGGTCTACGCCGACGTCGACAAGGCGTTGTGGGGGCCTGCCGAGTCCAGTGTGCGGGCGCAGTTGGAGTACCTGCGTTCGGTCGAGTAGCGCCACGTCCTCAGCAGGCGACCCGCTCGGTTCGCCGCTGGTACGGCTCGGTGGGGCCGATGGTGGACCGCAGCAGCCATACCGCGCCTGCCACCACGCCCGCACAGGCTGCCGCGGTGAGGAAGGCCAGTGGTGGTCCGCTGCGCTCCACCAGGTAGCCGCTCATCGACTGGCCGAACGCCAGTCCGAGCGTGATCGCCGTGACCACCCAGCCGAACGCCTCCGCGGCCGTGCCGCGCGGCGCCACGAGTTCGATGGCCACCGAGTGTGCTGTGGACTGCGCGGTAATGAGCGCCCCCGCGACGAGCAGGGCCGCCCCGAGACCCCACAGCGAGGACGGCACGGCGAGCAACGCGACGCCCGCGCCGAACAACGCGAGCAGCACGGGCAGTCTCAGGTGCAGGCTCCTAGGCCATGGCCGTGTGTTGTAGGCGACTCCGAAGCCGACCGAGCTGACCGACCACAGCGACAGCAGCAGGCCGCCCATCGCGACGCTGCCCGCCGCCGAGGCCGCGGCCGGTACGGCGACCTCGACGAACCCGATCACCATGCCGAACCCACCCGCGGCGAGTGCCAGCGTGCGCAATCCGGGGCTGGCGAGTGCGCCGAGCAGTCGCGAGGGGCGCTCCTCTCCGGGTCCCCACGTCCGCACGGCCGGGCTCAACGCGAACAGCACCGAGCCCACGACCATGCACGCGCCCCCGATCACCAGGCCGGTTCCCGGCCACGGCGCCGCGATCAGCGCACCGGCCAACCCTGGGCCGAGGATGAAGAACACCTCCATGCTGATCGCCTCGTAGGACAGCGCGGCGTCGCGGGTGGGGCCGGGTGGCAGCAGCCGCGCCCAGAGTGCTCGGGAGGCCGAGCCGGTCATCGGCTCGCTGACGCCGATACCGGCGGCCGTGACCGCGAGTACGGGCGTCGACGCATGCGACTCGATCGCGACTACGAGAGCGGCCAGCAATAGCGTGAACAGCGCGGCGACGGCCAGCAGTGGTCGGGTGGGCCCGTACCTGTCGATCAGCCTGCCCTGTGCCACCGAGCCCACCGACACCCCGGCCAGCGTGCAGGCCGACACCAGGCCTGCCGTGGTGAACGAGCCGGTCTGCCGCTGCACGTAGAGCAACGCCGAGATGCCGATCATGGCGATGGGTAACCGGGCGAACAGGGACGCGACCACCGGTCCGCGTGAGCCGGGCACGCTGAGCGCGGCACGGTAGTCGGTCAGGTGAGCACCACCGGAAGACTGGGACACGTGTACCAGTATGCCCACTCTGGTACGCTAGTACCAGTTATTTGAATCCGTAAACTTGAACAAATCGACCCGGAAGAGGTGTGAGCGCCAGCCGGTCTGGGTATTCAGGTTTCAGTTGAGTAACGGTGCGCGTTATCGGGCATCAAACACGGCCCCCACGCGTCCTTGAGGGTGAACGGCCTTGAGTTGATGGGTAGGGGTCGTGCGATGGTTGACATAACACAACGCGTCGAGCCGAGCACAGGCTCGAACCAATAGAGACTCCCTCCGGGATTCGGGTCGGGGCCTACACCGGAGGGCGGGGAGCGCGGGCTGTCGGGGGATGGTCCGCGCAAAGGCAAGGGGCCGGTGCGCCACGTCGGGGGTGGCGCCCGGCCCCTTGTCTTGTCCGCTTACAGTTGTGCGGCTGGTCAGCCCTGGTCAGCGGGCCCTTCTGGCCAGTCGCTCCGGGTCCAGGATCAGCACGCTCTTGCCTTCCAGCCGCAGCCAGCCACGGTGGGCGAAGTCGGCAAGCGCCTTGTTCACGGTCTCCCGTGAGGCGCCGACGTACTGCGCGATCTCCTCCTGGGTCAGGTCGTGCGTGACCCGAAGCAGGCCCGCCTCCTGGCTGCCGAACCGCTGGGCGAGTTGCAGCAGCGCCCTGGCCACCCGGCCGGGCACGTCGGTGAAGATCAGCTCGGCCACCATGTTGTTCGTCCGGCGCAACCTACGGGCGACCACGCGCAGTAGCTGCTCGGCGATCTCCGGCCGCGTGGAGATCCACTGCCGAAGCGCGGGCCGGTCCATCGTCACGGCGCTGACCTCGGTCACAGTCGTGGCCGTCGACGTGCGAGGGCCGGGGTCGAAGATCGACAGCTCGCCGAACATGTCGGAAGGGCCCATGATCTGGAACAGGTTCTCGCGTCCGTCGGCGGACTTGCGCCCGATCTTCACCTTGCCCGACTTGATGATGTACAGCTTGTCGCCCGGCTCGCCCTCGTTGAAGATCACGTGGCCGCGGGGGAATTCCACTGTCTCCAAGGTCTGCGCGAGCGCCTCGGCCGCCGCCGGTTCCACACCCTGGAAAATGCCCGCGCGGGCCAGGGTCTCGTCCACCTCGTGCCTCCTTTGAGAAGCGACCCCGATCCTCGAATGCAGAGGAGCGTGTCGCCGATCACTAAAATGCAGTGTAGGGCGTGCCCCCGAGTTCGCTTCCCGGCTCACCGCCGAAACGGTCGACCACAGCTCGCTCGGCCAGGTGTTCCGTGCGCTGAGCGTCCACGTGTGCACGGACTGTCAGAGCGGCCCCGGAAGGATCTCGTCCGACCGAACAGCCTAACCCCGAACCCGCCGTGACTTGAGCTTGGTGGCCCTACCCGAGACGCGGCGTAGCCGAAAGAGCTCCAGTGCACGGCCGATGCCGTGGCCGTAGAGCGCGCGCACCTCGTCCGGCCTCGCCTGTTCCAGAAACTCCTCGACGTCTTCCCCGCGTACCGACACGTGCCGCAGGCGATTCTCGACGCGCTCCATGCCCAGTGCGAAGAGCATGACCACGACCGGCACCGCGATCACGAACCAGACGGTCATATCACTCCCGATCCCTTGCCCATGGCGGCGTCTCACCGTGCCGATGTCGGTGGTGGCCCACTGAACGAAGCACGTGACACCATGGTTCGGCGGCGCACGTAGGCTAGCGGGGTGTCATCCGCCGCCGGTCAAGCACCCCGCAAGAGGCGCGCCTTCGCCGAAGAGAGCCAGTTGTCGTTGGTCAGACGCGCACGGCGTATGAAGCGTTGCCTCGACGAGGCTTATCCAAACGCCCACTGCGAGCTCGATTTCGCTACACCGCTGGATCTGCTGGTCGCCGTCATCCTGTCGGCGCAGTGCACGGACGAGCGGGTCAACGCCGTCACGCCTGCGCTGTTCGCCCGTTACCCGACCGCCGCCGACTACGCGGGCGCCGACCGGGCCGAACTCGAGGAACTGATCAGGCCGACCGGCTTCTACCGGAACAAGGCCAGCTCGCTGATGGGACTCGGCGCCGCCCTCGTCGAGCAACACGGCGGCGAGGTCCCCGGCACGCTCGAGGAGCTGGTGAAGCTTCCCGGTGTTGGCCGCAAGACCGCCAACGTGGTGCTCGGTGAGGCCTTCGCGGTGCCGGGCATCACTGTGGACACTCACTTCGGAAGGCTCGTGCGCCGCTGGAACTGGACGCGGGAGGAAGACCCCGTGAAGGTCGAGCACGAGGTGGGTCAGTTGATCCCGCGCAAGGAGTGGACGATGCTGTCACATCGGGTGATCTTCCACGGCAGGCGGGTCTGCCACGCCCGCAAACCCGCCTGCGGCGCATGCCCGCTCGCCCGTGACTGTCCCTCCTACGGGGCTGGACCGACCGAGTTCGAGGCCGCGGCCAAGTTGGTCAAGGGTCCCGAACGCGAGCATCTGCTGACCATGGTGAAGAGCTCTTGACCACCGCTACCAAGTGGGCACTCGCCGCGGGCGCGCTCGTGCTTGCCGTGCTCGTGGCGTTGCTGCCGCGCGTGGGCGACTCGCAGGATGCCGACGACCAGGCGGCCAGGCAGGAACTGGCACCCGCTCGCGCTGCCGCGGCGCTTCAGGCGTGCCCCGGCCCTGGGCAGGGCAGTCTGGAGCGACTGGCCGGGGTCGAGGCGACCTGCCTCGGTGACGGCTCCAAGGTCGACCTCGGCAGCGCGCTCGCGGGCGAGCCCACACTGATCAACGTGTGGGCCACCTGGTGCGAGCCGTGTCGCGAGGAACTGCCGCTGTTGCAGACGTACGCGCAACGCCGCGGCGCGGTGCGGGTGCTCACCGTGCAGGTGGAGAGTTCGGCCAGGGACGGGTTGGAGCTGCTGACCGAACTCGACGTGCACCTACCCGCCGTGCACGACGGTGACGGACCCACCGGCCCGGTCCGCAAGGCACTCAAGGTTCCGAGAGCGCTGCCCGCCTCCTACCTGGTCAGCGAGGACGGGACGGTGCGGTTCATCTCGCAGCCTCGACTGTTCACCTCGGTGGAGCAGATCCGGCTGGCAGTGGAGCGTTCCAGGTGACCGGCCCGCTCGTTCATCCCGACGAGACACCCGGCTGGCTGCGCGGCCTCGTCGAGGTCAGTGCGGACCTTGACGCGGCGACCTTCACGCGGTTCTCGCCACCGAGGGATCGGCCTACCAAAGATGCCTCGGTGCTGGTGCTGTTCGGCGACGACCACCACGGCCCCGACGTGCTGCTGCTGCGCAGGGCCGACACGCTCGACTCGCACGCGGGCCAGGTCGCCTTCCCCGGCGGTGGCAGCGAGGCGGGCGACGCGGGACCGATCGACACCGCGCTGCGGGAGGCGCAGGAGGAGACCGGGGTGGACCCCTCCGGAGTACGGCCGGTGGCGGTGCTGCCCGAGTTGTACGTGCCGGTGTCCGGGTTCGCCGTGACTCCGGTCCTCGCGCACTGGCAGCGGCCCTCGCCCGTGCGGGCCGTCGACCCGGGAGAGACCGCCGCCGTCGCGAGGGTTCCAGTCGCAGAACTCGCCGACCCCGCCAACCGGTTCCAGGTCCACAAGCGAGGCAGCGGCTGGAAGGGGCCCGCCTTCGAGGTCGACGGGCTGTTCGTGTGGGGCTTCACGGCCGGTCTGCTTTCGGTCCTGCTCGACCTCGGCGGTTGGGGGCGGGACTGGGACACCTCGGACGTGCGAGATCTTGACGTAGCGTTGGCCGAACACGAGGCTCGCGTGCGGCGGGCGGTGTTCGGTCGCGGCGAGTAGGGAGAGACGTTGAACTGGGTCGACGTGCTGGTCATTCTGCTGGCCCTGCTCGCGGCGATATCCGGGGCTCGCCAGGGCGTCGTCATCGCGCTGCCCGCGTTCCTCGGTGTGATCGCGGGCGCGATCCTGGGCATACAACTGGCGCCACTGGTGATCGACCTGTTCGAGCACCCAGCAGCCAGGGTGGCCTTCGCGGTAGGCACCGTGGTCTTCCTCGTCGCACTGGGCGAGACGTTCGGGGTGTGGCTGGGCAACAAGCTCAAACGCAGGATCTCCTCACCGGGGATCTCCGGACTCGACAGCACTCTCGGCGCCGTCGTGCAGGGTGTCGTGGTCTTCGTGGTGGCGTGGTTGATCGCACTGCCGCTGACCAGCGTCGCCGCGTTGCCAGGGCTCGCGAGGGCGATCAACAACTCGGTCGTGCTCGGCGGGGTGAACTCGATGATGCCCGACGCCGTCCAGGGCTTGCCCTCCGACCTGCGCAGGTTGCTCGACGAATCCGGTTTCCCTTCCATCGTCGGGCCGTTCCAGAACGCGCCTGTTCGTGAGATCCAGCCTCCCGATCCCGCACTGCAGAACAGCCAGGTGGTGCGTGAGCTACGGGACAGTGTGCTCAAGATCCGGGGCGTCGCCCCTTCCTGCTCGCGCTCCCTGGAGGGCAGCGGGTTCGCGGTCTCGCCCAACCGCGTGGTGACCAACGCGCACGTGGTCGCGGGCACCGAAGAGGTGTCCGTCGAGACCGACGAAGGCACTCGCAGCGCCACGGTGGTCTACTACGACCCCGGCACCGACGTCGCGGTGCTGGCGGTTCCCGGCCTCGAAGCGGAGCCGTTGCGGCTGTCGGCGGAGGACGCGGAAGCAGGCGACGACGCCATCGCGTTGGGCTACCCGCTGGACGGGCCGTACACGGCATCTCCCACCCGCATCCGGGAGCGGATCACCCTGCGAGGGCCGGACATCTACGACACCAACACGGTGCAGCGGGACGTCTTCACGGTGCGCGGCCAGGTGCGCAGCGGTAACTCCGGCGGCCCGCTCGTCGACCCGCAGGGCGAGGTGGTCGGAGTGGTGTTCGGCGCCTCGGTGGAGGACCCCGACACCGGCTTCGTGCTGACCGCGGACGAGGTTCGCGCGGAGGTCGAGCAGGCTCCCGGCTTCACCACCGAGGAACCGACTGGGCCCTGCACGGCGTGAGGTAGTGGGCTCACTTCCCGCGCAGGAACTCCACCAGCACCTTGGTCGTAGTCGCGGGATCTTCCAACTGCGGGTAGTGCCCGATGCCGGGCAGGAGCTCGAACCTGGAGTACGGACCCAACCACGGCGCCGAATCCCGTGCCGTTCTGGGGAGCACGACCGGGTCGGCGGCCCCGTGCAGTTGCAGGGTCGGCATCCGCAGCCTGGTGTCGACCGCGTCGGCGAATCGCCTGCCGTCACCTCGAAACTGTGACCGAAAAGCCCAGCGGTAGTACTCCAGCGCGCTGTGCGCGACACCTGGCACGAGCATCGCTCTGCGAAAGTTCGCCGCCGCATGCGGGAAGTCCGGGCTGTCCCGCCATGCCGTGCCCGACCAGTCGTGCAGCAGCCGCTCCACGGCGGCCGCGCTGTCGGCCACAAGCCAGCGTTCCGGAGCCATCGGCAGCTGGAACCGAAGCAGGTGTGCCATCGCACGTGCCTGTCCCCGCTTGCGCAGGGCACCACGGGCGATCGCGGAGCGAAGCGCCAGCGGGTGAGCGGAGCCGAGCACGCCTACCGAAGTCACCACCCTCGGATGCAGCGTCGCGGCCGACCACGCGAGCATGCCGCCCCAGGCATGCCCCACAAGGTGTGCCTTTCGCTCCCCCAACGCCCGGACCAGCCCCGCGACGTCACCGGCCAGCGTCCAGGCGTCGTAGCCGCGCGGAGGTTTGTCGGAGTCACCGTAGCCGCGCAGGTCGGCCGCGACCACGCGGAAACCGGCGTCGGCAAGCGTGCGCAGCTGGTGGTGCCAGGTCCACCAGAACTCGGCGAAACCGTGCAGCAGCAGCACCATCGGACCGGAGCCCGCCTCGGCCACGTGCAGCCGGATGCCGTTGGCCGAGACGTCGCGGTGCGTCCATGGGCCGTCGAGTCGCACTGTCGACGGGTCGGGAGCCGGTACGAGTGATGGTGCCAATTCAGGTCAACGTCGCGCTGACGGATCGAGACCCGGTACCGGTGTCGCGCCGTTCCCGCCCTGCTCGGCGGGCTTGCGGACTCGCAGCGTCGCTGCTGTCTCCCTGAGGCTGTCGATGGAGCGTTGCGGCGCCCTGATCCGCTTGACCTTGCGGTAGCCGAGCAGTCCGAAGAGGGCCGTGGTCACCAGCATCAGCCCGAAGACGATGAGGAACGCCGCCCATCGCGGCAGCCACTCGGTCAGCAGCTCGCCGAGGAAGAAAAAGAAGAAGAACGAACTGTACAGGCCGACTACGCCCGCGACGACGAAGAAGATGCTGCCCTTGAGCGCCTTCTTGGCCTCGGCGGCCGTCTCCGCCTTGATCAGCTCGACCTCGGCTCTGACCAGGGTGGACATGTGTTGCGTGGCGTCCATGACCAGCGCGCCGATGGACTGCGCGTCCGCGCCTTCTCCGTCGTCTGCGGACAACGGGATGTAGGGCACGCCTGTTGCCCGGTCGCTGTCGTTGACGTGGTGTTTGGGGCTGCTCACGCGCCTCATCGTGCCATGTGATCAATCCGATGGCTCGCCGGGCGCGCCCCTGGCATGCACTTTGCTCCTGCGCAGCAGTAGCACGGCCGCCGACAGCGAGGCGATGGCCGACGCCAGCAACACGGCGGCCTTGGCCAGCTCGACCAGTTCGCCCTCAAGTGCGAGCTCGGCGATCAGCAGGCTGACGGTGAACCCGACGGCGCCGAGCATGGCGAGCGCGCCGAGGTCGAGCCACCCCAGCGTCGACGGCAGCCTGGCGAGCCGGGTACGGACGGCGAGCATGCTCGCGCCGAGGATGCCGACCACCTTGCCCGCCAGCAACCCGACCAGCACGGCGAGCGGGATGGGGTTGGAGAACACCGAGCCGAGCGAGTCGGCGCTGATGGCGATGCCCGCCGCGAACAGCGCGAACACCGGTACGGCCACCCCTGCCGACCACGGTTGCAGCCGGTGTTCCAGCCGCAGCGCGGGAGCCTCGCGCTCGCCGGGGTCGGGGCGGACCCGCGTCAGCAGGCCGAGTGCGACGCCCGCGATCGTGGCGTGGATGCCGGAGGAGTGCACCGCGACCCAGACGACCGCCGCCAGTGGCACGTAGATCCACCATGCCCGGACCCGCTTGTGTTGCAGGTAGGCGTACACCGCCAGCCCCGCCACGGCGATCCCGGCGGCGAGCAGGTTGAAACTCGCCGTGAACAGCACCGCGATCACGATGATGGCACCGAGGTCGTCGACCACGGCCAGGGACAGCAGAAAGACGCGAGCCGCCCCCGGCAGGTTGGACCCGGTCAGCGCGAGCACTCCCAGCGCGAACGCGATGTCCGTGGCCACCGGGATGGCCCACGCCTGCTCGATTCCCGGCTCGCCCCAACCGACGGCGAGCGCGATGCCCGCGGGCACGAGCATCCCGCCGAGCGCGGCCACGATCGGCAGCGTCGCGGCCTTGATGTCGGAGAGTTCGCCGATCACCAACTCACGCTTGAGTTCCAGCCCGACGACGAAGAAGAACAGTGCGAGCAGCCCGTCCTTGGCCCAGTCGCCTACGGAAAGGTGCAGGTGCAGCGCCTCGGGACCGATCTCGAAGTCGCGCACGGCGCGATAGACGTCGCCGAGTGCGGAGTTCGCCCACAGTAGTGCGACGGCCGTCACGACGAGCAGGATGATCCCGCCGGTGGTCTCGGTGCGCAGGAAGCGGGCGAACTCCGAGACGGCTTGGTTCGGTCGGCGGGGGGTACTCACGGGCGGCTCCAGGGGTCGGCTCGGCGGACGCCGACCAGACTTCCCGGCACACCTGGTCGGACCCTATCAACGGCCCTCGGGTGTACCCGTGCAGTTCGTGATCGTCGCCACTGGCGGTTTGGGCGGCCGTCAGCCCACGGCGATGCCGGAAACCAGGCCGACGAAGTAGGTCACGACCATGGTCACTGTTCCGACGCCGACGTTGCGGGCGATCGCCTTGCCGACGGGCGCGCTGCCGAGCCGGGCGCTGATCCACCCGGTGAGCGCGAGCGCCACCACTACCGCCGCGCCGCACGCCAACACCCGCGCCGATACCGGCGGCAAGGTGATGCCCAGCAGCGGCAGCATCGCCCCGACGGTGAACGCCGCGAACGAAACCCAGGCCGCCTGCCAGGGCGAGGTCAACTCGTTCGGATCGATCTGCAGCTCGGCCTCGGCGTGTGCCCGCAGTGCGTCCTTCTCGGTGAGTTCACGCGCGACCTGTGCCGCGAGTCGCGGGGACAGCCCCTTGTTCTCGTAGATCTCGGCGAGTTCGCGTTCCTCTTCCTCCGGCATCGTGCGCAGCTCGTACTTCTCCAGCCGCAGCATGGCGCGCTCGGTGTCACGCTGAGCCGAAACGGACACGAACTCGCCGCCTGCCATAGACAGGGCTCCCGCCGCCAGCCCAGCGATACCGGCGAGCAGGATCGCGGTGAGATCGGTGGTGGCGCCCGCGACACCGACGACGAGCCCGGCGACGGAGACGATCCCGTCGTTGGCGCCGAGCACACCGGCGCGTAACCAGTTGAGCTTGCCGCCGAGCCGGTCGTGATGTGGCTCGCCGAAGTGCCTGCCGTCCGGGTCGGGTAGCCGGCTCACCGCGGCTTCCCGCCGTGTCGGGTGCCGTTTCCGGCTGTTTCGGCAAGGATGCTGATGTCGGTGACCAGTGCGACGGTCCGTGCCAACGGCTGCGCGACTGCCATTCCCGGATCGTACGTCAGAAGGAGGCGAGATGGCTCAGCGACAGCACAGCTACGCGCTGACCGTCCGATGGACGGGTAACCGCGGTAGCGGCACGTCGGGGTACGCGGCGTTCGGCAGGGACCACGAGGTGCTGGCGCCCGGCAAACCCACGCTCGCGGGCACGGCCGATCCGGCGTTTCGAGGTGACCCAGCACGTTGGAGCCCGGAAGACCTGCTCGTCGCCGCGTTGTCGCAGTGCCACATGCTGTGGTACTTGGCGCTGTGCGCTCACGCGAAGGTGATCGTGACCGACTACCTGGACGAAGCGGCGGGAATCATGGTCGAACACCCTGGCGGTGCCGGCGAGTTCACCGAGGTGGTGCTTCGCCCGAGGGTGACGGTGGCGCGGTCGGACATGGTGGACAAGGCCGGGGAGTTGCACACGCCCGCCCATGAGAAGTGCTTCATCGCGCGTTCGGTGAACTTCACCGTCAAGCACGAGCCGACGATTGTCGTCGCGGGCTGATTTCGGTAGTCGGGGTGGCCGTGAGCGCCCCCGTGGGGCACTCACGGCCAACGCCTCAGCTCTCCAACTCGGCCAGAGCCTGCTTTGCCTGCTCCAGTTGGGCTTCGAGTTCGGCCACCTTCGCCTGCTGCTGTTCCCGCGCGGCGTTGATCACCTCGTCGATCGGCACGGAAAGGTCCTCGTGCAGTTCCTTGGCCGCACGTGACACCGCGGAGGCGGGGATGTCGAGGCCACGAGCGACCCACTTGCTGCCGTGCTTGAGCTCGGCCTGCCACTCACCGTCGGCGGTTCCGGTCACCGTAAGCGTCAGCTCGACGGTGCGCGTCTTGCGCGCGCTGCCCTTGGCCCGGCCACGCTGAGTCTTGCCCTTCTCCTGCCGGTCCGCGGCCGGGTTCGCGTCCTGCTCCGAGGTGGCGGTGTCCCCGCCGCTCGCGGCGGGAGAGGTCTGGTCCTGTTCCTGTGCGATCTCCTGAGGGGCTTGCTGTGTGGCGGTGTCAACGGTCATCGCTGTCGCCTCCTTGCCGGCGGGTGGTCTCCTCCAGTGAGCAAGGATAGAACATGCGTTCGATAATCCGGCAGTGGGTGGTGTGGAATTCACGGCAGGGTAGCGACGCGCGAAGCCGTCGCTGGTTGCTTCGGTGTTCGCATTGATATCTCGGTGAAATACGGCGAGACATATCTGCGGTGGCGAGGTGTTACACGGGTATACCCGAAAGGGTGAAAAAAACGTTGACCCCCGCATCGGGGCGTAACCGTTTCCGCAGCTCGCGAACATTTTCACCTGGTCAGGCGACGGCAATGTTCATTGCCCGGCGTGGACCAGACCTGCTAGGAACATCGACGCGTTCTTCCTGGCGTGCCGCCATATCGGTTCCGGCGGGCGCCTGGTCCGCCCTGCCCGCCGGAGGTGGAAAGTGGCGGATCAATCCGGTGCGCAAGTGTGCCCCGTGCTATGACTATCACCTGCTACGTGCGGTTTCGCGGAAAAAGGGAGGCTGCTGTGAGGCCGGTAAACCTCCTTTGTTTTAATAGGCACCCTCGCTAAGTTGATCTATGCCCAGGGACTGTGATTAATGGAAAGAACAGAGATCCCGAGAGACTCCGCGGCCAGGACCATCCGCCGCGGTAGGTCCGTCGCTCCCAGCCGGTTGCTCGCCGCCGTCGGGGCGGCTGTGCTGGCGCTGCTCGTCGCGGGCTGCGGCGGTGGCAGTGACGCGGGCCAGGCGAACGCGGCAGGCAAGCCCGACCAAGCCGCGCTGCCCGAGGCCACGACCTACGGTGACATCCCGCAGGCGCCCAAGGACCCCGAACCAGGCGCGGCGACGGACGGCGAGGTACTGCACCCCAAGCGCGAGCTCGTGGTGCACGACGGCGTCGACGGAACCCCGATCGCCAGGCTTCCGGTGAAGCAGATCTCCTCGCCGACATGGGTTCCGGTCATCAAGCGCGAGGGCGATTGGGCACAGATCCTGCTTCCCTCACGCCCCAACGGCGCCTCGGGCTGGATCAACACGGCGGGCGACGCCGTGGAGTCGGCCAACAACGACTACGTGGTCAATGTGGACCGGCAGAACTTCAGCCTGGAAATCGTCAAGGGCGACCAGCAACTCGGCGAGTGGACCATCGGCATCGGCGAACCCGACTACCCGACGCCCGCGGGGCGGGCGTTCATCATCGCCTCGATCAAGGAGACCGTGAACGACTACAGTCCCATCGTTCTCCCGCTCAGCGCCCATTCGGAGTCGCACACGACATTCGGTGGGGGGCCCGGCACCGTCGGGATTCATACCTGGCCGGACAACAGCTTCGTTGGCAAGGCCAACAGCGACGGGTGCATCAGGGTGACCAAGGAAGCCCTCGATGAGCTCGTCAAGTTGCCGCTCGGGACGATGGTCAACATCGTCTGATGCGAGCGGCGACGAGCAGCAACCATCCGAGAACCACCCGAAATTCCCTGTTCCCTCGATTGAAAGGTACTTTCTTGTCCACGAAGAGAACTGCCGCTTTCGGCGCCGGTGTCCTCTCCGCGCTGCTCGTCGGTGGCATCGCCTTCGCCCCGGTCGCGTCGGCGCAGGAGGTAGAGGACGAGGCCACCGCACTGCAGGCCGAGGGGCTCGTCGACATCACCCCGGTGCCGCACGTCGTCGGCTCCGGTAAGGACTCGCTGATCGCTGCGGACCTGCCACCCGACACCGGCAGCATGCTGCACGCAGGCGTGTTCAACGCGTTCGCGGAAGAAGGCCACGCCAACGCCAGCACCGCCGACGTCAGGCTGACGCTGCCCGGTGCACCCGAGATCGAGGCATCGCTGATCGTCGCCGACTGCGAGAACCTCGAAGGGTCCACGTCGATCGCGAACCTGCGGGTCGGCAACCAGGAGATCAAGCTCGACCAGATCCAGCCGAACCAGGAGATCATTCCGGAGCCCCTCGTCGGCGTCGCACGGATCACCCTGAACAAGCAGGACCAGAACGAGGACGGCTCGCTGAGCGTCACGGCGCTGGCTGTCGACCTGCTCAACGGCACCCAGACGCTGGACCTGTCGAAGGCCACCTGCACCGAGGGTGACTCCGGCGAGCCGACCGACCCCGCCCCTGAACCGACCGACCCTGCGGACCCGACCACCGAGCCCACCGACCCCGGTGAGGACGACGGCGGTGACAGCGGCAACGACAACGCGGGCGACCGCGCCGACGAGAACGGCAACGCGCCCACGCCGATTCCGCAGCCCGGCCACCTGGATGTGACCGGCTGATCAGCTGATCGGCACGGTCATACGAAGGGCGGCCTCCACCACGAGCAGGGTGGAGGCCGCCCTTTCTTCGTGTCTTGCTACTCCTCGCCCTTGCCCGATCGCAGGCCGCTGGAGATCAGGTCCATCACCGAACTGTCCGCCAGGGTGGTCACATCACCGATCTCCCGGTTCTCGGCGACGTCACGCAGCAGCCGCCGCATGATCTTGCCGGAACGGGTCTTCGGCAACTCCGGCACGACCATGATCTGGCGTGGCTTGGCGATCGGTCCGATTTCCTTCGCGACATGGTTGCGCAGCGCCTGAATCGCCTCGGTGCCGCCCGCTTCGTCCTCGGCGACCCCGCCGCGCAGGATGACGAAGGCGACGATGCCCTGCCCCGTGGTGGGGTCGGTCGCGCCCACCACGGCCGCCTCCGCGACGGTCGGGTGCGAGACCAGCGCGGACTCCACCTCGGTGGTGGAGATGCGGTGTCCCGAGACGTTCATCACGTCGTCCACCCGGCCCAGCAGCCAGATGTCGCCGTCGGCGTCGTACTTGGCGCCGTCACCGGCGAAGTAGAAGCCCTGCTCGGCGAAGCGTGACCAGTAGGTTTCCTTGTACCGCTCGTCGTCGCCCCAGATTCCGCGCAGCATGCCCGGCCATGGCTTGTCGAGGACGAGGTAGCCACCGCCGCCTTTGCCCACCTCGGTACCGGTGTCGTCCACGACCTTGGCCGAGATTCCCGGCAGTGGCCGCTGTGCCGAGCCCGGTTTGGCGTGTGTGACACCGGGCAGCGGGGAGATCATGATCCCGCCGGTCTCGGTCTGCCACCAGGTGTCCACCACCGGGCAGCGGTTTCCGCCGATGTGTTCGCGGTACCACATCCATGCCTCTGGGTTGATCGGCTCCCCCACGGACCCGAGTACGCGAAGCGAGGACAGGTCGTACTTCGCCGGGATCTCGTTGCCCCACTTCATGAAGGTACGGATCAGCGTCGGTGCGGTGTAGTAGATGGAGACCTTGTACTTCTGGATGATCTCCCAGTGCCTGCCTTCGTGCGGGGTGTTCGGGGTGCCTTCGTAAACCACCTGCGTCACCCTGTTCGCCAGCGGGCCGTAGACGATGTAGGAGTGTCCGGTGACCCAGCCGATGTCCGCGGTGCACCAGTAGACGTCCTCGCCAGGTTTGTGGTCGAAGACGGCGTGGTGGGTGTAGGCGACGTGGGCCAGGTAGCCGCCCGAGGTGTGCAGGATGCCCTTCGGCTTACCCGTCGTGCCTGAGGTGTACAGGATGTACAGCGGGTGTTCGGAGTCGAAGGCCTGCGGGGTGTGCTCCGCGGGCTGCGGGTCGACCAGCTCGTGCCACCACAGGTCGCGTTCTTGCGTCCACGGCACGTCGTCGCCGGTACGCCGCACGACGACGACCTTCTCGACGCTCTCCGCGCCCGCGAGCGCTTCGTCCACGTTCGCCTTCATCGGGGCGGCCTTGCCCCTGCGGTACTGGCCGTCCGAGGTGATGACGACCTTCGCCTGCGCGTCGTCCACGCGGGAGCGCAACGCCGTTGGGGAGAAGCCACCGAACACGACGCTGTGCATGGCGCCGATTCTGGCGCACGCGAGCATCGCGACGATCGCCTCGGGGATCATCTGCAACTGGATTGCCACCCGGTCGTTCGCCGTGACGCCGAGCGAGGTGAGCGCGTTCGCCGCCTTGCAGACCTCGTCCTTGAGCTGCGCGTAGGTGATGTCGCGGGTGTCTCCGGGTTCGCCGACCCAGTGAATGGCAACCTGATCGCCGTGACCTGCCTCCACGTGGCGGTCGACGCAGTTGTACGCGACGTTGAGCTTGCCGCCCACGAACCACTTCGCGAACGGAGCCTGTGACCAGTCGAGCACCTGCGACCACCGGGTGTCCCAGTGCAGGCGTTCGGCCTGCCTTGCCCAGAAGGCCTCCCTGTCCTGTTCGGCTTCGGCGTACCACTCCGGCGTCGCGTTGGCTCGCGCGGCGAACTCCTCGCTCGGAGGAAAGGTACGGCTCTCGGTCAACAGGTTGTCGAGTGCCGGTGACTGCTCTGTCATGCTGCAAGCCTCCTGATGTGCGAAATCGTGGCTACGCCCGCGGCGACGGTAGCGACGTTAGTACGGCAAGTAAAAGGTTGCAGCCGGGTTGCGGCGGCCGACAAGGCGCTGACGACAAGCGGCCGACAAGCGGTCGACGGGCGCTGCCTATGCTCGCCGGTACGGCAGGGGAGCGCCGGTGACGAAGGGATTTGGATGAGGTGTGAGGCAGCAAACCAGCGGCGGCAGGCCGGCTCGCCCGCTGTCGGGTGTACGGAACGGCCGCAGGGCACATGACCGATCCGCTCGCGCCGCTGCTGGAACTGTCCGGCGTAGCCGAGGCGGCCAAGAACGCACAGGATTCGGTGTTCGCCGTACACCGGCACCCGGCGAACCTGCGCGGAGGTTCCGCCACGGCTGCGGAGGCGTCCGTGCGCGCGGCCAGAGCGTCGGCGGCCGTCGAGGGAGGCGAGCCGGAGCTTCCCGAAGAGGGTGCTGTCACCGACCCGGTCCTGGCGGGGGCACTGCGGGTTGCCGAAGCACTGGAGTCGTTGCTTCCGACGTGGCGGCGGGCACCGGCGCAGGCGCTGGCCAGGCTGCACGTCCTCGCGGCGGCGGATCTGGTCGCCGACCACGATTCGCTGGGCAGGCCCCGCGTCGGCGACACCGACGAGGTCGGACGCCGACTGGAGTTGCTCGCCCAGTTGGTCACCGGTGCCACCGCGGTGCCGGGGGCGGTGCTGTCGGCCGTGGTGCACGGTGAGTTGCTGGCACTGCGCCCGTTCGGGTCGGCCGACGGGGTCGTCGCCCGAGCCGCCTCCCGGCTGACCATGATCGCCAGCGGGTTCGACCCCAAGGCGCTGACCGTGCCGGAGGTCGCCTACCTGCGGCGGTCCCGCATCTACCGCGCCACCGCGGATAGCTTCGCCGG
Source organism: Saccharomonospora marina XMU15 (assembly GCF_000244955.1). Lineage (GTDB taxonomy): Bacteria > Actinomycetota > Actinomycetes > Mycobacteriales > Pseudonocardiaceae > Saccharomonospora_A > Saccharomonospora_A marina. Next base: position 5,206,259 of record NZ_CM001439.1, on the reverse strand, counting down.
TGGCGAGGAGGAAGGCGTGCGGGCGTGGCTGCTGTTCTGCTGCGAGGCTTTCGAGGCCGGGGCCAGAGAGGCACGCGGCATCGCCGATGCGGCGGCCTCGTGACCGACCGTTCGCGCCCCCGCGCTCAGGACGCGTGTGCAGAAAGCGACTCAAGTGCGTTGCGCACGTGGCCTCCGGTGGCCGCCAGCGCCTTCACCGCGTCGGCGACGTCAACGCCGGACAGCAGATGCACCAGCGCGACCTTGAGGTCTCCGTCGGCCTCGATCAACGCCTGGTCGCAGACCTGACTGCTCAGTCCGGTGGCCTCGTGCAGTATGCGTAGCGTGCGGCCACGCAGTTTCGCGTTGGTGGCACGCATGCTGACCATCAGGTTCGAATAGGTGCGCCCCAACTTGACCATCGTGGCCGTCGAGAAGGAGGTGAGCACCATCTTCTGTGCCGTACCCGCCTTCATCCTCGTCGAGCCCGCGATCACCTCCGCGCCCGTGTCGACAGGGATCAACACGTCGACGGTGGAAGGAGCGGGAGCCCGCGGGTTGCCGGACACCAGTGCGGTCCGTGCACCCCGTTGTTTGGCGCCCTGCAGCGCACCGAGCACGTATGGGGTGCGACCTGACGCGGTGATGCCCAGTACGAAGTCGCCTGCGGAAACCGTGGAACTCAGCTCGGCGGCTCCCGCGCTCGCGTCGTCCTCCGCGTTCTCGACCGCATGCCGCAGCGCTCGCTCACCGCCCGCGTGGTGGGCGATGAACCAGTCCGGCGGCACGTTGAACGTCGGGGCCAACTCGGCCGCGTCGAGCACCGCCAACCTTCCGGACGTGCCTGCTCCCACGTAGTGCACGCGGTGACCGGATCGCAGCGCCTCCGTGGCGTAGTCGACGGCTCGTGCCAGCTCGGGCAAGACAGCCCGCACGGCACCGGGGACCTCCCGGTCCTCGGTGTTGATAGCGGCCAGAACGCCGATCGTGGGCAACTGGTCGATGTCGGTCGTGCGTTGGTTGCGCTGCTCCGTCGGCGAGTCGACGTGCACCACGTGGCGCGATACGGTCATCATTCGCCTCACTGTCGTCGGTTTCCGAACGTGCCCGCCGCAGGCGGCTGCTACTTACCTGCGTCTCTGGTGCGCCTCCTGCCGTCGGGACGAACGCCGAGCCTGTGAGTACCCACCGCGTCACGGGTCGCATCGAGTGCACTGACCGACTCGTCCAGATGCCGCTGTGCGACGCCGATGAACAGGCAGTCGATCACGGTGAGTTGGGCGATCCGGCTCGCTGTCGCACCCGAGCGGAAGGTCGTTTCACGTGCGGCGGTGGTGAGTACGTAGTCGGAAACGTCCGTGATCGGTGAACGGGGGAAATTGGTCAGCGCCACCGTGGTCGCCCCGTGCTCCCGGGCGACCCGCAGTGCCTCGATGGTGTCGGTCGTGGCGCCGGTGTGGGAGATGCCCACCGCGATGTCGCCTCCTTTCAGCACGGCCGCCGAGGTGAGCATGATGTGGGTGTCGGACCAGGAGAAGCTCACCCTGCCGATGCGGTGAAGCTTCTGTTGCAGGTCGGCGGCCACGAAGGCGCTGGCGCCGACGCCGTAGACGTCGACACGGCTCGCGTTCGCGACAAGGTCGATGACTCGCGTCAGTGTGGCGATATCGAGCTGCTCGGCTGTCTCCTCGACGGCTCTGGCGTCGGCGAAGCTCACCTTGCTTACGACGGACGCGAGGTCGTCTTCCGCTGTGATCTCACCTCCGAGGTCACGAGACGTCCGCGCCTGCGACCGAGCGGTGTCGGCAGCGAGTGCGATTCGCAACTGCGGGTAGCCGCCCACGCCGACCGCCTTGCAGAACCGCGTGACGGTCGTCTCGCTCGTGTGCGCTGCCAGCGCGACTTCGGTGATGCTGCGCCGGGCGACCGAGGAGGGATCTTCCAGTACGACGTTGGCCACGCGCTGTTCGGCTTTGGCGAGGCCGGGCAGCAGCGACCGGATGCGCACGAGTGGGCTCGCGTCGGCATCCCATGAGGTCGAGTCGTCGGTGCCGCGCGAACCACTGTCGTGCGCGGCCGCCGGGGCGGATTCGGCAGCTTCCACTGTGGTGACGTCGCCGGTATCTGCGACGTCCGTGGGAAACTTACTAACCGTAGACATCTCCGACAAGGTTACCCGCACCTTCCCGCGTAATCACACCCGCGAGTGTCCTTCCACATCGCGGCCGTGGCGTTTCGTAGTTGCTGAGAAAGTCGCCAACCGTGTCTTGGTTGTTAACCTGAATCGCCTAACAACTTGGCAACTAATCAGCCGTTGCTCAGGGCAAACCCGTCGGTGATGATCGTTTCCGGGTGGCGCTCCGCGTCGAGCAGTACTCGCTCGGTATCCGCGATCCGGATTGCGTCGATGCACACACCCCGGCCCGTGTCGCTGCTGTCGGTGGTGAATCGCCAACGAAGAGTGACTTTCTGGCCCCTGGGAACCATCACACGGGCCGACCACCACGAACGGTGACCGGTACCGGACAGTGAGTTGACCGTTTTGTCGGGTGATCCACGGCCCCGCACCCGCACTTCGAGGGTGCGCCAGGTCCGGCCTTCATCAGTACTCGCCTCCACGACGAGTGGGTCGGTGGGCTCGGAATCCACGAACGCATGGAATCGCGCTGAGGTGTAACGGTCGCTCACCGTCAGCGCCGGTGTCGTGAGCGTTGCCACCTCGCTGTCGCCGATGACGCTGGACCAGGCGTGCGGCCCACGAGCAGGCGGTACGGCGAGTGCTCGGGAAAGCCCCGTCGCCCACGCCTGTCGCGCCGGGTTCACCGAACCCCAGGAACGGGTGGGGTGGACCCGGTTGGTGAGCAGTATCGCGATGGAGCCAGACAGCGGGTCGATGACGAGGGACGTGCCGGTGTAGCCGGTGTGCCCGGCAGTGCGGGGGGAGGTCAGCCCACCCATGTACCAGATCTGGTCGAGTTCGAAACCCAGCCCGTGTGCGTCCCCGGGGAACCGGTCGTTGTGGTTGGTCAGCATCGCGCGCACGGATTGCTCGCTCAGTATCCGCTCGCCCGCGTAAGCTCCGCCGTTGAGCAGGGCCTGCCCGAGTACGGCCAGGTCGGAGGCGGTCGAGAAGATTCCGGCGTGTCCGGCCACGCCGCCAAGCGACCATGCGTTCTCGTCGTGTACCTCGCCGCGGAGCATGCCGCGCTCGGGTTCCGTCTGGAACTCTGTGGCGGCGATTCGAGGGACCTTGTGTGCGGGCGGGTTGAAGCCGGTGTCGGCCATGCCCAGTGGCCCGGTGATTCGTGCAGCGATCACCGCGTCCAGCGACGAGCCGGTCAACCGTTCGACGAGCACCCCAAGCGTGATCAGGTTCAGGTCGGAGTAGGTGTAGTCGGTACCGGGAGGCGACTGCGGGCGTACCCGCATCACCGCGCTGATCCGGGATGCCTTGTCGGGCCAGTCGCGCCACAACGGCAGGAAGGGTTCGAGTCCGGAGGTGTGGGTGAGCAGTTGCCGCACGGTGATGGCCGCTTTACCGTTCACGCCGAACTCCGGCAGGTACCGCGCCACCGGCGCATCCAGTTCCACCTGGTCGCGCTCGACCAGTTGCAGCACCGCGATGGAGGTGAACAGTTTGGTCACCGAAGCGAGATCGAAGATGGTGTCGGGCCGCATCGGGACCTGCTGCTCCCTCGGCAACTCGGTGCCACTGCCGTCGGCGTAGCGAACCGCGCTCCCCGTCGCATGGGTAGCGACTATCTTTCCGTCGTGCACCAGCATTGCCACGGCCCCTGCGAACAGTGGATGTCCTTCCACCGCGTTCGGTCGCGTCCAGTCGGAGAGGTGCTGGGCGGTGGCGGTGATCGGTGCCGGATCGAGACCGGCCTGTTCCGGTGTGGTCTCACGTAGCATCGTCGAGGCGGGTGCGAACCCTTCCCTGGGGATGTCGAACCGCCCGCTCGCAGGGTTCGTCGAGGCCATCGCCGTCGCTCCCAACAGGGCCATGAGTGCGACCAGTACCGCGATTCTCCCCCTCGGCGCCGCCATGTAGCCCCCTCTCACCGGTACAGCAGGTACGGTCGGCGAGTCCGTCGGAACTGGGCGAGCTCGTCGCGCCAGGATTCGACGATCTCGTCGGTGTCCGCACCTGCGTCCACCATGGTTCTGACGCGGTCGGAACCGGTCAGCTTGTCGATGAAGCGGTCCTCGCGCCAGCCGAACACCTCCGGGTACAGCCGCCGCGCTGTCACCAGCATGGCCACGGCTGTCCGGATCGCGTCGAAGCTGCCCGGACGCGTGACCATGACCTGCACGCCACCGCAGGTCTGTCCGCTGAACTTGTGATGCGTGGGCACGAAGTAGGTCTCCCGGAACGCCGCGCCCGGCAGGTTCTGCGATTCCAGCGCTTCCCGCCAGCGCCAGTCGATACCGGGGGCGCCGACGATCTCGAACGGGCGGGTCGTACCCCTGCCCTCGGAAAGCAACGTGCCCTCGAACAGGCAGGTTCCCGGGTAAACGAGGGCGGTGTCGGGAGTGGGCATGTTCGGGCTGGGCGGTGTCCACACCAGACCGGTGTCGGCGAACAGCAGATCCCGGCGCCAGCCACGCATCTCGATCACGTCCAACTCGGTCGGCCGACCTCCGTCGGCGGGCAGGAACTCGCCGTTGAAGTGTCGGGCCAACTCGCCGACGGTCATGCCGTGCTGCTGTACGATCGGATTCCTGCCGACGCCCGAGCTGTAGGCCGGGTCGAGCATCGGCCCGTATGCCGCGCCTCCCACCGGGTTGGGCCGGTCGAGCACCAGCAACGACGCTCCGGTACGGGCGGCCGCCACCATGGCCGTGTACATCGACCAGATGTAGGTGTAGGAGCGCGCACCCACGTCCGCGATGTCGAACACCAGTGTTTCCACACGTGCCGTTCGCAGCAGTCTCGCCAGCTTCCCCGCGTCGGCGCCGTAGACGTCGTACACCGGTACCCCGGTGCGTGGGTCCGTGTAGTCGCCCTCGGAGCCGCCGGCTTGCGCGCTGCCCCGGAATCCGTGCTCGGGCCCGAACACCGCCACCGGGGCAAGACCGGCCTCGACGAGCGAGTCGACGATGTGGTCCTGATTGGACAGCACACCGGTCGGATTGGAAAGTACGCCGGTTCTTCGCCCGGACAGCCGTCGCCAACCTTGTGCCGCGAGGATGTCAGCACCGGTAGCGACACTTGCGCGACGCTTGGGCTCCGGCCGCGCGCTCGCGAGCGGGGAAGCGGCCGTCAGCACCGGGCTGGCGAACGCACCGGCGGCGAGGAACAGCCTTCTGTTGATGCTCACCAGGTCAGTCCATGGCCGTAGGGATAAAGGACGGTATCGGGGTTCTGCCCTTGCGGCACACTCACCGGGAGCCTGCCGGTCGGCGACCGGTCACCCAGCAGCAACTTCGCCAGCGATCGCATGGACACCGCGCGCCAGTCGTAGGTGGCCACCCACGTCGGCACATCGGCGTAGCCCGCGTCGTAGGGCTCTCGTACCGCCACCGCCATCACGGGTTTGCCTGTCGTGAGCAGGCGGCTCACGAGGTCACGTTGACCGGGGCTTGCGCGCAGGTCGTTGGTCAGCACGACCACGACGTCCGCGCCGCGAGCCGCATTCACCGCGCGGGTCACCGTCGCTGCGTCCGGATCGGTGCCGGTCGCCAGCGCCTCCGCCGTCGTCCCCAGGCTCCGGGCGAGCGTGTGCACCGGCTCGGCCGGATAGCCCGGATACTCGGGTCGGTTCCACCCGGTGACGAGCAGCCGTTCGGAATCGCGCTCGACCGGTAGCAGGCCCGCCTCGTCGCGGAGCACGGTCGGGGCGCCGTCCGTGACACGCTGGACGCTGTCCAGGTTGCGGGGTGTTCCCACCTTGTCGGTCACCGCCCGCTCGTCGACGAGCGGCTTCGCGACGATGCCGCGGCTGTGTTTCAGTTCGAGTATGCGTCGCACGCTGGTGTCGATGCGGCCCTCGGTCAGTCGACCGTCCCGCACCGCGGCGAGCACGCTGTCGATCGCAAGCGGAAGGTCGGGCGGCATCAACATCTGATCGACACCTGCCTCGAGCGCGAGCACCGGGATCTCCGTGTCGGGGTGCAGCTGGCGCACACCCCGCATCCGCAGCGAATCGGTGACCACGACCCCGTCGTAGGCCAGTTCTTCACGAAGCAGCCCTGTCATGATCGGCTTTGAGAGCGTGGCAGGCTCTCCCGAAGGATCGAGGCTGGGCACGCTGATGTGAGCGGTCATGATGGCATCGACGCCCGCGTCGACGGCTGCTCGAAACGGTGGTAGGTCCGTTGCTCGCCACTGCGCCTCCGTGCGGTCGATCCGGGGCAGCCCCGTGTGGCTGTCGGTCCCGGCGTCCCCGTGGCCCGGAAAGTGCTTGGCCGCGGCCGACACGGTCTCGGTGAGCCTTTCCGCGTGCTGATAACCCTCGACCTGCGCGGCCACGAACCGCGCGGCCAGGTCGGGGTCCGAGGAAAACGACCGGGAACCGATGATCGGATTCAACGGGTTGGAGTTGACGTCGGCGGTCGGGGCGAAGTTCTGGGTGATGCCCATGGCGCGCAGTTCATTGCCGCTGATCGTGGCTACGGTACGGGCGCCGGACACGTCACGGGTCGCACCGAGTGCCATCGCACTCGGGTACTGGGTGGCGGGCTCGGCGATGCGCGTCACCCTGCCACCTTCCTGATCGACGGCTACCAGCAAGGGGATGTGCTTTGCTGAGGAGAGCGCGGCGCGTTGCAGGCCGTTCGACAACCTCGCGACCTGTGCTGGGTCCTCCACGTTGTCGGTGCCGGAATGGTTGAAATAGACGACGCCACCTACGTGATAGCGGCGCACCACCTCGGCGGGCGTTTCGACCGCGTATCGTCGTTCGTTCTCAGGATGCGCCTCGTTGGCCGACTTTCCCCACACATCCACGACGAACAGTTGGCCGACCTTCTCCTCGAGGCTCATGCCACGTAGCGTCCGCTCCACCCAGTCGCCGCCCGCTGCTGTTCCGTCGCGGTCTTCAGCCGTGGCTTCATGGACGGCGACTGCCCGAGGCATTGCGTGGGAACCTGTCATGGCGAGTAGTACGGCCAGCACGACGGCACGGTTTCTCCACGGCCGAGCGGTAACGGTGGTCAACGGCAGCCTCCCAGCTGATCGCTCCCGTGGATTTATCACGAGAGCGTGCAGATACCGGAAAGCTACTAACGTGTCAGGGTGTGGTCAACGATGTTCGCCGTCAGCGGAGGGCCGCAGTGGCCGTTGGTTGGTTCCGGGAGCGAACACCGCGGCGCCCGCCGATCGAGGATCGACGGGCGCCGCCAGTTAGCGCGAACTGTTCGGGCGACCAAGCGTGCAATTCGTGTCGTCGGTTGTTGGGTCTCGGCGCCCGGCGTCCCGATGCGCAGACCCTTGACGACAAGCCTCCCGCGGCGAGCTCCGCGTGGGTACCCGACGTCCGCGCACGGAGGTCTTTCGGGGTGAAGCAGGCTTCTCCTCCGCCTGCTCCCTGGCCGACAAGACGTCCGCACCTTCTTTGTAGCTCAGTGACGGCCATCACTTCAAGGGCGCGACCGGGTGCACCGTTACAGAGTCGGCAAGCCCTGCCTCCTCGGTCGCAACCAGGTATTTTGGCCTTCCAGATGTGACAGGTACGCCGATCGCTCAGTCCCTGCGCTTGCGGCGGGACAGTCCGTACAACGTCGCTCCCGCCGCCACCGCACCCATTCCCAGGCCCACGGCGACGGCCGTGGCAGACGGTGACGGTAGTCGCGCGCGCAAGGACACCGGGTTGCTGAACGAGTGCACCGGCCAACCCCGCTCGGCGGCAAGCTTGCGTAGGGTCCGGTCAGGGTTCACCACGTGCGGGTTTCCGACGACCTCCAGCAGCGGCAGATCGGTGCTGGAGTCGCTGTACGCGTGGCAGGACGCCAGGTCGTACCCGCGCTCGGAGGCGAGCTGCCGCGCCGCGATCGCCTTGTGCTCGCCGTAGCAGTAGAAATCGAGGTCGCCGGAGTAGCGTCCTTCCACGATTCGCATCCGGCTACCCATGCTGTGAGTGGTACCGAGCATCTCGGCGATCGGGGTGACCACTTCCTCGCCGGTGGCGGACAGCACGATCACGTCGTGACCGGAGGCCTTGTGCTGTTCGATCAGTTCGGCGGCCTCCGCATAGACGAGAGGTGCCACGACGTCGTGCAGTGTCTCGTTGACGACCGACCTGACCTGCTCGACATCCCAGCCGGCACACAGCGAGGAGATCTCGGCTCGCAGCCGTTCCGTTCTGTCCGCGTCTGCGCCGGAAAGCGCGAAGACGAGCTGCGCGTAGGCGCTCTTGAGTGCCGCGCGCCGGTTTATCAGCCCTTGCCGTAGGAACGGCTTGCTGAACGCCAGGGCGCTGGAGGAAGCGATGATCGTCTTGTCGAGATCGAAGAACGCTGCTACCCCGGACGGTGCACGGGCTTGGGTTACGTCGCTGCGGTCGGCCACGACCCCACGATAGGTGATCTAGCTCGGCAACGGCCGCCGCTCGGCGCCGGAAAGCGCTGGAAGATGTGCCGCGCAGGCGAATGCGCGGCTGGGGTTACAGTTGAGGGGTCCGGTGTAACTCCGGCCGTTCAGTCCGACCCCCGGGACTGAACACTGGCGGCCCCCGTTCCTCCCCCTGGCGGGGGCCGTCCCTCACTCGGCCGCCGGTGGTTGTCCACAAGGGGTGGCCTGTCCACAGGTGTCGGGAAGACCCGTTGTGGCGTCGAGCGTCTGCTGGTGATCGTGGTGTCGAACACCGAGCCGCTGGGAGATGCGATGGCCGACAACCACCCGCTCGTCGTGGCACACGACGAGGCCGTGCGCGAAGAGATCCTGCGGTTGGCGGCAGCCGCAAGCTGCGAGGTCGACCATGTGGCCGATCTCGGCGAGGCCGGCCACCTGTGGGCGAGCGCACCTGTCGTTCTCGTTGACGAGGCGGCGGCCACTCGCCGCCGTGGGGAACTGCCGCGCCGCGCGGGAGTCTTGCTGATCTGCAATGCCCCGCCCACCGGGTCCGTCTGGCGACTGGCCTTCGAACTCGGAGCCGACGACGTCGTCGTACTCGCGCAGGGTGAGGCAGGGTTGGTGGCCGCGCTCGCTGATGCCGCGGAGCGACCCAGTGCCAGGCGCGGGCAGGTGCTCGCCGTCGTCGGCGGCAGGGGCGGTGCCGGTGCCTCGGTGCTGGCCGCGAGCGTGGCGATCTCGGTGTCGAGACAGCGTGGCAAGGCACTGCTACTCGACTGCGATCCGCTCGGTGGCGGCGTCGACCTTCTCCTCGGCGCTGAGAGCGACGCCGGGTTGCGCTGGCCGGGTCTACGGGTTTCGGCAGGACGAGTGTCGATCGCCGAACTCGAGTCGGCGCTGCCACGAGCGCGTCGAGGAGAGGGCACGCTGTCCCTACTGTCCTGTGATCGTGATGGCCCGGGTCCCACGCCCGGCGCTGTCGCGGCGGTGGTCGAAGCCGGACGGCGAGCCGGCAGGGTTGTGGTGTGCGACCTGCCCCGGCAGTTGGGGCAGGCCGCCGCGCAGGAGGCCATCCGACGCGCTGATCTCGTGGTGATCGTCGTTCCCGCCGAAGTCCGCGCCTGTGTCGCGGCGAGGCGGGTGTTGTCCCAATTGAACGAGAGCGCCGTGCACACCCGGGTGCTCGCCCGCGGCCCAGCGCCCGAAGGTCTCACCGGTGCCGACGTGGCAGCCGCGGTCGGCGTGCCACTGTTGTGCTGGATGAGTTCCGAGCGCGGGCTGTCCCATTCCTTGGATCGTGGGGTGTTCAATCCTCGGCCGCGTGGTGCGCTCGGCACCGCCGCCCGCACCGTCCTGCGAGCGCTCGGCGAGGTGCGCTGTGCTGCGGACGGTGCGGCGGCGTCGGACGCCCGTCAGCCGTTGAAACCGCCGTCCACATCGATCGCGGCGCCGGTGACGTAGCTGCCGCCCTCGCCCGCGAGGTAGGAGACCGCGGCGGCGATCTCTTCTGGTTCGGCGAAGCGACCCAGTGCGGTGAGGGCGGCAATGGCGTCGGCATTCGGCCCGTCGGCCGGATTGCTGTCGGTGTCCGTAGGGCCAGGATTTACCAGGTTGACGGTGATCGCACGAGGACCCAGTTCCCGCGCCAGTGCCCTTGTCATGCCGATGAGCGCGGATTTGCTCGTCGAGTAGGCCCACAGCCCAGGAAACGGCGCCCGCTGCGACACATTGCTGCCGATATTGATGATCCTGCCACCGCGCGGCAGGTGCCGTACAGCGGCCTTCGCCGCCGCGAACGGGGCTCGGACGTTCACGGCCATGGTGCGTTCGAAGTCGGCCAGCTCCAACTCGGCAACGGAAGCCATGGTGAACACCGCCGCGTTGTTGACAAGGATGTCGAGTCCGCCGAGCGTTCCGGCAGTGGTGTCCACTGCGGATTCGACGGCGGCGAGATCGACACTGTCCGCGTGTAGCACGAGCGCACGACGACCCATTGCTTCTACCTTCTTCGCGACTGTGTGCGCCTGTTCTTGGCTGCTGCGGTAGGTCAGCGCGACGTCGGTCCCCTCTGCGGCCAGTCGTAGCGCGACGGCAGCGCCTATCCCCTTGCCGCCGCCGGTGACCAGAGCGACCTTCTGCTTCGCGATTTCGTTCATGGCAACCATCCTCTGTCCTGACCGGGTACTGGCACCGGCAGGAAACGGACGTCTAGTTGCTGCCCACCGTCGCGGCTTCAGCGATGTCCTCGGCAAGTTGTCCACATCGGTCCGGTTGTCCACAGGCCATCGAGTCGACTGTGTTCCGGAGTGCTTTCACCAGCCATCGTGGTCAGCGGGACCGGCGAACTGGAACAAACTGCCTACCGCAAGGCCGGTCGAACGGGGTGAGGAAGCTTGAGTACCGAACTGGTCGAACGAGTCCGCAGACGGCTTGCCGACTCGGGGGCAGGTACGGATCCGACTTCGGTCGCCGAAGCGGTTCGCGCCGAGTCGGGCGGGGTCGCCGGTCAACTCGATGTGCTCGACGCGCTCAAACTGCTGCGGCAGGAGTTCGTCGGAGCGGGTCCGCTGGAGCCACTGCTGATGCGACCCGGCGTATCCGATGTTCTCGTCACGGCGCCGGACGAAGTGTGGCTTGAGGATGCGGACGGGTTGCACCGTACCGATGTTCGCTTCCCCGACGACGAAGCTGTCCGCAGGCTCGCGCAGCGACTGGCGTTGGCCGCAGGCCGCAGACTCGATGATGCGCAGCCGTTCGTCGATGGCTGGCTCCCCGGCGCGGGTTCGCATGGGCGAGTTCGGCTGCATGCGATCCTTCCGCCGATCGCCGCGCAGGGAACCTGCATCTCGTTGAGGGTGCTGCGGCCGGCAGCACACGATCTTCGCTCACTGGCCCGCATGGGCACCGTCGGCGCGGACGGCCTTGCATTGTTGCGCGGCGTCGTGGCAGCGAGGCTGGCCTTCCTCGTCACCGGTTCCACGGGTTCGGGCAAGAGCACACTGCTCGCTGCCCTGCTCGGAGAGGTCGCGCCGGACGAACGAATCGTTTGTGTGGAAGATGTCGGGGAACTCCAACCGGCTCACCCGCAGTTCGTTCGCCTGCTGGCGCGTCCACCGAACATCGAGGGAGCCGGAGAGGTAACGCAGCGAGAACTCGTGCGGCAGGCCCTGCGCATGCGCCCCGACCGGCTCGTCGTCGGAGAGGTCAGAGGACAGGAAGTCTGCGAACTGCTGAACGCGCTCAATACCGGGCACGAAGGTGGTTCGGGCACGCTGCACGCGAACTCACCCAGCGAGGTGCCGGCCAGGCTCGAGGCGCTGGCCGCCCTCGGCGGGCTCTCCAGGAGCGCGTTACACAGCCAACTCGCCCCCGCCCTACATGTCGTGCTGCACATGCGAAGGCGAGCCGGTGGCGGCCGGGTACTGGCGGAGGTGGGGGTCGTCCGTCGCGACAGCGGCGGTGTCCGTGTCGATCCCGCGTGGCGCCCAGAAGGGCCGGCCGAGCATGCCACCGCACTCACCGACCTGCTCGCCGCGCGCGGTGTCGTCCTTGCCGCGAGGGGTGGTGAGGCTTCGTGCTGACAGCGTCACTGCTGATGGTCGCGCTTGGTCTGCTGTGTTGGCCGGCATCCCTTGCGGCCCGAAGGCTTGCTCGCCTGTCGTCGAGATCCCGGCCGTTGCGCCGGGTCGGCATGCTCTCCGGTCGGCGACGAATCACACTGCCGGCCTCGGTGGTGCTGGCAATGGGATGCGGCGTCGCTGTGCTCGGCATCGCCGTGCCGGTCGCTCTCGGACTGCTCGCGGGAGCGGCCTGGTGGCACCGCCGGGCACAGAGGCGGACACAGGCTGCGGTGGCGGCAACGGCGGGGGTTGCCGAGGCGGTGGGTGCGCTCGGGGACGAACTGCGGGCCGGGGTGCACCCCGCAGTGGCCGCGGAGTCGGTGGCCATGGAGTCCTCGCAGCGGACCGCGATCATATTGCGTACCGTCGCCGCGGCAGAACGCCACGGCGGCGAACCGAACCCTGATACCGATTTCCAGTGCCGCAACGGCATCGCCGACGAAGTCCTCGGGCAATTGGTCCATTGCTGGGTTCTTGCTCGTCGACATGGGCTTCCGCTGGCGGGCGTATTGGAAGCCGTGCGGCGGGACGCCGAAGCTGTGGTGCGGTTGGCCAGGCAGGTCGACGCGAAGCTGGCCGGGCCACGAGCCAGCGCCGCAGTACTCGCGGCACTGCCACTTGCAGGTGTCGCCCTCGGTGAGGCCATGGGCGCCCAACCGGTACGAGTGCTGTCGTCGACGCCAGTCGGACAGGTGCTGCTGGTCGCCGGGGCGCTTCTGGTGTTCGCCGGTGTTGTCTGGAGCGCCGCGCTCACCGCGCGGGTGCTCGCGCGATGACCCGCCCGGCTCTCGCTGCCGCACTGCTCGGTGTCGCGGTCCTGCTCGTACGTGCGCAGGCGGTGCGCAGGCTGCGCCGCGTGTCGCCCACTCACCACAGCCGATGGCGCAGCGACGTACTGGCACAGTTACGTACACCGGCGGGGCGCGCCGCTGTGGCAGGTGCGGCTGTTGCCACTTTGACGGCCGCTCTGGGGGCATCCGTCACGAGCCTGATCCTCGCCGTCCCCTCGGGCATGGTGACCTTCGGCCTGCTGCGATTCGTCACTCGTGCGAGGAGCGCGAGCGGGCTCAGCGGCACCGACCGTTTGCGGATCGCGATGACGGCTGACCTGCTCGCCGCATGCCTCTCGGCTGGGCTTGCGGTCCCGGCGTCGGTGCGGGCAGTGGCGAGTACCGCCCCCGCACCGGTGGCTGCCGCACTTCTTTCCACCGCCGAGTTGCTCGCGCTCGGTGCGGAACCGGCGCAGGCGTGGGAACCGGTGAGGAAGTGTCAGGCCACGGCTGAGTTGGCCCGCGCGGCTACTCGAACGGCTCGATCGGGCAGCGCACTGTCCGGAGCTGCCGCCGCGCTCGCCCAGCGGGTGAGAGCTGCCGTGGCCGATGAGGCGGAGGCGCAGGCACAACGTGCGGGGGTGCTGATCACGGCTCCGCTCGGCTTGTGCTTCCTGCCCGCGTTCCTGTGTCTGGGCGTGCTGCCGGTGGTGATCGGGCTCGCGACGGGGCTTGACATCACCTGATCTGGCGGCTTTGAGCCGACACTGCCATTCGCATCAACAGAAGAGAAAGGAACTCCCATGACCCAACTCAAGACACCGAAGACACTGTTGCGGCGTGCCGTGGCACGCGTTCACGCTCTCGACGGTCCGGACAAGGGCATGAGTACCGCTGAGTACGCCATCGGCACGATCGCGGCCGCGGCGTTGGCCGCGGTGTTGTACGGCATCGTGACGGGCGACTCGATCACCTCCGCGCTGACGTCTCTGGTCGAACGCGCTTTGTCCGTGGAGTTCTGATGTGGTTCACGGTGCCGCGTGTCGCTCGGGTTGGCTGCCGTTTCCACCAGCGAGACCGGGGCGCGGTCACGGTTGAAGGCGCCGTGGCGCTGTGTTCACTCGTACTGGTCTTCGGGGCTGCCCTGAGCGGGGTCGCCGCAGCGACCGACCATATGCGTTGCGCCGACGCGGCGAGTGAAGCGGCGCGGATGCTCTCGCGTGGTGATCGAGTGCAGGCCGAGGAAGCCGTGCGGCGGCTGGCCCCTGATGGGGCGGAGTTGGATGTCGAGCGCCGGGGTCGGGACATCGCTGTCACTGTGCGCGCGGGCGCGGCCGGTGGCCTGCTGCCAGGTGTCGATGTTCGGGCAGAGGCGCATGCGGAGGCCGAACCAGGGATGCAGGGGATGGGCGATGCGGGCCGGTAGCCGTCCTCGGGACGAGGGAATGGCGACGGTTTGGGCCGCTGTCGCGGTCATGGGCCTCGTCGTCGTGGCGTATGCGGTTTGGCTGCTCGGTGGGGCGATGTTGGCGCGGCATCGGGCAGGTGGTACGGCCGACCTGGCCGCACTGGCGGCTGCGGGGCATGCCGATCGTGGTGTCGCGCAAGCCTGCGCGCACGCTCAGCGCATCGCCGAGCGGATGCGTGGTGTGCTGACGGAATGCCGGCTCGACGGGTGGGACGCGCTCGTGGTGGTCGAGTTGGCCGTGCTGGGCCCGGTCCAGCCGTTCGGCCCGGCAACCGGACGGGCAAGGGCCGGACCGGTGGGCGGTGACGACACCTACAGATGAGACGAACTTACTGACCGGTCGGACGGAGCGATGCTCGGCGAGCAGCGGTCGTTCGTGTGCGGTGAGCGGCATCGGTTCCGTCCGTCCAATACAACAGCGCCACATCGGCGCAGGTGTGCGACACGGCCAAAGGCTGGGCGACGCAAGCCGTCGGCAGCCGGGACCGGTCACAGCGACGATGATCGACAAGGCTGTTTCAGCCCGGCCGTTGTGTTCATGCTCACTCGTCGTCCAGTGATTACCGGTTGTCGAGCGGTGCTGTTGGTCAGCCTGCAACTTGCCGTTAAGTGAAGTGTGCACCGCAGCAGAGGCGGTGGAGGGTTTTGAGGAGGCTCGAGAAAGACATGTTGGACACGGAGTGGCCGGACAGTTGGCGCGGCGCCTTTCGCATCGAACTACGGGCGGAGGCGATCGGGTTGGCGTGGCGAGGCTGGCCGGTGCTCCCAGGTACATACCCGGAAAGCGGTGACAGTTCGCGGTCGACCGCAGAGTGGGCCATGCCGACGCCGGCACACGAGGACTGGCGGCAGCGGCTCGGTGCTCACCCGCAGCAGGTCGCGGCGTGGTGGACCGGCAGGCCCTACAGCCTGCTGGTGGCAACGGGCACGATGGTGGACGCCGTCGAGGTGGACGGCAGGCTCGGCAAGCGGGCGGCCAAGCTGCTGCGCGCCACTGGACAGCCCGCCCCGATCGTGGCGATGCCGAACGGCAGGTGGTTGTTCCTGACCACGTCGGCCGAAGGTGTGCCAGGGATTCTGGCGGAACACGACGACGTCAGGTGGCACGGCGAGGGAAGCTGGATCCCGCTCCCGCCGACCCCGTTCGAGCACGGCGTGGTGCATTGGCGTGTCAAGCCGGAGATCTGGGGCTGGCGCCTTCCCGCTGCAGCAACCGTGCACAACGTGCTGGTGCGAGCTTTGCTGGGGGAGTCGGCCGAGCAGCCTACCGCTCAGCCGGTCTTCGCGGCGGGGTCCTCGGCAGCATGAGCCACGGAGTGACCGTGCCGGGCCTCGCCGCCGTTCAGCGCCCCGAGCACGATGTCCAGTACGGTCACAGCTCCTGCCTTGTCCAGCGGTTCGTTGCCGTTCCCGCACTTGGGCGACTGAACGCAGGACGGGCACCCAGCCGGGCACGCACAGGCGATGATGGCCTCCCGCGTCGCGGCCAACCACGGGGCGAGCGCGGAGAATCCGCGGTCGGCGAATCCCGCACCCCCGGGATGCCCATCGTGCACGAACACCGTTGCCTCCCCGGTGTCGGCGTGCAATGCGGTGGATACCCCGCCGATGTCCCAACGGTCGCACGTCGCGAACAGTGGTAGCAGGCCTATCGCCGCGTGCTCGGCGGCATGCAGGGCGCCGGGGATGCGCGCCGGTTCAAGACCGGCGCACCCCGGTGCCCTGCAGTCAGCGCTCAACAGGGCGTCGCTGATCGTGTACCAGACAGCGCGGGTGCGCAGCACACGTTCGGGTAGGTCCAGCGGCACGTGGTCGATGACTTCGCCCGACGGCAGTCGGCGCAGGTAGCCGACTACCTGTGAGGTCACTGCCACCTCGCCGAGGCCGACCGTCACGCCGTCGTAGGCCTGCTTGTGGACGGTGTCCAGTACGGCGATGTCCACCACTTCACGGGCAGAGGTGTTCCATTCCGGGTCCTCGGCGTGCACCAGCGCCAGCCCGCTTTCGAGGTCGAGTTCGTCCACCACGTACGACGATCCCTGGTGCAGGTACACCGCCCCGGGATGCACCGTGTGACACGCCCCGCCAGGGTCGACTGTGCCCAACAGTCTGGAGGTGTCGGCCTCCACGACCGCGACCTGCTCGCCGCCTGAGCCCCTGATATCCACCTCGTGTTGTGGACGGTTCCGCGAGGTCCAGTACCAGCCACTCGGGCGCCGGCGCAGCATTCGATCGGCCACGAGGCCGTCGACCACCTCCCTGGCCACGTCACCGCCGAACGCGTCCAGTTCCTCGGCTCTCAGCGGCAGTTCGGCGGCGGCGCACGCGAGTTGCGGAGCCAGCACGTAAGGATTGGCCGGATCCAGCACCGTCGTCTCCACCGGCCGCTCCAGCAGCGCAGAAGGATGGTGCACCAGGTAGGTGTCCAGCGGGTCGTCCCGGGCGACGAACAACACGAGCGCGTCGGCGCCTGCTCGTCCGGCCCTGCCCGACTGCTGCCAAAACGAAGCCAGAGTGCCCGGATATCCGGCCAGCACCACCGCATCCAGCCCCGCGATGTCCACGCCGAGTTCCAGTGCGTTGGTCGTGGCAACGCCGAGCAGTTCACCGGACAGCAGCGCTGCCTCCAGAGCCCTTCGCTCCTCAGGAAGGTAGCCCGCACGGTATGCGGCGACCCGCCCGCTGAGTTCGGCATCCACTTCGGTCAGTATTCGTTTGGCACCCAGCGCGGTCAGCTCCGCACCACGCCTGGACCGGACGAACGCCAACGTGCGTGCTCCCTCGACGACCAGTTCGGCCAGAATCCGGGCAGCTTCCGCGCCCGCCGAGCGCCGAACCGGCGCGCCGTTCTCACCCGAGAGTTCGTCCAGCAGCGGTGGTTCCCACAACGCCACGGTCCTGGCACCGCGAGGCGAGGCGTCGTCCACCACGGCAGCGGTAGGCGCGCCGGTGAGCCGGGCGGCGAACTCGGCGGGTTGGGCGGTGGTCGCGGAAGCGAGCACGAAGACAGGGTCTGCCCCGTAGTGCCGCGCGACACGGCGAAGCCTGCGCAGCAGCAGCGCCACATGCGAGCCGAACACGCCACGGTAGCCGTGGCACTCGTCGACGACGACGTAGGTGAGCTTGCGGAAGAACCTTGCCCAGCGGGCGTGGGCCGAGAGCACGCCACGATGCAGCATGTCCGGGTTGGTGAACACCCACCTGGCATGGTCGCGAACCCAGTTCCGTTCCGGCACCGGCGTGTCACCGTCGTAGGAGGCTGGGCGCACGCCGTCGAGACCCATGGATCGGACGGAGCGCAGCTGGTCGGCGCCCAGTGCCTTGGTGGGCGCCAGATACAACGCGGTGGCTTTCGGATCGCTCAGCAGGCTCGACAGCACGGGCAGTTGGTAGGCCATCGACTTGCCCGACGCGGTACCGGTGGAGATCACGACATCGTGGCCGGACCAGGCGAGTGAGGCGGCCTCCACCTGGTGCGTCCATGGGCGTTGCACCCCGCTGCGCCGAAGCGCCTCCACGACGTCGGCGCACGCCCACTCGGGCCAGCTCGCATGGCGCGGCAGGCGTTCGGGCAGACGAGCGACGTGGGTGATCGGATTGCGCTCGTCAGGTATTCCCGCCGTCACCCGGCTCAGCAACTGCTCGGCCGTCAGTCCCCGCAGGCGCGGCCCGCTCATCGTGGGCCGTCCCGTGATCCGGATGCCGCCTCGTCGGCGGCAAGGCCGGTGTCGATGTCGGCTCGGGCGGGACTCCCAGCACGCACAGCGAGCGGCCCTACCACACGGAGTGACGTCGTCGCAGTGAGCATGGACACGGCAGCCGTACCGGGCGCGCTGGGTCGGGTGTACCTGCCCGAAGGGGTCGCCACACGAGGGGTTCCGCGAGCACCTGGGCGTACGCCCGCGGCCGGCGCTTTCTGCGACTTGGCGGGCGCGGTTTCCCTGGTGGAGCGCTCGCGTGCGGCGAACCCAGCGAAAACCTCGACCATCACGGACTCGAGCTTCGCACACGGCACCGACAGCGTCGCGAATCACCCGAGGTGAGCGGATTCACACGGGTGTCCTTCGTGTCCGGCGTGGGACGGCTTGCCGTGCGCAGTTGCAGTACCAATAGACTTCGCCGAACCACACCTTTAGTGGTGTAGATCCCAATGTCAGCGTCGGCACAGTGGTCAGCCCGCACCGGCGCTGGCAACAGGCGACGTTACCAGGAGGACGAATGTCCCGGCACTTCCTCGCGGAGAGCTCGATCGAGCTCTCCGGAGGTGACTACGGCATCGTGGCCGTGGTCGCCGTGGTCGCCCTTGCAGCACTGGTCATCGGGTATTTCCTGCTCAGAGAGGTGCTGGCGGCAGGCCAGGGCACCGAGAAGATGCAGGAGATCGCGAAGGCGGTGCAGGAAGGCGCGGCTGCCTATCTCAACCGGCAGCGGAAAACGCTCGCCATCTTCGGCGTGATCGTGTTCCTTCTGCTGTTCGCACTTCCTGCCGATGACTGGAACGAGGCCATCGGGCGTTCGGTGTTCTTCCTCATCGGCGCCATCTTCTCGTTCTCCATCGGTTATCTGGGCATGTGGCTCGCGACCAGGGCCAACGTGCGGGTGGCCGCGGCAGCGCGCGAGTCCGGCGGTCGGGAAAAGGCGATGCGGATCGCGTTCCGCACCGGTGGGGTTGTCGGCATGTTCACCGTGGGGCTGGGCCTCTTCGGTGCGTCGGTGGTGGTGCTCGTCTACACCGGTCAGGCCCCCAAGGTGCTCGAGGGCTTCGGCTTCGGCGCGGCGCTGATCGCGATGTTCATGAGGGTCGGTGGCGGGATCTTCACCAAGGCCGCCGACGTCGGCGCCGACCTTGTCGGCAAGGTCGAGCAGAACATCCCCGAGGACGACCCGCGCAACGCGGCGACCATCGCGGACAACGTCGGTGACAACGTGGGTGACTGCGCCGGCATGGCGGCCGACCTGTTCGAGTCCTACGCGGTCACGCTGGTGGCGGCGCTCATCCTGGGCAGTGCGGCCTTCAGCGCCTCGGGTGCCGGGTTGGTCTTCCCGCTCATCATCCCGGCGATCGGTGTCATCACCGCCGTGATCGGTATCTACATCACCAGGGCGAGGGCGGGCGAGAGCGGCCTGACCACGATCAACCGCTCGTTCTACATCTCCGCGGTCATCTCGGCGGTGCTGTCGGCGATCGCCGCGTTCGTGTTCCTGCCCGACTCCTTCGACGGCGCAGAGGGCAACCCGGCTGTCATCGCCACCGTGTCGGTGATCATCGGTATCGCTCTGGCGGGCGTGATCCTGTGGCTCACCGGCTACTACACCGGCACTGAACACAAGCCGGTCAAGGACGTCGGCAAGACCTCGGAGACCGGTGCGGCCACTGTCATCCTTTCGGGTATCTCCGTCGGCTTCGAGTCGGCCGTGTTCACCGCGCTCGTGGTGGGTGCCGCCGTGTACGGCGCCTACCTGCTCGGCGGCGCGGTCGCGTTGTTCGCCGTCGCGCTCGCGGGTACCGGCCTGCTCACCACGGTGGGCGTGATCGTCGCGATGGACACCTTCGGCCCGGTCTCCGACAACGCGCAGGGCATCGCCGAGATGTCCGGCGACCTCGAAGAGGGCGAGGGCGTGCAGATCCTCACCGAGCTCGACGCGGTCGGCAACACAACGAAGGCGATCACCAAGGGCATCGCGATCTCGACGGCGGTGCTGGCGGCGACCGCGCTGTTCGGTTCCTACTCCGACGCGATCATGCGGGCGCTCGCGGACGTCAACGCCTCGCTCGGCGAGGTGGGCGACTCCTTCGTCGACCGGATCATCGAGCCGAACACACTCGTCGGCGTCGTGATCGGTGCGGCCGTGGTGTTCCTGTTCTCCGGGCTGGCCATCAATGCGGTCTCCAGGGCCGCGGGTGCGGTCGTCTACGAGGTCCGCCGTCAGTTCCGCGACATCCCCGGAATCATGGAGGGCACCACCCGCCCCGAGTACGGCAAGGTCGTCGACATCGTCACCCGGGACTCGCTGCGGGAGCTGGCCACCCCCGGCCTGCTCGCCGTGTTCGCGCCCATCGCGGTCGGCTTCGGCCTCGGTACGGGCGCGTTGGCGGGCTACCTCGGCGGCGCGATCGCGACCGGCATGCTGATGGCGGTGTTCCTCGCCAACTCCGGTGGCGCGTGGGACAACGCGAAGAAGCTGGTCGAGGACGGCCATCACGGCGGCAAGAACTCCGAGGCCCACGCCGCGACGGTCATCGGTGACACCGTCGGTGACCCGTTCAAGGACACTGCGGGCCCGGCGATCAACCCACTGCTGAAGGTGATGAACCTGGTTTCGCTGCTGATCGCACCGGCGGTTGTGCAGTTCACGGTCGGGCCGGATGCCTCGGTGGGTGTCAGGCTGGCGATCTCGCTGGTCGCCGTCGCCGTGATCGTGGTTGCCATCGTGGTCTCGAAGCGGCGCGGCAGTGTGATGACGCAGACGCCCGCGGAGCAGTCCACCAACGCGTGAGTGACGGTGGTCGGGCCCGGCGGCATGTCGGGCCCGACCAGCCGCACGCGGATTTGCATGGTTCCGACGCAGCGGTACGGTCGCACAGGGTTACCTGACGTTGCGTCGGTTCTTTCGGAGGTGTGGGCGTGCGGCCGCGGATGACTGTTCTCGCCGCCGCGGTGGTCACGGCGCTGGCGTTCCCGGTGACGGCGTGCGGGCAGCAGCCCACGACGCAACCGCGAGCCCAGTTCGATGCGACGATCGCGGGGCCAGGTATGTCCGCGGAGGAGATTCGCAGGCAGGACGCCACCACCAGTTGGGCGGACGGCTACTGCAGGGCGGTGTCCGAACTGGTGATGTCGCTTTCGACGATGCCCGACATCGACCCGAGCACCCCGCAACAGGCCTCGCGAACGTCGAGCGAACTGCTCGGCGTGATGGTGGGAGGGCTCGACCGTACGATCGAAAGCCTTGACCGGCTGGAACCCGCGCCTTCGCGGCCGGCGGAGCAGGTCAAGGCGAAGGCCGTCGCGAACTACAAGGGCATCAGGAAGAGTGCACTGAATGCCATGCGGGCGCTCGACGCGGCGCGCGATGCGGAGGCCAGCCGTGCGGCGATCGGTTCGGTGAGGGGTCCGCTGGAGCGGATCGGCCGGGTCAACCTGCTCGAAGGGTTCGCGGGCGTTCCCGAGTTGTCGCGGGCCAGTGCGCGGGCCCCGGCGTGCAGGCAACTCACCGACAAGGACCCGGCACCCAGGTTCGGCGACGGCGTGCGCTGATCGCCCGCGCGGGCAACGATTACTCCGCCCGGCCTCGGGAATCCTGCGGCGGATGTGCCGGAAACCAAGGGCACGTGCTGTAGTACTTCGACTACTTCTAGGGGGCGGGGCGGGCATGAGTCGCACGTCACGTGCTAGGTGTGGAAGGAAACGCCACCGGCGCGAACGCCGATGCGCATGGCACGTGCCCCCCGGCGTGTCGGCTACCTGAGCGGACGCGACGGGTGGGGAGCGTGCACACTGGCGGGTCGAACAGGTGAGTTAGTGAGCGGAGAGCGGGACAGCGTGGCTGGATCGACACGGACGAAGAAGACCGTGGGGCGCGGCGCCTCGTCGGGGGGTGCCGGCCGCACGAAGAGCGGCAACGGCGCCGGTTCGAACGGTGACGGTCGGCGAAGGCTCGTGATCGTCGAGTCACCGACGAAGGCCCGCAAGATCGCGCCGTACCTCGGCCGTGACTACGTCGTCGAGTCCTCCCGCGGCCACATCCGTGACCTGCCAAGGGGCGCCGCCGATGTGCCCGCCAAGTACAAGGGCCAGCCGTGGGCGAGGCTCGGCGTGGACGTGGACAACGACTTCGAACCGCTCTACGTCGTCTCACCTGAGAAGAAGGCCACCGTTACCGAGCTGAAGAGCCTGCTCGCAGATGTCGACGAGCTCTACCTCGCCACCGACCCCGACAGGGAGGGCGAGGCCATCGCCTGGCACCTGCTCGAGGCGCTCAAGCCCAAGGTCCCCGTCCGCAGGATGGTCTTCCACGAGGTGACCGAGCAGGCGATCCGCTCGGCCGCGGAGAGCACCAGGGACCTCGACCCCGATCTCGTCGACGCGCAGGAAACCCGCCGCATCCTCGACCGGTTGTACGGCTACGAGGTCTCGCCGGTGCTGTGGAAGAAGGTCATGCCGAAGCTGTCGGCGGGCCGGGTGCAGTCGGTGGCCACCCGCATCATCGTGGAGCGCGAGCGGGAGCGGATGCGGTTTCGCTCGGCCTCCTACTGGGACATCTCCGCGACCATGGACGCGGGCGCGGACGCGAGCCCCCGCACCTTCCCCGCAAGGTTGACGGCGGTGGACGGCGCACGGCTGGCCACCGGCCGCGATTTCGGCCCGGACGGGCAGTTGAAGGACCAGTCGGCGGACGTGCGCGTGCTGGAGGAGGCCGAGGCGGGCAGGCTCGCCGAGGCGTTACGCGACCGGCAGTTCGCGGTGACCAGTGTCGAGCAGAAGCCGTACACGCGAAGGCCCTACCCGCCGTTCATGACGTCGACGCTGCAGCAGGAAGCGGGTCGCAAGCTTCGGTTCTCCTCCGAGCGCACGATGCGGATCGCGCAGCGGTTGTACGAGAACGGCTACATCACTTATATGCGTACCGACTCCACCACGTTGTCGGACACCGCGTTGGATGCCGCACGCAGGCAGGCAACGGAGCTGTACGGCTCGGAGTACGTGGCCGACAAGCCTCGCCAGTACACCCGCAAGGTCAAGAACGCGCAGGAGGCGCACGAGGCCATTCGTCCCGCGGGCGAGGTGTTTCGCACGCCCGGCGCGGTCGCGAGCGAGCTGGAGACCGACGAGTTCCGGCTCTACGAGCTGATCTGGCAGCGCACCATCGCGTCGCAGATGGCCGACGCCAAGGGCACCACGATGTCTGTCCGCATCACCGGCACGGCAGGCAGCGGCGAGGAGTGTGTGTTCTCCGCATCCGGGCGGACCATCACCTTTGCCGGTTTCCTCAAGGCCTATGTCGAGGCGGTTGACACCGAGGCGGGTGGCGAGGCCGACGACAAGCAGAGCAGGCTGCCCGAACTGCGACGTGACCAGCGGCTCATCGCGAGCGAGCTCAGCCCTGACGGGCATTCGACCTCGCCGCCGCCCCGCTACAGCGAGCCGAGCTTGGTGAGCAAGCTGGAGGAGTTGGGCATCGGCAGGCCCTCCACCTACGCCTCGATCATCAACACCATCCAGGACAGGGGCTACGTGTGGAAGAAGGGCTCCGCGCTGGTTCCCTCCTGGGTCGCGTTCTCGGTGGTCGGGCTGCTCGAGCGGCACTTCGAGCGGCTGGTGGACTACGACTTCACCGCCGCGATGGAGGACGAGCTCGACAAGATCGCCTCCGGTGACGAGCAGCGCACGAGGTGGCTTTCGCGGTTCTACTTCGGCGGCGACATGGGGGTGGACGGCTCGATCGGGCGGCTCGGCGGCCTGAAGAAGCTCGTCGGTTCGGGCGTGGAGGACATCGACGCGCGCGAGATCAACTCGATCCCGTTGTTCGACGACAGCGAGGGCCGCAAGGTCGTCGTGCGGGTCGGCCGCTACGGCCCCTACCTGGAGCGTGAGGTCGACGGTGAGTCACAGCGGGCCAACCTGCCGGAGGACCTGCCGCCCGACGAGTTGACCGTTGAGATCGCCGAGCAGTTGTTCGCCACCCCACAGGAGGGCCGGGTGCTCGGCACCGACCCGGCGACCGGACACGAGATCGTGGCGAAGGAGGGGCGCTTCGGGCCCTACGTCACGGAGGTGCTTCCGGAACCGGAGGAACCGACCGAGGGGAAGAAGTCGGCGAAGGCGAAGAAGCCCAAGCCGCGGACGGCCTCCCTGTTCAAGTCCATGTCGATCTCGGAGATCACGCTGGACGACGCGCTGAAACTGCTCTCGCTGCCGCGCGTGGTGGGCACCGACCCGCAGACCGGGGAGGAGATCACCGCACAGAACGGCCGTTACGGGCCCTACCTGAAACGGGGCACCGACTCGCGTTCGCTGGCCACCGAGGAGCAGATCTTCGACATCACGCTCGAGGAAGCGCTGAAGATCTACGCCGAACCGAAGCGTCGTGGCAGGCAGGCCGCGGCGAAGCCACCGTTGAAGGAGTTCGGCGAGGACCCGGTGTCCGGAAAGCCGATCGTGGTCAAGGACGGCAGGTTCGGGCCGTATGTCACCGATGGTGAGTACAACGCCTCGCTGCGTCGCTCGGACAGTGTTGAGGACCTGACGCAGGAGCGTGCCGCCGAACTGCTCGCCGAGAAGCGGGCCAAGGGACCAGCGCCGAAGAAGAAGTCGTCGAGCCGCAAGAAGGCCTCCACCGCGAAATCGAGTTCCTGAACGGGCGCGTCACGGATTCGCGCAAACGTGGTAGCTGAGCGTGATGGCGAATGTGCCCGGTTGGGCGGGTACTGAACGCGATCCACTCGTTACGCTTGTCCGCGGATGGGAACCACCGAGGACGACGGCACCGAGACCGGCATCCCGTTCCAGGGAATGCCGACCCCTTCGAGGGAGGACCCGTGGCGAACGCGGACGGCACCCAGGCGCCCGAGCCACCCCGGTCGTACACCGACCCGCTTTCCGGGCTGGTGACCGGTGGGAGGCCGGAATTCACGGTGAAGGGCGAGCGCGACGATTCCCTCGACGTCCGGATCGCCGACCCGGTCGAGCCCGACCCGGACATGGTTCGGCAGATGGTGGATGCCACCTTGGCCGCAGAGGAACGTGCCAGGGCGGGCGGTTCCGACGGCACGAAGGACGACCCGGCACCTTCCGAGGCCGACTCAGGGCAGCAGTCCCCGCCTGCCGGTGTCTACCCGCGGCAGCAACGTGCCTGGCCCGCGCGGTCCCAGCTGTTGCCGCCGATGCTTCGGCTGCGGCAACGAAGCTCGGAGGACGAGGGGGAGGCGAAGCCGCGTAAGCGGCCGCAGTCGTTGCGCAAGCCGTCCAGTGGGTCGGCAGGACTCGCGGTGGCACTGGTCCTGCTGGTGTTGTTCATCGTGATCGCAATTCAGTTTCTCGCGAGCCTTTTCGGCAGCATTTCAGGCCTGTTCGGGTGAGTTGCGGCAATTCCGTCGCTTCGAAACGTGGCTAATTGATCACTTTCGGTGTTTTCGCACCTACACCGGCGGTGTGACCGCCCCCGGGGCTACCCTGACGGCACGGCAAGGCACAGCGATGCTGGGCATTCTCCATTGGGGTGGGGCAGATCAGCGAAGCAGGGCAGGGGGCAGCGAGCGCCGGCACGCACCGGTCGGCGGTCTCTGAAGCGTCCACCGTTCACCGAGTGCGCCGGGTGCTCGCGATCCGGCCGTTTCGCAGGTTGTGGGGGGTCACATACCTGTGCAGCGTGGCCGACTGGCTTTCGCTGCTGGCGTTGACCGGTCTGGTCACGAAGTTCACCGACAACTACACCGCGCAGAACTTCGCGTTCGCGGGTGTGGTGCTCACACAACTGCTGCCCGGGCTGCTGTTCGCGCCGCTGGGCGGCATGCTCGCAGACCGGTTCGACCGGCGCAAAATCATGATCATCGCCGACCTGGTGCGGTTCGGGCTGCTGCTGTCGATCGCCCTTGTCGGGACACCGCTGTGGCTGTTCATCGGCAACTTCCTGGTCGGGTCCGCGGCCATGATGTGGATCCCGTCGAAGGACGCTGCGGTTCCCAACCTGCTGCGAAGGCCGGATCAGGTGGAGACGGCCAACCAACTCGGCATGGTGATGACCTACGGCGTCGCGGTGGTCACCGGGGCAGGCCTCTACTCGATCCTCACCGGTGTCGAGACGGCGCTGAACCTGCCGACCGCGATACTCGGCGAGTTCGGCATCGCCAAGATCGTGGTCGTCATCAACAGCCTGCTCTACCTCGCCAGCGCGTTGTTGATCTCGCGCATCCCGGAACTGTCGCTGCGCAACGTGCATCCGGTGCCTGCGAGCGGCAAGGCGGCCAGCAGCGACGAGACCGCGGGCAGTGCCGCCGAAACCGCCGGTGACGACGGCAAGAAGGGCGCCACCGGCGTAAGGGCGATGGTTCGCGACGGTTTGCGCTACGTCAGGAGTACCCCGCTGATCAGGGGACTGTTCATCGGGATGATGGGCGCGTTCGCCGCGGGCGGGGCGGTGATCGGGTCCGCGAAACCGTACGCGTTGAGCCTTCGAGGCGGCGATGCGACGTTCGGGCTGCTGTTCGTCGCCGTGTTCGTGGGAGCGGCGGTGGGCCTGGCGAGCACGCCGAAGCTCGCCCGACGACTGCCGCACGAGCGGCTGTTCGGCGTCGGGATCGTGCTCGCGGGCCTCGCGTTGCTGGTGGTGGCGCTCGCGCCGCATCTCGCGGTAGCCCTGGTGGCCGTCGCGGTGGTCGGGGCCTGCGCGGGCGCGGCGTTCCTGACCGGCGTGACGATCATCGGCTCGCAGGTCGACGACGCGATCAGGGGCCGCATCAACGCGATCTACCAGGCCCTGCTGAAGATCATCATCTTCGGGACGACCTCGCTGGTTCCGGGCTTGATCGGGTTGGTCAGTCCCAGGGTGGTGACCATCTGGGGCAACGAGGTCACGATCGACGGGACCCGGCCGGTGCTGCTGGGCGGCGGCCTGCTCGCCGCGGCTGTCGGCGTGGTCGCCTACCGGCAGATGGACTCCCGTCGCACCGAACCGATCCTGGCCGATCTGCGCAATGTCATCAGGCGAAGGCCGCGCCGCGTCAACGGCCTGCTCATCGCGCTGGAGGGCACCACGGCCGCCGACACGGCGAGTCAGGCAGCCAGACTGGCCCACTGGTTGAGCACGGGGCCCCGCCAGGTGGTGCTGGCGGCCGACCCGGCTCTGGACGACAAGCGGCTGACCGCACTGCTGTCGGGTGCGTCGCTGTCCGGCGCGCGAGCGCAGGCCCTCGCGGCCGCCGCGGTGCGCGCCGACATCGTCGAGCGAGACGTGCGGCCCGCCCTCGACGCTGGTTCGGTCGTGGTGATGGAGCGCTTCGTGGACTCCCCACTTGCCCACCTGTCCGCGGTCGCCGGACTCGACACCGCGGAGTTGGAGGGGCTCGCCGACTGGGCGACCGGGCGGCTGCGCCCGGACCTGACCGTCCTGCTCGACGCGCCGGCGGGTCCCGGTGAGCCCTCCACCAACTCGGCCGAGCACCATTGGCGTGTGCAGCAGTTGCTCACCGAGATGGCGGCGGCGGCGCCTGACCGCTACGTCGTGGTGGACGGCGAGGGCGGCGAGGACGAGGTGGCTCGGCGGGTACGCTCCGCGGTGCGGAGCGCGCTGCAGGGGCGTGCGGAGCTGGCGCCCGTGGTGACGGAGGCGAAGGCGAATTGAGCGCGCCGGTCTGGTCCGAGCTCGTCGGTCAGGAACCCGCCGTGGAGGTGTTGTCGGCCGCGGCGGAGTCGGCGGCCGCGCTCGTGACAGGCGAGTCGGTCGAGCTCGGCGCCATGACACACGCCTGGCTGTTCACCGGACCGCCCGGCTCGGGGCGCTCGGTGGCGGCGCGCACGTTCGCGGCGGCACTGCAGTGCGTCGAGGGAGCAGGCTGCGGAGAGTGCACGGGTTGCCGTACCGCATTGGCGGGCACACACGCCGACGTGCGGATGGTGGTCCCGGAAGGGTTGTCGATCTCCGTGGCGGAGATGCGGGCGTTGGTGCAGGCCGCGGCGCGCAGGCCGACGACGGGCCGCTGGCAGGTGGTTGTCATCACCGAGGCGGACCGGCTCACCGAAGGGGCGGCGAACGCGCTGCTCAAGGCGGTCGAGGAGCCACCGGAACGCACCGTGTTCCTGCTGTGCGCGCCCTCGGACCACCCGGAGGACGTCTCGGTGACGATCCGTTCGCGCTGCAGAAGCGTGCTGCTGCGTACGCCTCCCGCATCGTCGATAGCGCGGGTGCTGGTGGAGCGCGACGGCGTGCCGCCGGAGCTGGCCGAGTGGGCGGCATCGGTGTGCGGTGGTCACGTCGGCAGGGCGCGCAGGCTGGCCACCGACGAGGCGGCCCGCGAGCGAAGGAACGCCGTGCTGCGGATTCCGCTGGGCCTGCGAAGGGCGGCCGACGTGTTCGCGTGCGCCGACGAGCTGATCAAGACAGCGGAGGCGGACGCGACCGAGGAAAGCAAGGCGCGTGACGAGGCCGAGCAGGAGGCGCTGCGAACGGCCATGGGCGCGGGCGGGACCGGCAAGGGCGTCGCGGCGGCAAGGCGTTCCGCCGACGCGGCTGTGCGGCAACTGGAGAAGCGGCAGAAGTCCAGGGCCACCCGCACCCAGCGTGACACACTCGATCTGGCGCTCGTCGACCTCGCCGGGTTCTACCGGGACGTACTGGTGGCCGCCAGCGGGGCCGACGTCACCCTGAACCATCCCGACTTCGCCGAACAGAGCGCGGAGGCGGCCACGCGGTGGACGCCCGCCGCGACCCTGCACCGGCTCGAGGCCGTGCTGGCCTGCCGAGAGGCGATCGAGTGGAATGTCAAGCCACGGATCGCGGTGGAGGCCATGGTGACCACATTGCGGGAGGGGCAGGGAGCTTGAGCTGCGGCTCGGGGCCGCCCGAGATCGGACGGCCCCGGCGCGCAACCGCTACTCCTCGCGTGGCCTTGGTGAGGGCTTGACCCCAGCAGGCTCTTCCCGCCTGCGAGTCGGCAGCCCGGCCACCAGCACCACCCCGATCAGCAGCATCGCGGTTCCGGTCCAGAACAGCGGCACTGAGGAGTAGGCCGCGCTCGTCTGTGCGAGCCGGTCGGGCACACCGGGCTGCTCCCCACCACCCGCGGGCGGGGGCGCGGGCGGGGCGGTGGTCGAGCACTCGACGCCTCCCGCTGGCGCGTAGGCCCGCACGATCTGCTCGCCGAGTGAAAGCTGAGCCAGCGACGAAGGCAGCTTCTCGGCCAGGTCGGCGGGCATCGCCTGCTTCAGCGCCTCGGTCGGAAGGATGCGCAGGTCGAGCATGCGTGCGGACGCGCCGAGCTGGTAGCCCTCGAACGGTTCGGTGGAGTACGAGCCCTTCTTGACGAGGTCGGCGATGCTCAGCCGCAGCACCCCGACGTCGAGCACGAAACCGGTGGCCTTGCCGGTCAGCTGCCGCAGTCCGCCGTCGGCGAGTTCGGCGACACCGCCGATGACCGGGGTGCCCTTCACCTTCTCGAAGCCGGGCAGTGTGTCCAGACCAGGCAGCGGCACACCGATGGGCACGTCCTTCGTCGGGTGTGCCGCGTCGAGCTCGAAGAGTTTCTCCCCGCCTCGTTCCACGGCGAGCACCGGAGCCGTGTACTCGACCTTCGAGGTCTTCTCGTCGCCGGTCGAGGTGACCCGCAGCGTCGGCTGGCTCACCACCTTGATCGTCAAACCCAGCGGCGTTCCCTTGAGGATGTTGATGTCGGCGGCCTGCATCGTCGAGGTGGACTCCACCGCCAAACGGTCCGAACCGGGCATGTCGACCAGCCGGACGACGGAACGGGTGGCCAGCGTGTTGGGCATGCTGAGTACCGAGCCGGTGCCGTCGGCGTTGGGCTTTGCCTTACCGCCGCCCGAAAGCAGGCCGCCGAGTTCGGCGAGCGGACCGGGCAGCGAGCCCAGGGCCGAGCGCAGCCGTTCGCTGCCTGCGGTGAGCTGACTCGCGTCCGGCATCGTCGGCACCACGTTGAGCATCGAGATGCTGGCCACCGAGGTGCTCGCGTCGGCGATGGTGCCCACACACGGGCCCATGGTGGGGCTCCAGCGAGCGTGCACCCTTCCGTTGAGTCCGCTCAGGTTGAGCAACGGGTTCTCCGGTGCGGTGAAACCGACACTGCGCGGCCGCGGGTTGTCAGGAAGCGCGGTTTGCGCCAGCGCACCGGGCGCCTGAGGCGCGTTGCCCGCGACGGAAAGACCCGCGGGGGTCGCCTCGGCGATGGAGCGCTCGTAGGTGAGGTAGGCGCCCGAGTTCGCCCGCGCACTGGAGATTCCGAAGCCACCTTCCAGCGCGGACTGCTTCGGCAGTTCGTCGTCCATGCCGGGCATCACGGAGCTGGTCGGCACCGCCTGCGGCAACAGCCGCAACATGCCCAGTGCCGTTCCGGCCTCACCGATGGCCTTGCCGGTCGGCATCGGGTTGGGTGGTGACGAGATCGGCGCCTGGCCCGGGTCGGCGGGCTCCGGCGGCGGGGTTGTCTGTCCGGCCGCGGGGACGGCCGACAGCAGGAGTACCGCCGTCGTGACGGGGAGTGCCAGCGTACGGGGCAGGCGTCGGCGCATGGAGCAGTTCCTCCCAGAAAGCTGCCATCCGGCGTCGGATGACGCCGGTGTCATCGCGATCCCTAACGACGCGGGGCCGTGCGAGTGACGCGGGCGACATCGCTATACTGTTTGCCAGCCGGTGCGGCACTTGCCGCCTTAGCTCAGTCGGCCAGAGCGGCTCACTCGTAATGAGCAGGTCGGGGGTTCGATTCCCCCAGGCGGCTCGGCTGAACGGTGGCCCTCACGCCAGATGCGTGGGGGCCACTGTTCGTTCGTGGGTGTGCCGCTTTCGGTACCGCCGTGGGTGTTTAGGGTGTTGCTCATGCCGATGTTCGCCTTCGAGGGCGTGAGCCCCACAGTGCACCCGGACGCCTGGATCGCCCCCACGGCGACACTGATCGGAGATGTCGTCGTGGAGAAGGGCGCGTCCATCTGGTACGGGGCGGTGTTGCGAGGCGATTTCGGCCGGATCGTGGTCCGGGAGGGCGCCAACATCCAGGACAACTCGGTTCTGCACGTCAATGACGGGGTGTGCGAGGTCGGTCGCAACGCCACCGTCGGTCACTCCTGCATCGTGCACGACTGCACGATCGGGGAGCAGGCCCTCGTCGGCAACGGGGCGACGGTGCTCGACAGGGCGGTTGTGGGCGCGAGGACGCTGGTGGCGGCCGGTGCGACCATCACGCCGAACACCGAGGTGCCCGAAGAGGTGATCGCGATGGGCAGCCCGGCGAAGAAGTTCGTGCCGCTCACCGACTCCGCCCGCGCCTGGATCGACCACAACGCGGAGATCTACCAGCAGCTCGCACGCAGGCACTCCGAGAGCATCGAGCCGGTGTGAGCCTGGCCCTCCGGGTCGCGCCCGCGCAGCCGGGCGGAGCAGGACGCGGTCAGCTCGATCTCGCGGACTCACTCCGGCGACGGGCGGAACCGTAGAAGATCGCCAGCAGGATCGTCACCACCAGGCCGAAGCCCGCGAACAGCACAACCGCGGCGGACCCGTTCATCGGGATCTCGGGGCCACCCTGGCAGCGGATGGAGATCGCGGCACGGAAACTCAGCTCGGCGGGGCCCTCGCAGGAGTCCGCGACCTCGGCGAAGCTGATCAGGCCCGCCAGCAGCACCGCGGTGAGCGAGGCGACAGCCCAGACGATCAACAACAACACCGAAGCGCGTGCGGAGCCGATGCCACTCTTTCGCGCCGGTTGACCGTTCATCGACCGATGCGAAAGTCGTCGAAGAACTCGTCGTCACCTTCTCCGCGGCGACGCTGGGTCTGGCTCCGTTCCTGCCTCGGCCGGGTTTCGGACTCCGGCGGTGGCGTTGTCTGCGACGACGCTTCGTTTCGAGGACGCAGCGCGGCGACATCCCGCAGTTCCTGTGCGAACTCGGCCATATCGAAGTCGAGGAACGTCGCTGCTCGGCTCGCCGCCTCGTAGGCGCTGTTGATCTCCTCGGTGAGCCACCGCTCGTCACCGTCACGCACGGTTCCCGGCGCGATATGCAGCCGCCTGTGCCTGCCGAGCAGGTCGACCCACACCGTCACCGCACCGGTCCTCGACGTTCCCTTGTATTCGCTGAACAGCGCTTCGGTGGGGTTCTGCTTGATCTTCGCCAGCCGTGCCTTGAGCTGTGCGACGTGTTCAGGGCTCGTCATACCGTCACCGCCGTCACGGGGTGGTCTCGTTGGCCGATGTCATGGTCTCCTGCGCCTCCTTGCCCGCGGCGTTCAGTGCATCGATCTTCGCCTGTTCCTGGCTGTGAATCGTCCACCAGATCGAGACCGCTCCCACGATGACACTCAGGATTCCGATGACGATACCGACGACTGCGCCGACCCCCGTCCAGCCCGCGGCGATCTCAACGGCCACCGCGACGATCACGCCGATGATCGACAGTGCGAGGCCGATCATGGCGAGGACGTCCGCGAAGCTGCGGCCGAAGACCTGGTCCCATGCATCGGCGATCTCGATCAGCGCGTCGCCGACGTCCGCGGAAGGCTTACGCATGTCGTCAAGACCTTTTTTGATCTTGCCGACCCGCGTGGCGTAGGCGTTGTTCGCTTCCCCCGTCCACGCGGCGGTCTGGCGGCTCGCCAGATCCAGTTTCTCGACGCAGGCGTCGAACTTGGTGCCGACGAGGTCCTTGCCGCCTTCGCCGCCCGTACCCCAGACGTCCTCGGCGACCTTGCGAAGGCGGTCGGTGTCGATGTCTCTGACGAGGCGCAGAGTCTGCTCCACGGAGGGCAACGACTCCCCGTGTTGCGCGAGGAAGTTGTCGACTTCGCGCGCGTCTGACAGCACACCGTCGTCGATGAGGTCCTTGAGCGCCATCGGACTCGGACTCCTAGTTCGGGTCGTGCTTACGCAACCATTCCTCGACCTGGTCCTCGGTGATCTGGTAGTCCGCGCCTGCCTTGGCCACACCTTCCGCGGTCGTCGTGATGGTCACGTGTGCCCTCGCGATGAAGTCGTGCATCGCGTCGACCACGGCGGGGTACTTCTTGTCGACGAACTCGGTAAGCGCGAGCACGGTCTCCTCGACCGTCTCTTCCACGTTCTCGTACCGGCTCACGTCCTGCGTCGTCAGGAAACCTTCGAGACGAGCGCGCTGCGGGAAATCGACCATGTCGAGTGCGTCGCTGGCGTCACCGAGGATTCCCTCGAGCTTCTTCAACTCGCCCGGCTCTACGCCGTAACCACCATGACCGTTCATGTGCGGCTCCTCCCCAGCAGCCCAGCTGACAGTGATCATCAGAGTGCGCTGAGTGGTCACCGCCATGAGAAAACATCGCACACGGGTGCCTGCATGTAAAGCATTGTCGAGCCCGCAACCACAGCCGCGGCCTCGAGCGGAGCTGAGCTTGACCCTCCAGTCGCTGGATTCCATAACGTCCGGCGAGTGAAGAAGACGATATTCCGGGCCACGTTGCAGCTTCCCGCAGGGGAAGCGCCCGTGGTCGACCTCGGCAAGATGCTGGGGCAGACGGGGGTGAACCTGGTCGAGGTCAAGCGTTGCTACGACGAGGCCACGGCCGCGCAGCGCGGCGACATCGTGCCTGTCGTGGTCACCGTATTCGAGGACCGTTCGTTCGCGCTGAGGTGTAGGACCCCGCCGACGGCGTTCCTTGTCCGCAGAGCCGTCGGGGCCTCGGGGGCGGCCCGGCCCGGCCACGAAACGGCGGGCGCCATCAGCCGCGAGCAGTTGCGGCAGATCGCGCTGCGAAAGCTGCCGGATCTCAACACGGCCGACCTCGAGGCCGCGATGCGCACCGTGGCAGGGACCGCACGCTCGATGGGGGTGAGGATCGAGGACTGATCACCTGAACTGGGCGGTACGGCGGGTCCGTGCGAGTGCTCGCGCGCACGATCGCCCCGACTGTGGCCCCGCGTCCACTAGCATCGAACACGCAGCAGCGACTGGCGCCATCGAGGTGGAGCACCACCGGGGAGCGATCGACGAGGCAGGCACCGCGCGCCTGGGTGTCACGCCGCGGCCAGGAGTTACGACATGACACACCAGCCAGCGATTCCCACTCTCACGGCGGCCGACCCCCAGATCGCCGAACTGATCGAGGCCGAAGCCACTCGCCAGCACGACAAGGTGCGCCTCATCGCCTCGGAGAACTACGTGTCGCAAGCCGTACTCGAGGCGACCGGTTCCGTACTGACGAACAAGTACTCCGAGGGTTACTCCGGCAAGCGCTACTACGAGGGCCAGCAGTTGGTCGACCCGATCGAGGACCTGGCCGTCGAGCGGGCCAAGTCGGTGTTCGGCGTCGAACACGCCAACGTGCAGCCGTACTCGGGGTCTCCCGCCAACCTCGCCGCCTACCTGGCGTTCGCCGAGCCTGGTGACACCGTGCTGGGTATGGCCCTGCCCGCGGGCGGTCACCTGACGCACGGCTGGTCGGTCTCGGCGACCGGCAAGTGGTTCAACGCGGTGCGCTACGGCGTGCGCAAGGAGGACGGCAGGCTGGACCTGGACGAGGTCCGCGACCTGGCCAGGCAGCACCGGCCGAAGCTGATCTTCGCGGGCGGCACAGCCATCCCCCGGACCATCGACTTCGCAGCGTTCGCGGAGATCGCGCGGGAGGTCGACGCCGTGCTGGTCGCCGACATCGCCCACATCGCGGGGCTGGTCGCGGGCGGTGCGCACCCGTCTCCGGTCGGGCACGCCCAGGTGATCACCACCACCACGCACAAGACGCTTCGTGGTCCCCGTGGTGCGATGATCATGTCCGACGCGGACCACGCGAAGGCGGTGGACAAGGCGGTGTTCCCCGGCCTGCAGGGCGGCCCGCACAACCACACGACGGCCGCTATCGCCGTCGCGCTCGGTGAGGCCTCGAAGCCGGACTTCCGCGAGTACGCGCACGGCATCGTGGCCAACGCCAAGGCGCTCGCCGAAGCACTGCTGGAACGCGGGTTCGATCTGGTCTCCGGTGGTACCGACAACCACCTGCTGCTCGTCGATCTGACCAGCAAGCACATCGGCGGCAAGCCCGCGGCCAAGGCGCTGGACGCGGCGGGGATCGAACTCAACTACAACACCGTGCCGTTCGACCCGCGCAAGCCGTTCGACCCTTCGGGGATTCGCATCGGCACCGCGGCCGTGACCACACGCGGGCTGAAGCCGCAACACCAGCCGAAGATCGCGGAGTGGATCGACAGGGCGATCTCGGCCGCCGCTACCGACGACGCGAAGGCGCTGCACACGATCGCCGGTGAGGTGAAGGAGTTGCTCGCCGCCTACCCGGTTCCCGGCTACCGCGACTGAGCACCGTGGCCGGTGCGGCGCCGCCCGCCGAAGGTGGCGCCGCACCGATCATGCGTCGGTGTCGTGCTCCCTGTGCGCTGCCTCGCGCTCGTAGGAACGCTTGATCTCTTCCTCGGCCTCCGCCCGGCTTGCCCAGGTGGAACCCTCGACGCTCTTCGCGGGTTCGAGGTCCTTGTAGACCTGGAAGAAGTGCTCGATCTCGAGCTTGTGGAACTCGTTGAGGTGATGGATGTCGCGCAGGTGCTCAAGGCGTGGGTCGTCGGAGGGGACGGCGAGGACCTTGTCGTCGGGGCCCTTCTCGTCGGTCATCCGGAACATACCGATCGCCCTGCAGCGAATCAGGCACCCGGGAAACGTCGGCTCCTGCACGAGCACGAGCACGTCGAGCGGGTCGCCGTCCTGGCCCAGCGTGTTGTCGATGAACCCGTAGTCCGCCGGGTACTGCGTGGCGGTGAAGAGGGTGCGGTCCAGCTTGATCCGCCCCGTCTCGTGGTCCATCTCGTACTTGTTGCGTTCCCCTTTGGGGATTTCGATCGTTACGTCGAACTCCACGCCGTCCTCGCTGCCTCGTTCGTTGGCGCCGCATCCGGGCGGCTCACACCGTCGTTCACCTGGCGTCACTAGTGTGGACCACACATTCGGCGGGTGCGGCACGGATGGTGTGCAAGTGTGACCTCTGCCCCGTCGAGCTGCGAGGAGGGGTGTGTGCCGGGTAGTGACGAGACGCCGGAGCCGACGTGGCCTTCCAGCGACCACGACACCGACCGTGACGCGACGGCGAGTGGCGACGGCGGTGTAACCGACCAGCTTCGGGTGCCGAAGGTCAGCAATGCCGACCCGCCGACCATCAGGGTGTCCAAGCCGGAGGCCGGCCGCGCTGGGCAGGCGGACCCGCCCACCCAGCAGGCTGCCCCGAGGCAACCGGCCCCGCAGTCGCCGCAGGTCAGCCAGCAGCCACCACCGCCACCACCGCGGTTTGCGGCTCAGCAGCCGCAACAGGTCGCGCCGCAGCCGCCGCAGCAGCAGCCGCCGCTGCAACAGCCACAGCAACAGCCGCCACAGCAGCCGCCACAGCAGCCGCTGCCGAGGCAGCAGCCCCAGCAGAGCCAACCGCAGCGCTACCAGCCGCAGCGGCAGCCATCACCGCCACCGCCGCCGCTGCCGCTGCCGCCGAGTGAGCCCGCCGGGACGGGGCCATCGGAGGACAACACCGCCGAGCCCGCGGTCGCCAGGCGCGGGAAGGGGCTGCGTATCGGAGCGGTGCTGGCTGTGCTGTTGCTGGTGGCTACGGGGGTCACGCTCGCACTGCCCGACGTCTCCAACCGGCTCGGCCTGCCGTGGGCGCCGAACGCGCCGAAGGCGCAGCCGCCGGAGCCCGTCGCGGTCACCCGTGAACTGCGTGGACCGTCCGAAGCGCAACCCGCTCCCACTCAGGCGGGCGTCGCCTCGGCACTGCAGGGCCCTGCCTCCGCCGGCGTGCTCGGCACCCTGACCGGCAGCGTCGTCGACCCGGACACCGGCACCGTGTTGTGGGAGCGAGAGGCCGACCGGCCGTTGACTCCCGCCTCGACCATCAAGCTGCTCACCTTCGCCGCGGCGCTGCTCGCGCTCGACCACGGAACTCAGTTCCCGACCACCGTCGTGCAGGGCGAGGAGCCGGGAACCGTCGTGCTCGTCGCGGGTGGTGACGTGACCCTGTCGTCGCTGCCGAGTGGGGAGCAGTCCGTCTACCCCGGTGCCGCCCACCTCGACGATCTGGTGACGCAGGTGAAGGAGGCCACCGGCGGCAGCGTCACCGAGGTACGGCTCGACCCGAGCATCTTCGCAGAAGACCCCGCTGCCCCAGGTTGGGCGCCGGGTGACTCGCCCTCCACCTTCATGGCCCCGGTGCAGCCCGCCATGCTCGACGGTGGCCGCAGGGAGGCCACGGACCCGAACTCGATGCGGTACGGCGACCCCGCCGCGGAACTGGTGCGGGAACTGGCGAACCGGCTCGGTGCGAAGGTCGGCGAACCGCTGAGCACACCCGCGCCGCAGGGGGCTCGCGTGCTCGGCGAGGTGCGCTCGGCGCCGCTGGCCGAGCTCGTCGACCGGGCAATGCTGACCTCGGACAACCTCGTCGCGGAGGTGCTTGCCAGGCAGGTGGCGATCGCGCAGGGCAAGGAACCGTCGTTCGAGGGCGGCGCGCAGGCCACACTGCAGGTACTGGGTCGCAACGGATTCGACGTCAGCGGGGTGGAGCTGTCCGACGCCAGCGGGCTCTCCACCAAGAACCGGGTCCCGGCCGCGCTGCTCAGTGAGGTGTTGGCCGTCGCCGCGGACCCCGGCGAGGACGACCCGCGCACGGCCAAGCTGAGACCGCTGCTCGGCGGCCTGCCCGTGGCCGGTGGCAGCGGGACGCTGTCCGACCGCTACACCGAAGGCGCGGCGACCGAGGGCAGGGGCTGGGTGCGTGCAAAGACCGGGACGTTGAGCGGTGCGAACACCCTCGCCGGGCTCGTGCTCGACCAGGACGGCCGGGTACTGGTCTTCGCGTTCATGTCCTCGGGAACCGACATCAAGGCCGCCCGGGCCGCGCTCGACGAGTTGACCGCCACACTGCGTGGCTGTGGCTGCCGCTGAAGGCAGGTAGCGTCGTAGGAGCAGGCGAAGGCGGAAGGGGCAATGCGTGAGCAAGGCAGCGCCCGGCGGGCGGAGCTCCGCGGCTACCGGATGGTGGCGAGCACGGTGAACCGGGGCACCGAGTACGCGTCCAACCGGCTCGTGGACTGGTCCGTGGCAGCCTCGACCGGGGCCTTCCTCGTGCGGGGTGGACCGACCGTATCCCCCGAAGAGGCCGAGCGAGCGGTTACCGAACTACGCGAGCTGACCGTGGTCGCCGAGGGTCACGTGCGCGAGCTCACCGGTCTCGGCCAGGGACTGCCGCTGCTGCCCGGCGAGGTGCTCGACCGTCCGGGGTGGGTGCGGGCGGCGGCGTCCGGCCTCGACGAGCTGACCAGCCGGGCGTTGCCCAGCGGGCAGGCAGGGCGGTTCACGCCGCTGGTGGCGGGCAGCGCGGGCTTGCAGACCGGTGTGGTGCTGGCGTTCCTCGGCGCCAGGGTGCTCGGCCAGTACGACCCGTTCGGCGGTGCGAACAAGAACGGCAGCCTGCTGCTCGTCGCTCCCAACGTGGTGACCGCGCAGCAGGCCATGCGGGTACCGGGCACGGACTTCCGCATGTGGGTGTGCCTGCACGAGTCCACGCACCGGCTGCAGTTCACGGCGGTGAGTTGGCTGCGCGACTACTTCGCCGACGAGGTGGGCAGGCTGGTCGGCGGTCTCGCCGAGTCCGAAAGCCTCGGCGACCTCCTCACGCGGTTGCCCGACGCGGTCCGCGAGGTGCGGCGGACCCGGCAGGACGGCTCGGTGGGGCTGGCAGAACTGCTGCAGTCGCCCTCCCAACGCGCGGTGTTCGACCGGCTGCTGGCCCTTTCCACGCTGCTGGAGGGCCACGCCGACTACGTGATGGATGCCGTCGGCCCCGAAGTGGTGCCCAGTGTGACCA
This sequence comes from Saccharomonospora marina XMU15, assembly GCF_000244955.1. Lineage (GTDB taxonomy): Bacteria > Actinomycetota > Actinomycetes > Mycobacteriales > Pseudonocardiaceae > Saccharomonospora_A > Saccharomonospora_A marina. Next base: position 5,167,361 of record NZ_CM001439.1, on the reverse strand, counting down.
CGATTCGGCGCAGGTTCACCGCCCGCCGCAAGGGCGGCGGCCTGCTCGACCGGCTGCTGCGCAGCCTGCTGGGTGTTGACGCCAAGATCCGCCAGTACGCGCTGGGTGCCAGATTCACGAGGCAGGTCGTGGACGCTGTGGGCATGGCGGGTTTCAACGCGGTGTGGACCTCGCCGAACACCTTGCCGAGCAGGGCGGAGATCAACGATCCGCAGTCGTGGCTGCGCCGGGTGCACTGACGGTGTGACGGGAACGCAGGTGGTGCGGGCATCCTCGCGGCGAGACCCCGACGCGGTGCTCGCCGTGCGTCGGGCAGTGCGGCGGTTCTTGGACGAACCCGAGTGCGCACGGCGGTTGCGGCAGGGCGAGCTCTACGTGGCGGTTTCCGGCGGTGCCGACTCCCTCGCGCTCGCCGACGCGGCAGCGCACGCCGGGCGGCGCAGGAACGTGCGGGTACGTGCGATCGTCGTCGACCACGGCCTGCAGCCAGGTTCGGCCGAGGTCGCCGAGCGAGCGGCCGAGACCGCGCGAGGACTGGGGGTGGACGAGGCCAGGGTGGTGCCGGTGACCGTGTCCGGTCCCGGTGGCCAGGAAGCGGCCGCCAGGCGCGCCCGTTACGCGGCACTGCGCGCGCAGCTGCCCGAGCCCAACCGGCTGGTGTTGCTCGGTCACACCCGCGACGACCAGGCCGAGACCGTGCTGCTCGGGCTGGGCCGCGGTTCGGGGGCGAGGTCGCTCGCCGGTATGCGGCCGCTCGACCCGCCATGGGGCAGGCCGCTGCTGGAGCTGTCGAGGTCGGTCACGGCGCAGGCCTGCACGGGACTGGGCGTGCGGCCGTGGAGCGACCCCCACAACAGCGACCGCAGGTTCACGCGGGTGCGGTTGCGCGAGGAGGTGCTGCCGCTGCTGGAGGACGTGCTGTCCGGGGGCGTGGCAGCCGCGCTCGCCCGCACGGCGGCCCAGTTGCGCGAGGACACCGACGCGCTCGACGTGCTCGCCGAGGAACTGGCCGAGCGCGCGCACGACGGCTCCGCGCTCGACGTCGAGGTACTCGAACCCGCCCCGCCCGCGTTGCGCAGGAGGGTGCTGCGGGGCTGGCTGCTTGCCGAGGGTGTGCCCGAACTGACCGACGCGCACCTACGCGCGGTGGACGAGCTGATCGGCCGCTGGCGTGGCCAGGGCGGCGTCTGGCTGCCGGGCGATTTTGAAGCGCGCAGGTCACGTGCAAAGCTCATGCTGAACGCTTCCCGACCCACCACAAGAGGGGACTGAACCCGTGTACGAAGGCGACATCGCCTCCGTGCTCATCACAGAGCAGCAGATCAAGGACAAGATCGCCGAGTTGGCCGAGAAGGTCGCGGCCGACTACCCGGCGCAGGACCGGGCCTCGGATCTCGTGCTCGTGGGGGTGTTGAAGGGCGCGGTGATGTTCATGACGGACTTCGCCCGTGCGCTGCCGATACCGACTCAGCTCGAGTTCATGGCCGTGTCCTCCTACGGCTCCTCGACGTCCTCTTCCGGTGTGGTGCGCATCCTGATGGACCTCGACAGGGACATCTCGGGTAGGGACGTGCTGATCGTCGAGGACATCGTGGATTCCGGGCTGACGCTTTCCTGGCTGCTCAAGAACCTGGCCAGCAGGAACCCGGCATCACTTTCGGTGTGCTCGTTGCTGCGCAAGCGCGACGCCGTGCAGGTGGACGTGCCGGTGAAGTACGTGGGCTTCGACATCCCCAACGAGTTCGTGGTCGGCTACGGCCTCGACTACGCAGAGCGATACCGGGACCTGCCGTACATCGGCACTCTCGACCCCCGGGTTTACTCCTCGTGACCAGCACGCGGCCCACGCATCACCGGCGCCGAAAAGGGAACCCGACCTGCATGGAAGGCGTCCTACGAACGGCGCTGTTGCGTTAGTCTGGGCCAAGATCGCAGGCGCGTCGGCCAAGTTTGTGCTCGTACTGGGGATGAGGAGAGCGAAGCGATGGGGAACAGCAGCTATGCGGACGCTGCCGCGTTCCGGAACGCCGCGGCTACCGGCCAGGTGGGGATCGATCCCGATGCCGCACAGGCGGTGCTGAGCAAGATCCGAACCGGTAAGGACACCGTGGAGGACCTGCTGCGTAACGCGGACAACCTCGCGGCGCCGCCGAGGCTCGGCGCCAACCCCGTCGGGCAGGCCATCGCCGCCAAGTTCTCCGACCGCGCGTCGGGAGCGGGGGACTCCTACGCGCAGGCGCTTCGCAACCTCTACGCGCAGTACGACCACGCCGAGCAGGCGATCGTCACGGCAATGAACCGCTACCACGAGTTCGACCGGGCCAGCGCGGAGCCGTTCACCGGACAGCTGTGAGACCAGGGGGAAGCCGCATCATGGATGTCAACAGGCCGCAGTCCGACGAGAGTGGCCCTCGGGTGCCGCTCGGCGACAGCGGAGAGGTCGCCGACATCGTCGCGCAGGCACGCAATCGCACCGACGGATTCCTGTACGGCGACGACAGGGCGATCGCCGCGCGGCCGAACTGGGAGGCACACGAGAGCGAGCAGCTCTACCGGTACGCCACGGTCAACAACGACCCCGGCTCCGCGGAGGAGATCGGTCAGGGCTGGGCGACCCACAGCGGGGAACTGCACAGGGCCGCCGACGACCTCTACAACGCCATCTCCGAGCTCGGAGCGGCCTGGATCGGGCAGGGTGCGGGTGCCGCGCAGGGTGCGCTCGTGACCATCGCCAACTCCACGGGGCAGGCCGCCGAGGCGGCCAACACCATGAGCTCCAGGCTCGCCCAGCAGGCCGCAGCCGCCGCGAAACTGAAGACCATGCCGCAGCCCAAGGAATTCGACCCCGCCGCGGAGACGGCGGCGATGCTCGCGGGTGGCCCCGCGGCGATGGTCAGTGATCTGAAGCCGCGGTTCGACGCGGCGCGCGAGGTCAAGGCGCAGCAGGTTGCCTTCCTCGAGACGTACACGGCCGAACTCGCCGAGATCGACGGCGCCACCCCGAGCTTCGGCCCCGACTCGCTCGGGCTGAAGCCCACGGCGGGCGGCACGAACCTCGGCGCGGGCAACGTCGCTGCCGCCGGTTCCTACGGTGGGCCCGCAGTGTCGGCGACCGGGCTGGGCACCACACCGGTCGCGGCAGGTTTCGGCGACGGTGTCTCGGCTTCCGGGCTCGGTGCGGGCGGTCCCGGTGCGGCCGCGAACGCGCATGGACAGGGCCCCGCGCAGCCGCCTGCTGCGCAGCACGGACCTGTCGGCGGTACCGGCGCGAGCCCGGCAGCGCCCGCGCCCACCCCCGGTGCGGGTGGTGGGCCGACGGCTGGTCAGGCTCTGGGGGCGGCGGTCGCGGGCGGCGCGCTCGGGTACGCGGGTGCGAGGGCGCTTTCGAAGGGCTCCCGCAGCGGCAGCACCAAGAAGCAGTCCTCGGAAACGGCCGCGGCTGCCAACCAGCAGAGTGCTCCGGTCGCACCCGCGCAGGGCCAGGGGCAGGTGGCGCCGACCGGCCCGGTCGGTCCGGGGCAGGTTCCGCCCGCCACTGGCACTCCCATGACAGGCATGGGGGCCGCCGGTGGCGGAACCGACGACGAGAAGGACCACACCCACGCCTCCTTCCTCATCGAGCCGGACCCCGACGACACCTTCGGTGCCACGGAATCCGCCGCGCCGCCCGTGCTCGGCGCGTGGGGGCCGGACGACGAGGGGCGCTGAGGCGTGGCGGAGCGGCTCTCTCCGCTTGAGCTCGACTTCCTGGTGGAGGCGTTGCGAGCAGGGGAGTTGCCCTACCCGCTGCGGGTGCGCTCGCACGGGGAAACGGTGGAGGAGCGTGCCGGGCTGCGCGGGCAGGTGATGGCCGGACTGGCCGGGCGTGGCCTCGTCGACGACGACGGCACGCCCCGGCCGTGGCTGGAGGATGCCTTCTCGGTGCTGGTCGGCTCCGACGTCAGCCTGGACTCGATCCAACTCGTCGCGCAGAATGCCGAGCCGCGGCTGGCCGTCGCCGCCGCCCTCGGTGGCGACGGGGTGCTCGCCGTGCAGGAGGGCTACGGGCTCTACCTCGAGCGGGTACCCGCCGACGGGCTCGCAGGCGCGATCGTCGGCCAGTTGCCACCCGCGCCGAGGGGCACGGAGAAGTCGATCACTGTGCCGATCGAGCAATTGCTCGCCGGTCCGGGTGCCGACTTCATGCAGCGCAGGGCAAGCGCTGCGAAGGGTGGTGTGGGAACGGCCGATGCCGACCGCAAGGCCCTCGCCCGGCTGCATGCACAGGAGCGGCTGCGGGGCGGTCAGCTTGGTGCGAACGCCCGTGGCCGCGGTGGTGGCAGGACCCGCACGCCGGTGCTGAGTTGGTTCGACACCGAGACCGGGCGCTATTTCACCCAGGCCAGCCGCGGTCAGGACCACAGGGACTGGATCATCATCGCCCCCGCTGACGCGGCCACTCTTCGGCACCGGTTGTCCGAGATGCTCGCGAACGCGGTGAACTCGACGGCCGCGCCGCTGTAGCGGCAAACGGACAGCGGTGCTCACGTTCGCTACTGTGCGGTAGTAACGACGTCACGGTCAGGGAGCCAGCTGGAGGATCGTGCCCGCTCAGGAATTCTTCACGCCCGTGTCCTTCGACTTCCTGTGGGAAGCCGCCGGACTCGGCGACCTGCCCTACCCGTTGCGTGTCGGCTCACACGGCGAAACCGAGGTCGAACGCGCCGCACTGCGGGAGAGGGCGAACGTGGAGTTCGCGGCCCGCGAACTCCGGAACTCGCCCGTCGAGGACTGGCTCGGCCTGCTGTCCAGGCCGAGGATCAGCATCGACGCCCTGCACATCCCCGACTTCCGGGTACCACCGGTGGCCGCGCTCGCGGCGAGCGACGGCAATCAGGCCGTGCTGGCCGTTCAGAACAGCGACGGCATCTGGCTGCGCCCGATCTATCCCGACGGTCTGGTCTCCGCGGTGGTCGACCTGCTGCCCGCCTGCGGGCGGGGCAGCGAGGCTTCCGTCACACTGCCCATCGCTCAGGCACTGCGTACCAGGCCCGCGAACACCGGGGTACCGGCGGCGGCGGGCGCTTCCTCGCGCAGGGCGGCGGGGCTGGCGGAGCGAACGGCGAACGAGGGAGAGGCTTACGCGCGGCTCATCTCACAACCGAGGCTGCGGGGTGGCCAACTGGCAGCCAACAGCCGTGACGAACTCGGCGGCAGGCGTCGCAGCGGGGTGTTGGCCTGGTTCGATACCGCTTCGGGGCGCTATCTCAGCCTCTCCCGCACCGGTCCCGACGGCACGGAGTGGGTCACCGTCGCGCCCGCCGACGCGAAGGCGTTACGCGGCCGACTCGCGGAACTGGTCACCGAGGTCACCCGCTAGCCTCGCGCTGAGCTGGGAACATACCCACCCTGGGAGCCGTTGGATCTGCGTAGAGGATCGCCCGGCCGTTCGCGCAAGCCGGGCGGTACCCTGATGGGACGGTTACCACCGTGCCCGTGCAGTTGTACACCGTGACGGCGGATGTCACACCTACCGCCTAGCCAGGGAGGGTCGAGGCCGCAACGGCCGGATCTAATGGACCGCAAGCGCCTGCTCAAGAACCCACTGCTGTGGATAGTCGCGGTTCTGCTGCTCTATTTCCTGTTCAGCATGATGTTCGACAGCGACCGGGGTTACACGCACGTGCCCACGTCGCAGGCCGTCGAACAGATCCGCAGCGGCAACCTCACCGAGGCGAACCTCGAGGACAAGGAACAGCAGCTCAAGCTTCACCTGGCCAACCCGATCGAGGTCGACGGCCAGCAGGTGACGCAGGTCATCACGAAGTTCCCCGCAGGCGCTTCCGACCAGCTGTACAACTCGCTCATCAACGCCGGCGGTGACGGGCAGAACGTCCGGTTCGACACCACGGTCACCCAGGACTCCTTCATCACCCAGTTGCTGATCTACATGATCCCGCTGGGCATCCTGCTGCTGTTGCTCATGTGGATGATGAACAACGCGCAGGGCGGGGGAAACCGGGTCCTCAACTTCGGCAAGTCCAAGGCCAAGCAGCTGAACAAGGACATGCCGAAGACCACGTTCAGCGACGTGGCCGGTGCCGACGAGGCCGTCGAGGAACTGCACGAGATCAAGGACTTCCTGCAAAGCCCCGGCCGCTACCAGGCACTCGGGGCGAAGATCCCCAAGGGCGTACTCCTATACGGCCCGCCGGGTACCGGTAAGACGCTGCTCGCTCGTGCGGTGGCAGGCGAGGCCGGGGTGCCGTTCTACACCATCTCCGGTTCCGACTTCGTCGAGATGTTCGTCGGTGTCGGTGCCTCGCGGGTGCGTGACCTGTTCGAGCAGGCCAAGCAGAACGCGCCGTGCATCATCTTCGTCGACGAGATCGACGCGGTGGGCAGGCAGCGTGGTGCGGGCCTCGGCGGCGGCCACGACGAGCGGGAGCAGACGCTGAACCAGTTGCTCGTCGAGATGGACGGCTTCGACTCGCGCGGCGGCATCATCCTGATCGCCGCCACCAACCGGCCCGACATCCTCGACCCGGCGCTGCTGCGCCCCGGCCGGTTCGACCGGCAGATCCCGGTGTCCGCGCCCGACCTGCGCGGCCGCAGGGCGATCCTGGAGGTGCACTCCAAGGGCAAGCCGCTGGCGGAGGGAGCCGACCTCGACGCGCTCGCGAAGCGCACGGTGGGCATGTCGGGCGCCGACCTGGCCAACGTCATCAACGAGGCCGCTCTGCTCACCGCCAGGCAACACGGCACCGTCATCTCCGATGCGGCGCTGGAGGAGTCCGTGGACAGGGTGATCGGCGGCCCGGCGCGCAAGAGCCGGATCATCTCCGAGAAGGAGCGCAAGATCACCGCCTACCACGAGGGCGGGCACGCACTCGCCGCGTGGGCGATGCCGGACATCGAACCGGTGTACAAGCTGACGATTCTGCCCCGTGGCCGCACGGGCGGGCACGCGCTGGTCGTCCCCGAGGACGACAAGCAGTTGATGACCCGCTCGGAGATGATCGCGCGGCTGGTGTTCGCGATGGGCGGGCGCACGGCGGAAGAACTCGTCTTCCACGAGCCGACAACCGGTGCTTCCTCCGACATCGAGCAGGCCACGAAGATCGCGAAGGCGATGGTCACCGAGTACGGCATGAGCCCCAGGCTCGGCGCCGTCAAGTACGGCCAGGACCAGGGCGACCCCTTCCTCGGCCGGTCGGCGGGCAGGCAGCCGGACTACTCGCTCGAGGTCGCGCACGAGATCGACGAGGAGGTGCGCAAGCTCATCGAGACGGCGCACACCGAGGCGTGGGAGGTGCTCAACACCTACCGCGACGTGCTCGACGACCTGGTGATGGAGGTGCTGGAGAAGGAGACCCTGCAGCGCAGGGACCTCGAGCGCATCTTCGCGTCGGTGGAGAAGCGCCCCAGGATCACCGCGTTCAACGAGTTCGGCGAGCGGCTGCCCTCGGACAAGCCGCCGATCAAGACGCCGCGTGAGCTCGCGATCGAACGCGGGGAGCCATGGCCCCCCGAGTCCGAAACCGAACCCGAGCCGCAACCGGAGTCGGAGCCCGCGCCGGTCGGCGGCCCTTCCGCCGGGCAGGACCTTCCGGGCGGAGCACAGCAGGGTGTGCCTGAGCCGCCCGCGAACCCGTCGTCGTACAACCCGTACGCCCCACCCTCGGGTGACTACCCCAACGGCGCCCGCCGGACCAACGGCGGCCAGGGGCACGGCGCCCGCGGCCACGGTGGCGGTTCCGGGGGCGGCGGCGCCGACTCCAGGCCACAGCCTTACGGTGGTGGACGGCAGGGTCGAAACGTCGGCCCGCCCAACTACGGAGCCCCGCCCGGGTGGACACCCGCCACCAAGCCCGACCGCGCAGGCCAGCCGTGGCGGTACGACCCGCCCCGGCAGGAGCAGAGTGGGCACGAGCGTGGCGGCGATGAGCAGGACGGTCAGCATCGTTCGTGACCGGGAAAGGCAGTGACGTGTCAGGCAACGGTCACGGTTTTCTGGACGTCGACGCCGAGTTGCCTCGGGTGGAAGGGCGCGTGTTCGACCAGGCACGTGCCGAGCGCGCCGTACGCGAACTGTTGCTGGCGTGCGGCGAGGACCCCGACCGCGACGGCCTGCGCGAAACCCCCGCCAGGGTGGCGCGCGCCTACCGGGAGATGTTCGCCGGGCTCTACAGCGAGCCGGACCACGTGCTCGACCGCACATTCGACGAGAGCCACGAGGAGTTGGTGCTCGTCACCGACATCCCGATGTTCAGCATGTGCGAGCACCACCTGACGCCGTTTCACGGTGTGGCGCACGTCGGCTACATCCCCAACGGGCAAGGCAAGGTCACCGGGCTTTCCAAGCTGGCGCGGCTTGTCGACCTGTACGCCAAGCGCCCGCAGGTGCAGGAACGGTTGACCTCGCAGGTCGCCGACGCGCTCTACCGCAAGCTACGGCCACGTGGTGTCATCGTGGTCATCGAGGCGGAGCACCTGTGCATGGCGATGCGCGGTATCCGCAAACCCGGCGCGCGGACCACGACCTCCGCCGTGCGGGGACTGTTGCAGAGCTCGGCGTCCTCGCGTGCGGAGGCGCTGGACCTCATCAAGGGTCGGCGGTGAGCCCGCCGGAGTCCGCACTGCCATCGCCGGGCCGGTGTGTCGTGATGGGGGTGCTCAACGTCACCCCCGATTCGTTCTCCGACGGTGGCCGTTACCTCAGCAGGGAGGATGCTCTCGCGCACGCGCACGCCATGTGGCGGCGCGGTGCCGACGTCATCGACGTCGGAGGCGAATCCACCCGGCCAGGAGCGCTGCGTGTCGACGCGGAGACCGAGAGCGCGAGGGTGCTGCCGGTGATTCGCGAGCTGGCCGCCGACGGGCTGCTGCTGTCGGTGGACACCACGAGGGCGGCCGTGGCCGCCGCAGCGCTCGAAGCGGGTGCGCGGATCGTCAACGACGTCTCCGGCGGCCTCGCCGACCCGGACATGGCGCGAGTCGCCGCAGAAGCCGGGGTGCCGTTGGTGTTGATGCACTGGCGTGGCCACAGCAAGGACATGAACGCGCTCGCGCGCTACGGCGACGTCGTCAAGGAGGTCTGCGACGAGTTGCGTGCCAGGGTGGACGCCGCGCTGGCCGCCGGGGTCGCCGAAAGCGCCATCGTGCTCGATCCCGGTCTCGGCTTCGCCAAGGAGGCCGAGCACGACTGGGCGCTGCTGCACGGCCTGGACAGCGTGCTCGCTCTCGGCTTTCCCGTTCTTGTGGGCGCGTCGCGCAAGCGTTTTCTCGGCAGGCTGCTCGCCGATTCCGAGGGCCAACCACGCCCGCCCGCCGGCAGGGAGGTCGCCACGGCAGCCGTTTCCGCGCTCGCCGCGGGCGCGGGGGCGTGGGGGGTGCGTGTCCACGATGTCGGCGCCTCGCTCGACGCGGTGAAGGTCGCGGCGGCGTGGCAGCGCGGTGGTGTCTGAGATGGCCGACGTGCCGGGGCCCGCTGACCGCATCACGTTGACCGGGCTTCGCGTGTTCGGCAGGCACGGCGTGTTCGAGCACGAGAAGCGCGAAGGGCAAGAGTTCCTGGTGGACGTCACCGCGTGGCTCGATCTTCGCCCCGCCGCTGCTTCCGACGCACTGGCCGACACGGTGAACTACTCGGAACTTGCCCGACTCGCTGCCGAGATCGTCGCGGGGCAGCCGTACGACCTCATCGAGAGCGTCGCGGGCCGGATCGCCGAGGAGGTGCTGCACGACGAGCGACTGCACGCGGTGGAGGTCACCGTGCACAAGCCCTCCGCGCCGATCCCGCTGACTTTCGCCGACGTCGCCGTCACAGTGCGGCGGCAGCGGTGAGCAGGGCGGTGTTGTCGCTCGGTTCGAACCTGGGCGACCGGCTGGCGTACCTGCGGCTCGCCGTCGAAGGGCTCGCCGACCGGCTCGTCTCGGTCTCCAGCGTGTACCAGACGCGACCGTGGGGTGTGCAGGACCAGCCGGACTTCCTCAACGCGGTCTGCATCGTCGACGACCCCGAAGCCGACCACTGGGCGTGGCTGCGTGCGGGCCAGGAACTCGAGCGCAGGGCAGGCCGGGTGCGGCAGCGGCGCTGGGGACCGCGCACGCTCGACGTCGACGTGGTCACCGTGGACGGGGTTCGCAGTGACGACCCCGAATTGCTGCTGCCGCATCCCGGCACCGCCGAGCGGGCGACCGTGCTGATCCCGTGGCTGGAGATCGATCCGGCGGCGCGGGTGCCGGGACACGGCCGCGCCGCCGATCTGCTGGCCGCGCTTCCCGAGGCCGACCGGGAAGCCGTCACCCCGCGCCCGGACCTCCGGTTGTGGCCCGTGACCTGAGCCTGGTCCTCAGCCTGCCGTCGCGCGCAGCGCGGCCACGATCCACAGTGCGGCCGTGTTGCGGCTCGGGATGGCGGGCCAGCCGTTGATGATCGCGAGTAGCTGCCAGTACCGCTCGGCGCGTGGATCCGCCCCTTCGGCGATTCGGTCGGCGAGTTCCGCACGGAACCTCGGCGTGTCCGCCACACCCTCGCCCGCCGAACGCGCCGCGATGTCGTCGGCCAGTTCCCGGCCGGTCGGGGAGTCTGGCTCCAGGCCCTCGTCGAGCGCAGCCTGTGCACGGTCGCTCCACTCGCACCAGTGTTCCTGCTGAGCACGCACCGCCGTGTCGGTGCTCGCGACCTGACCGCGTTCGGCCTGCCGCTCGCTCATCTTCCGGATCACCGCGCGGAAGTCGGGGTCACGGACCAGCTCAGCGAACTCGATCCATGCCTCTAGCTGTTGCGGAGTCGGATCGTCGGGCAGTTCCGGTTTGGCCGACCGCATCCGGTCGTAGAACTCCGAGTCGACGTCGAGTCCCTCGCTCACCTCGTCCCAGAACTCGTCGACGAGTCGCCTGCGCTGCTCATCGGACATCGAAGCCAGCTTGTTCATCAGTTTCACCTCGTTCAGCTCGCCACCTCGTTTGACGACCGCACGAAGCACCGCCCTGCGCAGCCGCAACACGCGCAGTTGGTCTTCGAGCACCTCCAGGTGCTCGGCCGCCACGGTGCTGACGTCGCGGGTGCGAGCAAGCACGCGTCGCACGTCGGCGAGACCGACTCCCAACTCGCGCAGCGTGCGCACCAGCTCCAACCTCGCCAGTGAGGTGGTGTCGTACAGCCGGTAACCGGCGTTCGTGCGGTCGGTGGGGGGCAGTAGGCCCTCGTCGGAGTAGTAGCGGATGGTCTTGACCGGCAATCCGGTCCTGCGTGACAGTTCTCCGATCGTGAACACCGCTGCCTCTCCCCTCACCGACTCCATGCTCGACTCTCCAGTCGGTGGAGAGTCAACGTCGCACCCCGCCGTGGTCGCGACCTCGCCTACGGTGTAGCCATGCACTTCACGCGGCCACGCGAGTTGGTCTTCGCCACCTTGCTCGGCTTCGGACTGGCGTTGCTGCTCTTTCAGGCCGCGTACGACACGCTGCCGAGTCTGCCTCCGCCCGCGGGCACCACTTTGCTCGTGCTCGCCGTCGCCGAGACCGTGCTGGCCTTCGTGATCAGGAGCCGTATCCGTTCTCGCAGGGTGGTGACCGGCGTGTGGATCGCGCGCGCGGTCGCGCTCGCGAAGGCGTCGTCGTTGCTGGGTGCGTTGATGGTCGGAGTCTGGCTGGGCGCGCTGGCGTTCCTGCTGCCCCGCGCGGAGCGCCTCACGGCCGCCTCGCAAGATCTTCCAGCAGCGATCATCGGGGTGGCGAGTGCTGCCGCGTTGATCGCCGCGGCGCTGTGGCTGGAGTACTGTTGCCGTGCGCCGGAGCCGCGTGATCGGGACCACGATCAGGACAAAACCGGTTAGCGACTGGAATCCACCGTTCGAAGTACCGATAAGGTCTCGGCTGGATAACCAGAAGGTACGGTGTTGGGCATGAGTGGCGTGGGTGAGGACTCGCGCGGCCGCGCGTGGAGTCGGCCGCTGTTCGCTGCCGGCATGCTCCTCGCCATCGCAGCCACGGTAGCCATGGTGTTCACCGAGGATCTGCGCTGGCTGCGCCTCGGGATCATCGCCGCGCTGTGGGCCGCGCTCATCGGTGGGTTCGTGGCGGCGAGGTACCGCAAGCAGGCGGCGACCACCGAGCAGGCGGCGGCGAAGGCGCAGGAGATCTACGAGCTGGAACTGGAACGCGAGATCGCCGCTCGCCGAGAGTTCGAACTGGATGTCGAGGCACAGACCCGGGAACGGGTCGAGGACGAGACGCAGGAGGAGTTGCAGGCCCTGCGCTCGGAAGTCACCGCGCTGCGCGAGAGCCTGCAGGCGCTGTTCGGCGGCGAGGTGCTGTGGGAACGGGTGGCCCTCACCGCGCAGTCAACCCGGATGCGGTCGCTGGCGGAGGAGCCGAGGGTGGTCACCGCGGGCGACTCCAACGGCGGCAGACCCGCGCAGATCACGGCAGGCAAGAAGCTGGCCGAACTCGCGGAGCGACCCACCGAACTGATCGCCGCCGTCCGCGACTTCGAAGCACAGTCGTCGCAGCAGGATGACCATTCCACCTTCGACCATGCCGAGGCCGAGCCGGAGCAGCCGAGGACCAGGTTCGTGCCGCGCCCGTCGCGGCCGGTCGAGCAGAGCAGGCCGTCGCAGCGACCGGTGGAACCCGCCACGCGCAGGGTGCAGCCCGTCGACCGCAGTGGGCTGCCGGGTGCGCGGGAAGCGGCGGCCAGGGCGAGGTCGGAGATGTCGAGACCCGTGCAGCAGCCGGTGAACCGGCAGACGACGAAAGCGCAGCGGTCTCAGCCGCAACCGTCCTCGGCCGAGTCGCGTGGCGCGCAAGGCACGGCTCCGAAAGCGGCTCAGCAGCCTGCCCCGCCCACACGACCGGCCCAGCACGCCCCGGCACGGGGCGCGTCGGCAGCCGAACCCGTGCGGGACCGCCAGGAGGCGCCTGCTCCCCCGGCCGCACGGTCGCAGCGCCCGAGACAACGCAGGCCCGATCCCGAACAGCCCACCGAGTTCACCGGTGGGCTCGACCTGGATTCCGTGCCGACGAGAACGGCGCGGCCGCCGGTGGACGCCGAACGTGCCGCCAGGACCGCCAGACGTGACCCGGTGGCCGAGCCGCAGACCCGCGTCACCGAACCGACCCCGCCTGAGCCGAATCCGACGTTGCCGCCAGAAATTCGGGACGTGCGAAGCAGGCCGGGTGGTCGCAGGCGCAGGGCCGAGCCCGACGACGTCGAGGTCGCCGGCGTGTCCGGCGGCAGGCGATACCGGTCCGACGACGAGCCGCCCCCGTGGGAGGCCTTCGGCGAAACCTCCGGCTCCCGGCACGGCTCCGCGGAATCCCGTGGTGGTCAGGGCGGCCGTGGTACCGCCGGGAACTACGCGGCGGAGGCGGAGGAGCCGTCCGGGTCGCACGCCGAAGGCCGCTCGGTGAGCGAGTTGCTGGCCGCGCACGGGGCGAACGTGTCGAGGCCACGCCGCAGGCGCCGGGCCGACGACTGAGCCTGCGAATCGGCTCACGGGTTCGGTGCGAGCCGCCGAGGTGGCCCCCGTTAGGGTGCCCGCGTGAGGGGAGATACCGCCGGGCGACCGCGGCACCAACTGCGCAGGCACCCGCCGCGCCGGTTGGGCGTGCTGTTGCCGATCGCGGGCCTCGTGGCCGTGGCGTTGTGTGGCCTGCTGGTGCTCACGCTGGCCACCGTCAGGGTGGGCGTGGTGGCGGTGGCCATCGGTGTGGTGGCCTCGATCGTTCCCGTCGCCGTGGTGGTGGCGGCCTTCCTGTGGATCGACAGGTGGGAGCCGGAGCCTGCCAGGTTGTTGCTGCTCACCTTCGCCTGGGGCGCGTTCGTGGCGACACTCACCGCGCTGTTGATCAACGACACCGCCGAGGCGGTGGGCGACCTGTTGCTGGGTACGGGCAGTGGCGGCAAGGTGAGCGCGCTCGTTTCCGCGCCTCTGGTCGAGGAGGCGGTCAAGGCGGTGCCGGTGTTCGCGATCCTGCTTCGCCGTTCGCAGGAGTTCGACGGGCTGGTGGACGGCATCGTGTACGCCGGTATCAGCGCTGCCGGGTTCGCCTTCACCGAGAACATCTACTACTTCGGTCGCGCGTTCGCCGAGTACGGCTTCGGCGACGGGGCGAGCGCGGGGGTGCTCGCGGCGTTCCTGCTGCGTGGCGTGCTCTCGCCGTTCGCGCACCCGCTGTTCACGGTGCTGACTGGCATCGGGGTCGGTCTCGTCGTCAGGCAGCGCCGTCGCGCGCTGAAGGTGCTGGTGCCGCTGGGGGCCTACCTGTGCGCGGTGTTCCTGCACGCGCTGTGGAACGCGGCCGCCACACTCGGTGGCGCTGCGACGTTCCTCGACGTCTATTTTCTGATCATGGTGCCGATCTTCATCGCGGTGCTGCTGCTGGTGCTGTGGCAGCGCCGCCGCGAGCAGCGCATCATCGCCGCCGCCCTGCCGGTGCTGGCGGCCAACGGCTGGATCGCGCGCTCAGAAGTGCCGTTGCTCGCCAGCCTGCGCGGCAGAAGGCGGTGGCGCAGGCAGGCCCGCAAGGAGTCGGGAAGGCACGCCGCAAAGGCTGTGGCCTGCTACCAGGCGAGTGTCACCGAGCTGGCGTTCCAGCGCAGGTGGTCGGCCGGGGACGGCGGCACGAGCAGCCGCCACGACGACCTCGTCGACGTCGTCAGGCAGGCCAGGGCCGAAGCGGTGCGGCTGGCGGCTCGGTGATGACCGATCCGGGTGAAGTCCGGGTGAAGCTTGTCACCTACGCGTCGTCGCGGACAGTTCGCGGGCTAGTCTCGCGCGCGTCGTCTGGTACCCGCGTCCGCAGAGCGGGACTGGAACGAGCTTGGGAGTCGTTGAGCATGAGCCTCCAGTGGGGCACGCGATGACACGCCCCGCCAGACTCGCGGTGGGTGTCGTCTCGGCAGGCAGGGTCGGCAGCGTGCTGGGTGCGGCGCTGGCCCGCGCCGGACACACGGTGATCGCGGCCTCCGGCGTCTCCGACGCATCGGTGCGGCGTGCCGAACGGCTGCTGCCCGGAGTGCCGCTGCTGGCACCGGACGAGGTGGCAAGGCAGGCCGACCTCGTGCTGCTCGCCCTTCCCGACGACGCGCTCGGCCCGATGGTGAGCGGTCTCGCGGCGACCGGGGCGTTTCGCGCCGGGCAGATCGTCGTGCACACCTCCGGCGCACACGGCGTGGGTGTGCTGGCGCCCGCGGCCGAGGCGGGTGCGCTCCCGCTGGCTCTGCATCCCGTGATGACGTTCACCGGTCGTCCCGAGGACCTGGAGCGGATGGCGGCCTGCAGCGTCGGAGTCACGGCGACGGAGGCTGACGAGGCCGCCTGGAACGTCGGTGAGGCGCTGACCGTGGAGATGGGTGCGGAACCCGTGCGCATACCCGAGCAGACGCGCCCGCTGTACCACGCGGCACTGGCGCACGGCGCCAACCATCTCGTCACACTGATCGCGGACTGCGTGCAACTGCTGCGGTCGGGGGGCGTGCGGACCCCGGAGCGGCTGCTCGCGCCACTGCTGTCGGCCGCGCTGGACAACGTGCTGCGGCAGGGCGACCGCGCACTCACCGGTCCGGTGGCCCGCGGCGACGCGGGCACGGTGGCCACCCACCTCGACGTACTGGCTCGCCGCGCGCCGGACCTGCTGCCCGCCTACACGGTCCTGGCCCGCAGGACGGTGGTGCGGGCACGCGAGGCGGGCCTGCTCGGCGGTGCCGAGGCAACCGAGATCAGCAACCTGCTCGACGACGGACGTGATGCTTGAGTGAGTGCACCCAGGTTCAGCCGGGGCGAGTTGAACACCTACCGCAAGCCCGGCGAGGTCAGCCAGGTCACCGCTGCGCTGCGCGCGGTGGGCCGCAACGTGGCGCTCGTGCCCACGATGGGCGCGTTGCACGCCGGTCACCGCGAGTTGCTTCGCCGCGCGAAGCGGCTGCCGAACACCGTGATGGCCGCATCGATCTTCGTCAACCCGTTGCAGTTCGGTGCGGGCGAGGACTTCGAGGCGTACCCGCGGCCGCTGGAGCGTGACCTCGAGGTACTGGCCGAGGCGGGGGTGGAGATCGCGTTCACCCCGACCGAAGCCGACCTCTACGAGCCCGACGCGGCGGTGACCGTGCAGCCCGGCGAACTCGGCACCGAACTGGAGGGACAACACCGGCCCGGGCACTTCGCCGGGGTGCTGACCGTGGTGGCGAAGCTGTTCAACATCGTCCGCCCGCACTATGCCTTCTTCGGGGAGAAGGACTACCAGCAACTGGTGCTCATCCGGCGGATGGTGCGCGACCTGAACATGGACACCAGGGTGCTCGGGGTGCCAACGGTGCGGGAGTCGGACGGCCTGGCGCTGTCGTCACGCAACGTCTACCTGAGCCCGTCCGAGCGGGAGCAGGCGGTTGCTCTTTCCGCCGCGCTCACCGCGGGTGCGCATGCCGGGCCTCGCGGGGCCGAAGCGGTGCTGCGGGAGGCACGGCGCACGCTCGCCGCGCGCCCCGAGGTGGCTGTCGACTACCTGGAGTTGCGCGGTACCGAACTCGGTCCCGCGCCCGTCGACGGCGAGGCGCGGCTACTGGTGGCCGCGAGGGTGGGGAATACCCGCCTGATCGACAACGTCGGTGTTTCGTTGGGTTCGGCTGCCGAGCAGCCGCGTGAGCGGGCCGACGAGGACGCAGGGGTGTAGAGGAGAGTCCACGATGTACCGCACGATGTTGAAGTCCAAGATCCACCGGGCGACGGTGACGCAGGCGGACCTGCACTACGTCGGTTCCGTCACGGTCGACGAACGTCTCATGGAGGCCGCGGACCTGCTGCCTGGCGAGCAGGTCACCATCGTCGACGTCACCAACGGCGCGCGGCTGGAGACCTACGTGATCACGGGCGAACGGGACAGCGGCGTCATCGGGATCAACGGTGCGGCGGCGCACCTGGTGCATCCCGGCGACATCGTCATCCTGATCGCATACGGGCACATGGACTCCGCCGAGGCCGCTTCGTTCCGCCCGCGAGTAGTGTTCGTCGACGCCGACAACCGCATCGTCGAGGCCGGTGAGGACCCCGCGGACGTGCCCGCCGGTTCGGGCCTGGTGAGCGGTGCGTTGCCGGTCGGTCAGCAGCACGTCGAGTCGCGGGCGTTCCCGGTCGCGGAGACGGTCGATGCCGCGCGACTCGATGCGTTGCTGCACGCGGAGGGCTAGTGCTGCTCACCGTCGATGTCGGCAACACCAACATCGTGCTCGGGCTTTACTCCGGGCGCGGCGACAGCGCCGAGTTGGTGCGCGACTGGCGGATGCGCACCGACGCGCGAATGACCGCCGACGAGCTTTCGCTGACGATGCGTGGGCTGCTCGGCCGCTATGCCGACAAGGTCACCGGGATCAGTGCGCTGTCCACGGTGCCCGCCGTGCTGCGCGAGTTGCGGACGATGCTGTCCCGGTACTACCCGAACGTGCCGAAGGTCGTGGTGGAACCGGGGGTGCGGACCGGAGTCCCGCTGCTGGTGGACAACCCCAAGGAGGTGGGGGGTGACCGGCTTGTCAACACCCTTGCCGCTCACCACTTGCACAACACTGCCTGCGTAGTGGTGGACTTCGGCACCTCCACCAATGTCGATGCCATCTCGGCGAAGGGGGAATTCCTCGGCGGCGCCTTCGCTCCCGGGATCGACATTTCCGTGGACGCGTTGGCCTCCCGCGCCGCCGCGCTGCGCAAGGTCGAGTTGGTGGCGCCCAGGTCGGTGATCGGCAAGAACACGGTCGAGTGCCTGCAGTCGGGAATTCTGTACGGCTTCGCGGGACAGGTCGACGGCCTGGTGCGGCGGATCATCAAGGAACTGGTGTCCGGTCCTGGCGAACGGGTAGAGGTGATCGCGACGGGCGGGCTCGCCCCGCTCGTGCTCAACGAGTCGGAGACGATCACCGAGCACGTGCCGGAACTGACGCTGCTCGGCCTGCGGCTGGCCTACGAACGCAACATCACCGGCGGACGGCCCGCAGCGCGGTAGTCACTATCGGCCTGTCGAACTCGCCCCGCGCGGTTTGTGGTCGCGACGCCAGGATCTGCCTTGCCCGCCGCAGCAGCGCGGCACGTTCGCGTTCGGAGGAAATCAGTACGTGTGAGTGAGTCGCGAGCGTTTCCACCATGCTGTGCGCGGTGCGACGTTGTACGTGCGGGAATCGGTCGCGCTGGAACGGGAAGAACGCCTCGTGCGAGGGCAGCCGGTGCGGGTAGGCCCTACCGCCGCCGGATTTCATGAGGGCGGCGAACTCCGCCACCCACGGGTAGGCCTCGTCGTCGTCGTTCCACAGCAGGAGCACGACGCCTCCTGGGCGAAGGACCCGCGCGATGTCGTCCAGCGCGGCCTCGCCGTCGAACCAGTGGAATGCCTGCCCGATGCCGACCGCGTCCATCGATCGGTTTCGTAGCGGGATTTTCTCCGCCGTTCCTTTCAACGCGGCGACATCGGGCAGCGACTCGCGCAACTGCGCGAGCATGTCGAGGTCGGGTTCGACGGCGGTGACCGAGCCGAAGGCCCGCAGCATCGCGGCGAGTTTCCCGGTTCCGGCCGCGAGATCGAGCAGCCGTTTCACCATCCCTGCCGGTTCCAGCCCCCACTCCACCGCTTCGGTCGGGTAATCGGGCCGGTGTTCGGCGTATGCGCGTGCCCGCGCGCCGAACGATGCCGCACGTAGCGCGCGGACGTGTTCGGTGGAATCACGCGGCACATAGTTCATGCGGTGATTCTGCGGGGTGGGGCCGGGCAGGCCAACCGGTTCTCGCCCGTCCGTGCGGCAGCGGCACCTTACCGTGGCCACTCGTCCGCGGTGAAAGCACAGGAATGCATGATGCACAGCTGTGTCCGGCCTTGCTTCACCGGCTTCGGGTTAGCGCACCCGTCGCCGGGCGTGGCCCTGTGTGCGATAAGCGGCCGTGTTCGCGAATCATCGCATTCGCCCGAGTTCACCGCCCGGCGATTATTGTCGGCCTGTCGACGCCCGCTCACCAAAGACACCGGGGTGGCCGGGCAAGGATCGTCGAACAGACCCGGTGCGATACATTCGTACCGTGCGAACCCCGCCGCCCGTAGCGGTCGAACCCGGTGCCCTACCGGGCCGTTGCGGCTCGATGATGATTCCTTCGTGCCGGGTCGGGTATTGCCGCCAAGCGGAGGTACCCGAATAGGAGTCAACCGGTTACCGATGGCACTCGGCGGTTCCGGTATCCGGGAAACGATCCGGTTTCGCCTGGTACGAACGCAAATGCGGCCACGGCGTGCCGCAATCAACAGAAGGTGATTTGCGTTTATGCGCCGAAGCGGGTATTAAGGTTCCCAGTCGGATCTTTTCGTCTGGGCGTGGGCACCACGTGATCTAATGTTGGCTTAACAGGAGGAATCAGATGGCGCAGAAGGTCCTCGTCTCCCTCGTGGATGATCTGGACGGTTCGGAGGCCGAGGAGACGGTGGAGTTCGGGCTGGACGGCGTCAGCTACGAGATCGACCTGTCAGCGGAAAATGCCGAAGAATTGCGTGACGCTCTCGCCCAGTATGTCGAGCACGCCCGCAGGGCCGGCGGCCGCAAGCGCGCGGGCACCCGGTCGGCTGTGAAGGCGCCCGGTCGCTCGGCCGCGGTCGACCGTGAGCAGAACCAGGCGATTCGCGCGTGGGCACGCAAGAACGGTTACGAGGTTTCCGACCGGGGCCGTATCCCGTCGGAAGTGGTCGAGGCTTACCACAAGCGGAACTGAGCGGACGCGCTCGGTGGCCTCCCGGTTCGGGTTCCGGGAGGCCACCTTCGTCTCAAATTCCGGCGCGTTGCGACGCCATGCGGCGATAGGTGGTCGGGGGGACGCCGACGGCCGCTGTGAAGTCCCGTGTGAAATGGGCTTGATCGCTGTAGCCCAGTTCGGCTGCGAGCGCCGCCCAGTCCGGCCGTGATTCGCCGCTGACCCGTTTGGCGGCCTCGTTGAGCCGGTAAACCCGGATAGCCCACTTCGGGCCGACTCCGATGTGTTCGACGAACAGTCGTTGCAAGGTGCGAGTCGACATTCCGGTCGCCGCAGCGAGTTGGCGCACGCTGGTGATCGTCGGGTCCGCGGCGACGCGTTCCACCGCGGCGGCTACTCGTTGTTCGGCGGCGGCAGGCATTGGGGCTTGCGCCCGCAGAAACCGGTCGGCCAAGGCGACCATTTCCCGCGTGGAGTCCGCGTTGAGGATGCCCTCCTGCGCCTCGTCGGCACCCTTGCCGAACACCTCGCCCAACGACCTCCGTTCGCCGCCGAGTTGATTCACGGATCTGCCGAGCATCGAGCCGCAACAACCGGGCCGCAGCCGAACACCCAGAACCTGGTCCCTGTCGTGGAGAACGTAGGAAAAGACCTCGCGACCAGGCGGCCAGACTCCGGGGGCGTCGCGACTGAACACCACGTGCACGCTCAAGTTCGGCAACACTCGCTGCTCGTACGGCGCACGGCCGCGCAGATCCCAGCGGACGATCCAGTAGTACTGCACGAACGGGCGCAGCCGCGGCGCGGGTTCGTGTCGGCTGAGCCGAAACAGCCCGGGCGAAGCGTGCTCACCGAGGATGCCCTGCGGTATCCGTTCCACGAGCGAAGCCTAATGAGTGGCGCTGACGCTTTTGTTCAAGACGACCGCCGGTCGGCGGTGTTGACTGATGCGCATGTCCGAACTGAAGGAACCCATCAGCCGTGCCGCGCGCGAGTTCGCGGAGATCGTGCGTGCCGTGCCCGCCGACAAGCTCGCGGCCGCGACACCGTGCGAGGAGTACGACGTCCGCGGCCTGTGCAACCACCTGCTGTTCTGGATGCCGAGGTTGCTCGCCGCGGCCGCGAAGCGCCCTCCGGAGCCACTGGGCGAGGGTGAGCGAGCGGCGGAGTTGGTCGTCGGCGACTGGGCCGATCTGCTTGCAGCAGAAGCCGTCGAACTCGCAGAGGCGCTGCGCGATCCCGCCGCATGGCAGGGCAGCACGAGCATCGCGGGCGGTGACCTGCCCGCCGCGATGGTTGGCAGGATGGCGCTTTGCGAGCTCGTGGTCCACGGCTGGGATCTCGCGACGGCCACCGGTGTGCCCGCGCGCTACGAGTCCGGTGCCGCAGAGGCGGCCGAGCAGGTCATGCGCGAGATCGGTGAGCAGGGCAGGCAACTGAAGGCGTTCGGCCCCGAGGTGCCGCTCGGCGACGACGCCTCCGTGCTGGACCGGGTTGTCGCGCTCTCTGGCCGCGACCCGGCATGGCGACCCTAGTCGGGGTCCGGCTTCGGTCGCAGCCGCGGGCAGCCTTCGCACTCGTCGCGCCCGGGGAGTAGGTAGCTGAAGCAGCAGCTCTCCCTGCTGCGGGTCCATCGCCTGCCCGACGCGGCCTGCCGGAGGTGGAGGGTGGATGGCGAGGTCAACGGCGGATACCGCGACCCCAGTACGAGCGCGGCCTCGGCCACTCCCGCTCCCTCGTCGCCGCTGTCCGCTCCTGCCCACCACAGGCAGGTGTCCAGCGCGTCCGTCGCCGCCGCCCACAGCGTGTGGGCACCCACCGGGCTCACCCGGCCGAAGGCGCGGACGAACCTGGCGGCGTGGGCGACGTAGCCGGCCCGCAGTACCGCCGCGAGTTGCTGTTCGTCGGCCACGACGGTGGCCTCCGGCCTGGCCGCGCCTGGGTCGAGCGGCAGGCAGTAGAAGGAGTTGTCGAGCACCGCCGCGCCGGTCAGCTCCGGCCTGCCTCGCGGCGCGGTGCGCAGCGCCAGTGCCTGCGGCCGCAGCGAGGGAACTCTGCGTTCCTGATGCAGCAGCAGCGCGGCGGCGTAGGCGGGTGCGCGCAGGTACCACGCCATCACGTAGCAGGCGGTGGTGCGGCCGGGCGCGGGGCCTGCGATCCGGTATTGCCCGCGCAGCCAGTCGGCGAGAGTCTCTCGCCAGCGGCGGAAACCGTCGGGGTCGGCGAGTAGGTCGGAGCAACGCTGCCAACCGTCCCCGGTGGTGTCCGCCCGAACCTCGATGCGGGTCGGTCGTGCGGCCAGGCGGTCGAGCGACGCTGCCAGCCCGTCGAGATCGTCCCGAATGTGTCGAGCATCACGAAATGGCCTGCTGATACTCACACGTGTGCCCTCGCTGCTCCATCCGGGTATTGTCGATTAGGCGTGCCTTACCTTACCGGCCGGACGGTGGCAAGCCACCCGGGCTCCCGATCGGGGGATGGCCAGGGGAAGTGTGTTCGCGAGGAGCGGACAACGGGATCGCCAGGAATCCCAGGCCCCGGTCACGCGTTGTACAAATCGTCAACAGCCAGCGATAAGTCGACTGTGTGTCTGTCCGAAACCACGTGCCAGAGCTGATCAGGCGGTACGGAATCCGCCCCAGTGGTAAGCCGACACGTGCGCTTGGCTACTACAGTGGTCTCACGGTGCCGAGCTCACCTAGCGAAGTCAGGGCTGAGATCGGGCCGCCGGCGCAGCAGTCGAGGGAGTGGGAATGTTCGAAAGGTTCACCGACCGCGCGAGGCGGGTGGTTGTCCTGGCCCAGGAAGAGGCCAGGATGCTCAACCACAACTACATCGGCACCGAGCACATCCTCCTGGGTCTGATCCACGAGGGTGAGGGTGTCGCCGCCAAGGCGCTTGAGTCGTTGGGTATCGCGCTTGAGGGCGTCCGCCAGCAGGTCGAGGAGATCATCGGCCAGGGTCAGCAGGCCCCGAGCGGGCACATCCCCTTCACGCCGCGTGCCAAGAAGGTACTCGAGCTGTCCCTGCGCGAGGCGCTGCAGCTCGGCCACAACTACATCGGCACCGAGCACATCCTGCTCGGCCTGATCCGCGAGGGCGAAGGCGTCGCGGCGCAGGTCCTCGTCAAGCTGGGGGCCGACCTCAACCGCGTTCGCCAGCAGGTACTGCAACTGCTGTCCGGCTACCAGGGCAAGGAGCCCGCCGAGGCGGGCACGGGCCGTGGTGAGGGCACCCCGTCCTCCTCGCTGGTGCTGGACCAGTTCGGTCGCAACCTCACGGCGTCGGCCCGCGAGGGCAAGCTCGACCCGGTCATCGGCCGAAGCAAGGAGATCGAGCGGGTCATGCAGGTGCTGTCCCGCCGCACCAAGAACAACCCCGTGCTCATCGGGGAACCCGGCGTCGGCAAGACCGCCGTGGTCGAGGGCCTCGCGCAGAACATCGTCAAGGGCGAGGTCCCCGAGACACTGAAGGACAAGCAGCTCTACACCCTCGACCTCGGTTCCCTGGTCGCGGGCTCGCGTTACCGCGGTGACTTCGAGGAGCGCTTGAAGAAGGTCCTCAAGGAGATCAAGACCCGAGGCGACATCATCCTGTTCATCGACGAGCTGCACACGCTCGTCGGCGCGGGTGCGGCCGAGGGCGCGATCGACGCCGCGAGCATCCTCAAGCCGATGCTCGCGCGTGGCGAACTGCAGACGATCGGTGCCACCACCCTCGAGGAGTACCGCAAGTACATCGAGAAGGACGCCGCGCTGGAGCGCCGCTTCCAGCCGATCCAGGTCGGTGAGCCGTCGCTGGAGCACACGATCGAGATCCTGAAGGGTCTGCGCGACCGCTACGAGGCACACCACCGGGTGTCGATCACCGACTCCGCTCTCGTGGCCGCCGCGACACTGGCCGACCGCTACATCAACGACCGGTTCCTGCCGGACAAGGCGATCGACCTGATCGACGAGGCGGGCGCCCGCATGCGCATCCGGCGCATGACCGCGCCGCCGGACCTGCGGGAGTTCGACGAGAAGATCGCCGACGTGCGCAGGGAGAAGGAGTCGGCCATCGACGCGCAGGACTTCGAGCGGGCCGCACGCTTGCGGGACGAGGAGAAGACGCTGCTGGGCCAGAAGTCCGAGCGGGAGAAGCAGTGGAAGGACGGTGACCTGGACGTCGTCGCCGAGGTTGACGACGAGCAGATCGCCGAGGTCCTCGCCAACTGGACCGGCATCCCGGTGTTCAAGCTCACCGAGGAGGAGACCACCAGGCTGCTCCGCATGGAGACCGAGCTGCACAAGCGGATCATCGGCCAGGAGGACGCGGTCAAGGCCGTTTCCCAGGCCATCCGCCGCACCAGGGCGGGCCTGAAGGACCCGAAGCGCCCCTCCGGCTCGTTCATCTTCGCCGGCCCGTCCGGTGTGGGTAAGACCGAGCTGTCCAAGGCGCTGGCGAACTTCCTGTTCGGTGAGGACGACGCGCTCATCCAGATCGACATGGGCGAGTTCCACGACCGCTACACCGCCTCGCGGCTGTTCGGTGCCCCTCCGGGCTACGTCGGCTACGAGGAGGGCGGACAGCTCACCGAGAAGGTCCGTCGCAAGCCGTTCTCCGTCGTGCTCTTCGACGAGATCGAGAAGGCACACCAGGAGATCTACAACACCCTGCTGCAGGTGTTGGAGGACGGCAGGCTGACCGACGGTCAGGGCCGCACGGTCGACTTCAAGAACACGGTGCTGATCTTCACCTCGAACCTGGGCACGCAGGACATCTCCAAGTCCGTGAGCCTCGGCTTCTCTTCGGGTTCCGACGAGGGATCGCGCTACGAGAAGATGAAGCAAAAGGTCAACGAGGAGATGAAGAAGCACTTCCGGCCGGAGTTCCTCAACCGGATCGACGACATCATCGTGTTCCACCAGCTCACGCAGGACCAGATCATCGAGATGGTGGACCTGATGGTCACGAGGGTCGAGGGGCAGCTCAAGGGCAAGGACATGGAGCTGGAGCTCACCGACAAGGCGAAGGCGCTGCTCGCCAAGCGCGGCTTCGACCCGGTGCTCGGCGCCCGTCCGCTGCGCCGGACCATCCAGCGGGAGATCGAGGACCAGCTGTCCGAGAAGATCCTGTTCGGCGAGGTGCAGCCTGGCCAGATCATCATCGTGGACGTCGACGGTTGGGAGATCGGCGACGAGCGCGACGACAAGGCCAAGTTCGTGTTCCGCGGTGAGGCCAAGCCGCTGGACGTGCCCGACGCACCACCGGTGAGCATCGCCGCCGCCGGTAGCGAGGACGGCGAGTCCGAGAACGAGTAATCGAACGCGAAACGAAGGCGCCCTCACGGCAGTCCGCCGTGGGGGCGCCTTCTTGCGTTCGGCTTGTCAGCGGGCTCTGTCGGCTCAGTGGCTTAGTAGCTAGTGGCTCAGTGGCACTCAGTGGCACTCAGTGGCACTCAGTGGCACTCAGTGGCACTCAGTGGCTCAGTCGTGAGGCGATGGCGCGCAGTGCCTCGAGCGCCCCGCACCGCACCGACACGCCCCTGCCGTGCCGCACCTGCGGCTCGCGCGGGTTGATCCGGACCAGCGCACCGTTGGCCGCGCTCGCCAGTTCGGCCTGCCGCCGCACGGTCGGCACCGCCAATCCCGCACCCAGTTCGACTACCGCGACATCGGTGTTGGCACGCCGCCATGCCCGCAGTGCGTCGAGTTGCCGTTGGGTGCGGTGCGGTATCCAGTCCATGTCACCGAACATCAGGATGTTCGGTCGGGCAGGCGCACCGCAGTGAGGACAGCACGGCAGCGGTGGTCGTGCCCGCATCGTTTCCGGATCGACGTCCACCTCGACGCCGTCGGCGGGCCAGACGTCGTCGCAGCAGCAAGCAAGGCACTGCAGGTGGTGGATCGAGCCGTGCACCTCGGTGACGCCGGCGAATCCGGCGCGCTGGAACTGGCCGTCCACGTTCGAGGTGAACACTCGCACCCCGCCGGGCTTGGCCTCGCCCCACTTCCGCAGCAGCTGGAACCCTTCGTGCGGGGTGGTCTCGCGATACAGCGAGAGGCGGTGGCCGTAGAAGCCCCAGGCCAGCTCGGGGTCGGTGACGAAGTGTTCGGGGTCGGCCAGCTCGGCGAAGCTCAGCCCGAGCCGGGCGTACGGCGGGTAGGCGCGCCAGAAGCCCTCGTCGCCGCCGAAGTCCGGAAGACCGGAGTCAACCCCCATTCCCGCGCCCGCGCATACCAGCAACGCACTCGCCGAGGAGATCAGCTCCGCGGCGCGGTCGAGCTCTGCTTTCACTCAGCCGCGGGCTTGGAGCTTTGCACGACCTCGAATTCCAGCAGGCTCGCCCCGCTGGCCACCGGCTTGCCGCGTTCGCCGGAATGCGCTTCCCGCGCCGGGCCCTGTGCCCACGCCTGGAAGTGTTCCTCGGTTTCCCACTTCGTGTAGACGAAGTACCGGTTCTCGCCGGAGACGGGTCGCAGCAGCTCGAAACCGAGGAACCCGGGTTGGGAGTCCACCGCGTGCAACCGTGCGGCGAACCGCTTCTCCAGTTCGGGGCCCGCGCCCTCGGGCACCTCAATCGCATTGATCTTCACAACAGCCATGGGGCAAGCCTAGGACCCTTGGCCGTCGGGTGTCGGGGCGCTGTGCCGGACGTGGGAGCGCAGAACTCGCGGGTGGGAGCGGGGGACTCGCGGTCAGGAGGGGTAGAGGTGGGGCTGCGGTGGGCGCTTGGTGCTTCGAAACCACGCGTCGAAGAAGCCGCGCAGATCCTGCCCGGTGCTGCGCTGTACGTATTCCTCGAACTGCGGCCAGCTGGCGTTACCTTCGCGGTGCTTCGCGGGCCACTCCCGCAGCACCCGGTCGAAGGCGCTGTCGCCGATCCGTTGCCGCAGCGCGTGTATCGCGAGGATGCCCTTGTCGTAGACCCCCTCGAACTCGTGTCCGGCTCCCATGTCGTACAGCCGAGGGGCCCAGAACGCGGCGTCGTCACGCAGCTGTTCCACCGCCCTGCGGTAGCGCGCGTCGAGGTCGTCGCCTTCCTTGTGCTCGGCCCACAACCATTGCGAGTAGCTGGCGAAGCACTCGTTGAGACAGATGTCGGCCCAGGACCGCACCGAGACCGAGTTGCCGTACCACTGGTGCGCGATCTCGTGCACCACGGTGTCCAGGTCTGCCGAACGGGTGTAGGTCGGTCTGCCCTGGGTTTCCAGCGAGTAGCCGATGTCCGTGCCGAGATAGATCCCGCCCGCCGTGGTGGCCGGGTACTCCCCGAAGCGGCCCGCGAGGAACTCCACGATCTCCGCCACGCGGGCCGCCTCGTCGCGCATGGCATCGGAGCCGGGTGCGAACGCGTTCAGCACCGGGGTGCCGTCCTCGAGTTCGCCGCGCTGGAAACTGAACCGGTCGATGACGATGGTGGTCAGGTAGCTGGCCACCGGGTCCGGCTCCTTCCAGGTCGTCGTGGTCCAGCCGTCCTTCGTCGACTCCTCGCCGCGACGGCCGATGGAGACCGCCGACCAGCCCTTCGGCACGCTCGCCCTCAGCTCGAAGGTCGCTTTGTCGCGCGGGTGCTCGTTCACCGGGTACCAGTAGGAGGCCGACCGCGGTTCACCCAGCACGAAAGCCCCTCCACTCGGGCTGCGTTGCCAGCCGTCGCCCCCCAACTGGGCGTCCGCAGAGCCCTGTGGCTTGCCCGTGTAGCGCACCCTCGTGCTGAACGTCGAGCCCTTTGGCAGCGGCCGGGCAGGCGTGACGACGAGTTCGAAGTCGTCCTCACGCGAGAAGCGTGCCGGTTCGCCGTCCACCTCCACCGAAGACACGGTGAAGCCCCGCAGGTCCAGGTTGAACCGGTCGAGGTCGTGGGTCGCCTCGGCGGTCACCGTGGTGTCGCCCCGCAGCCTTCCGCTGCTGGGGTCGTAGCGGACGGACACCAGGTAGCCGGTGGCGTCGTAGCCGCCGTTTCCGGCGTTGGGGTAGTACGGGTCGCCGATCCCCGCCGCGCCGGCTTCGGCTTCACCCCCCGGTTGGCCGGGATCGGCCGATTCCGGCGCTGTGCAGGCGGCTAGGGTGCTGATGAGACCGCAGAGCACAGCGGCCCGCACGCGGCGGTAGGGCATGAACGGGAAGCCTAGATGCGAGCACGTGAGGACGTCGTTGACTTCGGCGGCGAGGGTACGCCGATCGTGCTGTTGCACGGATTGATGGGCAGGGCCACCACCTGGTGGCGGGTTTCGCGGTGGCTCATCGACTACGGGCACGTGGTCGGCCTGGACGCCCGGGGCCACGGGCGGTCCCGCCGTCGTGGCGACTGGCGCACCGAGGAGTTCGTCGACGACGTCGCCGAGTTGATCACCGAGCTCGACGAGGGGCCCGCGGTCGTGCTGGGGCACTCGATGGGTGGGCTGCACGCGTGGGTGCTGGCCGCCAGGTTCCCGCAGCTGGTGCGTGCCGTCGTCGTCGAGGACATGGCGCCCGACCAGCGGGGCCGCACGGTGGACGTCTGGCGTGACTACTTCGACTCGTGGCCGGTGCCGTTCCGGTCGCTGGCACACGTCCGTGACTTCTTCGGCAGCACGGGCGACTACTTCATCGAGTGCGTGCGGGAGGAGTCCGACGGCTACCACCTGCTGGCGGACCTGGAGGACCTCTACCAGATCGCGGGCGAGTGGGGTCGGCGCGAGTACTGGTCGTACGTGGCAGGAGTGAAGTGCCCGCTGCTCGTCGTCGAGGCAGCCGACACCGCCATGCCACCCGGTCAGCAGGCGCGGCTCGCCGAGTCGGCACCCGGAGGCGGCAGGCACGTGGTCATCGAGGGGGCGGGCCACGTCGTCCACGACGACGCGCCACAGGAGTTTCGAGGTGCCGTCGAGGCGTTCCTGTCCGAGGTGCTCGGCCGCTGATCCGCGCCAGGGCCTGTTCAGTGCTCTCCAGGAAGGCCGAACCGACCGTCCGGGGTCTGCTCGACGAGCCCGTCCACTAGCAGCGAGTCGAGGCAGCGATCCCGCTGGCCCGGTTTCGACCAAACAACGTCCAGCCTGGCCTTCTCCACCGGCTCGGTGGTGTTCCTGAGCACGTCGAGCAGCAGGCCGCGAACGTGCCGATCGGTGCCGCCGTACTTCTGCACGGGTTTGGCGGGACCGGTGTACTCGGGCCTGCCCGCGCGCTGCCACGCGCAGCCGGACACCAGCGGGCAGCCCGTGCATTTCGGCGAGCGGGCCACACAGATCAGAGCGCCCAGTTCCATCAGCGCGGCGGAGAACCGTGCCGCCCTTGGCTCATCGGCAGGGAGCAGCGCTTCCACGTCGGCGAGGTCGCGGCTGATCGATGCGGGTCCGGCGTCGCCTGCGCCGTGCACGGCCCTTGCGACGACCCTGCGTACGTTGGTGTCCACCACCGGGGCGCGCTTGCCGTAGGCGAATGCCGCGACAGCGCGCGCTGTGTAGGCCCCGATGCCCGGCAGCGCGAGCAGGGCCTCGACATCGTCGGGAACCCGGTCGTGATGCTCGGAGGCGATCACGCAGGCGGCGGCGTGCAGTCGCAGCGCGCGCCTGGGGTAACCGAGCTTGCCCCACGCGCGCAGCACCTCGCCCTGACTTTCCCCGGCAAGTGCCGACGGCCGTGGCCAGCGGTCCAGCCACTCCTGCCACACCGGCAGCACTCGGGCGACCGGCGTTTGCTGGAGCATGATCTCGCTGACGAGTACGCCCCACGGTGAGCAGTCGGCGTCGCGCCACGGCAGGTCGCGAGCGCTCTCGTCGAACCAGTCGAGCAGGCAGTCCGCATCGATAGACATCGGCGCCGATTCAACCAGACCCGCGATCACCCCCTCACTCGCCGAAGGTGTAGCGGGTCTGGCTGTAGGGGTTCTTGGAGAACGCCAGCACCTTGGCGGGTGTCACGCCGAACACGGGTGCCCGGTGGTCGTCGCTGCCGGGATCGCGAAACCGGCCGTCGGCCACCTCGAACGGCCAGTCGAGCTTGTCCCGCCACATCCGGGCAAGCCGGGTCAGCACCGCCTCGTCACCCACCTGCGCCGCCGTGCCCTCGACGATCACGTCAAGCCCTTCGCGGAAGGAGTTCGAACCCGTGGTGAGCACGCAGCGCGGATTCGACTCCAGGTTGCGGGCCTTCTGCTCGTGTGCCCCGGTGCAGAAGTGCAGCCTGCCGTCCAGCCACATCGCCGGCAACGGCGCCACGTGTGGGCGACCGTCGCCGCGGACAGTGGAAAGCCAGAACATCTCCGAGTCGCGCAACACCCGCTCGACCCGCGCCCAGGAGAC
This sequence comes from Saccharomonospora marina XMU15, assembly GCF_000244955.1. Classification (GTDB taxonomy): domain Bacteria; phylum Actinomycetota; class Actinomycetes; order Mycobacteriales; family Pseudonocardiaceae; genus Saccharomonospora_A; species Saccharomonospora_A marina. The sequence goes on along the minus strand of NZ_CM001439.1, from coordinate 5,137,396 downwards.
GGCAGTGCTGCCCGGCTCGCTGAACTCCGGGACGTGTTCTGCATGCGGCTGGTTCGTCACCGGCACCCCTTTCGCCTCCGCCGACGGCTTCACCGGGTCTTTCACCGGTGTCTTTCACCGGTACTGACACGACCGAGGCGAAGAACTCATCGCATCGCGCCGAACAAGGGACGAAAGTAGGCGAGCGCGGGTGACGTTGTGCCGTGGCGGTTCGCTTCGCCGGTTGGTGAACCTTGCCGTTACGCAGGAGGAACGAGATGACGAGCACGGCGATGACGTCCGGGGTGTACGTGCCGCCCAGCCCGCCGGTGGCCGGGTTACGGCTGCTCACGGCGATGGCGCGGCTGTCAGGGTTGGATTCGCTGTTCGTGGAGGACCACCTGCAGGAGTTCTATCCCACCGAGTTGTGGGACCGGCGGTTCACCTGGGCGGCGGGTCGGCTGTCGAGTCCGCATGAGTTGTTCGACTACCAGACGTTGCTCGGCTCTCTCGCGGGCAGGGCGGGGCGGCTACGGCTGGGTGTCGGAGTCACCGAACCGTACCGCCGCCACCCCGTGGTGATCGCGCAGGCCGCGGTCACCCTGGCGCACCTGACCAAGCGTGCTCCGATTCTGGGCCTTGGCTGCGGCGAGAGGCTGAACATCGAGCCCTACGGGCTCGACATGCATCGGCCGGTCGACCGGCTGGAAGAGGCGTTGCGGATCATCCGGCTGTGCTTCACCTCGCGTGGCCCGATCGACTTCGAGGGATCGCACTTCCGGCTGGAGCGCGCCGTCATGGATCTGCGGCCCCCGGCGGGTCGGACGCCGCGGCTCTGGGTCGCGGCACACGGTCCGCGCATGCTCGACCTGACCGGGCGCTACGGTGACGGCTGGCTGCCCGAGTCGGGCGTGCTCGGCACACCTGAGCGCTACGCCAGGGCACTGGCAGCCGTCAGGACCGCGGCGGAAGGCGCGGGTCGTGATCCCGAGTCCATCACTCCCGCGCTGCTCGCCTTTGTCGCCGTGGCGCCGACCCGAAAACGTGCCCGTGCGATGCTGGAAAGCAGGTTGTTGCGGTACTGGGCGCTGTTGTTTCCTGCGAGGCGTTGGCAGGAGGTCGGCGCGCGACACCCGTTCGGACCGCACTTCCGTGGGATCGTCGACATCCTGCCCGGTGCCTACGACCGCGCCACGCTCGACGCGGCGATCGCGGATGTGCCGCCCGAGGTCGTCGAATCCGGGGTCATCGTCGGCACCGTCGAGCAGGTATGCCTGCGCCTGCGCGAACTGCGCGAGGCCGGACTACGCCATGTCGTGATCGGCCCGTTGTCGTTCTATCTGTCGAACCACGATGCCGCCCACAGCGTATGGGCGGTCCGACGGATCGCCCATACGCTGCGCCGGGACCGGCGATCCGGCCGAGCTATTGCACCTCGGTAAGCTCTCCGGCTTGCACGTCGTAGACGAAGCCGCGCACGGTCTCGGTGTGTAGCAGGAAGGGGCTGCGCCGGATGCGCTCGATCGACTGCCTGATGTTGGCCTTGATGTCGCGGAACGCCTCCACCGACCACGGCGGGCGTATACCGCTGTAGTCTTCGAGTTCGTCCTTGAAGCCGTCCTCGGTGACATCGTTGAGTCCGCAGTTCGTGTGCTGCACGATCATGATCTCGCGGGTGCCCAGCTTGTGCTGGCTCAACGCGAGCGAGCGGATCATGTCGTCGGTGACCACGCCACCCGCGTTGCGCAGAACGTGCGCCTCGCCCTGCAGCAGCCCGAACAGTTCGAAGACCCGGATGCGCGCGTCCATGCACGTCAGGATCGCCACGTGCAGCGAGGGCTGGGGCGAGGAGCGGTCGCCGGGCACCGCGTTACCGAGTTCTTGGTTGCGCTTCAGCAGCAGGTCGATCGAGCTCATGTCACCCATTCCAGCGGTAGTGGTCAATGTTTCACAAGGTCGTCGGGCGGATGTCACGTGGGCTTTCTCACGGGCCGAACCAGCGTTCCTCGGCGGTGCGTGGTGGCGCGGACGTCGTGCCGATACGCAGCTCCGTCGGCAGCGTGATGACCTTGGGCGACACCCGGTCACCCGCGCTGAGCAGTAGCTTGCCTGCCGCTCTGCCCTTCTCGAGCACCGGTTGGTGCACCGTGGTGAGCCCGGCGCGGGTGGCCTCGGCGATGCCGTCGAAGCCGGTGACGGTCAGGTCGGCGGGCACCCGCAACCCGCGCCGCCTCACCTCGGCTATGGCGCCGAGCGCCAGGATGTCGGAGGTGCAGACGAGCGCGGTCACGCCGGGGTGCGCGTCGAGCAGTTGCCGTGCCGCCGAAGCGCCCTCGTCGACGCTGTGCTCGAATCGCTCCACCACGGGAACGCTCGCCCAGTCCACGCCCGCCTTCTCGAAGGTCTTCGCGAGCGCGGCCAGCCGGGTCCGTTGCACGTGGTAGTGGGCCTCGTGTTGCCGCCGCAGCGGGGCGAAGCCGTCGTTGCGGTCACGGGCGAGCCGCATGCAGAGCACACCGACCTGGCGGTGGCCGAGGTTGACGAGGTGGTTGGCGAGGTCGACCGTTGCCGCCTCGTCGTCGGGGCCCACCCGATCGACGCCTTCGACCTGCGGCTGGTCGACGATGACCGTCGGTACCGGTCGGGAAAGCACCGCGGCGAGGTGGGGGTCGTCGTCAGGCACCGAGTAGACGACGAACCCGTCCACTCCCGCGCGGTGTACCGCGGCGACGTCCTCGCGGCCCGGGCTCGCGGGCACGAGGTGCAGGCCGACGCCCGCGTCCTCGCAGGCGAGCGCGAGCCCTTCCAGTACTCCGACGGCCGCGGGGTCGCGGAAGGCGTAGGAGAGATTCTCGGTGAGCAGCAACCCCACGGCACCCGCCTTGCGGGTACGCAGTGAGCGTGCGACCGGGTCGGGGCCGGGGTAGCCGAGCCGGCGGGCCGTTTCGAGCACGCGGCGGCGCAACTCGGGTGACAGTTGGTCCGGCCGGTTGTAGGCGTTCGACACCGTTGTCCTGGACACGCCCAGTTCGGCGGCGAGCGACGCGAGAGTCGCCTGCCGCCTGGTTCGCATCGGCCGGTTCATGAACAAACCGTAACGGTTCAGAAGCCGTTGCAGAAGCACTGCCCCACACCGGTCACATCCTGACGCTCAGTCGCGGGTCGCATCACTCGTTGGTGGACAAGTCAGTCGATGGGGTACGGTGTAATCGACAACGATTTCCATTATCTGCACTGGCTGTGATCGGCTTTACTGACGGGAGTGTGGTTGTCGATGAGAACTGTCCGCCCGGGGCGGCTTGCGGCTGTGCTCGCCGGCCTGCTCGCACTCGTGCTCGGCCTCGCCGCCTGCGGCGGCGGCTCCGGCAGCACGGCCGACGACGGCCGCATCTCGGTGGTCGCCTCGACCAACGTGTGGGGCTCGGTGGTGAGCGCGGTCGCGGGCGAGGCCGTGCAGGTGCGCTCGCTCATCGACGACCCCTCGGGTGACCCGCACTCCTACCAGGCGAGTGCGGAGGACGCGGCCGACGTGCAGTCGGCACAGTTGCTCGTCTACAACGGTGGCGGCTACGACGACTTCTTCACCCAGCTCGCCGACCGGGCACCCGACGCGCAGCGCGTGGTGGCCTACCAGGTCGCGGGTTCGCCCGAGAACGAGCACGTCTGGTACGACCTGCCCGCCGTGGCGAGGGTCGCCGACGACATCGCCGCGCGGCTGGGCGAACTCGACCCAGAGCAGCGGCAGGTGTACGAGAACAACGCCAAGGAGTTCTCCACCCGGCTGGACGGGCTGCTGCGGCAGGTGGAAACGATCGCGGCGACGCACGCGGGTGCGCCGGTGGTCGCCATGGAACCCGTGGCCGACCACCTCATCGAGCGAGCCGAACTCGACAACGTGACGCCTCCGGACTTCTCCGAAGCCGTGGAGAATGAGACAGACATCCCGGTCGCCGCGCAGCAGGAGATCACCGACCTGGTCAGCCGGGGTCAGGTTCGTGCGGTGATCAACAACAAGCAGACGGTCAGCCCCGCCACCGACCGCGTGATCGAGCAGGCCCGCGGGGCTGGGGTGCCGGTTGTGGGTGTCACCGAGACGCTGCCGGAGGGCGGCGACGGTTACATTGCGTGGATGAGCGAGCAGGTGGGAGCACTCTCGAAAGCCCTGGGTGAGCGATGAACGGTGCTGCGATCGAGTTGACCGACGCCGCGTTGCGGTTCGGCGACCGGACGTTGTGGTCGGGGCTGGACCTGCGGGTGGAGCCGGGTGAGTTCCTGGCCGTGCTCGGTCCCAACGGCTCAGGCAAGACGAGCCTGCTGCGCGTGTTGCTCGGTCTGCAGCCGCTGAGTGCGGGCACGGCCACCGTGGCGGGTGCGCGACCCGGCAGGGCCAGTGAGCGCGTCGGCTACGTTCCTCAGCAACGGGCGATGGACCAGGGGCTGACGCTGCGGGGCAACGACCTCGTTGGGCTCGGGCTGGACGGGCACCGCTGGGGTACCGGGCTGCTCGGCCTGCGAAAACGGCGCCACAAGATCGCGGCAGCTGTCGAGTCGGTAGGCGCCACCTCGTTCGCGTCATCGCAGGTGGGCAGGCTCTCCGGCGGTGAACAGCAGCGGCTGCGGGTGGCGCAGGCGTTGATCGGTGACCCGGAGGTGCTGCTGTGTGACGAGCCGCTGGCCTCGCTCGACCTCACTCACCAGCGAGTCGTCAGCGGGCTCATCGACGCGCGCAGGCGTGCCGCGGGCACCGCGGTGCTGTTCGTGACCCACGAGATCAACCCGGTGCTGTCCTACGTCGACAGGGTGCTCTACCTCGTCGACGGCAGGTTCCGTATCGGCACGCCGGAACAGGTCATGACCTCCGCGACCCTGTCGCAGCTGTACGGCACCCAGGTCGAGGTGCTCAGGATCGGTGACCAGATCCACGTCGCGGGCGCGCAGAGTTGCCTGTGCGAGGACGAGGTGCACCACGAGGCCGACGAGCCGGTGCCATGAGATGCGGGTGAGCGACGCCGCCCCGCACCGACCAAGCACTACCGTCTCCTGAAAGCCTTGTGAAAGCCCGCCATGGACAAGCTTTTCGACTTCGAGCTCACCGCTCGCCTGCTCGGTCTCGACTTCGTGCAGACGGCGCTGCTCGCCGCCGCCGTGCTCGGGATACTGGCGGGCACCCTCGGTCCGCTCATCGTCATCCGCAGGATGTCCTTCGCCGTTCACGGCACCGCGGAACTGGCGTTCACCGGCGCGGCCGCCGCGCTGCTGCTCGGCGTCGGCATCAGCTACGGCGCGCTGGCCGGTGCCGTCGTCGCCGCGCTGCTGCTCGGCCTGCTCGGCAGCCGGGAGTCCGACCGCGACTCCGTGATCGGAGTGATCCTCTCGTTCGGGCTTGGCCTTGGCGTGCTGCTGCTGTGGTACTACCCCGGCAGGGCGGCGAACAAGTTCGGCATCCTCGTGGGGCAGATCGTCGCGGTGGAACCGACGGATCTGCTGGCACTCGTCGTGGCGGCGATCGTGGTGCTGGTCGTGCTCGCCGTGATCTACCGGCCACTGCTGTTCGCCAGTGTCGACCCCGGCGTCGCGGTGGCCCGTGGCGTTCCCGTTCAGCTGCTCTCGCCGCTGTTCGCCGTGCTCATCGGGGTTGCGACAGCGTTGGGCGTGCAGATCGTGGGCGCGTTGTTGGTGGTCGCGCTGATGGTGACTCCCGCGGCCGCGGCCGCGCGGCTCACCGCCAGCCCGCTGCGGGCCACGCTGCTGGCCATAGCCTTCGCCGAGACGGCCGCGCTCGGCGGCATCGTGCTGTCGCTGGCCCCCAGCGCACCGGTCAGCTTCTTCGTCACGGCTATCTCGTTCACGATCTACCTCGTCGCGCGGGTGATCGAGTACGTGCGGGGCAGGCAACGCCGGGTGTTCAGCGGATCGGTCGCCGCGCCATCGCCTGCCGTGCCTGCTGTAGAAACCCCTCGTCGATGAACGGCAACGTGCTCGCCGCCACCGAGCGCTCGACGGCCTGAACGACGACCACCTCGGCGTCGGTGAACGCCTTCAGCACCGTGCGTTCGTAATCGGCCATCGACGGATAACCCAGTATCGTCAGGTCGCTGAACCCGGCCGGTAGGTACCGCGACGACGCGAGGGCGAACGAGTCACCGAACACCAGCGTCCTGCTGTTCACCGTCTGCTCGATGGGGCTCGCCGTGTGGTGCTGTGGTCGTTCCAGGTCGAGTAGCGGCTCGGTGGTTCGGTCGGTTTGCCCGTCCGGGCGGAGTTCGTAGCGCAATGTGGACTTCTTCTCCGACCTGCCGAGCATCCTTGGCAGGTCGGCGGTGCCGGTGACCCAGCCGACCCCGGCGGCCCGCCACGCCTTGGTCACCCCTGGCTGGACCGCCTCCGCGATGGCGCGGGTGAGTACGATCGCGCCCTCGTCGGTCCAGTGGGTGTCGTTGCGGAAGTACACCGGCCTGCCGAGCAGTTGTGCCTGTGCCGCCAGTTCGTCCCTGATGTCGACGACGTAGTCGCGGCTGCCCGCCAGCCGCCAGAATCGCTGGCTCGCCAACCGGGAGCACTGTTTGCCCGCGTAGGAATCCGGTAAGTGCTGTGGTGCCATCGTCGTCTTGTCGGGGGCGATCACGAACACGAACTTCCGCCCTGAGCTTTCCACCGCCTCGCGGAGCCGGTCGATGTGCGCGAAGGTCTGCTCCATCGGCCGCTGCGGCTCGCATTTGCCGTCGACGTCGAAGCCGTAGTACAGCCAACCGTCGCCGCCCTCGATCACCCGCCGGTAGCCGGGTTCGGTGTGTGGCGTGTCCTGCCCGGGGACCTGGCCCGCGGGGGGTGACTGCGGGCTTCCGGGAAGCGGCCCCGGATTGCCGGTGCCGCCCTGGTCGAATGGTGCTGGCTCGCCGAAGAACGTCCTGCTGATCGCGTCGGCGGCGGTGACGGCGCCCGCGCGGAAGACCAACTGGTCGGTCGCCCAGGTCGGCAGGTCGGTGAAGAACGACCAGCCCGACGCGATGCTGGGAAAGCCGGCGAGCGGGTGGTTCTCGATCTCGGCGGGGCGTGCGCCGCCCAGCCACATCAGGCTGGGAGTCGCGAAGAAGATCAACGCGCAGATCAGGGCGGTCAGTTGCCTGCCGCCGTGCCGTGGCCGGTGCAGGGCGTGCTCGCGAGGCAGCCAGGCTTCGTGCACGGCGGGCAGTTGCTGCGGTCGGTTCGCCACGCCACAACGTTAGCCACCGCGGCGACTCCGACGGGCGGCTAATGCAACATCAGCAGGACCTGCAACTCGCCGACGACGAAACCGATCACGCCGCCGACCGCGATGAGCTTCCACTCGTCCTGCCTGAAGGCAGGTCGCAGCAGTTCCTCGTACTCGACCGGGGTGAGCCGCAGCATGCGATCCTCCACCATGTTCGCCACGTCCATGGCCCTGGTGAGGTAGTCCTCGGCATGCCGCACGGTGTCGGGCAGCCTTCGCAGCGCGCGTTCCGCGGCGGCACGCTTGATCTCCTCCAGCCGCCGCCTGCCGATGGCGACGCCTGCCAGTGGACGTGCCGCCTCGGCCTGCTCCTCCACGGCATCGGCCACCATCCGGCGCACCATCGCGACCAGCCGATCGGAACGTGGTCCGCGCAGTATCGCCTCCATCAGATTCGGCACGGTCAGCAACTCGTTGGCGATCATCTCGCCGTACTGCCGCGCCACTTCCGCGCGCCTGCGCTGGAACTTCCCGTGCAGGGTGAAACGGCCGAACCGGATCGGCTCCCTCGGCACGAAGATGAGTTTGATGGCCAGCCAGTCGGTGAACAGGCCGATCGAGGCGCCGAAGATCGGCATCACGATCGGGTTCTTGGTCAGTGCCCACACCACCGACTGCACGACGCCGAGAACGAAACCGAAGTAGATGCCGGAGCGTGCGATGAAGGCCATCTCGGGCCTTGAGGTCTCCCTTATGAGCCTCACCAGCAGGGACTTGTCAGAGGTAAGGCGCCGCACGCTCATGTGCTTGACGTCGAGCACCTCGTCGAGGTTGGACCTCAGCTCGTCCATCACCTGCCGCACGAGCTTCGGCGAGGTCGCCTGGAGCTGCTTGATGAGCAGCTCCCGCGCCATCTGGGGCAGCGCCTCCCACAGCTTCGGGTGACACTCGGTCAGTACGTCGCGGGCGATCTCGTCGACGGCTCGCAGCAGGGGTTGTTCGATTTCCCTGGTGATCCGGTCGGGGTCGATCCGGTCGAACACGTCTCGGACGTCGAGCAGGTTGGAGGTGAGCAGGTCGGTGGCGACCGCGGCCATCCTTCCGCCATGCCGTGGAACCACTCCCTGCCAGCCGAGGAAGGTGCCCTTGATACCGACGAACTCGAGCGGTTTGAACATCATCTCGATGGCGACGCGCTTGGTGACGTAGCCGATCAGCGCGGCAACGACCGGGATCGCCGCATACAGCGGCCAGTTCCGGGCGAGGTCGTCCGCAACCGCTTCCATCCGCAGGCCTCCCTCCCGCTAGCTGCCCGTGTGGTCACCTCCGGACGGCTCAGCTCACCGTAGCCGGAACTCGTCGAATGGGTCCGTTCGGAGGTATGGGATTGAGCTTGTGGACTCACTAAGGTTGCCGAATGGCAGAAGCTGAAGCACCCCCGAACCCCAACAGGAATTCCCCGTTCGCGACCGCCTTCCGTGGTTACGACCAGGCACAGGTGGACGAATACGTCAAAAAACTCAGCGACGAACTGGCCGCCGCGGCGAAACACCGCGACGAGGCGAGTGCCTCGGTCACCGAACTGACGAAGGCGCTGAGTTACGCGCAGACCGAACTGGCCGACGCCAAGGCGGCGCTGACCCGCATGGTCGAGGACCCGGCCGGGCCCGCGGCGATGACCGAGCGGGTCAAGACGATGATGCAGCTGGCCGAGGACGAGATCAGTGAGCTGCGGACCAAGGCGGAGCAGGAGGCCGCGGCGACGCGGGAAGCCGCCGATTCCTATGCGGACAAGACAAGGCAGAAGGCTCAGGAGGAGGCCGAGCGGCTCGGCGAGGAGGCCAAGCAGCGGCGCGACGCACTCGACAAGGAAGCCGAGGAGCGGCGCACCACACTGCAGCGCGAGACTGAGGAGGAACTGGCGGCCAAGCGTGCCGAGGCGGAGCAGGCCGCCGAGGAGTTGCGCCGCGATGCCGAGCAGCGTGCCGACACGATGATCGCCGAGGCGGAGCGCAAGCTCGCCGACGCGGAGCACAAGCGCACCGAGGCGCTGCAACTGCGCGAGAAGGTCGCCGAGCGGCTGGCCGCCAGCCACCTCGCCCTGCGGGAAGCCATTGATCGACTGGGGCCCGAGCCGGAGTCCGCGGAGCAGGAGCAGGAGTCGCAGAAGCAGCCTGCCTGAGTGGGCTGAAGCGCGGGGGCGTGCGACTGGGGAAGCGGCTCAGCGCACTTCGGAGATCGAGACGGGGCGCCGTTGCCGTCGGGAGAGCTCGCACGCCTCTGCCACGTAGAACGCCTCGAGCGCGTCCGCAGGGGTGCACGGGCTGGCGCAGCGGCCGGCGACCACGTCGGCGAACGCGGCCAACTCGCGGACATAGGCTGCCTGGAAACGATCAAGGAAGTGTGGGTAGGCCGGGCCCGCGGGCCGTGGTACGCCCGGCTCGACGGAACTGAGCGGGGTACGTTCGTCCACCCCGACGGCGATACTGTCGCGCGATCCGAGTAGTTCCAGCCGCACGTCGTAGCCCGCACCGTTGTAGCGCGTGGCCGACACGAGCGCGATCGTGTCGTCGTCGAGCGTGAGCACGGCGGCGGCGGTGTCGACGTCGCCTGCTCGCGCGAAGAACTCGGCGCCCCGGTTGGTTCCCAGCGCGTAGACCTCGACCACTTCCCTGCCGGTGACCCAGCGGATCGCGTCGAAGTCGTGCACGCTGCAGTCCCTGAACAGCCCGCCGGAACGCGGGATGTACTCCGCGGGAGGGGGAGCAGGGTCCAGTGTGGTCGCCCGCAGCGTGTGTAGTCGGCCCAGCTTCCCTTCCGCGACGGCCGACCGTGCGGCCAGATGCCCTGGGTCGAACCGGCGCTGGAACCCGATCTGCACCTCGACGCCGCAACCCTTGGTTCGCTCGATGACATCGAGCGTGCCCGCGATGTCGGCGGCCACCGGCTTCTCGCAGAACACCGGGATACCCGCCTCGACAGCCCTGATGACGAGTTCGGGGTGCGCGTCCGTCGCCGTGGCCACCACCAGCCCGTCCGGTCGCGCGGAGAACAACTCGTCGATGCCCGCCGCGAACTCCATGCCGAGCGCGCCTGCCGTGGCTCTCGCCCGAGCAGGGTCGATGTCGGCGACCACGACTGACTCCACGGCGGGGAGGTCTTCGAGGATTCGCGCGTGTGCGGTGCCGATCCGGCCGGTGCCCGCGAGTCCCAAACGCATACTGTGCCCTTTCGAGGTTGTTCAGCCGTGGGTGGGAAAGCCGAGATCCACACCGTGGTGCTGCCGTGGCCACCTGGCGGTCACCGCCTTGGTGCGGGTGTAGAAGTGCACGCCGTGCACGCCGTGCACGTGGGTGTCGCCGAACAGCGAGTCCTTCCAGCCGCCGAAGGAGTAGTAGGCCATCGGCACCGGGATCGGCACGTTGATGCCGACCATGCCAACCGTCACCTCGCGCTGGAACCTGCGGGCGGCCAGCCCGTCGCCGGTGAAGATCGCCACCCCGTTGCCGTACGGGTTGGCGTTCACCAGTTCGACGGCCTCGTCGAAGGTCGGCACGCGGACCACGCACAGCACCGGTCCGAAGATCTCGTCGGTGTAGATCGACATCTGCGGCCGCACGTGATCGAACAGGGTCGGGCCGACCCAGAACCCGGCCTCGTGGCCGGAAGGTGCGCTGCCGCGCCCGTCGACCACCGCCGTGGCGCCCTGCTCGACGCCCGCCTCGATGTAGGACGTGACGCGGTCACGTGCCGCCGCGGTGACCAGCGGACCCATCTCGGATTCCGGGTCGGTGCCGGGCCCGGTCCGCAGCGCGCGCGTGCGCTCGGCGATCGCGTTCACCAGTGGGTCGGCGATCCCGCCGACGGCCACGACCACAGAGATGGCCATGCAGCGCTCGCCCGCGCTGCCGTAGCCCGCCGAGACGGCGGCGTCCGCCGCGACATCGACGTCGGCGTCGGGCAGCACCACCATGTGGTTCTTGGCTCCGCCGAGCGCCTGAACCCGCTTGCCTGCCGCCGTGCCTCGCGCGTAAACCTGCCTGGCCACCGGTGTCGAGCCGACGAAGGAGGCCGCCGCGACGCCGGGATGGTCGAGCAGCGCGCCTGCCGCCTCGCCGTCCCCGTTGACCACGTTGAACACGCCCGGCGGCAGCCCCGCTTCGGCGAACAACTCGGCGAGCCGGATCGAGGCGGAAGGGTCGCGGTCGGATGGCTTGAGCACGAACGCGTTGCCGCACGCGATGGCGATCGGGAACATCCACATCGCGACCATCACCGGGAAGTTGAACGGGGTGATGCCCGCGACCACGCCCAGCGGGTGGCGCACCGAGTAGGCGTCGACGTCTCGCGAGACCTGCTCGGAGTGCTCACCCTTCAGTAACTGCCCGATACCGCAGGCGAACTCGACCACCTCCAGCCCCCGCTGCACCTCACCGTGCGCGTCGGAGAGCACCTTGCCGTGCTCGGCGGTGATCAGCTCGGCGAGTTCGGTCCGGTGGGCGTCCACCAGCTGCCGGAAGCCGAACAGCACCTTGGCGCGGGTCTGCAGCGAGCTGTCCGCCCATTCCCGCGCCGCCTTGGTGGCGGAGGCGACGGCGAGGTCGACATCGGCGCTGCCCGCGAGCGCGACCTGCCTCGCGACGGCTCCCGTCGCGGGCTGGAACACCTCGCCGGTGCGGGTGGTCACGCCCGGGGTGTGGGCGTTGTCGATCCAATGTTTCACCAGTTCAGCCACGGCAGTACAGCGCTCCTTCGATCGCGTTGGTCGCAACAGCTCAGTGCGAGGGTGGGCAGGTGCTGCCGCGCACGACGAGCGAGGGCCGCAGCAGCTGCCTCGCGGGTTCGCTGCGCCCGCCCCTGATCCGTTCCAGCAGCGCCTGCACGGCCAGCCTGCCCATCTGCAGCCTCGGCTGGTCGACGGTGGTCAGCGAGACCCGTTTGAGTGCCGCCAGCGAGGTGTTGTCGTAGCCCACCACCGAGATGTCCTCGGGAACCCGCAGGCCTTCCTCCTCAAGCGCGGAGATCGCGCCGAAGGCGTTGAAGTCGTTGCCGCAGAACAGCGCGGTGGGCCACGAGTCGCGGGCGGGCGTGTTGAGCAGCTGGCGAACCGCCTTCTCGCCCGCGGTGTCGGTGTGCTCGCTCGGCACCACCACGGGCGCCAACCCGTGCGCCTCCATCGCGAGTCGGTAGCCCTTGCGGCGCGCGGCGGCGGTGGTGGCCGTGCCCCCGTCGAGGTGGGCTATGCGGCGGTGACCGAGCGCGATCAGGTGCTCGACGGCCAGCCGCGAACCCGCGACTCCGTCGTCGTTCACGGTGTCTACATTGGAGAGCCGAGAGCTTCGAGAGACCAGCACGACGGGGCATTTCTGCGCCGCGGCCGCGACGGCTGACGCGGGTACGACGGGTGAGAGCAGCGCGATACCGGCAGGATGGAAGGAAAGCAGGCTGCGCAGTGCGGCCCTTTCCCTGCCAGGGCTTCGCGAGCCGGTGGTGAGCACGAGTTCGAACCCGGCCTCGCGTGCCGCCGCCTCCAGCCCCTCGATGACATCGGCGAAGAAGGCGTTGCGCAGGTCGGAGACCATCACGCCCAACACCGTGGAGGTGCGGCTGGCCAACGCTCTGGCCATCACGTGCGGCTGGTAGCCCAACTCCTCGGCCGCGGCGAGCACCGCGGCTCTGCGCTGCTCGCTCACCTTCGGCGAGTTGTTGAAGACCAATGAGACCAGCGCACGGGACACGCCCGCCCGTGCGGCCACGTCCTCCATGGTCGGTCGCGCCAACGTGCCCTCCGGATTCGGGATTCGTGCGGCGAATGGCCTTGACAGTGCCGTTCAGGACGCTACACGATTGTCGCGCTCCAACCAATAGAGCGCTCTAACGGTAGGGCGCTCCGGCGAGCCGAGCGGAGAGGGGCGACGATGACGACGCCTGCGGGACTGCGAGTGGCGGGTGCGCCGATCTCCTGGGGTGTCTGCGAGGTCCCTGGTTGGGGCAGGATGCTCGACGTGTCCACCGTGCTCTCCGAGCTGGCAGGTGCAGGCCTGGCCGCCACCGAACTCGGGCCTCCCGGTTACCTGCCGAGGGAGCCCGCCGAGCTGAAAGCGCTGCTCGGTGCGCACGGACTGAGCCTGGTGGGCGGGTTCGTCGCGGTACCGCTGCACGAGCGAGCGGATCTGGCGCTGGCGGCGGCCGAGGAATCGGCGGCGCTGTTCGCGGCGGCCGGTGGCGACGTGCTGGTGCTCGCGGCCGCCACCGGGCTGGACGGCTACGACGAGCGGCCCGCACTCGACGACACGCAGTGGCGCACGCTGGTGCGCACGGCCACGGCTATCGGTGACCTCGCGGCGAGTTACGGCGTGGCGACGGTGCTGCACCCGCACGTGGGCACGCACGTGGAGACCCAGGACGAGGTGGAGCGCTTCCTTGCCGACTGCGAGCTACCGCTGTGCCTCGACACCGGCCACCTCCTGATCGGAGGCACCGATCCGGTGGAGCTGGCTCGCCGGTATCCCGAACGCGTGGGCCACGTCCATCTCAAGGACGTCCGCGGCGAGTTGGCGCAGCGTGTGCGAGCGGGCGAGCTGTCCTACACCGCGGCGGTCGGGCAGGGCCTTTACGTCCCGCTCGGCGAGGGGGACGTCGACACCGAGGCGATGGTGCGGTCCGTCCACGAGGCGGGCTATCGGGGCTGGTACGTCCTGGAACAGGACACCGCGCTCGACGAGCACGATGCCGACGACCTCCCGGGGCGCGCCGTCGCCCGCAGTCTTGCCCACCTCACCGACGTCCTCGGCCGGTTGTCGGCCGGCTAGCTGAAAAAACCTGGAGAGACAATGAAGTCTGACCGAACCGGCGGCGCCCACCGGCCCGCTCCCGTCAAGAACCGCCGCCGCTGGTGGCTGGCCGCCTGCTCGGCGGGCGCGTTGTTGCTTGCCGCGTGCTCCGGCCCGCAGGGCACCGAATCCGGCGACGAAGCCGCCGCCGGTGGCCAGCAGCAGGGTGAGGGCCTTTCCGTGGCCGTCATCTCGCACGGCACCCCCGGTGACGCGTTCTGGAACGTGGTCAAGAACGGTGCGGAGGCGGCGGGCCGTGATCTGGGCGTCGATGTCGAGTACAACTCCGACGGCGACCCCGGAAACCAGGCCAAGCTCATCGACAACGCGGTGGCCCAGAAAGTGGGCGGGATCGTGGTCTCGATGGCGAACCCGGACGCGCTCGGCCCCTCGATCAAGCGGGCGGTCGAGGCGGGCATTCCCGTGATCACCATCAACTCCGGTGAGGACCGCAGTGCCGAGTTCGGTGCGCTGACCCACGTGGGGCAGAACGAGAGTGTCGCGGGCGAGACAGCCGGAGCCAAGTTCTCCGAACTCGGCAAGAAGAAGCTGCTCTGCGTGATTCACGAGGCGGGCAACATCGGCCTCAACCAGCGTTGCGACGGCGCGCGCGACGGTTTCGGCGGCCAGGTGAGCAACCTTCAGGTGGACATCAACAACCCCACCGACGTCGAGTCACGCATCAGGGGCGCGCTGCAGACCGACCAGGAAATCGACGCCGTGCTGACGCTGAACTCGCAGGTCGCCGCGCTCGCGGCGAGCGCGGCCGAGGCGGCCAACTCGAAGGCACAGGTGGCGACCTTCGACCTCAACTCCGATGTGGTGGCCGCGATCAAGGCGGGTGACGTGCTGTTCGCGGTGGACCAGCAGCAGTACCTGCAGGGCTACCTGCCGGTGCAGTTCCTGAAACTCTACGCCGACAACGCGAACGTGGTCGGCGGTGGCAGGCCGGTGCTGACCGGGCCCGACCTGGTGGAGAAGGACAACGTGGACCGCATCGGGCAGTACGTCGACCGGGGTACGCGATGACCGTCACGGCAGCCGGTCCGGCCGACGAGCGGGTCGCGCGAGCGCGCCCGCTCGACCGGCTGGTGGTGCGGCCGGAGATCGGCGCCCTGCTGGGCGCGGTCACGGTGTTCGCCTTCTTCTCCCTCGTCACCGAGCAGTTCCTCAGCGTCAACGGCGTGGCGACCTGGCTGGACACCGCCTCCACGCTGGGCATCATGGCGGTGGCGGTGTCGCTGCTGATGATCGGCGGGGAGTTCGACCTGTCAGCAGGCGTGCTGACCGCCTCCACCGCGCTGGTCACGGGCATTCTCGCCACACAGTTGGGTTGGAACGTGTGGTTGGCGCTCGGCGGCTCGCTGGTGTTCGCGCTGGCCGTCGGAGGTTTCAACGGCTGGCTCGTCATGCGGACCGGGCTGCCCAGCTTCATCGTCACGCTCGGCACCTTCCTGGCGCTGCAGGGGCTCAACCTGGGTGTGACCAGGTTGGCCACCGGCACCGTCCAGGTGTCGGGTATCCGTAGCGCGGACGGCTACGAGTCGGCAGGCATGCTGTTCGCCTCGACGATCGACGTCGCGGGCACGTCGTTCCAGGTGTCGATCCTGTGGTGGATCGTGGTCGCCGCCGTCGCGGCGATCGTGCTGGTGCGTACCCCGTTCGGAAACTGGATCTTCGCGGTCGGTGGGGCGCCCGTGAGCGCCCGCGCAGTCGGCGTTCCGCTGGTGCGCACCAAGATCCTGCTGTTCATGACGACGGCGACGGCGGCCTGGTTGGTGGGCTCGATCAACATCCTGCGCTACACGACCGCGCAGGCCAACCAGGGCATCGGGCTGGAGTTGCAGTTCATCACGGCGGCCGTCGTGGGCGGCTGCCTGCTGACCGGTGGATTCGGTTCGGCGATCGGCGCGGCCATCGGTGCGTTGATCTTCGGAATGGCGCGGCAGGGGATCGTCTACGCCAACTGGGACAGCGACTGGTTCATGCTGTTCCTCGGCGTGATGCTGCTTGCCGCGGTGCTGGTGAACAACACATTCCGGCGACGCGCGGAGAGGGTGAGGCGATGACTGGGCAGCCGGACACGCCGTTGATCGAGGTAAGGGGGATCGGCAAGTCCTACGGCAGCGTCATCGCGTTGCGGGACGTGTCGACCGTGGTCAACGCCGGGGAGGTGACCTGCGTACTCGGTGACAACGGCGCGGGTAAGTCGACCCTGATCAAGATCCTCGCGGGTGTGCACAGACACGACAGCGGCGAGTTCCTGGTCGAGGGCAGGCCGGTCAGCTTCGCCTCGCCCCGTGACGCGCTCGAACTGGGCATCGCGACCGTGTACCAGGATCTCGCCGTCGTTCCGCTGCTCAGTGTGTGGCGCAACTTCTTCCTCGGCGCCGAACCGAGGAAGAGCATCGGTCCGCTGAAGTTCCTCGACCGCCGCGAGGGCAGGGAGACCACCAAGCGCGCACTCGCCGACATGGGAATCGACCTGCGTGACGTGGAGCAGCCGGTCGGCACGCTGTCCGGGGGCGAGCGGCAGTGCGTCGCCATCGCGAGAGCCGTCCATTTCGGAGCGAAGGTGTTGATCCTCGACGAGCCGACCGCCGCGCTGGGGGTGAAACAGGCGGGTGTGGTGTTGCGTTATGTCGCGCAGGCAAGGGATCGCGGCCTCGGGGTCGTGCTCATCACCCACAACCCGCACCACGCCTACCCCGTGGGTGACCGGTTCCTGCTGCTCAACCGGGGAGCGCCACTCGGAAGCTACGAGAAGTCCGAGATCGACCTGGCCGAGTTGACCAGCCAGATGGCCGGTGGCGCCGAGATCGAGGCGCTTGAGCACGAACTGCGGTCGGTGAACGCGAAGTGACGCTGGAAGCGCTCACGGTCGGCAGGGTCGGGGTGGATCTCTACCCGGAACAAAGCGGTGTGCCTCTCGCCGGGGTGCGTTCGTTCGCCAAGTCACTCGGCGGCACCGCGACCAACGTCGCGGTGGCCGCCGCGCGGCTGGGCAGGCGAACGGCGGTGTTGACGAAGGTGGGGCCTGACGGGTTCGGTACCTACGTGCGCTCGGCGCTGCGAGAGTTCGGGGTGAGTCCCGACTACGTCGGCACGGCCGAGGATCTGCTCACGCCGGTGGTGTTCTGCGCGCTCGATCCGCCGGAGGACCCGCCGCTGTTGTTCTACCGCGCGCCGCTTGCACCGGATCTGACGCTGACAGCGGACGACGTGCCGTGGGACGTCGTCGATTCCGTCCCACTGCTGTGGGTCACCGGCACCGGCATGTGCGCCGAGCCGTCCCGTACCACCCAACGCGAACTGCTTCGACGCAGGAACCGCGCCGGGCACACGGTGCTGGACCTGGACTACCGGCCGATGTTCTGGCCGGACATGCCCACGGCCCGGACCGAGATCGGCTGGCTGCTCGACCACGTGACCGTGGCTGTGGGCAACCGGGCCGAGGCCGAGGTCGCCGTCGGCACCAGCGATCCCGAGGAGGCCGCGCGCAGGATGCTGGCCAGGGGCGTGGAACTCGCGCTGATCAAGAAGGGCTCGGCGGGCGTGCTGGTGGCCACGCGGGACGGGTCGTGGACGGTGCCGCCGTTCCCGGTCGCCGTCGTCTGCGGGCTTGGTGCGGGCGACGGGTTCGGCGGAGCACTGGTGCACGGCCTGCTTTCCGGGTGGGACCCGGTACGGATCGCGAGGTACGCCAACGCGGCAGGCGCGATCGTGGCGGCAAGGCTCGCGTGTGCTGATGCCATGCCCACTCGCGAGGAGATCGAAAGGACGTTGGCGAGTTGATCACTGACGAGCAGTGGCGCGAACTGCTCCGCGTGCGCGCGAACGACCCCGGCGCCGTCCGCGCCGCCTACGCGAGGCGAGAGCGAAGGCCGAACCTGCTTTCCGAGCACGGCACCCTGTTCCTGGTGGCCGCCGACCACCCGGCGAGGGGGATGCTGGGAGTGGGGGCCGACCCGTTGGCCATGGCGGATCGCCGTGAGCTGCTGAGGCGGCTGCTCGTGGCGCTTGCCAACCCCGCCGTTGACGGTGTGCTCGGTACGGCCGACATCGTCGAGGAACTGTTGCTGCTCGGTGCGTTGCAGCGCAAGGTCGTCATCGGGTCCATGAACCGGGGCGGTCTGGCGGGGGCTGACTGGGAACTCGACGACAGGTTCACCGGCTACACCGCGAAGTCCATTCGGGAGTCGCGATTGGACGGTGGGAAGATGTTGCTGCGGCTGGAGGACAGCGACGCCGCAACGGTGCCGACGATCGAGTCGTGTGCTCGTGCGGTGTCGGAGCTGGCCGAGGCCGGGGTGGCCGCGATGGTCGAGCCGCTGCCCTACCGGCGTGAGAACGGCAAGCTGGTGCTGCGCCGTGACACCGCTTCACTTGCGCGCGCCGTGGCCGTGGCGTCCGGGCTCGGCGCCACCTCGGCGCACACGTGGCTCAAGCTGCCCGCGGTGGACGACGGCCGGGTGCTCGACGCGACAACGCTGCCAGTGGTGGTGCTCGGTGGTGTGCCCTCCGGTGATCTCACCGCCGACCTCGACTCCTGGGGGCGCACACTCGCCCATCCCGTCGTGCGCGGCCTCGTCGTGGGCCGGTCGTTGCTGTACCCGCCGGACGGCGATGTCGAGGCCGCGGTCGAGGCAGCGGCGCGGACCATGGACCGGGTGTGGGTGCCGCGCAACGAACGGGAGGCCCGATGAGCAAGCTGCATCGACCGCTGGGAACCCTCGCCGACGGCGAAGATCCGGTGCTGCTCACCCCCGACACAGCCGGGTGGACCTACGCGGGACTTCGGGTGCTTTCGCTGCGGGCCGGGCAGCCACGGCTGGTCTCGACCGGCCAGTTCGAGGCTTTCGTCCTTCCGCTTTCCGGCGGCTGTGTCGTCGAGGTCGACGGCGGCTGGTTCGAGCTCACCGGAAGGGACTCGGTTTTCAGCAGGGTCACCGACTTCGCCTACGTGCCGCGGGATGCGCAGGTGAAGCTCTCCTCGTCGCAGGACTGCGAGGTGGCGCTGCCGATGGCGCGGTGCGGGCGAAGGCTGGACCCCGCCTACGGTCCGGCCGAACAGGTGCCGGTGGAAGTGCGCGGCGCGGGCAACGCCACCAGGCAGGTGAACAACTTCGGCGTGCCCGGTGTGTGGGACCACGCGGACAAACTCAACGCCTGCGAGCTGATCACACCCGACGGCAACTGGTCGTCCTACCCGCCGCACAAGCACGACGAGGCGAGCGAGTGCGAAGTGGTCAACGAGGAGATCTACTACTTCCGTATCGCAGGGCGGGACCAGGTGCGGCCGAGCAGGGAGGGCTTCGGCCTGCATCGCACCTACACCGCGGACGGCGAACTCGACGAGGACGTGGCCGTACGCGACGGCGACGTGTTCCTCATCCCGCGCGGATATCACGGCCCGTGTGTCGCCGCGCCCGGTTACCCGATGTACTACCTCAACGTGCTCGCGGGCCCGGCCCAGGCGCGGTCCATGGCGTTCTGCGACGATCCCGCGCATTCCTGGGTGCGCGACAGTTGGCGGCAGCAGGCCGTGGACCCGCGCTGCCCCGTCACGACGGCGGCGGGGAGGCGGGCATGAAGCTCACCACGGCCCAGGCACTGGTGCGCTGGCTCGCCGCCCAGCGCACGGAACTGCTCGACGGGACGCAGGCCCCGCTGTTCCCCGGTGTGTTCGCCATTTTCGGGCACGGCAACGTGCTGGGGCTCGGCAGCGCGCTCGCCGAGTACCGTGACAGCCTGCCGGTGTGGCGAGGACATACCGAGCAGGGCATGGCGCTCGCCGCGGTGGGCTACGCGAAGGCAAGGCACCGGCGCCAGGTCGGCGTCGTGACGTCGTCGATCGGCCCCGGCGCACTCAACATGGTGACGGCTGCAGGCGTTGCCCACGCCAACCGGCTGCCGCTGCTGCTGCTTCCAGGCGACACCTTCGCGGGTAGGGCGCCCGACCCGGTGTTGCAGCAGGTGGAGCACTTCGGCGACGCCACGACCACGGTCAACGACGCGTTCCGCGCGGTGAGCAGGTACTTCGACCGCATCACGCGGCCCGAACAGTTGCAGGCGACGTTACCGCAGGTGGCAAGGGTGCTCACCGACCCGGCCGACACGGGGCCGGTGACCCTCGCGCTGCCGCAGGACGTGCAGGCCGAGACCTACGACTTCCCGGAGTCGCTGTTCGAGCCACGGCTGCGCCGGGTGCTGCGGCCCGGGCCGGACACCGGCGAGGTAGCCGACGCCGTACGGGTGTTGGCGAACGCGCGGCGGCCGTTGCTGGTGCTCGGCGGCGGGGTGCGTTATTCCGGTGCGGCCTCGGTCGCGCTGGACTTCGCAAGGGCCCATGCCGTTCCCGTCGTGGAAACCACCGCGGGCCGCGCGCTCGTACCGCACGCCGAACCACTGTTCGCGGGTCCACTCGGCATCACCGGCTCCGCGTCCGGCAACGCCCTGGCGGCTGAGGCCGACGTCGTGCTCGCCGTGGGCACCCGGCTGCAGGACTTCACCACCGCCTCGTGGACGGTGTTCCCGCGCGAAGTGCGGCTGGTGACGGTGAACGTCGCGCGCTTCGACGCGGTCAAGCACGGCGCCACCACCGTCGTTGGCGACGCGCTGCGCGTGTTGCAGGAGTTGGAAGCGGCGCTGCCGGGTGGGCCGATCGGCGAACCCGGCTGGGCGGCAAGGGCGGAAAGGGAGCGGGCCGGTTGGGACGCTCACATCGATCGGCTGCGCGCACCCGGGACCGGCCTGCCCAGCTATGCCCAGGTGGTGGGTGTTGTCAACGACCTGTCCGACAGCGGTGACTACGTGTTGACCTCCTCCGGTGGCCTGCCGGGTGAGTTGGTCGGCGGTTGGCGCTCGGCGGGTGAGGCCCCGATCGATGTGGAGTACGGCTTCTCCTGCATGGGCTACGAGCTCGCAGGCGCCTGGGGAGCCGCGATGGCGTGGGAGACCGGGCTCGTCACCACGGTGCTCGGCGACGGCTCGTACCTCATGTTGAACTCCGAGCTGTTCTCAGCCGCGTTCGCGGGGCACCCGTTCGTAGCGGTCGTGTGTGACAACGGCGGCTACGCGGTGATCGCCAGGCTGCAGGAGGGCAACGGCGCGGCCGCGTTCAACAACATGTATTCCGACTGCCGGACGGCACACGACACCCCGCCGAGCGTGGACTTCGCCGCGCACGCCGAATCGCTGGGCTGCGCGGTGTTTCGAGCCGACGATCTGGAGTCGCTGCGTGCCGCGTACCTGCAGGCACGCGCGGCCGCCGTCGCGGAAAGGGTTCCGGCGGTGGTCGTGCTGCGCACGCACTCCAGCGCGTGGACCGAAGCGGGAGCGTGGTGGGAGGTCGGCGTGCCGCCGCACCTGGCTGGACATGCGGACTACGCCGAGGGCAAGGCACGGCAGGTCCGTTACGCTCGCTGAATGTTGCTGGGTGAGCAGAGGTCGGCGGTGTGCGATCACGCGCGTCGAATGGTCGCGGACGGCTTGGTGGTAGGTACCTCGGGCAACATCTCGGTGCGGGCGGGCGAGTTGGTGGCGGTGACGCCGACCGGGGTGGATTACGAGTCGCTGGTCGCGCGCGACGTTCCGGTGGTGGCGATGGACGGTTCGGTGGTCGACGGAGCACTGGCGCCGACCAGCGAGCTGCCGATGCATCTGAGCGTGTACCGGGAGGCGGCCGATCCCGACGGTGAGGAGATCACCGCGATCGTGCACACCCACGCCGTCCACGCGACCGCGGTGTCCACATTGGTCGACGAGGTGCCGTTGGTGCACTACGTCCTAGCGACGGTGGGAGCGACGGTGCGGGTGGCGCCGTACGCGACGTACGGCACGCAGGCGCTGGCCGACGCGATGCTGGCCGCGCTGCAAGGCCGAAGGGGCTGCCTGCTGGCCAACCACGGCACGCTGACCTACGGCGGGAGCCTTGCCGCGGCGTATCACCGAGCCCAGCAGTTGGAGTGGGCATGCAGGTTGTGGTTGCTCGCGAGCTCGGCGGGGGCGCCCCGGTTGTTGCCGCACGCGGAACTCGAACACGTTGTGGACAAGCTTCGCGGCTACGGGCAGGGCTGAGACGGCGGCTCCGCGCAAGCGTTTGCGCCCGGTATTGCGGGGTTGGATCGCGAACGCTTCACCCGGGTAGGGCTCGGGTTGGTAACGATCGTCCTGCCGACTGTGCCGTAACGGTGCACTATCTTCGGGTGGAATCGGATGCCGCTGTAAGGCCGTCGCAGCCCGTGGACTTTCCCGTGTACGGAGTCGGTGCGGGTTTTCGGGCCGTGCGCTGGGTGGACTTCTTCGAGGGTGCACCAGATGCACCGCCGTGGGCGCTGTGGCTCGGCCACCGCGAGGAAGAGGGTGAAAGTGGGGTGCGAGTCGGCACCCTGCCCCGGAAGCGTTACGAGCAGACGATGTGCCCGCGTGGGGGAGATCCGGTGGCCGAGGTGGCACACAGCGGGGCACTCGGACTGGTGAACCTGACATTGCCGGACACGTCGGTACCCAGACCCGAGGGACTCATCGTCGCGCTTGTCGAACACGCCGAGCGGCAGGCGAAGCGCTACCGCGAGTGGCCGTTGGTGTGGTGGGACATCGACGGGGCGTGGGTCCGCGCGCGGGTGTGGCATTTCGCGGGCGCGTGGACGGGCTTCACGGAGGCGCTCCCGGACACCTATGTGGTGGCGATCGGCGTTGGTGTCGAGTCGCGTGGGTTGTCGCTGGCCAGGGTCAGCGATCTCACCGCGTACGGAACCGACCTGCGCGCGCCGTTGAGCCTGGTCGAACTCGGCAGGCACAAGAGCACCCAGCCGAAGGCGTGGATACCCCCGCCCACCAGAGAGGCCTTCCACCCGGACCAGCTGGCGCTCACCCCCAAGACCGACTGACCGCCTGCCCGCGAGTCCCCCGCTCCTGCCCGCGAGTCCCCCGCTCTCGCCCGCGAGTTCTGCGTTCAGCCGTTGTCAGCCACACTCTCGACGAGTGAGGCGGCCAGCGCGCGGAGTTTCACGTTGGAGTCGCGGGCAGCCTTGCGAAGGATCTCGAATGCCTCGTTCGGTGAGCACCGCCTGCGGGCCATGATGATTCCCTTCGCCTGTTCGATGACGACCCGGGAGGACAGGGCCTGCCGCAACTGGGCGACCTCTCGCGCCGTCTCCTCGTGCACCCGTTCGTTCGTGGACACGGCGGCGACGAACTTGGTCCAGTCGTCGGCTGACGGCATGTCGGTGGTTTGCGGTGTGGGCGGCACGCCGTGCAACGGCGCCCACAGCGACGTGACGTCCTCGACGTGGTGCACTACGCCGACCACGGGACCGGTGCGGTGCTCGCGCACCGGGTGGTTGACAGGACTCCAGTACTTCAGCACGAACGGGTCGTCTGGCGTCGTGCCGGGAACGTCGTACCGCTGTACCCACATCCGGTCCAGCCGTCCCGTTCGCAGGACCTTCTGCAGGGAAGCACCAAGGTTCGCGACGCCGTTGGCGTCGGGGTCGGCAGGGTTGTCGGGAAAGGCGTCGAACACCTGCCTGCCGTTGAGCTCATCCTGGGTACGACCGGTGGCATCCAGGTACGCCTGGTTCGCCGCCGCGATCCTCAAGCTTCGGTCGAGGAGCAGGTAAGGACGGGGTGATCCGCTGAATCTCTCGTCGTGTTCCAGTTCGAGGTGAGTCCTGCGCATAGGTGCCCCAACAGCGGCGGTCCGACCTTGTATGACCACCGTCGCACACCGGCGGCCACTTGTTACACACTTGTCGGACAATCGAGCTGTCGCAGCCCAGGGTCAGAACTGGTAATACAGGAAAGGGCTGAAGGTGCCCGTCGCCACGAGGATCGCGGAGTAGCCAAGCCCTACGGTCATCACACCCACCCGCAGTGCCGTCGCGGGTTTGCTGCGCGCGGACTCCAGCAGAGGGCCCGCCACGGGGTGCGCGGGGAGGAAGAAGATCGCCGCCGCGCCGAGCAGCAACACCAACCGCTGGCTGGTCAGCGCGGTCTCGACGACATCGGTGAGGCCCGTGAAGTCGGGCACGAGCATGTGGCCCAGCATGGTCAGCGCGTCGCCGACATCGGCGGCCCTGAAGAACACCCACCCGAAGACCACCAGCAGGAGCGTGAGCGCCCGGCGGGCGAGGCGCTGGTGTGGCGCTTGCGGCGTGGTGTCCCAGCCGAACGCCCGCTCGATGATCAGCAGCGCTCCGTGGTAGACACCCCACACCACGAACGTCCAGGCCGCACCGTGCCAGAAGCCGGTCAGCACGAACACCACCGACAGGTTGCGATAGGTTCTGGCCGCTCCGAAGCGGTTCCCGCCGAGCGGGATGTAGACGTAGTCGCGAAACCAGCGGGAAAGCGACATGTGCCAACGCCGCCAGAACTCGGTGATCGTCACCGACGAGTACGGGCGCGCGAAGTTCTCCGGCAGCCGAAAGCCCAGCATCCGACCCAGCCCGATGGCCATGTCGGAGTAGCCGGAGAAGTCGAAGTACAGCTGCAGCGTGTAGCCGATGGCGCCCAGCCACGCGATCGCGAACGTCATTTCGTCGGCGGGCGTGGAGAAGCACGCGTCGACCATCGGGGCAAGCGAGTCGGCGATGATGGCCTTCTTGCACAGCCCGAGCGCGAACCGGGGGAACCCGGCCGCTATGTCGTCCAGTCGGTGTCGCCGGTGTTGCGGCAACTGGTCGGCGATCTCGCGGTAACGCACGATGGGCCCCGCGGCCAGCTGCGGAAACATCGAGATGTAGGTGCCGAACGAGACCGGGTCACGCAGCGCGGGCCGTTCGCCGCGGTAGATGTCCACCACGTAGGAGATGTGGTGGAAGGTGAAGAACGAGATGCCGATGGGCAGCGCGAGTTCGGCGATGGGGAAGTCACCGCCGAACAATCCGGCGAAGGCGTCGATCTGCTCCGTGGCGAACCCGGCGTACTTCCAGATGACGAGGATCGCCAGATCGAAGGACACGACGCCGATCAGCAGCCAGCGCCGCCGCTGCGCGGGGCGCATGTCCCAGTCGTCGGGTTCCAGGGCGGGCCCCGCCGCGAAGTTGACCACCATGCACGCGAGCAGCAGCAGGGTGAACGAACCTGCCCCGGTGGCGTAGAAGACGAGGCTGCCGACGGCGACCACGCCGTTTCGCCAGCCACGGGGCAACACCAGGACGGCCAGCAGCACCGCGGGCATGAAATACCACAGGAACAGCGGCGAGACGAACGACATCCTGCGGCCCCCTGGTCACGACTCGAGCATCGTGACGATAGCCGAGCGGCGTGGCCGCCGGAGTCGATATGGGGGCCAAGTGGTCGGCGCCATTCGCGCTTCGGTCACCCGCCTCGAAAGGAGGCGAGGCCACCGGTCGACCCAGGGGGTCGGTGAGTTACGTGCGGCCCGCGGTTCGGCGCCGCCGCGCCACCTCGGCGAGCAGGACGGCTCCGGCCACCGACGCGTTCAGCGACTCCACGCCTGCCGCCATGGGGATCGACACGGTGACATCGCAGGTTTCGCGCACCAGCCGAGACAGCCCGCGTCCCTCCGAGCCGACCACCACCACCAGCGGATCGGTGGCGAGGTCGAGGGAGTCGATGTCCACCGACCCGTCGGCGTCGAGCCCGGCGAGCATCAGCCCTTCCTGGGCCCAGGCCCGCAGTTGCCGGGTCAGGTTCGCCGCGATCGCGATCGGGATCTTGGCCGCCGCGCCGGCGCTGGTCCGCCAGGCCACCGCGGTCATGCCCGCGCTCCGCCTGCCTGGCAGAAGCACGCCGTGGGCGCCGAATGCCGCGGCCGACCGGACCACCGCGCCAAGGTTGCGAGGGTCGGTCACCCCGTCGAGGGCGACGAGTAGCGGCGGCTCACCCGAGTCACGGGCGATCGCCAGCAGGTCGTCGGGATGGGCGTACTCGAACGGAGGCACCTGCAGGCCGAGACCCTGATGCACCGCGCCGCCGGTCTTGCGGTCCAGTTCGTCGCGCGGCACCTCCAGTATGGAGATGCCCTTGTCCGCCGCCGTGCGGATGGCCTCGGTGACCCGGTCGTCGGTGTCGATGTTCAGCGCGACGTACAGCGCCGTCGCTGGTACGCCCGCGCGCAGCGCTTCCACCACCGGGTTGCGGCCCGCGATGATCTCCGGGCCTTCGGCGGCCTTCTTCGCGGCGGCGCGCTTCTTCTCCGACCTCGCGGCCGCAGCGGCGGCACGCCGCTGCGCGGGATGGCCGGGACGCTGCTCCGCCTTCGGCGTCGGCCCCTTGCCCTCGAGTCCCTTACGCCGCTTGCCGCCCGAGCCGATCACCGGGCCCTTCTTGGTGCCCTCCTTGCGAACCGCGCCACGGCGACGGGAATTGCCTGCCATCTAATCAGTCCTCATTGTCCACAACGGACCGTCTGGGGTGTCCTCGACCGCGATTCCCGCGTTCGTCAGCTGGTCGCGGATGGTGTCCGCCTTGGCGAAGTCGCGCTCGGCGCGCGCCCTCGCGCGCTCGGCGAGCATGCTGTCCACCAGCGTGCCCAGCGCCCTCGACTCCGCACCGGAGGCCTCCGCCCACCGCGACGACAGCGGATCGATCCCGAGGACGTCGCTCATCGCACGCACCGTCTCCGCCAGTTCGAGCGCCTTGGCCGTGTCGTGCGCGTCGAGCGCAGCGTTGCCGTCACGCACCACGGTGTGCAGCACCGCGAAGGCCTGCGGGGTACCGAGGTCGTCGTCGAGCGCGGCTGCGAAGTCGGCGGGTACGCGGCCGATTCGGATCTCGCCCGCACTGCCCGCCACCCTGCGCAGGAACTGCTCGATTCGCCGGTAGCCGTGCGCCGATTCCGACAGTGCTGCGTCGGAGTACTCGATGGTGGAGCGGTAGTGCGGTTGGATCAGGTAGTACCGAAGCTCCACCGGCCGGTAGCGCCGCAACATCTGCGGGATCGAAACCACGTTGCCCAGCGATTTCGACATCTTCTCGCCGGAAAGCGTCACCCACGCGTTGTGCAGCCAGAAGCGCGCGAAGCCGTCGCCCGCGGAGCGTGACTGCGCCCGCTCGTTCTCGTGGTGCGGAAAGACCAGGTCCACGCCGCCGCCGTGGATGTCGAACTCGGGACCGAGGTAGGTCGTGGCCATCGCCGAGCACTCCAGATGCCAGCCCGGCCTGCCGCTGCCCCACGGGGTCGGCCAGCTCGGCTCGCCCGGCTTGCCCGCCTTCCACAGCGTGAAATCGCGAGGGTCGCGCTTGCCCTCGGCCTGCGACTCGCCCTGCTGCACGTCGTCGAGCCGTTGCCCGGAGAGCGCGCCGTAGCTGTCGAAGGAGTTGACCGCGAAGTAGACGTTGCCGTTCGCGGCGTATGCGTGCCCGCTGTCGATGAGCCGTTGCATCAACTCGATCATCTGGGGCACGTGCCCGGTGGCCCGAGGGGCGATGGAGGGCGGGAGGCAGCCGAGCGCGGTGTAGGCGTCCTCGAACGCGCGTTCGTGCGTGGCCGCCCACTCCCACCACGGCCTGCCGGCCTCGGCGGCCTTGGTGAGGATCTTGTCGTCGATGTCGGTGACGTTGCGAACGAACAGCACGTCGAGTCCGTTGTGGACGAGCCAGCGCCGCAGCACGTCGTAGTTGAGCGCCCCGCGTACGTGACCGATGTGCGGGATGCCCTGCACGGTGGCCCCACAGACGTACACCGACGCCGTCCCCTCGCGCGCGGGCTGGAACTCCCGGACGTCCCTGGTCGCGGTGTCGAAGAGATGGAGGGCCACGAGGAAAATGGTACGGGTCAGAGCACGGAGTGCTCGCGCAGGGCGGTCAGCAACCCGTCGGTGCGCTCGGTGGTGGGCAGCGGGTCGACCAGCGCGAACGAGCACCCGAGTGCGCGTGCTCCGCCGTCGGCGGTGGCGCTGTCACCGATCATCAGCGCCTGTTCGGGCGCGACGCCGAGCCGGTCGAGCAGCATCGCGAAGACCGTAGGGTCCGGCTTGATCGCTCCGACCTCGTAGGACAACACGAACTCGTCCACGTAGGCGTCGAGTCCGTGTTCGGCGAAGGCGGGCCGGATGTCGAACGCGATGTTGCTCAGCACACCCACCGAAAGCCCCTGGTCGGCCACGCTTTTCAGGGCCGTCTCGGCGTCCGGGTACGGCGTCCACTCCGCGGGGTCCACCAGCCTGCTGTAGAGAGCCTTCGCCTGCTCGACGGTGGGCACTCCCGACTGGCGGAGCACTTCGAGGTAGATCTTGCGGTGCAGTGCGGGATCGAGGTCGCGGTTCTCCCAGGCGTGCCGGTGCTCGTCGTCGAGCTGCACCGTGAGCGTCACCGGTGCTGTCATCCTGCGCAGTAGTTCAGCCTGTGCCTCGACGTCGAGCGGGTCACCGCTGTGGTCGGTGAGGTCGCGCAACCAGCTCCGGTCGTGCTCCAGCCGGAACAGGGTGCCGGAGAAGTCGAACAACACCGCCCGAATCGTCACGGCGAACCACGCTCCCCGGTGTTCACATCGAGTAACAGCGCGCTCGCGATCGCGGCGACTCCTTCACCCCGGCCGGTGAGTCCCAGCCCGTCGGTGGTGGTTCCGGACACGCTGACCGGGCCTCCGACCGCCTCGCCGAGTACCCGCTGCGCCTCCTCCCGCCGCTTTCCGATGCGGGGCGCGTTGCCGACCACCTGGACAACGGCGTTGCCCACCCGGTAGCCGGCGTCCTCCACCCGCCTGCGCACCTCGGCCAGCAACTCGGCACCGTGTGCCCCCGCCCAGCGCGGGTCACCGGTTCCGAAGACGGAGCCGAGATCGCCGAGCCCCGCGGCCGAAAGTAACGCGTCGCACAACGCGTGTGACGCGACGTCACCGTCGGAGTGCCCCGCGCAGCCGTCCACGTCGGACCAGTGCAGCCCCGCGATCCAGCACTCCCTGCCGGGTTCGGTGGGGTGCACGTCGACACCCTGGCCGATCCTCATGGGGCTTCCTCCTCGGCGAGCAGGGCTTCGATGACGGTCAGATCGAAGGAGGTCGCCACCCGCCTGCCGTGAGGGTGGCCCGCGACCGGGTGAACCTCGACGCCGAGGTCGGGCAGCGGGCAGGCCGGGTCGGCGTCGCCGAGCGTGCCGACGACGAAACCCTGCGGTGACTGCATGCCGCGAAGGTGATCGCGGTCGCGGGTGCCGACAATGCGGTTGCCCGCGTCCACCACCTTGATCGTGTCGGTGACGGGTTCCACGGGTGCCACCGCGAGCGCGCCACCACGGAGCGCGTCGACCACCGCACGCACCGTCTCGGGCCGGGTGAAGGCTCTCGCCGCGTCGTGTACCAGCACGGCGTCATCGCGGGCCGGCTGAGCCGCCCGCAGTGCCGCGCGCGCCGAGGCGGCCCTGTCCTGCCCGCCGGGCATCACCGTGACCCGCTCGTCCGCGAGCGGTGCCACGGCAGCCGTGTAATCGGGTACGTGTCGCACCGGACCGGCGACGAACACCCGATCCACGCAGCCCGAATGCAGCATGCCGCTCACGGCATGCCGCAACAACGGCGCACCCTGAACCCTTGTAAGGGCACCCGAATCGTGCCCGTCCCGATTGTCCAGAGGGACCAGCGCTATGACGTTCAGGGCTGCTAGACCGCCGCGGTTTCCAGAACCTCGTCGAGGAGCACTTCGGCCTTGCCCTCGTCGGTGCCCTCCGCGAGCGCCAACTCACTGACCAGTATCTGCCGAGCCTTGGCCAGCATCCGCTTCTCGCCTGCCGAAAGGCCGCGATCCTTCTCACGTCGCCAGAGGTCGCGCACCACTTCGGCCACCTTGTTCACGTCGCCGGAGGCGAGCTTCTCGAGGTTGGCCTTGTACCGGCGAGACCAGTTGGTCGGCTCGTCGGTGTGAGGAGCCCGCAGAACATCGAAAACGCGGTTCAGACCGTCCTGACCCACGACATCACGAACACCGACGATCTCGGCGTTGTCTGCGGGGACGCGAACCGTAAGATCACCCTGCGCGACCTTGAGGACGAGGTACTGCTTTTCCTCGCCCTTGATCACACGTGTCTCGATCGCTTCGATGAGTGCGGCACCGTGGTGCGGGTAGACGACGGTCTCTCCGACCTTGAAAACCATGTGTCCTCTGCCCCTTTCGCTGTATCCATGTTAGCACGACGCTTATGGGGGGAACCAGACACCCGGGGTCGTCCTTGCAGGTCAGTGGCCTGATTGGGCTCCGGCCGGGGGTTGACAAACAAGCAATTCGCGTACTCATGCAGGTAGTGCGGAGTCGATTCCGATCTTTGTCGGATATCCACTGTGGACCCCTTTCTGGTTGATCTCACGTGAGTGACACCACGTGCCGGGCACCACGTGCGGATCGAGTTCGGGGACCGGGTTAGTCTCCGTGCCAGGGCAAGCCCTTAGCGAGGAGGGACTCGGAGAAGTGAAACGTCGCATGCTGGGTTCGGCCGTGCTCGGTGTCGCACTGCTCGTAGCGGGATGCGGGGCCGGTCAGATTACGCAGACCGACACCCAGCAGCCGGCCGTCAACGGTGCGATGGCGGAAGTCGACAGCATTCTCATCCGGGAAGCCACGCTGACCTACCCCGAGGGCGAGCCGCCTGTCGCATACCCGCCCGGCTCCGACGCCGAGGTGAGCATGAGCATCATCAACGAGGGCTCTGCGCCCGAGGAGCTGGTCTCGGCCAGGTCGGACTTCGCCACCAGCGTCGCCATCGAGGGCACGCGCACCGTCTACCCGGACAACGCACTGCGTCTGGGGCCGGTGCCGCCCGACCTGGAGGACATCGCGGAGGGCAGGCTGATCCTGCGGGGTCTCACCAGGCAGGTCCGGCCAGGCGAGCTGGTCAGCCTCACCCTCACGTTCCGCAACGCGGGCCAGGTGACGTTGGAGATGCCGATCGCCTCGCCGAGCGAGGTGCTGCCCAGCCGGGTCCACGAAGGCGGCGAAGCGGGCGACCCGGAGGCGGGCGGCGGTCACTGACTGTCGGTGGCGGCCGCTAGCGTCAGCGCGTGGTCAAGAAGGGCGTCAGCTACCGCTGCGCGGAGTGCGGACTCGAGGTAGCGAAATGGGTCGGTCGCTGCCCGGAATGTCAGGCTTGGGGCACGATCGAGGAACGTGGCGACACCCGACCACCGATCGCACGTGTAGCGGCCGGCGCGCCGAGCGCCCCGGCAAGGCCCATCGCGCAGGTCGACGTCGAGAGTTCCAGGGCGCGCCGCACCGGGGTTGGCGAGCTGGACCGCGTGCTCGGCGGCGGCCTGGTGCCGGGTGTGGTGGTGCTGCTCGCGGGTGAGCCGGGAGTCGGAAAGTCCACGCTGCTGCTGGAGGTGGCCTACCAGTGGGCCGCCAGCACCGGAGCGGGGCAGCACGACGTCGGCCCAGCCCTGTACGTCACCGGCGAGGAGTCGGCGGGTCAGGTCCGGCTGAGGGCCGAGCGCACCGGCAACGTGCACGATCGGATGTATCTGGCGGCGGACAGCGACCTTGGCTCCGTGCTGTCCCACGTCGACGACGTCAAACCCGGTCTGCTGATCGTCGACTCGGTGCAGACGATGTCCTCGCCGCAGGCCGAGGGGGCGCCCGGTGGCGTTACCCAGGTCCGCGCGGTCGCGGCGGGCCTCGTGGCGCTCGCCAAGGAGCGCGGGCTGCCCGTCGTTCTCGTCGGGCACGTGACCAAGGAGGGGTCCGTGGCGGGCCCCAGAGTCCTGGAGCACCTGGTCGACGTCGTGCTGCACTTCGAGGGCGACAAGCACTCCACGCTTCGCATGGTGCGCGGTGTGAAGAACAGGTTCGGTGCCGCCGACGAGATCGGCTGTTTCGAGTTGCGCGACGACGGCATCGCCGGGGTGCCCGATCCCTCCGGATTGTTCCTGAACCGCCATGCCGAGGCGGTGCCTGGCACAGCGATCACCGTCACAGTGGAGGGCAAACGCCCGTTGCTCGGCGAGGTGCAGGCGCTGGTGGGCAGGTCGAACCTCAACCAGCCGAGGCGCGCGGTGAGCGGGCTCGACTCCGCGAGGGTCAGCATGGTGCTCGCCGTGCTGGAGAAACGCGGCGGTGCCCAACTCGGCGACAAGGACATCTACACGGCCACGGTCGGCGGGATGAAGGTGACCGAGCCCGCTGTCGATCTCGCGGTGGCTTTGGCGGTGTCGTCCGCTTTCAACGACACGGCCCTTTCGCCCAGGCTTGTCGCGATCGGTGAGGTCGGTCTCGCGGGAGAGGTTCGCCGGGTCACCGGTGTGGGCAGGCGGTTGGCGGAGGCGGTGCGGCTGGGGTTCACGCACGCGCTCGTGCCCCCGGACTCGGGGCCGCTGCCGGAAGGAATCAAGACGCTGGAGGTCGGCGACCTGGCAGGCGCGCTACGCGCGGTCGAGTACGTGCCGATGGCCTGAGACGCCGCGGGCCCGGCCGAGTGTCGGCCGGGCCCGCGGCGAACCGGTTCACTGCTCCGACAGCAGCCGGGCGCAGCGGATGAGGCCGAGGTGGGAGTAGGCCTGCGGGTGGTTGCCGAGTGAGCGCTCCGCAACGGGATCGTACTGCTCCGGCAGCAACCCGGTCGGTCCCGCGGCGTCCACCAACTGCTCGAACAGCTCCTGTGCCTCGGTGCGGCGACCGGTCAGCAGGTACGCCTCCACCATCCATGCGGCACACAGGTGAAAGCCGCCCTCGGTGCCGGGAAGCCCGTCGTCCCTGCGGTAGCGGTACACCGTCGACCCGCTGCGCAGTTCCGCCTCGATCGCCGTGACCGTCGACTGGAACCGCTCGTCCTGCGGGTCGAGCAACCCGGAAAGCCCGACGAACAACGACGCCGCGTCCAGGTCGGTGCCGTCGTAGGCGGTGGTGAACGCCTTGACCGACTCGTTCCAGCCCTTCTCGAGCACGTCGGCGGCGATCTGGTCACGCAGCGCAGGCCAGCCCGAGGGAACCGGACGGTCGTAGACCTCGGCGAGTTTGATCGCCCTGTCGATGGTCACCCAGCACATCACCCGCGAGTACACCCGGTGCCTCGGCATGTGCCGCTCTTCCCAGATGCCGTGGTCGGGCTCGAACCAGCGCCTTGTCACCGCCTCCGCCATGGCCCTGACCATCTGCCAGTCCTCGTCGCGCAGCTCGCCCCTGGCCTCGGCCAGCGTCACCACCAGCTCCACGACCGGTCCGAACACGTCGAGCTGCACCTGGTGGTTGGCCAGGTTGCCGACGCGGACGGGGCGGGAGCCCTTGTAGCCGGGCAGCGAGTCGATCACCGCTTCGGCGCCGAGTTGCGTGCCCGCCAGCGTGTACAGCGGGTGCAGCCGTTCCGGACCGGCGAGGGTCGACAGCACCCCGTGCAGCCACCGCAGGAAGCCCTCGGCCTCCTCCAGCGAACCGAGTTCGACCAGCTCGCGCACGGTCATCGCGCCGTCGCGGATCCAGCAGTAGCGGTAGTCCCAGTTGCGGACGCCGCCGATCTCCTCTGGCAGCGAGGTGGTGGCCGCCGCCATCACCCCGCCGGTGTCGGAGTCGGCGAGGCCACGCAGGGTCAGCGCCGAACGTGCCACCAGGTCGGGTTCCACGGGCGGCAACTTCAACGTCGTCGCCCATTCGCTCCAGGCCAGACCGGCCCGTGCCCTGCGCTCGACCTCGGTGAGTTCGTGCGGACCCAGGTCCGTGGTGCCACACCGCAACTCGAGCACCACCGGCCTGTCCGGGGACGGCTCGATCAGCGCGGTGGCGGTGTCGTGCAGGCCGTCGCTGGTGATCTCCCACCGCACCCCGGGCGCGCGCAGCACGCACGGCTCGGAGGTGCCCAGCACGCGCAGGCCGTCCTGTTCCTGCAGCAGCCGCACCGGCACGCCGCCGAACTCGGGCCTCGGCGCGAACACCACCGACGCCGTGGTCTCCCCGGAGACCACCCGCACCAGGTCGGTGCGGTGCGGCGGGCTCTCCGGCTCCAGGTAGTCGGTGACCAGCAGCCGCGACCAGCGCGTTTCCACGGTCATCGTGTTGGGCAGGTAGCGCTGTCCCAGTGGCAGCCCGTTGCGGTGCGGCTTGATCGAGAAGTGCCCGGCGCCCTCGCCGCCAAGCAGGTCGCCGAACACGGCTGGTGCGTCCGGACCCGGGTGGCACAGCCAGGTCAGCTTCGCATCGGGTGTGAGTAGCGCCACAGAACGCTCGCTGGCGAGCATCGACAGCCGCTCGATGGGGGGCGACTGCTCGCCGTAGAGCCAGTTGCGCCGCTCCTCGAGCAGGAACGCGAGGATGGTGGCGACCTCCTCGGTGTCGCCGATGCGGTACTGCGCGCGGGTGTCGCCGTCGCCGACCTTGACCCCGAGGTCAGGGCCGGAGAGGCGGGCGAACGCCTTCTCGTCGGTGACGTCGTCGCCGATGAACATCGCGGCCGTGGCACCGACCTGATGTCGCAGCGTGTCCAGCGCGTTTCCCTTGTCGGTGCGCACCACAGACAGTTCAACGACCTCCTTGCCGTCGGTCGTCTGCACCCCGTCCCAGGTCGACGGGCCCTCGTGCACGGCCGTCATGATCCGGCGGGCCGCCTCGCGGTCGGCCCGCCGCACGTGGACGGCAACGCTCGCGGGTTTGATCTCCAGCGAGGCCCCCTCCACGCCCTCGATGATGCGTTCGAGTTCGGCCTCGACGCGCCGGTGGAGATTGCGCGCCTCGGCGTCGAGCGCGTGCACGAACCCGATGTCGAACTCTGATCCGTGGCTGCCGACCAGGTGTACCTCAGCGGGCAGCCGGGAAAGGATGGCCAGGTCCCGTAACGCGCGGCCGGAGATCACCGCCGTGGTGGTCTCGTGCAGGCCGGCCAGTGACCGCAGTGCACCGACCGATTCGAGTCTCGGATGAGCCTCGTCGGGGTTGGTCGTGATGGGCGCCAGCGTGCCGTCGTAGTCGCACGCGACCAGCAGGCGCGGCGTGCGAGCGATCTGCACGATCGCGCGCCGCAGCTCAGCGGGCAGGGCCTCGGCGGTCAACACTCCTCCTTAAGGAGCTTCGCAGTGGTCTGGATTCAGGCGGCCGTCTCGGACCCGAGCGCTTCCAGGAACGAGCGCGCCCACCTGTCGACGTCGTGTGTCAGTACCTGACGACGTAAGGCGCGCATCCTACGCCGACCTTCCGCGGGGTCGAGCGTAATAGCCTGTTCCAGTGCGTTCTTCACCCCGTCCAGATCATGCGGGTTGACAAGGAAAGCGCTGCTCAACTCCGCGGCCGCGCCCGCGAACTCGGAGAGCACCAGCGCTCCGCCCAGATCGTGCCTGCACGCGACGTACTCCTTGCAGACCAGGTTCATGCCGTCCCGCAGCGGAGTCACCACCATGACGTCGGCCGCCGTGAAGAACGCCGCCAGTTCGGTACGGTTCACCGATTGGTGCAGGTAGTGCACAACCGGACGACCAACCCGCGCGAACTCGCCGTTGATGCGGCCCACCATCTGCTCGATCTCGCTACGCATCCGCTGGTAGTGCTCGACCCGTTCGCGGCTGGGTGTCGCGAGTTGGACGAACGTCACATTCTCCGGTTTGACCCGGCCTTCCTGCAGCAGTTCGTGGAATGCCTGGAGCCGCAGGTCGATGCCCTTGGTGTAGTCGAGCCGGTCGACTCCGAGCAGGACGGTGTCGGGATTGCCCAGATCGGCGCGCACCTGGGCGGCGCGGTCCGCCACCGCCTTGGTTCTCGCCAGCGTGTCCAGCCCGGCTGCGTCGATGGAGATCGGGAACGCGCCCACCCGCACGGTGCGGTCGCCCACCTGCACCATGCCCGGTCGTGATCGCACACCTACCGAACCTCGGCTCGGCTCCAGCCCGATCAGTTGCCGCGCCAGCCACAGGAAGTTCTGCGCACCACCCGGCCGGTGGAAGCCGACGAGGTCGGCGCCGATGAGCCCTCGCACGATCTCGGCTCGCCACGGCATCTGCATGAACAGTTCCACCGGGGGGAACGGGATGTGCAGGAAGAAGCCGATGCGCAGGTCCGGCCGGAGCTCGCGCAGCATGGAGGGCACCAGTTGCAGCTGGTAGTCCTGCACCCACACCGTCGCGCCCTCACCCGCGACGGCCGCGCTGGCCTCGGCGAATCGCCGGTTCACGCGGACGTAGCTTTCCCACCAGCCGCGGTCGAAGATCGGGCGCGCCACCACATCGTGGTAGAGCGGCCACAGTGTCGCGTTGGAGAACCCTTCGTAGTAGTCGCGGACGTCTTCGGAGGTCAGTGTCACCGGGTGGAGCACGAGGCTGTCGTCGGTGAACTCGTCGACCTCGACATCGGGAACGCCGGGCCAGCCGACCCAGGCGCCCTTGCGGGAACGCAGGAAGGGTTCCAGCGCCGAGACGAGGCCACCGGGGCTCTGCGTCCAGCGCTGGGTCCCGTCGGCGGAACGTTCCAGGTCTACGGGAAGCCTGTTGGCGACAACGACGAATTCTGCTCTCGCGTTCGACTGTGGTGATCCCGCGGGTGGCATGGTTAAGACACTATCGCGGTGAACTCAATCAAGGCGGCGGCCAGGATCGAGCGGACCCGCCATTCGTGGTCCCGCGAGCTTGCGTTCCAGCCTGCCGAGCCCGGTGCGTAGCGGCTGGGCGAGGAACTCGCCGAGCACCACGCCCGCGGCCAGTGCCATACCAATGGCCACAGCGGACATCAGAGTCGTCATCGTTCCGCCGTCGGCGAGTTCGGACAGCCCGCGGTAGGTGGCCAATCCGGGAAGCAGCGGCGTGATCCCCGACACGGCGACGACCAGAGGGGTGACCCGCAGCCTCCTCGCCAGTACGCCGCCGCCGAGACCCACCAGGGTCGCGGCGATCGCGGAGGCGACGATCGTCGACGTCTGGAACAGCTGCATGGCGCCGTAGGCGCCTGCGCCGACAGCGCCCGCGGCTGCCGCGACCAGCAGCGGCCGCAGCCTGGAGTAGGAGGCGAGCGCGAAGCACGCGGCCGCCCCGGAGCCGGCGAGCAGCATGATCGGCAGCGAGAGCGGGGTGACCCCCGGTACGTCGGGGATCGGGGTGTGGGTAGCACCCAGCTTGGCCGCGAGGCTGATCGCCCCGGCGACTCCCGTGATCAGCCCGGCACTCATCAGTGCCACTTCGAGACTTCGTCCTGCCGCGGTGACGTAGTAGCCGGTGATGGCGTCCTGTACCGCGGAGACCGTGGAAAGGCCGGACAGCAGCACGGTGAGCGCGGCCGCCACGACGAGCGTCGGTCGCTCGAGTGCGAAGAAATCGAGGTTGACGATCGCGATGGCCGAGATCGTCGCGATGAACCCGCCGACCACCTGCTGGAAGAAGAACGGCAGCGCCGCCTTGTTCAGCAGCCGCCCTACCCGGTCGACCAGCGCGCTGATGACGAACGCGATCACCGGTGTCCACCCGGTGCCGCCGAGCAGCAGGGTGATGAACCCGGCCATGCCGCCCCACGCCAGCGTGGATACCCAACGCGGGTATGGGTGCTTCGCCGTCGTGACGCGGTGCAGTTCGGTGTAGGCGTCCTCGGCGCTGATCCGACCCCGGATCAGTCGCTGCACGAGCCGCTCGGTGTCCGAGAGCCGGGT
Source organism: Saccharomonospora marina XMU15 (assembly GCF_000244955.1). GTDB lineage: Bacteria > Actinomycetota > Actinomycetes > Mycobacteriales > Pseudonocardiaceae > Saccharomonospora_A > Saccharomonospora_A marina. The sequence continues at coordinate 5,099,893 of NZ_CM001439.1, read as the reverse complement.
GTAGTCGAGGCTGCGCGAGCGGACCACCCTTAGCGCGGTGACCGGGGGCAGGTCGCTGCCGCGCAGGCAGCTGACGGTGATCGACGTGAAGATGACGTCGACCTCACAATGAGGTAGCCCCAGCGCGCGGGTGAGGGTAAGAATCGTCGCCGTCACGTCGGAGGCACCGGCACCATTGGCCATCTGTACCTCACCGATGCGCACGGCGAGGTCGAGCACGAGGTGCAGGGTGGCCTCGTCGGGAAGCTCCGGCCCGATGGTCGCGTCCGGTGGCGGCTGGACGGCGGGCAGTTCGCCCGTCGGCGGTTCCAGGATGTGCCAGGCGCGTTGCCGGGTCTTGCGGCCGCGTTGCTGTCGCGGGCCTCTCTTGTCGTAGTGATCCTCGGCCGGGGCCTCCAGGATCTGCCACGCGTGCCGGCGCCGGGGCGCCGCCGTACGAGCGCGCGGCTTCAGTTTCATCTCCCACCTCCTCACGGGTCCCCGAGGGTGCATCGACCGCCCGACCCTGGACGTTGCACGCTGACCACCGTGGCGTGTGCCACGTTCATTCGTAACGGTGAACGGGCACGCCCAGACCAAGGTAATTGCGTTCGGCCGGTTCGAGGCGCCCGCTGCCTGCCCCGGGCGGTAGGTGTGGCGCACGTGACGGTGGATATAGTGGACGGGTCCGTCGCAGGGGTGGCGGGACAGGCCGGTATAGCTCAGTTGGTAGAGCATCTGTCTTGTAAACAGAAGGTCAGGGGTTCGAGCCCCCTTGCCGGCTCAGCGTTGACCAGGGGGTCTCAGGTCGAAGGAAACCCCCTGGCCTTGCTCAGTCTCTTCTTCTGCCTCAGTTGCCTTGTTTCGAGCCAGTACCTACGTGGCCAGTGATCGGGTGGTCAACTCCGAACGTCCCGGCACAGGTCCCTCACCTCGGGGAAACGCACGAAGCCTGCCGACCGGTAGGTGGCCACGGCGCCGGTATTGGTGCTCGGTGTGCAGACCATCGCGCTGGACGAGCCGAATTCCTTGAGCGCGGCCGCCGCGGCGATGCTGATCGCCTTCCCGTGGCCGCGACCGCGATGTTCCCTGTGCACGCCCATGGGTTCGAGCAGTCCGGGCCTGCCCGGGCCGGCTGACCACACCGTCACCGTCGCCACCGCGTCACCTTCGTCGTCATACCCGACCAGGCAGCGGGCGTCGGCGTAGGGCAGTCCGCATGCCATCGCGTGCCAGTGCTCGTCGCTGAACGGCGACCCGTCGAACGAGGCTCGCTGTAGCACTGCCCGCACCCGCGCCAGTTCCGGCCCGACCAGCTCGATCCGCAAGCCCGGGTCCTTCACCGGCCCGGCGAGGTCGCGGTGCAGCGGTGTCCACGGCTCGCCCGCGCTCCAGCCGTGCTCGGGCAGCAACTCCTGGATCAGCGCGCCCATAGGCGCTTCGAGGCACGCCTTCCCCTGCGGCAGCACGCCGCGGTTCGGCTCGACTACGTCCGCGACGAGCCGTCGCGCCAACTCCTCGTCTCGCCACGCGCCAGGTGCGATCGTCATCCGTAACAGCCTCGGACCGTCCAGCAGCCCGACGGCGAGAACTTCCCCGGCTCGCTTCCAGATCCGGATCGCGGCAGCCGTCGCTTCCGTCCCCGCTCGCCAGAACCAGCCCACGTCGCCCGGATGCAGCTGCATCACCGTGTCCTGCTGCCACTCCCGCAGCACGCTCACGGCCTCGCCCAGTTCGTCCATCGCGGGCGTGCGCAACTCGATGGCCATACCGCCCATCGAAGCCCACCGTGCGTCCGGCCCGCACCTGGTTTTCGGCCGGTGACGCGGCGGCGGGCAGGTGCCGATATTTGACCAATCGGTCTTTATAGGGATAGCTTTTGTGTCGTGGCGCGGACGAAAGAGTTCGATCCGGACACGGTGTTGCAGCGCGCGCTGGAGTTGTTCTGGGAGCGCGGCTACGAGGCGACGTCGATGGCGGATCTTGTTGAGCACCTCGGTGTGGCCAGGGCGAGCATCTATGCCACGTTCGGGGGCAAGCGCGAGCTGTACCTGAAGGCGCTGGACCGCTATCTGCGGGCGCAGGACCCCGGTGTGGTGGAGCGGTTGTCGCAGCCGGGGCCGGTGCTGCCTGCGGTGCGTGCACTGGTCGAGTCCTATGTGGCCGACTCGCTGTCCGACGAGCGCCACCGGGGCTGCATGGTGGTCAACGCGGCGGTCGAGCTGGCGCCTCGGGATCGTCAGGTCGCCCGCGGGGTGCAGACGAGTTGGGACACGCTGGAGACCGCTCTGGTGTCCGCGCTGATGCGGGCACGGTCGCAGGGAGAGATCTCCGGGGAGCAGGACCCGAGAGCGCTCGCGCGGTTCCTGCTGGTGATGTTGCAAGGAATCCGGGTGCTGGGCAGGGCCGATCCCGATCCGGCGCGACTGCGGGACGCGGCCGAGCAGGCGATGGCGGTGCTGCGGTAGCTCGTTCCCGTCGTGCGACGGGACCTTTTCGCGCTCCAAAACTAGAACGATCGATCTAATATGGCAGGGGCTATGGCTGAGGTGGTGGCGCACCGGCGGAGTGCGGGTGGCCGACGGTTGGCGTTCGCGCTTCTCGCCTGTGTTCAGGTCACGCTGATCGCGGCGATCACCGTGCTCACCGTGGCGCTCCCGGCGGTACAGGCGGATCTCGGCGTCGACGACGCGGGGCTGGTGCTCGCTAGCTCCGCCTACGGGGTGGCGTTCGGCGGTTTGCTGCTGTTCGGTGGTCGTATCGCCGACCTGGTAGGCCACCGGCGCTCGCTCACCGCTGGTATGGCGGCGTTCGCGCTCGCGTGTCTCGCCGCCGCCCTCGCGCCAGGGGCGTGGGCGCTGATCGCTGCCCGGTTCGGGCAAGGCGCGGGAGCAGCGCTGGCGGCTCCGGCCGCCATGGCGCTACTGGGCCCGGTCTTCCTCGACCCCGCCCGGCGGGCCCGGGCCGTCGCCTTCTGGGGAGTGCTCGCCAGTGTTGGCGCGACACTTGGCAACGTCGTCGCGGGCGTGGTGTTGACGTGGGCGTCCTGGCGGTGGGTTTTCGTGTTGCCCGCCGTGGTTTCGGTGGTGGTGCTCGTGTCCGCGCCACGCCTGATCCCCGCTGGTTCGCCGCCCCGGCGCACGTCGCTGGATCTTCCCGGCGCCGCCACGGTCACCGCTGGGCTCGCCGTGGCTATCTACGGCCTCGGGATCGGCTCCATCGGCTGGACCGTCGCCGGAGTCGGGTTACTGGGTGCGTTCGCGTTGATCGAGGCCCGGTCGACCTCGCCGCTGCTCCCACTGTCGTTCCTGCTCGCGCCGTCGCGGGCGGTCGCGCTGGCGGCGATCGCTGTCACGGCCGCGGGCATGTCGGCGGCGCACTTCATCCTGGCGCTGTACTTGCAGCAGGTCCGGGGATACTCGCCTGCGGCCACCTCGGCGATGTTCCTCCTGCCGGTCGTGGCCTTACTGACGGCGGGCCCGCTGGTGGGCCGGACCCGAGTGCGGCTGGGAACGCAACCGCTGCTCGTTGCGGGGCTGCTGCTCGCAGGCGCCGGATGCCTGTTGCTGACCCAAGTGGGTCATGCCTGGCCCGGGGCCGCTGCACTGCAGGCCGCGCTGCTGGCGTTCTCGCTCGGTGCGGGCGTGAGCTTCTCCGCCGCCATGGTGCTGGCTACCACCGATACCCCGCACGGCCGCGCCGGTGTCGCGGCGGCCGTCGCCAATACCGCGATGGAGGTCGGCCCGCCGGTCGGGCTCGCGGTGTTGATTCCACTCGCCTCCTCCTATGCGGCGTCCCAGCACCACCTGCCATCGGCCGAGGCGACGGGCAAGGGGTACGGCTTCGCGTTCACGCTCGCCGCGATCACTTTCGCCGTCACGGCGGCGGTGGCGCTGGCCGCACACCTGAAAATCGGAAGAAGAATCGGAAGGAAGCCATGAATCGTCGTTTCGCAGGCAAGGTCGTTCTCGTCACCGGTGGGGGTTCCGGCATCGGGAGGGCCACCGCCGTGGCGTTCGCACGCGAAGGTGCGACGGTCGCGGTGGCCGGGCGCAGTCCAGAACCGCTCGCCAGGACCGTCGAACTCATCGGGGAAGTCGGCGGCGAGGGCAGCGCGATTCCCGCCGACGTGTCTCGCCCCGAGGACGTAGCCGGACTTGTCGCGACCACTGTGGACCGTCATGGGGGACTGCACGTGGCGTTCAACAACGCGGGTGTCCTTGCGGCAGGTGCGGTCGCCGACGTCGAAGCAGCGGACTGGGATCGGCTGCTGGCCGTCAATCTCACGGGCGTGTGGCTTTCGATGAAGCACGAGATCATCCACATGCGTGCTCACGGTGGCGGCACCATCGTCAACACCGCCTCCAACCTCGGAGCGCACATGCGGCTCGCCTCGCTGGGCGCGTACGCGGCGTCCAAGGCTGCGGTGAGCGCGCTGACCCGAACAGCGGCCAGGGAGTACATCGACGACGGCATCCGGATCAACGCGATCAGTCCCGGGCCCATCGACACGACGATGTCGCTGCAGCAGGGCGAAACCGAAGCCGACCGTGCCGATCGCATGAAGACGATGCTGCCCGCCCGCAGGGTCGGAACGCTGGACGAAGCAGCCGCGGCCGTGCTCTGGCTCGCCTCTGCCGAGTCCAGTTACGCCATCGGCCACGATCTGGTGCTAGACGGCGGCGCGACCGCATAGCGCGTCGCCACCGGCCCCGGTCCGCGCGAGTCGCTCGCCCCGCTGGTGTGGCCCACGTCGACACGGGCCACACCAGCCGGGCCGCTGCGGACACGGTTGCGGGCGCGCTGTTCGACGAGGGACCGAGTTACGTCAGCCCTCGGTCAGTTTCCTGGTCTGTGCCCGTAGTACCTCGATCGTCCGCGTGAGGTAGTCGGCGATCGCTCGCTGCTCGGATTCGGTGTAGCGGCTGGTGATCTCGTTCATCGCCGCCGCGAGTTCACGGAAGACTTCGGGTTGGCCGCCGGTGCCGGTGCCGCTGACACGCACCCGCCTGCGGTCGGAGGGGTCGGGCTCCCTGCGGGCGAGCCCGGCGCGTTCCAGGCGGTCGATCATGCCGGTGATCGCGCCGGGGGTGAGGCCGGTGTACTCGGCGAGTTGCCCGGCGGTGAGGGGTCCGTGCCTACTGATCAGAGCCAATGCGCGTTGATCACTCGCGCTCAGGCCGAGTCGTGTTCCCACCGCTTCGTGGAACATCACGACGGCGGTGCTCAACTCCCGGCCGAGGTCGGCGCCTTCCAGCTCGCTCATGGTTGCACTTTAACCTGCCATATATTTTACTTCAACGAAGTAAATTAACTGGGAGGTGAGTCAGTTGCGTGGTCGGCTGTCGAGCGAGTTCAGGTTGGCTGCCGCGGTGCCCCGTTGGGCCTGGCGGTTCTACCGGCGGCACCTGGTCGTGGTGGTCGGGCTGTCGCTGCTGCCGTCGGTGCAACGCCTCGTCGTGGTCTCCTGGCAGGACTCGGTTCCGCGCGGCGTCAAGGTGGCATCCGAGATCGGGGTGACGGCGGTGCGGGTGCTGCTGCTCGTCCTGATCGTGCGGTGGGCGTTCGATGGTGTGCCGACATCGTGGGCCGACGCCCGAAGGTTCCTGCGCGAGCATCCCGTGAGCCTGGTATTCCAGTTCGGGTTCCTCGCCGTCGCGTTGGCGATCTTCGACGTCGTTCTCGAGTTGGTTGTCGGCGCTGCCTTGCCGGAGTCCGTGCGCGACGGGTACCTCGGTGTCCTGCTCTTCGTGAAGAACCCGACGGTCATCGCCTTCACACTCGTGTGGGTGGTGGGGGTAATGCTGCAGTTGCTCAGCCGGGCCGATTCCCGCGACGAGCCCACCACCCCGACTACTCCGACGTCAGCGCGGTGACCAGGTCGTCCAGTCCGTCGAACCGCCAGTCGAAGTCGTCGGAGGCCGTTGGCGGGTCGCCGACCGGCCGCTGGACGTAGGCGGTGCGCATGCCCGAAGCCTTTGCCCCGCGCAGGTCGAAGGCGTGGGCCGCCACCATGAGCATGCGTTCCGGCGGGCAACCCACCGTGTCGATCGCGAGCTGGTAGACCTCCGGTGCGGGTTTGTAGGCAAGGGCGGCTTCGGCGGACAACGCCTGATGCCAGCGCAGCCCGGCATGGGCGTTGAGTCGCAGCAGCGCTGTCCTGCCCGCGTTGGAGAGTCCGAGCACGGGAAACCGTCGCGCGAGCCGCTCGAGGCCGGCGACGGAGTCGTCCCACGGGGGTAGGCGCTGCCCCGCCGTGGCCAGCCGGGCAATGATCACGGGATCAGTCAGCCCGGCGTGGTCGGCGACCCGGCTTGCGGCCTCGCCGTCGACGACCTCGCTGTTGGCGTACGCGCGGTGTCCTCGCGCGATGCGTTGCTGCTCGCATTCGACGTGCCCTTGCCACCTGGTGAGCAACTCACCGACAAGCGCGTCGTCGGATGCGGGCACTGCCTCGCGGATCCCCGCTCGAAGTCCGCTGGCCTCGTCGACCATGGTTCCGAGGACGTCGAACACCACCACCTCGACGTGTCGGATCTGGGCCATGTGTTCCACCGTTCCAATCGTCACCGCTTCAACAGGTGACGTCAGTTTGCTCTGAGGGGAGTCACCGGTCAAGATGGTGACGTGGATTTCGCGTTCGTCAGTGGTAACTCGGCCCTCGACCTGGCCGCCACCGTGGGGTCTCGTCGAGACGACCCGATCGACCTGCTGACTGCGCCCGCCGACCTCGAGCGCTGGGTGGCCGAATGCGACGAGTTGCCCGATCGGGTTGTCGCCGACGTCGCCACCTTCGAGTCCGCGCTGTCGCTGCGAGAAGCGAGCTACCGGCTCGCGCTCGATCGCGTGCTCGGTCGGCCCTTCGACCCGGCCAGTCTCAAGGTCGTCAACGAGATCGCGGCCGGACCGGTACCCGTGATGACGCTCAGCGATGCGGGTCTGCACCTGAAGGGGGACCTGCTCGCCGCGCTCTCGCAGGTAGCCAGAAGCGGTATCGCCGCGCTCGCCGATCCGAACGCGTGCTTCAAGGAGTGTGGTCGTACCGGCTGCACGCGGATCTACCTCGACCGTTCACGTGGGGCCCGGCGTAACTGGTGCGGGATGAGCGAGTGCGGCAACCGGGTGAAGGCCGCTGCCTATCGAGCCCGCAGGCGAGCAGCGCCGAAGCGGAGGTCCTGATCGCACTCGGCGATCGGCTCGAGGGCCGGTTCCTGCCGAAGTGGGCCGGCTTCATGGCGATGCGCGCCACCGACGGCGCGCCACCGCCCACGCGCACCAGCACGCCGGAGCTGGAGCGCGGCAGGCGGTCGACGATGAGGCTCGGCCCGCAACCGTGGGCGGCGGCGATCCCGTGGTTTCTCGCGCAGGCTCGGCTACCGCGACGAATCACGTTCGGCTACCGCGGCCGCGGGCCGGAATGGACCGCCTTCACCGGCAAGGACGGATTGTGGGTGCGCGGTACGACTCGCGCCCGACGAGGAAGGCGCGCGGAAAGTGCGGCAGGGTGGCCCGGTCGCTATCTGGGACCAACTCGACGACGTCCAGGCGATGTGGGAACGGCTCGGTCGACCAGGTTGGGAACGCCTCGGCCTGACCGTGGGGAGCGACGGTCATCACCGGGTATGGCTCGACGAGCCCGACGGCGCATATCACTGGTCGCTGCCGTGGTTGACTAGGTCGTGTCCGCTGGAAGGTCGGTCCCACGCCGAGCAGGATCTCCCCAGCGGTCACTGGATCGCATCCTCGGTCCCCGCTCCCCTGACGTCCCAACTCGGCGTTGCCAAACACCAAGCAGTCGACCTCCCGGGGCCTGCGGAGCTCGGCGAGCTGGTCTTCCCCGCGCGAGCGGGGGTGGTCCTCAGATCAAGGACGCCGCGATCGAGGTGGGGGTCTTCCCCGCGGGAGCGGGGGAGGGTGGATTTCGGCTTCAGTCACCGGTTTAGCGGCGGGTTGCCTGCACGAAGGTGATACGGCCGAACTTGTGGTCGACGTGCGCGACCTCGCCTGCGTCCTCGAACCCGGTCGCTGCCAGCAGAGCGACGATGCCGTTGCCATGGTTGCGCGCCACTACCGGGCTGTGTGCAACCCTGGAGCGCATCAGCCGGGGCAGGTGACGCAGAACCCTACGCAACCCGTGACCGTGGTCGTGCTCGGGCAGGTAGTCTTCCACATTGGACGATGGGCCGCCGAAGTCGGTGACGGTGACCTTCCCGCCCGGCCGGAGTACGCGCAGCGCCTCGCGGCCGAACGCCGCCCTGCCGTCGTCGTCGACGTGGTGCAGTGCCAGCGACGAGACCACGTGATCGGCCGATGCGTCCTCCTCGGGAATCCGGTCGGCATACCCCTGTACGAGAGTGAGGGCCACGCCTTTGCGCCGTGCCTTGCGTGCGGCTCTGTGCAGTGCGGCCGCGTCGGGATCGAGCCCGGTGACCCGCGCTCGCGGCTGTGCCGCCAGCAGGGAGAGCGACAGGTTACCGGTGCCGCAGCCCACATCGATCACGGCTTGGCCGGGCTCGACACCCGCCAGTTCGACCGTGCGCTCGTACAACGGGCGAACACCGGCAACTCGTGCGAAGGCGTCGTAGAAGGGCAGCAGCCAGGTCTTGCCCGCGCCCGGAAGGAACGCGCGGTCGCGCTCCTGCTGAGTGCGCTCGTCGAGGATTCGTACGCCGGTTGTCGGTTTCATGAGTGCTCCCTACTGGTTGTCGTGCCGCTGCCACCAGTCTTGGACGTCTTGCGGTAGCTGTGCAGGACGTACCTTGGTAGGCATGGGACATTCTTCGGTCGATCGGGAGCGGGGCTCCTCCTCGAGGCTGCGTAGGGTGCTGCCTGACGGGACTCCCGTCTACCGCCGCGAGCAGCGCCCCGGCCTGCCTCCGGTCTGGGTGACCCGGTTCGGTGCCGACGCCACGCCCACCGAACTCCAGCCGGACCACCGGCACGCCCACGACTTCCTCGTGCTGGTCTACCTGGAGGAGGGCGACGGCTCGTTCGTGGCCGACGGCGTCGAACGGCCGCTGCGTGCAGGTCAGGTTCACGCGGTGCCACCAGGGCAGGTCGTCAGCATGACCGGGGTCACGGAGTTTGCCCGCAGCCGTGGCTGGTCGGTGGCGTTCACGCCGGACGCCGTCCCCGCTCTCGCCTCGATCTCCCCGCTGGCGTGGAACCACCACCCGCTGCTAGCGATGTTCGCTCCCGGCGAGGGGCAGGGTCGGGTTGCCGAAGCCGACCGGGCGCGCTGGTCGGCGTGGTTCGCGGAGTTGGCCGAGGAACTGGCCGACCCCGACCGGCTGGGGGCCCGCGATGCCATCACCGCGCTGCTCACCCGTGTCCTGGTCGCGGCCGCACGGCTGGCGCCCCACCCCCCGGCTACACCGGACCCACTCGTGGAACGGGTCTTCGATCAGATCGAGGCGACGTTTCGCGAGCCGGTGTCGGCGGCGGACGTCGCTCGCGCGCTCGGCTACACCCCGGGGCACCTCACGACGGTGGTCCGGGAGCGCACCGGCCGCCCGCTACTCGAATGGCTCACCGAGCGCCGCATGACCGAGGTGCGGCGGATGTTGCGTGAGACCGACCTTCCGCTCGACGTGGTCGCTGCCCGAACCGGGCTACGGGACGCCACCTACCTCGTCCGGCGATTCCGGCGCCGCTACGGCATCACCCCGCAGCGATGGCGCCGCGGCCAGCGAGCCCGGCCATGACCGGTGAAAGGTCTTGACCACTACTGGCAGCCACACGTTGCTCGCGGATGGTCTCGCACGGTGGGCGCCTTGTCGATCCCCCGGTCAATATTTGAGAAACCCTGCCAGGGAAAGGGGGTGACTGCTAACGTGACGCCAACCCGTAGCGATTTCGTTATCGCGCCTTCGGTTGTCGATTCCCGATCGGTGGCCGGAGGCCTTCTCCGCGACAGTAAAGGGAGTAACCACCGGCCATGTCTGACGGAGTCAGAACGCTCCGTGCGTGCAACGAGGGCCATGTGCTCCGCTATCCGGAAGCGCTCGACGACCGGGCCAATGTGGAGGAAGTGGATCTCGCCTTCTGTTCGTACTGCCCTTGCCGCACGGTGTATCTGGTGGTGATCTCGCCCGGAGAGGGAGCACGGGTCGCGGCCGTGGGCGGGCCGCAACTGTTCGAGTGGCTGGAGGAGCAGGACTGGCCGAGGTCCACTTACGTCGGCCACGACGGCAGTATGTTCCTTTACCGAATGGTGCCGAGTCCGCTCGACCTCATTCTGGCCTTCGAGTGATGGCAGCGCGAATTCCGCGTCGCATTCGAAACGCACCTGCTTCGAATGCGACGCGGAATACGATCACGCGCCGAGCGGCCGTCAAAGGCCGCAGGAGCCGCGGTCCAGGTGGAAGTACCTCGCGTTGGCCCAGCGGCAAAGCCACATACCTACCGCGACGCCCGCGATCGTGATGAGCGCCGGAAGGTAACCGCTGCCGACCTGGATGATCGGAATCGCCGGGCAACCCCCGGAGATCGCCCAGCCGGTGCCGAACAGGATCGCGCCCGGGACCACACCGGCGTGGATGCGCCCCGGCGTGCGGCGGACCTGCATCACTCCGAACACCACCACGATGATCGCCACGGCCCCGCCGAACGCGAGCAGCATCCGCAGGTCCTGGAAGGTGAACATGCGGTTGAGTTCGGCGTAGTCGCCGAAGCCGATATTGGTGACGACGAAGCCGAGCGCCAGTCCGTTGACGACGCTGCCCATCAGCACGGCACCCCTGGTACGCATCAGATCACCTTCCACAGCAGGAACGAAACCGCGACGGCGGTACCGAAGAAGACCGCGGTCGCCAGAAGGCTGACCGGGCGGAGCCGTCCGCAGCCGCTGAGGCCGTGTCCCGAACTGCACCCTCCTGCGAGGCGGGTGCCGAAGCCGACGAGTATCCCGCCCGCGAACAACACGATCATCATGGTGGTGGGGTCGGCGGTGACGATCTTGCTGAAGCCCTCGCCCATGGTCGACTGAACCTCGAAGCGACCGCTGGTGACAGCCGCGATCCAGCCACCGGCGAGGATCGAAAGCAGCAGCGCCGCCTGGGTCACCAGTGGCGCGGGCCGGGAGGCCGCGGTGGAAACGGGCTCAGCGGGTTCGGGGTCCTCGACGAGCGTGTGCGCTCCACCGGATCGGGAGTTGCCGTCCGGTTGCGTGCCGAACTCCTCGGCGGTGGCGGCGGCGAGCGCTTCGGCGAGTTCCTTGTCGTCGAACTGCGAGTTCATGCGCTCGAGCTTGCGTTCGGACCGCCAGTGCAGGACGCGGTCCCACGCCGAGGACACGCCGAGGGTGCGGTCCGTGGTGAGGGTGAAGTTGATGGTGACGAGGGCGAGCCCGGCCGCTCCCGCCCACCAGGGCCAGTAGTTGCTCATGCGGAACCTCTCATCCATTCGGCCAGCCGGGTCCACCAGCGCGGCTTGCGCTCGCGTTCCCGGTCGGCGGGTCGTCGCGGCGGCAGTGGTTCGTCGATCCGGTCCTGCCTGGAGCGCGCTGACGGCTCGGGCGGCCGGGGGCGAGCCCGCTCCTGGTCGGCCACACGGCGGGGTCGGTCGGTGTCGAACCAGGACGGTTGGGACTGCCTCGGCGCGTACGCGCGTGGCCGTGGCGGCTGCGGTGGTCGCTGCGGCTGCTCGGGAGCGGGCCTCGGCCTGCGCCTCGGCTCGACGGCGTCGTAGCGGCCCTCGCCGATAACGCGTCGCAGGTGTTGCGCGTCGTTTCCGTTCGGCAGCAGGGAGATGGGGACCATCTGACCCGTGACGGACAGCTTGTAGCGGGCACAGCTGCGCCAACGGTCGTCGCTGTCGCAGTAGTGGTCCCGCCATCCGCGCAGACTTTGCCGCAGCAGTGGAAAAAGGGGGCACCCTTCAGCGTGCGTGCAACCCACGTCGCTCCGATCCGACCGGCCTCACACCACCCGGCCGGGAAAGGTGGTGACCGATCTCGTCGTTGACAAAACCCCAGCCATCCATCGGTCCCCGAGCGTGCAGGGAGGGTATCGCAACCGACGCGCGGGTAGAAGTGCTCTCACGAATTGAGAACCTGCAGGTCAGGATGGGTGATTTCGTTGTTGGGACAACGGATTCGGCGACGCGGTCGATCGGATCAGCTATTGGTATAGGTCTGTTCCATTAACTGAGGTTCACACCAATGCGACAAATCGGACTTGCCGGAGGTGGGAGGCGAGCCGCCCGGCGCGCGGGATCAGTGCGCCTGTTTCCGGTGCCGTGCCTGGCGGTGAGCGGCCATGCGGACCGGCGCGTTGGCCACCCCGTACCCGGTGTACTCGCCGACACGTTGCACGACCTCGAAGAACACCCGGGAGCCGAGCACCTCGGTGTGGAAGTGGAAGAACTCCCCACCCTCTTGGGAGTCGTAGAGCACCTGGCATTCCCGCAACCTCGCCAGCAGCGCGGGATCGAGATCGAGCCGGGCGTCGAGGTCGTCGTAGTAGTTGTCGGAAACCGACAGCAGCGGCACCCCACGCTCACGCATCGCCCGCGCGGCGGCGAACACGTCGTCGGTGGCGAAGGCGACATGCTGCGGGTCCGGAACACCCGGCGACCAGTCACCCCTGCGCAGCAGGGTGCCGTGCAGCGCGATCCGCACCAGCCCGTCCGGATCGCTCACCGCGCGGTTGCGGACGAGCCCGAACGGGGCAGCGAACTCACTGTCGTGCCGAGGGTCGAGGCCGAGCACCGCGCGGTAGAACAAGGTGGCCTCGTCGAAGTAGTCGAACGGCTGGGCCAGCGCCACGTGGTCGACATGCGTCAGTCGGGCCCCCACCTGCGGTGCGGTACCGCTAAGGATGAAATCGCCGAGCCAGTCCGCCCCCCGCTCTCCGCTGCGGCAGAAGAACACCTGCGTGCCGTCCGGCGCGGCCACCGCGGGCAACTCCGCCTCGTTCGGGCCCCGCTCGCGTGGCACCGCCGGGGCCAGGAAGGCATGCGCACGTCGCGCGGACCTCGTCGGATCGGACGTCTGCACCCCGAGCGCGCTCACCGCTGTCGCGGCGGATTCGTCGGAGTTGAGCAGCACTCGCGCGTCGGCCTGCTGCCACAGCTGCACCGGCTTGGACCGGTGCTGCCCCACGTGTGCGAAACCCATCGCGGCAAGGGCACGCGCCACCGACGCCGCCGAGTCGCCTGCGACGGCCACCTCGACAAAGGCGAAGCCGGTGGGTGGCGTCGCGGTCACCGGGGTGGCCAACTCGACACGTTCGGCGGCAGGCGAAGGAAGTCGAGGAGCAACCGACTCCTCGAGCGCGACGAGCGAGCGCATCGCGTCAACGGCCGCCCTGTGCGGGGCGGACTGCCGGAACACGTCGTTGAACACCTCGAGCGAAAGCGGCCCTCGGTAGCCTGCCGCGAGCACGTTCCCGGTGAAACTCGCCAGGTCGAAGGCACCCTGCCCGGGAAACAGCCGGTGGTGCCTGCTCCACTGCAGCACATCCATGCGCAGCCTCGGCGCATCGGCCAACTGCAGGAAGAACAGCTTGTCCGCGGGCAGATCCGCGATCGCGGAAGCGGCGTCGTGCTGCTGCGATCGCGACAGCACGTGGAAACTGTCCAGGCACAGCCCCAGCGCCGGATGATCCGCCCGCCGCACGATCTCCCAGGAGCGCTGCCAGGTGTCGACGTGGCGGCCCCAGGCCAGCGCCTCGTAGGCGATCCGCAGCCCACGCCGCTGGGCACGTTCGGCCAGCATGTGCAACTGCTCGGCGGCGAGGTCCGCGTCGGCCACCGCGTCGTCCGAAACCGAGGAGCAGACCAGCAGCGTGTCGGCACCGAGGCGCTCCATCAGGTCGAACTTACGTTGCGCTCGGCGAAGGTTTCGCCGCAACGCCTCCGGGTCCACCGTTTCGAAGTCCCGAAACGGCTGGTAGAGGTCCACCGACAGGCCGAGTTCGGTGCATCGGTCGCGTAGCCGCCGCGGCGACCACGGCGAGGCGATCAGGTCGTTCTCGAAGATCTCCACGCCGTCGAACCCCGCCGCCGCGGCCGCGTCGAGTTTGTCGGACAGCGTGCCGGAAAGGCACACGGTCGCGATCGCCTTCCGCATCAGCTTCACTCCTCAGTCGATGGTCACCGGCACGCCGGTGCGGGCGGCCTCAGCCACTGCCCGGGTGACTCGCAGCGTCCGCAGGCCCTCGCGGCCGCTGACGAGCGGCGGCTGCTCACCACGTAGCACCGCGCAGAACTGCTCCAGTTGCCGCCGCAGCGGGTCCGACCCGCACACTTCGACCTTCGAGGTGACGAACGGCTCCCACCACGACGGGGTGCCTGCGAACACCCGCAGCCGCATGCTCGGTACGGAAAGCGAACCGTTCGTGCCCGCGAGGAGGTAGCAGTCCTCGTCCGGGTGGTAGGGGTAGCGAGGGTCCTCGCGGGAGGTCTGTTCCCAGCTCCGCGCCGAGGCCGCGACGTCGGAAAGCAGGAAGGTGCCCAGTGCGTCACCGGCGAACCGCAACGTGATCGCCACCGTGTCCTCCACCGGAAAGCCCCTGGTCCGGCTGGATGCGGTGGCCTGCACCGCCACGATCTCGCCGCAGATCGCGCGCAGGTTGTCGATCTCGTGGCTGAGATTGATCAGGATCGGGCCCCCGCCCGGCCCGCGGCGCCACGGTGCCTGCTCGAAGTAGTCGTCGGGTTTGCGAAACACCGCGCTGCCCTGCACGGCGACCAGCGTGCCGAGCACGCCCCCGCGCACGATCTCGGCCGCGGCCGCGACCAGCGGGCTGTGCCTTCGGTGATGCCCGACCGCCAGCGGTACCCCGCGGGCTTCGGCGGCACACACCAGCCGCTCGGCGCCGGTCACGGAGTCCGCGAGCGGCTTCTCAACGAGCACCGGCACACCGGCCTCCACACAGCACAGCGCGTGCTCGACATGACGGCTGTTCGGCGAGGCGACGATGACGCCGTCGACACGCGTCCCGGCGAGCAGGTCGGCCAGCCGCGCGTGCCCGAGGCCGCGGCCGAGCGCGCGTGCGGCCGGGTCGGGGTCCACAACGGACACCAGCTCGCAGCCCGGGTCGCCGCGCACCAGCTCGACATGTCTGCGACCGATCAGACCGGCGCCCACGACCGCGATGCGGAGCCTGCTCATGGCCGGCCCCGCATCGCCTGCCTGCGTGGCCCGTAGAGTGACAAGGCCTCCACCAGCCGTTCCCACCTACTCCGCGGACTGCCTGATGCTGCGGTACAGCTCCAACTGCTTGCCGGAAAGCGTCTTGTCGAAGTAGTCATCGGCCCGCTTGGCGAACGCCTCGCGGTCGACGTTGGAAACTACGGTCATGTCGCCGCCGTTTCGCCACTGCTCGAGGATTTTCTTCTCCTCCTGCTCGATGCATTCCCGGTTGGCCGACCTGGTCTCGTGGACTGTCCGCTGGAGTGTTTGCTGCTGCTCGGCGGAGAGCTTGCGCCAACTGTCCTCATTGATCACGATGAGCTGCGAGCCGGTCTGGTGGCCGGAAAGGCTGACGTGGCTTTGCACCTCGTCCAGGCTCTTCTCCGCGATGGTGGGAATCGGGTTCTCCTGGCCGTCGATGATGCCCTGTTGCAGTGCCAGGTAGACCTCCTCGAACGCCACCGCGGTCGCGCTCGCCCCGACGGCCTTGGCGTTTTCGAGGTAGATCGGCGAGTCCGGATAGCGCATCCGCAGACCGCGCAGGTCATCGGGGGTGCGGATCGGTTTGTTCGCGGTGAAGTGGCGCATCCCGAAGAACCACACGTCCAGGATGCGCGCCCCGGTTTCCTTGGCGAACTCGTCCTTCAGCTTCTTGGCCGCTTCGCTGTCGAAGAACTCGAACAGCTGGTCGGGACCGTCGAAGGCGTATGCCATGTCCAGCACGCCGATCGGCGCGTAGCTGGCGGCCAGTGCCGATGAGCCCTGCACGTCCATGTCCACGTCACCGGCCATCAAGGAGGTGAACCGTTCGGTGTCCTCGCCGAGTTGGCTGTTGGGGAAGGTCTCGATCGTCACCCCGTTGTCCTGCTCGTTGAGTTTGTCGGCCACCGCCTGTATCCCGCAGCGGGTGTGTGGGTGCTGGGTCGTGTAGCTGTTGGCGAACGAGAGCGTGACCGAGCCTTCCGGCGAGTCGCCGTCCTCGCTTCCGCCCATCGCGGTGCAGCTCGTGGCGAGCAGCGCCGCTGCGGACACGAGGGTGAGTAGCCGGTACCTGTTCTTGGTGGGCATCGTCGCCTCCTCCAATGGTTTCGGTTGGGGTCACAACCCGAGTGCCGCGGGCAGGAACGTGACGGTTGCCGGAACGAACGTCACGAGCATGAGCACGGCGAACAGCGGGATCAGGAACGGAGCCGTGCCGCGGAAGACCTCGTGCACCGGCAGTTTGGTGACCGGGCTGAGCACGTAGAGCACGGCACCGATCGGGGGAGTGAGCAAGCCGATCATCAGGTTGATGATCGTGATGACGCCGAAGTGCAGTGGGTCCACACCGAACTCGACGGCGATCGGCAACAGGATCGGCACTGTGATCACCAGTACCGACGTGCCCTCGAGCACCGCGCCGAGAAAGATCAGCAGAGCATTGATGAGTAGCAGGAACACCAGCTGGCTGTCGGTGAAGCCCAGCAGTGACTCGGCGACGGCCGCGGGCACCTGCTCCCTGGCCAGAATCCAGGCCAGCAGCCCGGACGCGCCGAGGATCAGCGTGATGGAGGCGGTGGTGGCCGCCGTGTCACGCAGGATCGCGCCGAGGTCGCGCACGCGGATCCTGCGGTAGGCCACGCCGAGCAGCAGCACGTAGGCGGCACCGACGGCGGCGGCTTCGGTGGGGGTGAACAACCCGCCGAGGATGCCACCGAGGATGATCACCGGGGTCAGCATCGGCCCGAGCACCCGCAGTGTCGCCTTCCGCAGTCGTTCCCAGTCGAACGGTTGCGCCTGCAACTCCGACTGGCGCCGGGCCCAGACGAAGACCGCTACCGCCAGTCCCGCTGCCATCAGGAACGCGGGCACCACGGATGCGGCGAACAGCGCTCCCGTGGACACCGCCGCGATCGAGGCGTAGACGACGGCGGGGATGCTCGGTGGCATCACCGGACCGATCAGGCTCGACGCCGCGGTGATGCCCACCGAGAACCGCTTGGAGTAGCCCTTGCGAACCATCGCGGGCACCTCGACCTTGCCGAGTCCGGCCGCGTCGGCAAGAGCGGAGCCGCTCATCCACGAGAAGCCCAGGCTCACGCCGATGTTGACGTAGCCGAGGCTGCCCTTGACCCGCCCGATGACCGACAGCGCGAAGTCGAACAGCCGGTCGGCGATGCCCGCGTGGTTGGCGATGACCCCGACCAGGATGAACAACGGCACCGCCAGCAGCGGGAAGCTGTCGATCGCCCCGGTGACCTCCCGCATGCTCAACCCGAGTGACTGCCCGTTCATCGTGACGTAGGTGATGCACGGGCCCAGCAACGCGAACGCGACGGGAACTCGCAGCGCGAGCAGCACGATGATCCCGGCGGCAAGGAGCGCCATGTTCATGCCGAAGGCTCCTCCTTCGAAACCGGCGCGGGCGCGAAGACCGCGACGACGGAGCGGACCGTGGTCAGCAGCAACCCGACGAGGGGAATGACGTAGAAGTAGCCGACCGGCAGGCCCAGCGCGGGTGAGGTCTGCCGCGACGGTGAACCGACAAGTTCGAACGCCTCGTAGGCCAGGTTCAGGCACACGACGGCGACGGTGACGTTGGCGAAGATCCACACCAGGCGGCGCGCCAGGCCGGTGGTCACGTGATCGATCAGCTTCAGCGTCACGTGCGCATCCCTGCCGAGCAGGTAGCCGGACATGGCGAAGGTCAGCCAGACCAGGCTGAACCTCGCCAACTCTCCTGTCCACACCCAGCCACCGGTCGGCAGGTACCGCTGTGCCGCCTGCAACAGCATCAGTGCGAAGATCGTGGTGAGTAGCAGGCCGCCGACAACCGCCTCCGCGCGTGACAGCCAGCGCAGCGGTGCGGGTTCACCGCGACCGGATGGCTGCCCGGTGTCTTCGTAGTTGTTACCGGTCGGCTCAACCATCGCTGCCCTCCTGCCAGCCGGACAGGTCGATCCAGGACTTGCCCGGCGCCGAGCGGGCCAGCGCGAAGGCGGTCGCGGCGTCGGAGGGCAGGAAGCGTTCGTGCAGCACCTCGGAAGGCCGGATCGAGCCGTCCACAACGGATGCCACCGTCTCGGAGAAGTCCGCGGGGTGGTCGTAGATGAGCGAGCCACGGATCCGCAGCTGCCGCCTCGCGAGCTCCATCGGCGAGACCGAAACCGGCTCGCTGCCCATCCCGATCATCACGATGGTGCCCATGCGCGCCACCGAGCGCAGCGAGATGTCCCAGGTTTGCGGGGTTCCCGCGGTGTCGAACACGATCGCGAAGCTGTCCTCGCCGGTGTCGCTCGCCCTGGCGGCACCGATGCGTTCGGCGAGTTCCAGCCTGCCGGGTATGGGTTCGACGACCCTGGGCGCGGCGCCAGCGGCGAGCAACGCCTGGCACAGGAACAGGCCCTGTGACCCGGCGCCCACGACGAGGCACTGCTCACCGGGCCGTACGTGTGCCCTTCGCACGGCCGCTCTTGCGACGGCGAGCGGCTCCACGCACGCCAGCGTCGCGTCGGAGACCGAATCCGGCACGGGCCAGGTGAAGCGGGCAGGTACCGCGACCTGCTCCGCGAGCAGCCCGGGGAGGTTCATGCCGACGATTCCCCTGCCGGTGCACGCCGAGGTCGTTCCCGCCAGGCAGGCGTCGCATTGGAAGCAGCTGTAGTTGGGCTCCACCACCACGCGCTGCCCGACGTGTCGCTGCGTGACACCGGTTCCGACGGCGAGGATCTCGCCGCCACCCTCGTGCCCCATCACCCACGGCAAGGCAGGCGGCTCTCGATGTCCTTCGTGGACAGCCAGGTCGGACCCGCACAGTCCCACCGAACGCATCCCCACAAGGACCTCGTCCGCCCGCAACGTGGGTCGCGGCCAGTTGTCGACCACCTCCACGTGGTGTGGCTTGGTCAGGACGACAGCCCTCATCAACCGTTCCCTCTCGACGCCGAGCGTTTCTGGCGGCCGACCATAAGTGGGACGACAACCGGATGGCAAGCGGTTGCCATTTGTTGCCACAGCGGGCTAGTGTTGCGACGTGCTCGACGATGACGGGAAGCGACCGACCATTTACGACGTCGCCAAAGAGGCCGGGGTGGCGGCATCAACGGTGTCGCGGGCACTGGCGAGGCCTGACCGCGTGAACGCGCGGACGCGCGAGCACGTGCTGGCGGTGGCGACGCGGCTGGGGTACCGGGCGAACCCGATCGCGAGGGCACTGCCGTCCGGACGCACCCAGACGGTGGCGCTGTTCGTCTCCGACGTCACCAACCCGCACTTCTTCGGCATCATCCGCGGAGCCGAGCAGCAGACCCGCGCGGCCGGTTGCACGCTGATCCTCGGCGACACCGAGGAGTCACCAGATCTGGAGTCCGGCAACATCGAGCGGCTGAGCGGGTCGGTGGACGGGTTCGTCGTCGCCGCCAGCCGGATGTCGGACAGCCGGATCAAGGAACTGGCGAGCAGGCACCGGTTGACCCTGGTCAGCAGGCAGGTGGACGGCGTGCCGAGCGCGATCGTCGACCACGAGGACGGCACCAGGCAGATCATCGAGCACCTTGCCTCGTTGGGGCACACGTCGGTGGTCTACCTGGCGGGTCCGCGAAGGTCATGGCTCGCGGCGAAGCGATGGCAGGTGATCAGGGCGACAGCGCGCCAGTTCGACATGGCGGCGGAGCGGCTCGGCCCGTTCCCGCCCGCGGTCCGTGGGGGCGCCGCCGCGGCGGATGCCGCCTTCGGCAAGGGCGCCACCGCCGCCATCGCCCACAACGATCTACTGGCGATCGGCATGTTGCGGCGGTTCGCCGATCGAGGGGTTCGGGTGCCCGACGACATCAGCGTGGTCGGCTACGACGACATCTTCGGTGCGGATTTCTGCTCCCCGTCGCTCACCACGCTCGCCGGGCAGTTCGAGGAGGCGGGCCGGATAGCGGTGGATCTACTGCTGGGCGTGCGCGACGGTGTCCGGCGGTCGCGGTCGGGCTCGCAGGTGGTGTTGCCGTCCCACCTGGAGATCCGCGCCTCTACCGGTCCCGCCCCGCGTTGACCCACCGCGCCTGGTGCTCGCCCGGCGCCGCCGGTCCAGGCCCGCACGGCGCCGGGCGAGAGCGATCAGCGCTGCTCGGACCTGCGTGCCCGCCGCGCGGTGAACGCAGCGGTCGCCGTCGCCGCTCCGAGACCGGCTACGCCGAGCAGGATGGGCATCGCCGCGGAGTCGTCCCCGGCCGCCGAGCCGTCACCGGTGTCCACGCCACCCATCGGCACCCTGTGCACCTGCCCGTCCGCGCCCGGTCGCGCGGGCGGAGCCGGGGGCGCCTCCGACTCCGACGTTTCGTGCGGCGGGGCGACCGGAAGTGTCTCGCACGGCTTGCCGTCCTTGTCACGGTCGAGTTCCCAGGCATCCTCGGGGTCGAGCTGCTCGTGGGCCTCCATCGCCTCCTGCTGTGTCGCGAAGTCGCCGCAGTCCTTGTCGTCCTGGGCCGAGGCGACACCTGCCATCGGCAGGCTCGCTCCTGCCGCGAGTACCAGTACGGCGGTGGCTTGACGGAATCGCACGGGCATCTCCTTTCTGTTGGATCACGCAAAAAAGATCACGTTGCGTGCGCTGATGTTGTGGCTGAATCACCGGATAGCGCCGAGTGTGAGTGGTGGCGGGGGCCCATGCATTTCCGCGCGTAATCAGGCCATGCTGACGGGTGATGGTCGCCGCCACGATGCTCCTGCCGCACCGTCCCGTTGCGTGCCTGGTCGTCCTTTTTGCCCAGTCGTGCGCGACCGCGCGTTCGGTGCCGGTTTCGCCCAGGTGGAAACCGCTTATGATGCCCTGGCCGTGGTACCGGCAGGCGACACGACCGAGAGGAATCGGATGGGTTCGAAGAAGTACCTGCTAGGGGCATGTGCCGCCGCCGTGATCGGCCTGGTGTCCGGCTGCGGCGGCGACGTCGAAGGAACCGCCGCGCCGAAGAGCAGCGCACCTGCCGCAGGCGCCCCCGCGAGCACCGCCGCCAGCGACCAAGCCGCGCCGAGCGAGCACAACGCCGATGACGTCAAGTTCGCGCAGCGGCTGCTCCCGCACCACGAGCAGGCCGTGGTGATCTCACGACTGGCGTTCGAACGGTCGGCCGACCCCGAGGTGACAGCGCTGGCTCGGCGCATCCACGACGCGCGCGGTCCGGAGATGAAGCAGCTCATGGCGCTGTTGCAGGGCTGGGGTGAGCCGGTGGCGCCACCCGACCACGGCGACAGCATCGGCCACGGCGACTTCGGGTTGCTCTCGGAGGAGGAGTTGCAGGGGCTGGAGCAGGCTTCCGGTGCGGAGTTCGACCGGGAGTGGCTGCGGTTGATGACCGAGCACCACGAGGGTGCCGTGGAGATCGCCGAACTCGAACTGCGAGACGGTGTGGACTCGCTCGCCAAGCTGTTCGCTCAGAACGCGGTGGACGGCCAGACCGCCGAACTCGCCGAACTGCGAAGTCTCGCGGCGGGCTGAGCCGCCTCAGCCGTCGAGGCTGTACTCGATCAGGTCCAGCAGGGTGTCGACCTCGTCCTGGTCGTAGCCACCGAGCACTTCGCCGAACCTGACCTGCCGCACGTCCTCGATGGTGAGCACGTCCTCACCCTCCAGCGTGGCCTCCACCCGGTCGAGGAACGCATCGACCTCGTCCTCGGAGTAACCGAGTTCGTCGGGTGGGGTCTGGTGGAAGCGGACGTTGTGGATCTCCTCGGCGGACAGCCGTGGTGCGGCCGGGACCGAGGGTGCGGCAGGCGCGGCAGGGACGGGAGGCGCGGTAGGGACGGGAGGCGCGGCCGTGGCGGCAGGCGCGGGAGGTGCCGCGGGTGCGGCCGCCTGTACCGCCCGCAGCGCCTTGGCAGGCCCGCCCTCGACGTTCTTCAGGCTCTCGGCCACCAGGTAGAGGAACTCGGTCTCCCGGTAACCGCGCTTGCCGGGAGGCGGCGGGTTGAACCGGGCCGCGAGCACATCCTGCGCGGTGACGCGGTCCCTGCCCGCTACCGTCGCCTCGATCCTGGCGAGGAAGGCGTGCACCTCGTCCTCGTCGTAGACCTGCGCCGGTGCGGGTTCCTGCGGTGCGGCAGGTGCCTCGTGTCGCGGCGGCCGGGGGTGCGATGCGGGCGCCGGTGGTGGTGCCGCCAGCACGTGCCCGTTGGCCTGCTGCGGTCGGGTGGAGACCGGTGGGCGTGGCCTGGGAACGGCGTTGCCGTGCGGCGGCTGCCGTGGCGGCACGGGGGCGGTGGGCGGCGCCGGGTAGTTCGCGTGCGCGGGTGGGGCCGGGTAGTGGGCGTGCGCGGGTGGGGCCGGGTGTGCCACCGGGACCGCGGGGCCGCGTTCGGCGGCGGGCACGGCCGTGCTGCGCTCCATCAGGGTCAGCGCGACCTCGGCGAAGAAGGCGTCCACGGCGTACACCGCGTAACCGCCATCGGCGCGTTTCGGCGGGGTGAAGCCGAGCACGTCCTCGGCGGTCAGCGAGTCCCTTCCGGCGAGTGTCGCGGCGACCCGATGGAGGAAGACGTCCACCTCGTGCTTGTCGTAGCCCGGCCTGCCGCCCTGCGCGTCCTTGAATCTGGCTTCCCGCACATCGCCTGGGGTCAGAGCCACCGTTCCTCCTGGAGCCTGTGCACGTGAGCCGACCTCCCGTGCGAAAGCGGCATCAACCTCCGAGCCCCCGACCGCCCGTTCACGTTTGCGCGAGCCACTTTGCCGGATGGCGCGCGGACAAGGCAAGACTCGCGCCGAGGCTTTCGGCTCGAACGAAGATCACAGGCCGCGCGCTTGCGCGTAACGAGTTGGTCATTTCGGCGATCCGAAAGCCGCGGCGCTGCTCCGTTCGCAGGCATCGAAGTTGCCGAACGGCCCAGCGCCCGCGTGGGCGCCTCACTTGCGTCCGGCACGTGCGAGCGGCAACTATCATCGGCCGAGGCTGGAAAGGTGGTCCGCATGCGAGGACTCGGTGAGCTCGAGGCCAGGGTCATGGACGTGTTGTGGTCGGTGACGCAACCACTGCGCGTACGTGACGTGTTACAGCGACTGGACACCGAGCGCCCGCTCGCCTACACGACGGTCATGACGGTGCTGGACAACCTGCACGGCAAGGGCTACGCCCGCAGGCAGCGAGCGGGCCGCGCCTACGAGTACACCGCCGCCGAATCGCGGGAGGAGGTCGGCGCGCGGCTGCTGCGTGAGGTGCTGGAGGCCAGCGGCGACACCGAACAGGTGCTGCTGCACTTCGCGCGCTCGGCGACCCCGGAGGAGTCCGACATCCTGCGGCGGGCACTGCGCAGGGACCGGTCACGATGACCTTGGCGCTCGGCCTGCTGCTCGCGGCCGCGATGATCGGCTGGGTGGCGCCCCGCTACTTGTCGCTGGCCGTGACGCCGGGTCTGCGTCCGGGGCTCGCGCTCGCGGGTTGGGTGGCCTCCGCCGTCACGATGCTGTTGGCGATCGCCGCCGCCGCGGTGCTGCTGGTCCTGCCTGGCTCGACGGATTTCGACCGCATGATCGGGGTGACCGAGAGCTGCCTGAATGCCGTTCGCGCGGGTGGCGACGTGACGTGGGGGCACGTGGCCGCACTCGGCCTCGCGGCCGTGCTGGCCGGGTTGCTCGGTTGGACCGCGCTCGTGGCCGTGCGCAGGTTGCGCGGGCAGCGGCGGTGGCGGCGAAGGCATCTGACCCTGTTGCGCATGGTGTGCCGTTGCGACAGTTCGGTGATCTGGCTGGAGGAGGCTGCTCCCGTCGCATACAGCATCGGCGGCCGCCGTGGAGCGATCGTGGCGACCGCAGGGCTTCACAAGCTCACCGACGGCGAGCGGGAGGCGGTGCTGGCACACGAGCGGGCACATCTGCGAGGTCGTCACCACCTGCTGGTGCTGGCCGCCGAGGTGCTCGCCGCCGCGCTGCCGTTCGTGCCGCTGTGCCGAAGGGCGCCCGCGACCGTGCGGGTGCTGGTTGAGTTGGCCGCCGATGCCGCGGCGGCCCGCCGTCACGGGCCCGATCCGGTGCGCGCAGCGCTGCTCGCGGTCAGCACCTCCGGTGCGCCGCAGGCCGCGCTGGCGATGTCGCGCGAGGCCGTCGAGGTGCGGCTGGCGTGGTTGTCCCACGAAGGCGGGGCGGTTCGGAGGCTGCCGGTCCGGCTCGACTACGCGCTGGCTGCGGTGCTGGCCGCGCTGCCAGCGCTCGCCGTGGTGGCAGCGACGGGGCTGGCCGTGGCGCTCTACTGCCTCGGGGTGGCCGGCTGAGACACCTCGGGTACCCCGCAGCGGTCGCCGCAGTCTCGGCGCCGCCAGCGTTGCGCGACGGCCGCGCCGAGCAGGCCGATCGAGATGAGCGCGAGGAAGGGCTGCACGGGTGCCCAGATGCCAAGCGCACCCGAGGTGCCGAGTGCCAGCAACACCAGCTTGTTGCACACCGGGCAGCCGACCGCGAACACCGACAGCACCACACCCGCCAGCGGTCGCCGTGACTCCCGCTCCTGCGGCGGCGGTGCCTGGATGGCGAACCAGGACCAGGTGAGCAGCACGGTCGCCGCCAGCACCGGATACTCCCACCACCTGACCGGGACCTCGCGAGAGAACACCGGGTTGGCGATGATGTCGGTCGGCACGCCGACCAGCACGAGCGCCAGCGCCGCCAGCAGCGTGGCCTTGCCGAGGCGATGCCATTTCGCCCGCCGGGCCGGTTCGATCGTCACCACGTCTGCTCCAGTCGTGCTCGGTCCACGGGTTCCAACGCGCAATACTAAAGAAGATAGTAGTGGGCGTGGGACGTCGATCGAAGACTTCATTACTATGGCCTCTAGTAGTTAAAGCTTCGATCGAGTTGGAGTGCCGATGCCAGGTACGCGCTCGGCGTCCACGGCAAAGCGCGACGTCGTCCTCGTCGTCGTTCTCGTGCTGGTCGCCACGGGTCTCATCACCTACTTCGCCACCAAACCGTCCGGTGAGGGCATGGCGACGCAACAGTCGCAGTCGAGCACCGAAACCGGCCAGACGGGTCCGCTGGACACACTCGCCCGCCGAGCCGATGGCGACCCGATGGCCGTGGGCAGGGCGGACGCGCCGGTGACAATGGTCATGTATTCGGACTACCGGTGCCCGTTCTGCGCCAAGTTCAGCCGCGACACCGAGCCGGAACTGCTCGAGCGCTACGTGGAGCCCGGTGTGCTGCGCATCGAGTGGCGCGACCTTCCGATCTTCGGCGAGGAATCCCTCGTCGCCGCGCGAGCCGGCAGAGCTGCCGCCGAGCAGGGCAGGTTCTGGGAGTTCAACCACGCGCTCTACGCGGCCTCACCAACGACCGGCCACCCGGATCTGACCCCGGAGGCGCTGCGCGGATTCGCGCGCGAAGCCGGGGTGGCTGACCTGGACCGGTTCACGGCCGCGCTGAGCCAGACCCGATTCGACGCCGCGATCAAGACCGACATCGACGAGGCCACCGCGCTCGGGGTGTCCAGCACTCCGACCTTCGTCATCAACGGGAACCCGGTGCTCGGTGCCCAGCCGCTCGAGGTGTTCACCTCGGCCATCGACGAGGCCGCCGCCGCCAAGTCATGATCGAGGTCGGGCTACTCGGCGCCTTCCTCGGCGGACTGCTGTCACTGGTGAGTCCCTGCTCGGCGCTGCTGCTGCCGTCGTTCTTCGCCTACGCGTTCGACGGCGTCGGCGCGCTCGCCAGGCGCACGGTGGCGTTCTACGCGGGCCTGCTGGTGGTGCTGGTGCCGCTCGGCGCGGGCGTGGCCGCCGTCGGCTCACTCCTCACCCGCTACCGCGATGTCACCACGACCGTCGGTGGTGCCGTGCTGATCGCGCTCGGCCTCGCCATGATCGCGGGTATCGGATTCGGGCTGACTTCGGCGGGACGGGCCGCGGCGAAGATCAAGCTGTCCTCGGGTGCTTCGGTGTTCGCACTCGGCACCGTCTACGCGCTCGCGGGATTCTGTTCCGGGCCGCTGCTCGGCAGCGTGCTCACCGTGTCGGCGGCGGGCGGACAGCCCGGCTACGGCGCGACGCTGCTCGCGCTGTACGCGCTGGGCATGGCAGCTCCGCTGTTCGCGCTCGCACTGCTGTGGGATCGCTTCGACCTGGGCAGGAAGACCTGGTTGCGCGGGCGGGAGATCCGGCTCGGGCGGCTGCGGACGCACAGCACCAACCTGGTGTCCGGCATCCTGTTCGTCGGTATCGGGCTGCTGTTCCTGCTCACCGACGGCACCGCCAACCTCGGTGGGTTCACCAGCGTCGACACCCAGTTCTCGCTACAGGCGTGGCTGCAGGACCTCACCGGCGGTGTCTCCAACGCAGTGCTGTTGCTGGTGCTGGTCGGTCTCGCGCTGCTCGTGCTCGTGGTGCGGTTGCTGCGGTCACGCTCCCGACGCCTGGATCGGGTGCCGCCTGACTGATCACCACGTGCGCGCGTCGAGCACCACGTCGATGGCCGTCCCGTTGCCGGTGTCGCGCAGCACGTGGTGCAGCGAATCCACCCGCAGGCCCTCGGCGGCCAAGGCCAGGTCCGCCACACCGGGCAGCACGCGTGGGTTCGGCGGGCCGCCGACCCCGCGCTCGTGGTTCTCCCTGGCGTGGCCGAGG
This sequence comes from Saccharomonospora marina XMU15, assembly GCF_000244955.1. GTDB lineage: Bacteria > Actinomycetota > Actinomycetes > Mycobacteriales > Pseudonocardiaceae > Saccharomonospora_A > Saccharomonospora_A marina. The sequence continues at coordinate 5,073,210 of NZ_CM001439.1, read as the reverse complement.
TAGAGCAGCCGCCCGCCTTCGCCGAGCCAGCCGCCCGCCCTGCGCAGAGCCGAGCCGAGCCGGTCGACGTCGATCTGCAGGAACCCTACGAGCACGAGATCCACGCCGAGCCGCTGCGGCCGCCACGTCGTGACGTCGCCCAGTTGCCAGTCGATATCCGAGCCGTACTCCTTCGCCCGCGCCGCTTCCAGCGCCACCCGCGAGAAGTCCACGGCCGTGACCTGCCAGCCCCGCGAGTACAGCCACCGTGCGTGCCTGCCGTCGCCGCAGCCGAGGTCGATCGCGTATCCCGGGGTCGCATCCTCGAGGCGGGCGCGGATCGTGGCCGCGGGCTGCGGGCCCCACGGGTGCGGCTCGGCCCGGTAACGCTCGTCCCATGTGTCTGCTTCCATGCCACCTTCATACCCCGAGGGTGAAGCGGCCGATCTCGGCGACGCGCGGACCTGGCCTGGTTTGCGACCCGGTCGGCGGTGGTACGACCCACGGTTGCGGAGGCCATGACGGCGGTGCGCCACATCGAGGCGGGGTGGGAGCCGAACCGGGCGCAGGCCGCACACCGACGAAACGGGAGGCTCGTGGTGCAAGTCGAGGTGATCAAGACCGACGCGCTCGGGGATCGCAGTTACGTGGTGCACGACGGGGAGGTCGCGCTGGTGGTCGACCCGCAGCGCGACATCGACCGGGTGGAGGCACTGGTCGCCGAACGGCGGCTGCGGATCACCCACGTCGCCGAGACCCACCTGCACAACGACTACGTCACCGGCGGAGCGGAACTGGCCCGGCGGCACGGCGCGACGTACCTGGTGGCCGAGGGGGAGGGCGTGCGGTTCGACCACCGGCCGGTGCGACCCGGCGAGCGGCTCGACGTCGGCGGGCTTTCGGTGCGTGCCGTCGCCACCCCCGGCCACACCGAGCACCACGTCTCCTACCTCGTCGAGGACGGCGCCGAGCAGGCCGTCTTCTCCGGTGGCAGCCTGCTGTACGGCTCCGTGGGCCGCACCGACCTCGTCGATCCCGACAAGACCGCCGAGTTGACCCGCGCCCAGTACCGCTCCGCCCGCGAACTCACCGAGCAGGCGCGGCCGGAGGCGGCCCTGTATCCCACACATGGCTTCGGCAGCTTCTGCTCCTCGGGCCCCGCTGCCGAGACGGACATCTCCACGGTCGGCGAGCAGCGCGAGCACAACCACGCGCTCACCGAGCACGACGAGGAGCGCTTCGTCGAGCAGTTGATCGCCAACCTCACCGACTACCCGGCCTACTACGCCCACATGGCACCGCTCAACAAGGACGGTCCCGGAGTGCCGGAGCTGACCGTGCCGGAACCGGTCGACGCCGCGACACTGCGCGAGCGGATCATCGCGGGCGAGTGGGTTGTGGATCTGCGCAATCGGGTGGCGTTCGCGAACAAGCATCTCGCGGGCACGGTCAGCTTCGAGTACGGCGACGGCAAGCACTTCACCACCTTTCTCGGCTGGACGGTGCCGTGGGGCGAGCCGCTGACACTCGTGGGTCCCGGCGGTGAGGTGCGGGCCGCCATCCGTGACCTCGCACGGATAGGCATCGACCGGCCGGATGTCGCCGTCGGCGACCCGGCTTCCGGGCTGGCGAGCGATCACCCACGGTCGTCGTTCCCCAGCGTCGGCTGGGAGGAGGTGGCCGACGAGTTCGCCAGGGGAAACCCGCCGACCGTGCTCGACGTGCGCCGGGCGGAGGAGTTCAAGTCGCAGCACGTCGAGGGGGCCATCCACATCCCGCTGCACGAACTGCTGTCCCGGATGGACGAACTGGAGCACGGCAGGCGGTTGTGGGTCCACTGCGGATCCGGATACCGCTCGGCGGTGGCGGCGAGCCTGCTGGAAAGTGACGGTCACAGCGTCGTGCACATCAACGGCGACTACTCCGAGGCCGAAAACGCCGGAGTACCGGTGACCTGACCGGCGAGTCCCCCGTTCCTGCCCGCGAGTCCCCCGCTCTCGCCCGCGAGTTGCGCGTTCTCGCCTGCGAGTTCCGCGTTCCCGCCCGCTCGGATCGATCCGGAGACGCCATGCACCAGAGGTCAGCACGCCAACCGTGTGCGCCACCAGCCACCCGAGCGCACGAGCGAGCGCGCTGACCGTGTCCCTGCTGGCCCTTCCGCTCGGCCTCCTGGTGGGGCTGGTGCTCGGTGCGCTCGGCGGCGGAGGCTCCGTACTGGCGGTGCCCGCGCTGATCTACCTGCTCGGGCAGGACCCGGTGCACGCGACCACCGGCTCCCTGCTCATCGTGCTCGCGACCAGCGTGGCAGGGGTCGCCTCACACGCGGGCGCCGGACACGTCGACTGGCGAACCGGCGTCGGCGTAGGCCTGGCAGGCATCGCGGGCGCGATCGGCGGCTCACTGCTCGCCGAGCGGATCAGCAGGCAGGTGCTGCTCACCGGGTTCGCGATACTGGTGCTGGTCGCCGCCGCGACCATGTGGCGGGAGGCAGGGCGGTCGAAACTGCGGCGGCGCCGTCCCCGGAGCAGGTCGCTGTGGTCGACGCTGCTGCGGGCGCTGGCCGTCGGCACGCTGATCGGCGTGCTGACCGGGCTTTTCGGCGTCGGCGGAGGATTCGTGGCGGTTCCCGCGCTGGTACTCGGCCTCGGGATGGAGATGGCGCCCGCCGTCGGGACGTCCCTCGTCGTCATAGCGATCAACTCGGCCGTGTCACTGCTGGTGCGGCTCGGCGGGAACCTGGAAGTGCAGTGGCAGGTGGTGCTGCCGTTCGCCGCGGCGGGGGTCATAGGCGCCTTCATCGGGGAGCGGGGCGCACGCAAGGTGTCGAATCGACTGCTACAGCGATCGTTCTCGGTGCTACTGGTGGGATTGGCGGGCTTCCTGCTCGCCGAGCAGTTCCTGGTGCGCTGACAGCGGTCACCACCAGGCCGTGCGCACCGGCACCTGGCGCGTCCGCTCGGCGCCCTTCGCCTGCTGCCGCACGAGCCAGACCTCGTCGGCGGAGTCAGGAGGCCCGTAGAGGAAGCTGCCGTCGTCGCAGCCGTAGGTCATCGGCAACCCTTCCAGCGTCACGCCGACATCGCCGACCACTTCGCAGCGGGCCCCGTCCCGCAGTTCGACGAACCACGGCAGCGCGTTGTCCGCCCTGTTCGGCTTCGGTGGTTTCTGGTCGGTGACGTCGAGTTGGATCGCGTTGCGGCCGGAGGGATCGGGCAGGCAGACCGCCTTGGTCTGTTCCCCTTCCGTCGGCACGAAACACGGGTCGAGCGCCGTCGTCGTCTCCCCCGTGAAACACAGCCGCGCGTTGAGGTTGCCCTTGTCGAACAGCGAGGGCTTGCAGGACGCGGTCAGCGTGTCGTCGACGCTGACCCACTCGGCGACATCGCCGCTTTCGGTGAACGGTTCCAGCACCACCGTGTTGGTGAACGCGACCGGGCCGAGGTCGACATCGCCGCCGGTGTCCGCCGTGCAGCCCGCGACGGCGGCAGCGGCGAGCGCTACGAGCAGGAGGGCGACTTTGCGGCGCACGGCGCTTCGGCCTCTCTGTGTGAGCGGGCGAGATCGGGACCCAGCGTATCGGCCGGTACCGGCGCGGCGCGGTCCACCCTCGAGCCGGTCAGTGCGATTCGCGGGGCACCTCGTGGCCGCGCGAGCCGCGAAGGAAGTCGAAGTCGGCTCCCTGATCGGCCTGCAGCACGTGCTCGGTGTAGAGCCAGGCATAGCCGCTGGTGTACGCGGGCGGGCTCGGCCGCAGCCCAGCCTCGCGCCGCCGCAGTTCGGTGTCGTCCACCTGCAACGTCAGCCGCCGCGACGGCACGTCGAGTTCGATCCAGTCGCCGGTGTGGACCAGCGCGAGTGGACCACCGAGAGCCGACTCGGGCGCCACGTGCAGCACCACCGTGCCGTACCCGGTGCCGCTCATCCTCCCGTCGCAGATCCGCACCATGTCGCGGACTCCGGCCGCGAGCAGCTTCGCAGGCAGCGGCACGTTGGACACCTCGGGCATGCCGGGATAGCCCTTGGGTCCGGCTCCCCTGATCACCAGCACCGTGCCGGCGTCGACGTCGAGGTCCGGGTCGTCGCAGACCGCGTGGTAGTCCTCCACGGAGTCGAACACCAGCGCCCTGCCACGGTGCACCAGCAACTCTGGAGAGGCCGCCGACTGCTTGAGCACGGCTCCTCGCGGGCACAGGTTGCCCCGCAGCACGGCCGTGCCCGTACCCGGAGGCTGGAACGGTTCCTCGAAGGTGGTGATGACGTCGCGGTTCCAGCACTCGGCCTGCGCCACCACGTCGGCGATCGGCTTGCCGGTGACGGTGACCTGTTCGCCGTGCAGCAGCCCGGCATCGGCGAGTTGGCGAAGCACCACGGGAAGCCCGCCCGCGTAGCAGAAGTCCTCCATCAGGAAGCTGCCGCTGGGCATCAGGTTGACCAGCGTGGGCACCTCCGCCGCGAGCCGGTCGAAGTCGTCGAGGTCGAGTTCCACGTCCACCCGCCCCGCCAGCGCCAGCAGGTGCACGATCGCGTTGGTGGAGCCGCCGATCGCGGCGTTGGTTCTGATCGCGTTCTCGAACGCCTGCCTGGTGAGCACCATCGAAGGCCGCAGGTCTTCGGCGACGAGTTCGACAACGCGCCGCCCCGCCTGCTCGGCGGTACTGAACCGGCGCGCGTCCACCGCGGGCCAGGTCGCCGAACCGGGCAACTGCATACCGAGCGCCTCCGCCAGGCAGGCCATCGTCGAGGCGGTGCCCATGGTCATGCAGTGCCCGTTTGAGCGCGCCATGCAGCCTTCGGCGAAGAAGCACTCCTCCTGCGTCATCCTGCCCGCCTTGAGGTCTTCCTCGAACCGCCACACCGCGGTCCCCGAGCCGACGTCGCGCCCCCGGTACTTGCCGTTGAGCATCGGGCCGCCCGTCACCATGATCGCCGGAAGGTCCGCGCTCGCGGCGCCCATCAGCATGGCCGGGGTGGTCTTGTCGCAGCCGGAGAGCAGCACGACGCCGTCGAGCGGGTTGGCCCTGATCAGCTCTTCGACCTCCATGGCCATGAGGTTGCGGTAGAGCATCGCGGTGGGCCGCATCAGCGTCTCACCGGTGGCCATCGTGGGGAACTCCAGTGGGAAGCCTCCCGCCTGCCACACCCCGCGCTTCACGGCGTCGGCGACGCGGTGCAGGTGGGCGTTGCAGGGCGCGAGTTCGGAGGCGCTGGTGGCGATGCCGATGACGGCCCGGCCGTCGAACACCTCGGGGCCGAAGCCCTGGTTGCGCATCCAGGACCGGTAGATCATCCCGGACCGGCCCTTCGCGCCGAACCACGCCGCACTACGCATCGTGACTCCTCGCCCGCTGTTGGTGAGGCAGACGGTTGACGTTAGGTCACCGGGCGAGCAGAAGTCCACAGAAGGAAGGCGAAATGGGCGAAACCCAGGCCGCGTTCGCACAGCCTGGGATTCTGAACCGCCTCCGAGCAGTGGGGCACCGAAGCGGTCTACGCCCGTTTACCCCCGCCCGCACCCGCGCTAATCCTTCGCCTCGAGGCTTGAGAGGAGCGTCACCTTCGGGTGATCGTGGGAGCAGCCGACCGGAGGAGAACCGCCGTGCTTGACCTGCTGCTGCGTGACGTACATGCCCTGACCATGACCGAGCGGCGGCCGGTGGCCCACGCGGTCGGGGTGTTCGACGGCCGGATCGTCGGACTCGACGAGCAGGTCGCGGACCTGCCCGCGCGGCGGGTGGTCAGCGGCGGCGGGGCGGTACTCACGCCCGGTTTCGCCGACGCGCACAACCACATGGTGTGGTACGGACTGTCGCTCGCGGAACTGGACCTGTCGGCGTGCACCAGCCTGGAGCAGGTGTACGACCTGGTGGCGCGCCGTGCCGCCGCGTTGCCCTCCGACGGCTGGGTGATCGGATCCGGCTACGACGATTTCGTACTCGGTGGCCATCCGAGCAGGGCGGCGTTGGACAACTCGGGCGGCGGGCGAGCGGTGTGGCTCAAGCACCGCTCGGCCCACATGTGCGTGGTGAGCAGCGCGATCCTCGCCGAGACCGGCGTGCTCGACGGCACCGCGACCGTGCCGGAGGCGGGGGTGGTCGGCAGGGACGAGTCGGGAGAGCCAACGGGGCTGCTCGCCGAGCAGGCACAGCAACTCGTCGACGGCCTGGTGAAGCCCTACCCGGTGGAGGAGTTGGCCGCGGCGGTGGCGCGGGCGGCTCGCCGCTACGTGGCCGAAGGGCTCACCCACGTCACCGAGGCCGGGGTCGGCGGCGGCTGGATCGGCCACAGCCCTGCGGAGGTATCGGCGTACCAGTTGGCGCGGCAGCGCGGTGAGCTGAGCCTTCGGGTGGAGCTGATGCCCGCGAGCGAGGTGTTGCACCCGTTGCCCGGCGACACCGTCGGCCTGGATCTGGGGCTGCGGCCGGGGTTCGGTGACGACCTACTGCGCATCGGACCGATGAAGATCTTCACCGACGGCGCGCTCAGCAGCAGAACGGCGGCGGTGACCGAGCCGTTCATCGGCCACGGTGGACTCGGCGTGCTCGGCGACGACCCCGAGGTGTTGCGCTCCCGCATGCTCGCCGCGCACCGCAGCGGCTGGCGCATCGCCGCACACGCCATCGGCGACCGCGCGATCGACCTCACTCTCGACACGCTGGAGGAGGCACAGCGCGCGCTGCCACGGCCCGGCGTGCGGCACCGCATCGAGCATGCCGGGATGGTGCGGCCCGACCAGTTGCCCCGCATGGCGCGGCTCGGTGTCGTTCCCGTGCCGCAGGCGCGGTTTCTGCACGAGATCGGCGACACGATGGCGGAGTCGGTTGGGCCGCAGCGGGTGCCGTGGCTGTACCGGCACCGGTCCTTCCTGGAAGCTGGATTGCGCGTCCCCGGTAGCTCCGATCGCCCGTGCGTCGGCACGGGCGCGCCACTGTCGGGAATGCGGTCGATGGTGGAGCGCAGGACCAAGGCGGGCATCGAACTCGGCGCGCAGGAGCGCGTTGGCGCCAAGGAGGCGCTGCGTGCCTACACCACGCATGCCGCGTACGCATCCCACCAGGAACACCGCAGGGGCAAGCTCGCCCGCGGCACGTTGGCCGATCTTGTACTGCTCGCCGAGGACCCGACCACGGTCGCCAGTTCCAAGCTCGCCGACATCGAGGTGCTGGCGACGTTCGTGGCGGGTGAGCTGGTGCACGGAACGCTACCCGGGCTGTGACCGACGAGTTCTCGGGTCCGCGGCGGTCAACACTGTCGCACGAGGGCACGGACGGAAAACGGAGCGAAGATGGGTTCACTGTTCTCGTTCATCGCCACGACGGTGGACGGATATCACGAGGGACCGGGCAGGGAAATCGACTGGCACAACGTCGACGAGGAGTTCACGGAGTTCTCGCTGCGCCAGCTGGCCGAGACGACGACGCTGATGTTCGGCCGCGTCACCTACGAGATGATGGCCGCGTACTGGCCGACGCGGCAGGCCGCAGCCAGCGATCCGGAGGTCGCGGAACGGATGAACGCGCTGCCGAAGGTGGTGGTCTCCGGCACGCTCACGCGGGCCGAATGGGCCGACACCCGGGTGGTGTCCACCGACGTCGCCACGGAGATCGGCAAGCTGAAGCACAGCAGCGACGGCTGTGTCGCGGTTTTCGGGAGCGCGACGCTGACCCGCTGGCTGCTGCGCCGGGGCCTGCTCGACGAGCTTCGGCTGATGGTGATGCCGGTGTTGCTCGGTGCGGGCAACCCGGTTTTCGACGGCGAGACGGCACGGATCGGACTGAGCCTGCTCGGCAGCACCGCGTTCGCGTCGGGCAACGTTCTCAACACCTACCGGCCGGTGCGGATTGGACTGAATAAGTAGCGCGGTTGCTGCACCCTACACTGTCCACATTGTTGCGCCTGCTTCCGGAAAGGAGTCGCGCCGATGCGCCAGCGGGTTCGAGCGCTGCTCGACGGGATCGACGCGCGGGAGGCCGAACTGGGGCGAGCCGCCCGCCTTGTGCTGGACTGCGTGCGGCGCGACGGGATCGTGCTCACGGCCGGAGCCGGGCACTCGCTTTCGATGGTGTGCGAGACGTTCTACCGCGCGGGCGGCCTCGCCGCCGTGCGACCGCTGTGGGATCAGGAGGTGTTGCCGCTTTCCGGCGCGGCGCGTAGCTCGGCCGCCGAGCGGGAGCCGGGGCGAGGCCGGGCCGTGCTGGCGGCGGCCGATCCGGCGCCAACCGATCTGGTGGTCGTGTTCTCCACGAGCGGACGCAATCCTTACCCGGTGGAGATCGCACAGGAGGCGTCGGCACGCGGGGTGCCGGTGATGGCCGTGACCTCGGCTGCTGCCTCGGCTGCGGCCGCCGACCGCAGCGGCACCCGGCTGGCCGAGCACGCCACGGTGGTGCTCGACACGGGTGTGCCCGCCGGGGACGTGGTGTGGCCTGCCGAGCGGCCACGCACGGCGGCGGTGTCCACGGTGCTTGCCGCCTACCTGTGGGCGAGCCTGCTGGCGGAGGTGGCCGAGCTGGCGCGAAAGCACGACGTCGAGCTACCACTGTGGACCAGTGCGAACGTGCCCGGTGGTGACGAGCGCAACGCCGAACTGATGGCGCGCTACGCGGACCGCGTTCCGCAGTTGCGGGGCGACTGAGTCACTTGCCGACTCCGAGCTGTTCCAGGTCCCGGCCAACCACCACCCGGCCGGAGTAGCCGCGGCCGGCGTCCAACCACCGCGACGGTGGGGTGGACACGGGGACGAAGTGGTTGAGTACCAGCGTCCGCACTCCCGCTCGCTCGGCGAGCGGGCCGACCTGCTCGATGGTGGTGTGCGCGCCAAGCACGTGGCGCAGCACCGCCTCCTGCTCCGGGGTGCGTCGCTCGGGTGCCGCGCGTTCGATGGCCACACCGTCGATGACCTCGTGCACCAGCACGTCGGCGTCCGTGGCCAGCTCCACCAGGTTGTCGCACGGGCAGGTGTCGCCGGAGAAGACGACCGAGCCGTCGTCGGTGTCGAAACGGAACGCGAGCGCGGGAAACACCGGCGCGTGGTCGACGAGGGTGCCCGAGACCCGCACGTGGTCGTCCTCGAAGAAGGTGAACGGGCGCATCCGAGGTGCCGGGTCGCCGTTGGGGTCGGAGAGGAACTGCGGCGGCACCGGAACGTCGCGGCCCTCGAACAGTTGCGAGGGAACCTTCCTGCGGTTGTCGCGGGCGCGGTCGTTGAAGTCGGTAGCGAACGCCCTCGTTAGCAACTCGACGGTTTCCCGCATGCCCGGTGTCGGGTTGTCAGCCGCGACAACGGGGGGTTCCTCGCCGGAACCGAACGCGGGTGGTAGCACGCCACGGTTGCCCGGCCCCCAGACCACGAGCGGCCCGTCTTCGATGGCGTCGAGCCCGTTGAACAGGCCCGGGTTGAGCAGGTTGTTCAGATCGACGACGTGGTCGGAGTGCAGGTGGGTGATGAAGATGCCCCGCAACGCGTCGAGCGGGCCGGTGCGGCCGGGCGAGCCGAGGCCGCTGAGCCGCAGCTGTCTCGCCACGCCGTGACCCGCGTCGATCAGGTAGTAGCGGTCACCGACCGCGAGTGCGGAGGAGATGCCCGCACCACCCGCCGCGTGCCAGCCGGGACCGCCCGCGGTGCCGAGCAGCACCAGCCGGGTCCGATGGTCGGCAGCCGGCGTCGACGAACCAGTCACGAGCCCTCCGATCCTCGCGCGGCCACGTCGCCGCCGGGGAGAAGCTAGTCAACGTCGTGACGGCTGTCAAAGATCTGCCTAGAAAGTTCGGGGTTCCTCGGGGTCGGGAGCGCAGAACTCGCGGGCGGGAGCGGGGGACTCGCGGGCGGGAGCGGGGGACTCGCGGGCGGGAACGGGGGACTCGCGGGTCAGTGGCAGGCCGAAGAGTTCGAAGACCTCGGTGTCCATGAAGTTGGCGACGTGGCTGATCCCCTCGGTGGTGAGGGTCAGCAACTGCAGGGTGAACGCCCGGTAGGTGCCGTCGGCCGGGTCCAGCAGGTACTGCGCGAACCCCGGCTGGGAGTTGCCCCGCACCGGGACAAGCAACACGCCACCGGGCCGCGCGGGGCAGCGGTCGGCGAGGTGGCGTGCGACGTCGGCGCTGCCTCGGTACCACGCGGCGTACGGCGGCATCTCCCAGACGATGTCGTCGGTGAACAGCCGCACCAGGGCATTGACGTCCTTGCGTTCGAACGCGCTCAGGTAGCGATCCAGTAGTTCGCGCTGCTCGCTCTCCGTAGGTTCGGCGACCTCGTCCGGCCTCGGTGACACCTTGGCCAGTTGCGCCCTTGCCCGTTGCAGGGTGCTGTTGACCGCCGCCGTCGTGGTGCCGACCGCCTCGGCCACCTCCGATGCCTTCCACTTCAGCACGTCCCGCAGGATGAGCACCGCGCGCTGTCGTGGCGGCAGGTGCTGCAGGGCGGCGACGAGCGCCAGCCGCACCCCCTCCTTCGCGGCGACGATCGAGGCCGGGTCGGACGTGGAGTCGCCCTCGGCGTCCGGTAGCGGCTGCAGCCACGGCACGTCCGTGCGCTCGGCGAGGTCGGCGGAAGGGTCGGCGCTGGTACTGCCGAGTCCGGTAGGCATCGGCCTGCGGCCGCGGGTCTCCAGCGCTGTCAGGCATGCCGTGGTGGCGATGCGGTGCAACCAGGTGCGCAGCGAGGACCGGCCTTCGAAGCGGTCGTATGCCCGCCAAGCCCGCAGGTAGGTCTCCTGCACCAGGTCCTCGGCGTCGTGCGCCGAGCCGAGCATCCGGTAGCAGTGCGCCAGCAGTTCACGGCGCAGCGGGTTGGCCTGCCGGAGGAACTCTTCGTCGAGTTCGCGGCCGTTCGTGCCGGTGAGTATCGAGTTCGCGACTTTCTCCACGGCTTCATTCTCCTCCAGCCACCGACATGAACCGGCCGGCTACGTCGCGCGCATGTCCCGCTACGCTGCGATGTTCACAGCGGCGGAGTGAACTCGATACGCCAGCGCCCACCGGCTTCGCCGACCGCGATGTCGTAGGAGAACGGGGCCCCTCGCGCTCGCTTGCCGCTGACGGTGGCGACGGTGGGCCGTTGGTCGTTCGGACGCAGGGTCACCGTCACGTCGTGGGCTCCCGCCCGCCGGAACTCGTCCAGGTACGCGGACGCGAACTCGTCGAGCTCTCCCGGTGGGTATGCCGTTAGCCGCGCGAACCGCTCGACGTCTCGAGAGTCGAGCGCGAGTTCCAGTTCCTGGCGTAGCTGCGCCGGTGTGGCCACACCGGGTTCGGGCTGCCTCGCGATCAGCACGGTGACGACCACGATCCACACCACGACGATCACCGCGACGCCCGCGACGAGCGTGTTCCTGCGCATGTGCCCGACGCTACCGAGCCGGGGTGGGGGCTCGGTGGCGAGCCGTGCCGCCGGTCGGGGAAACCGACCTGTTCCACAACTCGTTGACGATCGTCACAAGTATGGCTAACGTCAGCCGGGTCGTGCGGTGATGGGAGAGGTGGCGATGCTCGAAGGTAAGGCGGCCGTGGTCACCGGCGGGGGCAGGGGGCCGGGCCGGGCGTACGCGGTAGCGCTTGCCACATCGGGAGCTTCGGTTGTCGATGCCGTTGACGCCGCCCTCGGCTACGCCGAGGTCGCCGCGGAGACGGTCGATTTCGTCGAGGCGGCGGGCGGTGTGGCGGTCGCCGACCGCCGACGTCGGCAATGTGGCGTCCGCCGACCGGGCCGTGCGCGAGTTCGGCAGGCCGGAGCCGATGTGCACCGGTGCGGGTGTGCTCGGCGACCGAACGCTTCGCGACACCACCGGCGAGCACGTCCGGGAGGCCGTGGAGAAGGTCGTGGAGAAGGTCGCGGCGGAGGCTGTGGAGCCGGGGCGACCGGTGCCCGACGGGTTGGCAGGCGGCCTCGGCTGTTTCCCGGCCGCCGCGCCCGTGGTGGTCTGCCCGGCCTGCCGAAGCCGCGTCCGGTGTCACCGGCCGGTGCATCGGCGCGCGCGGCGAGCGCCTCTTGCTGTGGTGGCACCCCACCGAGGTGGTCACCGCCGTGCATACCGGCGGTGGGGCGCCCGCCGACGTCGCGGCGATGTCCGCATCGACGCCGGTTAGCCCAGTCGCAGCACTACAAGTCGGCAATGGTTGGAGGACCGCAATGACGGTGTACACCGAGCCGGGGATCGACGTCTCCGCTGTCACCGCGATCGACGTCCATGTTCACGTGCACGCCTCGGTCCACGGGTCGGCGGTGAACGAGGAGGCCATGAAGGAGATGGCCGAGTACTTCCGCAACGACGACGTGCGACCGAACAACACACGCGACATCGCGAACTACTACCGCGAGCGGGGGATGGCCGCCGTGGTGTTCGGTGTGGACTCCGCGGACAAGGAAGGCGCCGTCAGCAACGAGGAGGTGGCCGAGCTCGCGGCGGAGAACTCCGACGTGCTCATCCCGTTCGCCAGCATCGACCCCGCGCGTGGCGCGGAGGGAGTGGCGATGGCGCGGCGGCTCATCACCGAGTACGGCGTGAAGGGGTTCAAGTTCCATCCGAATACCCAGGCTTTCTACCCGAACGATCCCGATGCCTACCGGCTGTACGAGGTGATCGCGGAGCACGGCCGGATCGCGCTCTTCCACAGTGGACATACCGGCGTCGGAGCCAACACGCGCGGCGGTGGGGGAATCCGGTTGAAGTACTCCAACCCGATGCACGTCGACGACGTCGCGGTGGACTTCCCCGACATGCCGATCATCCTGGCCCATCCTTCGTTCCCGTGGCAGGACGAGGCGCTTTCGGTGGCACTGCACAAGCCAAACGTCCACATCGACCTGTCAGGATGGTCGCCGAAGTACTTCGCGCCGCAGCTCGTGCAGTACGCGAACACCTTGCTACGGCACAAGATGCTGTTCGGCTCCGACTATCCGGTCATCACGCCGGAGCGCTGGCTGCGGGACTTCGACAAGATTGACATCCGGGAAGAGGTCCGCCCGCTGATCCTCAAGGAGAACGCGGTCAGGCTGTTCGGGCTCGCGGCCCAGGCCTAGCGAACACCGAGCAGGGCAACCGTGACAGCGACGTCCGCCCTCGGGGTCGATGGCCTGTGACGGTTCGAGGGGCGCCGACCTCGGCCACTCCGACTGGGCAGGCCCCGGGCACGGGCCGACGATCGTGGCGCACGACCAGCTCTCCGAGCCGAAACGCCACGATCCGCGGCCGCTACGCGGTTCGCTTGCCCTGGCGGTCTCTCGGGTCGGTCGCATCGCGCGCGGGCAGCGAAATGCGTTCCACGATCGCGTCCACTTCACGCTCGGCCTGTGGTGCTAACACCGAACGCATCCGCAGGAACACGTGCTCTGCGCGCACGGCGGGCCAGTCGCTCGGCAGGTGCTCCACCGGAAGGCCGGGGTCCTTACGCAGCAGCAGGGTCCATTGGGTGTGCATGAGCAACTGCTGCGGCAGCACGTCCTGTGCCGAGGCCATCGGGTCGGCGATGTCCCAGCGCCGCAGGAAACCGCGGTAGCCCTCGGCGAGTTCCTCCAAATCCCACGTCTCGGCGATCATCTCCTGGATGTCCGTGGGATGAAGGGTGGTGGCACGGAACGCCTTGACGTGGTCGGCCACGTCGAGTCCCTCGAGCAGCTGGTCGAGGTCGACCTCCCTCGGCGTGATCCACAGGCCGTTCTGCAGCGGGCCGAAACCGGCCCAGGCCAGCCGTGAGCGCAGCAGGTGACGGTCGGACCTGCGGGTCTCCGGTAGCGAGAAACCGAGTACCGTCCAGTGCCCGTCCCACTCCCGGTTCACCGCCTGCCTGACGCGGGTACCGCCCTCCTGGAGAACGCTGGCGGTGTACTCGGTGAGCCCGAGATACACGCGCTTGCCGCTGCGGTGGCGCTGCAGCAACCCGCGGCGGGTCATCCTGGAAAGGGTCGAGCGGGCGGCGTGTTCACCGACACCCACCTTGGCGAGCACGTCGATGAGGCTGGCCGAGTAGACGGCTTCGTCGCGGCCCAGCAGGTGAGCGGCGAAGAAGTTGAGCAGCAGTGCCTGCGGCCGCTGCCACGGCGTAGCGGTTGATCCGGCCTCGTCCGCCGTGCCCTGCGAATCCATCCGCCCTCCCCCGTGGTCGGGTAACGCGCCACTGCTGTGTCGATCGTAGGTCAAATGTCGCATGACACCGGTCTCGGTTCCGTCGCGCGCCCGGTGCCCTGATCCAGTCATCTGTTTGACGTTCGTCACGTAGGAGAATAACATTCGCGGGTGCGGCCCGGCTGCGCCGTGCGCCGGTGGAGCTAGCGCGCGGCAGGAGTCCATCCAGGACCTCTCAAGCCGGTCCCGACGGGCCCGCGCGCTGTCAGGTACGCACGTCGACCACGGAGGCAAGGCCGGAAAGCTCGATCACGCGGCGGACAGGTGAACCGTACGGAGCGATCACGGTGCACTCCGTTTGCAGCAGCCGTAGCCGCTCGGCGAGCGCGAACAGGATGCGAAGGCCCGCGCTGTCGATATAGGTGAGACCGCTGAGGTCGATGCAAACGCCCGCCAGCCGGTTGCTTACGGCCGCGAACACCTCCTGCTGCACCGCGTCGGCGTTCGCCAGATCCACCTCGCCGTCGATCACGATGTCGACCGTGGCATCACGGGTGTGTGCCCGAACACGGGCGTTCGTCATTGCGAGTCAGCTCCGTGAAGACGCTTGGCCAGGTAGACGTCCGTGCCCGCGCCGTCGTGGTGCAGCACCGACACCTCGTCGCAGAGCTGGCGCATCAGCTCGGTGCCGCGTCCCCGGTGCGCGCCTCTCGGTGAACGCCAGGTACCGGTGTCGCTGATCGTGATGCGGACCTCGCCGTCACGGTAGTCCGAGCACACCGTGTACTTGCCGCCACCGGGCCCGTAGGCGTGCTCGATCACGTTGGCAGCCGCTTCCCCGGCCGCCACCAGCAGGTCGGAAACGTCGTCCTCGGAGGCGCCCACAGTCGGCAGCCACCTGCGAAGCGCCGTGCGCAACTCCGCCAGCGACTCCGGCACCGCGTCCAGTTCGAGTTCCGTCCGACGCACGTCGTGCAGGTCCTGCCTGCGCATCGCGAGTACGGCGATGTCGTCGGTAGCGGGCCGGTTACCG
Organism: Saccharomonospora marina XMU15; assembly: GCF_000244955.1. Taxonomy (GTDB): domain Bacteria; phylum Actinomycetota; class Actinomycetes; order Mycobacteriales; family Pseudonocardiaceae; genus Saccharomonospora_A; species Saccharomonospora_A marina. Next base: position 5,058,141 of record NZ_CM001439.1, on the reverse strand, counting down.
ACGAGCCCGCTCAGCACCCTCGCACACGTCGCCTGTGCGGGCCCCGCTCGGACGTGTTGCCGCAGCAGCCGGAGGCCGTCGTCCAGTGGCCGGTCCCTTCGCTCCACCAGACCGTCGGTGTAGAAACAGACCGTCGTGCCGTAGGGGATGTCGATGATCGTGGTGCGGCGGTGATACGTCGGAAAGCCCGCGCCGATGGGCGGGTCGACGGGCACTTCCGGCATCGTCGACTCCTCGCCGGGCACGGCCAGCACGGGAGCGAGATGCCCTGCCAGCGACAGGTGCATGCGCTCCAGTGACGGTTCCCACATGGCGTAGGCGATCGTGGCCATCGAGTCCGGCTCGAAATGGCGCATGTGGCGGTCGAGCCTGGAGAGCACGTCGGCGGGGTCGCTCGCTTCGAGAGCGTAGGAACGGGTAGCTGTGCGCATCCGACTCATCACCGTCGCCGCGGGCAAACCCTTGCCCACCACGTCCCCGATCGCGATGCACAGCCAACCCGACGGCAGCGTGAAGGCGTCGTACCAGTCGCCGCTCACCCCGACGTCCTCACCAGGCACGTATCGCGAGCAGAACTCCAGCCCGGAGACATCAGGAAGTCGGCCCGGCAGCAGGGACCGTTGCAGTGCCGAGGCGGCGGCCCGCTCCGCCTGCAAGATCCGCGTCTTCGCGGCGAGCGCGATGCGGTCGGCCACAAGTCGCAGCAGTCTCACATCCTCGTCGGTGAACGTCCTTGCCCGTAGTGTGCCGACATGCAGCACGCCGATCAGTTCCCCCTCGGCGAGCAGGGGCACACCGGCCAGTGAAACCAGGCCCTTGTCCCACAGTAACGGGTTGACGACGGTGTCCGGATCGATGTGTTCCAGGACGAGGGGCTTGCGCTCGGCGGCGATCTTTCCGGCGAACCCCTCGCCGATGGGAACGCGAAAGCCCTGGTGTACTTCTTCCTCTATGCCGCAGGATGCCGTCGCGAGCAGTTGCTGGCCGTCGGCATCGACAAGCAGCACGGTGGCGGTGTCGGCATCGAGGGCGTCGCACACCCGGTTCAGCAGCTCCTGCAGCAGCTCCTCCACGCTGAGGTGGGCAAGCGCCGTGTCGGTGACCGCCTCGATCTGGCGCAGGCGGCCCTCGGCGCCGTCTGTCTCGACCGCCCATGGCATGTGGGCGAGCATAGTCCCGTCACGGATTCCCGGCAGGCTCGAAAGCCCGCCATGCGGAGCCGGATCACATTTTTTGTCGCGAGGACATAACGGACGGTCCGTCCGCTGGTACGGACGGCGATAACCTGATATCGACCTGCGGTATGTGTCACACCATTCGGCCGAACGCATATCGGCCCTGAAAGCGCCGCCGTCACAGCCGGGGCCGATCGCCGCTGAGCAGCGGCTCGAACAGATCGCCGAATTCCTCGACGCGCGCCAGCACGTCCGCCGCGGTGAAGACCACATCGGACGCATGCCGGACACCCGCAACCTCCTGCCAGGTCAACGGCGTGGACACGGTGGGAGCGGGCCTTGCCCGCAGCGAGTATGGGGCCACCGTCGTCTTCTTGGGGTTGTTCTGGCTCCAGTCGATGAAAACCTTGCCCGGGCGCAGGTTCTTCGCCATCCGGGAGACGATCAGGTCCGGCTGCTCCCGCGCGAGCGCCTCGGCCACCGCCTTGGCGTACTGGCTGGTGCGTTCGGGCGAGTTGGTGCGCACCGGAGAGTAGAGCTGCAGCCCCTTGGATCCACTGGTCTTCGCGCGCACCGCGAGCCCGTCCGCCTCGAGCACCTCGCGCAGCCGAACCGCTACCCTGCAGCATTCGACAATGGTCGCCGGAGCTCCCGGGTCGAGGTCGAAGACGAGCAGGTCGGGATTCCTCCTGCCGTCGCGTGGCCCCACAGTCCACTGTGGAACATGCAGCTCCAAGCTCGCCAGGTGGGCGACCCAGACCAGGGTGGGCAGGTCCTGCACGAGTGCGTAGTCGGAGTATTCCGAGCCCCTGGAGCTGCCCGGGGTCTCGATGCGCACCGTACGCACCCATTCGGGCGCGTGCCGTGACACGTTCTTCTCGAAGAACGAATTCTTCTCGACGCCGTCCGGATAGCGTTTCAGCGTCAACGGCCGGTCTCTGATGTGCGGTAGTAGTACCGGCGCGACGCGGACGTAGTAGTCGATCACTTCGCCCTTGGTGAACTCGGCTTGCGGGTACAGCACCTTCTCCAGATTGGAAAGGCGCAGCCTGCGGCCCTCGATCTCGACAAGCGGCCCGGTCATCGGATCAACTCCTCCGCGCGGCGGTCGGGGCGCAGCCCGCGCCACACCGGTGCGCGAAGCCTCCCGTCACCGGTCCAGTCCTTGAAAGTCACCTCGGCGACGAGCTTCGGGCTGACCCAGTTGACCCCCCTCACCCGTTGTTTCGGCAGCCCCGACCGAAACGGCGGGGTCTTGCGTCGCAGCCGCCGCAACTGCGCCGTCAAAGTGCGCAGCGTCTCCTCGTCGAGCCCAGAACCCACCTGCCCGATGTAACGCAGACCGCCCTCGTCGGGCAGGCCGAGCAGCAGCGAACCGATGCTTTGCGCACGACTGCCCTCGCCGGGCCGCCAGCCTCCGATCACAACCTCGAGCGTTCGCAGTTCGGTGATCTTGAGCCAGCACGCGCTGCGCCTGCCGGGCGTGTAGGGGGAGTCGAGTCGCTTGGCCAGCACGCCCTCGAGCCGCTGCTCGGCTGCCGCCTCCACCACCGCGGCTCCGCCGCCCGCGAAGCTCGGAGAGACCTGCCAGTTCGGTCCCGCCAGTTCGAGGCCCTCGAGCAGTTGCCTGCGTTGCCGGTACGGCAGCGAAAGGGTGGAGCGGCCGTCCAGATGCAGCAGGTCGAAGATCAGGTAGGTGACGGGCCGGTGCCGGGACAGTTGCCTCGCCCTGCGTTCACCGGCGTGCATCCTGCTCTGCAGCGCCTCGAAGCTCGGCCTCCCCTCGTGCAGGGCCACGATTTCGCCGTCGAGCCAGGCCTGCGTGCTTGCGAGTTGCTCGCCGAGAGCCTTCAGTTCGGGATAGGTGGCGGTGACGTCCGAACCACTACGGGAGAGCAGCGTCAGCCTGCCGCCCTCCACCCTGGCGAGGGCGCGGACCCCGTCCCACTTGAACTCGTAAGCCCACTCCGCGTCGGCCTCGGTCGCCGGAAGCCTGCCCTGGACGGCGAGCATGGGCGCCAGCTTGTCTGGAAGCGGAGTCCAGTCGGGGTCGTCGGTCGCCCCCGAGCGGATCACCTGCCAGTTGTCGCCGCTGCGGAAGAAGACGAACTTGCCACGGGCCCGCCTTCCGTGCAGCACGACCGACACCTCGCGGTCGGTCCATTTCAGCGTCTCGTAGCGCCCGCGATCCCAGATGGTCATCGTGCCCGCGCCGTACTCGCCCTTGGGAATCTCCCCGGAGAACGTCGCGTACTCCATCGGGTGGTCCTCGGTGTGCACGGCAAGTCGAGGAGTGTTCGGCTCGGTGGGTAGCCCCTTGGGGACGGCGAACGACACCAGCACCCCTTCGCGTTCCAGCCGCACGTCCCAGTGCAGCCGGCTGGCGTGATGCTCGTGGATCACGAAGGTGTCGTCGCCGCCCCCGTCCGGGTGGGCACGGTCGGGCAGCGGTTCCGGCGTGCGGCCCGCACGCCGTTTGCGCCTGTACTCCTCCAGCTCCGCGGCCATGCCCTGCGGGTACCCAGCTACCGGCGATGGCTAGCCCGGCTGCGCGTCATGTTCTCGGCGTCACGGACTCCACGATCACCACCCCGGAGCCGACCCGCTGGTCGTCGGCCGTCCGCACCGTCACCGAACCACGCAGCACCCGGCCGTCGCCGGGCTGACCGGTCGCGGTGACCCGGCCAGGCACGGTCCAGGTCGAGCCGGTGGGTCGTGCCGCGTCGGCGTCGGTGGCCTCCACCTCGCCGAGGCCGGGCGCGGCGAACAGGTCGAGATAGTCGTACTCCGTGCTCCCGGCCGGTACCGCGTAGCCGTCGACGAGGACCCGCCACGCACCGGGCGCCGGGTCGCTGATCGTCACCGACTCCTCGGAGTCGCCGTCGGCACTGAACCCGGCCAGCTCACACGTGCCGCTGGTGCAGTCGTAGACGATCAGATCGAGGTCGGCTCCGCCGTCCGAGGTGCCGCCGATCGTGGCCGTCAACTCCGTCGCACCCTGCGGCACCGTGAGGTCGTGTGACTGGGACTCGCCGTCGCCGATCGTCGGCCGCGCCAGCCGTGCGCTGTCGAGCGGGCCTCCGGTGAGCCGTCCGGTGAACTCGCCGAGCGTGTTGGCGACCGTGTACTCGCGTGCGATCGGCTCACCCTGCACGGCTTCTCCGAGCACATCGGGGTTCGGGCTGATCGTCGTGCCCTGCACGGCCGCGGTGAGTCGCCACGGCGCCGAGTCGGTGTCCGAGGTCCGCCGTGCCTCCACGACCAGTTCCCACACGCCGGGCATCGGGTCGCTGACCACCCGGCTGGTCGCCGAGCCTGTCGGGCAGCCGCCCCCGGCGTCGGGGTTGTAGCACACCAGTGAGGAGGTCGAGTCCAACGGCACCCCGGTCGGGTCGTAGCGCACGAACCGCACCTGGCCCGCGCCGGGCGGCCCGCCCGCCGCCATGTCGACGCGCAACGAGCTGGTGCCCTCGGGCACCCGCACGAACACGCTGCCGACCTGGTTTCGCTGTACCGTGCCGGACGCCGAGGCCGTGAAGCCGTTGTCCTCGGTGAAGTCCAGTGGCGCGAACACGGTGTTCATCGTCTGTACGTCGATGCCGACCGTGCGGGGATCGTCCAGCCGCAACAGCGCCGAGTGGGTGCCCGCCGTGGCGGGGTTGATCCGCACGTTCAACTTCACCGGCTGGTTCAGCGGAAGCCGCAGGCTGCCCTGCGCCGCGAAGGTGCCGTCGTTGCCCACCCAGCTCACGCGGTAGCGCGGCGATCGGTCCGGACCCGTGGTCCTGGTAAGGGTGTAGGTGCGCGTGTATGCCTTGCCGACGGTCACGCCCTCGCGGTCGTGGATGCCCACGCCGGTGCCGGGTGTGGCGAGCTGGTCGGAAAGCACCGTGTCGACCGGCACCGAGGTGATGACCGTCTGCTGCCGCTCACCACGCAGCGAGGTGAGCGCCCGGAAGGTGTCGATCAGCCCGGCCCCCTGCGCGTACGCGGGGATGCCTTCGACGAACCTGGCGGTGGAGGCCAGCGCCGAGCGCAGCGTGGCCACCGGCGGGCGGTTGCCGTTGTGGGTCGCCTTGTACGCGCTGACCAGCAGCGCCGCCGCGCCGGTCGCCTGCGGGGCCGCCATCGAGGTGCCGTTGAACATGCCGTACCCGGCGGGCAGCTCGTAGGTGCCCGGCACCGGCGAACCTTCCTGCCAGCGCGGGATTGTCGAGACCGCGGCGCCGGGTGCCACCAGGTTGGGTTTGAAGCCGCCGTCCTCGCGCGGCCCCCGCGAGGAGAACGGGTGCAGGCTTTCCTGGCGCGGCGAGGCCGAACCGTAGTTCGACAGCCAGGTGTCGTCGGTGATGTAGGAGCCGACGCTGACCGCGTCGGTGGCCACGGACGGGTCGCCGACGGAGTTGGCGCCCGCCCCGCTGTTTCCGGCCGAGATGAACAACTGGACGTTGTAGGTCTCGATGACCCGGTTGTACAGCTCGGCGCGGGCATTGTTGCCGTCGTTGAGCGCGGGCAGCCCGCCGATGGAGATGTTGACGACGTCCGCGCCGTTGGCGGCGGCATAGACCACGCCGTCGATCAGCCCGCTCGCGGTGCAGGAAGGGGTGGTCAGGCAGACCTTCACCGACATCAGCCGCGCGCCGGGGGCCGCGCCGTCCATGGCGCCGCCGAACAGGTCGTTACCCGCCGCGATACCCGCGACGTGCGAACCGTGAGCCGCACCGGCGATGCCGATGTTGACGTAGCCGGGCTGGTCGGTCTGCACCACGAACGGGATCCGGTCGAGCACCCCGGTCGCCGGGTTGTCGACACCGAAGAAGCCGACGTCGTGGTCGTTCTTGTAGTCGGTCATCGGCTGCTCGTCGGTGAAGTCGCCGTCGCCGTCGAGGTCGACCCGCACCGCCGCGGTGTGGGTGTCCAGCAGCACACCCCAGCTGTCGGCGCTGTCGCCGTCGCGGTTCACGTCGCCCTCGGTCTCGCTCTGCGCCGAGCCGAGGTCACCGGCGACCTCGGAGAACAGCCCGAACCGGTGCGTGCCCGATGGCGCGACCCATTCCCGCCCCTCGGAGGTGAAGGTGCCGGAAACCGGCTCGTCCGAAAGCCGCACCCAGGTGCCGTCGCCGGAGGTCGGCGAGTTCGCCGTGTACCAGTCCACGATCTTGCGCTTGCCGGTGCTCGTGGTCGCCAGCGCGGGGTGTTCCAGGTCGACACCCGTATCCAGTACCGCGATGGTGGTGCCCCTGCCGTCCCAGAACGGGAAGCGCTCACCGAACCGCGCGGCGTTGGTGTCCTGCGTCGGCAGGTAGGGGTTGGCCTTCGGGGTGTCCGCGTCCGGCGCGGGCTGGGGCAGTGGGTCGGTCGCGCCGACGGGAGCGGGCTCGTCCCTTCGGACGAGCCCGTCGACGTCCACCGCCGCCACCGAACGCAGCTTCGGTGCGCGTTCGGCTTCCTCGATGGGGACGGTGACCTTGAGGTAGTCGAGTTTCGCGTCGGTGGAGCGGACCACGCCGCCGATGGAGCGCAGCTCACCCGCCGCGGCGTCGGCACGCCCTCGCTGTGCCGCGACCAGCAGGGTGACCCGTGTCTTCCCGGCCCGTTCCGCCTGCTCCACGAGCATCCGGTCCTGTTCGTCGAGTTGCCGCTCGTCGCCGGGACCGGCCGGCCGATCCTGCTGACCGGACACCGGTGCCGCTCCCAGCCCGAAGGTGGTTGCTGCCGCCACCACGGTGACGGCCGCGGTGACACCGGCCCGTCTCAACCAACGTCGTTTCGTCACGATGTGACCTCCCGCCAGCACGCGCCCGAGTGATCTCCACGGGCCCGATCAACGTTTCACATCTGGGCGCGAAAAGCCGAAATTTCCGACTTTCGTAGGGCTTTCGGCCGCCCCGATGATCATCTCGATGGCCGGCTCGGGGAGACTGTTGCGATCTTGCAGGTTTGTTGTGCCGGAGGGTGTCAGCCATGATGGGTCGAACCCATGCGCTCACCGGGTGGTGTGCGGGGCTCGGTCTCGCGCCCGCCATCGGCCTCACCTCGGTGGCGCAGGTGGTGGTGTTCGCGTCGACCACCGCTGGTTTCGCGTTACTGCCGGACCTGGATCACCCGCATGCCAGAGCCTCCAAACTGCTCGGGCCGCTGACCGGTGCCCTGTCGTGGTTGCTGCGCAAGGCCTCCGCCGGGTTGTACGCGGTGACGAAGGGGCCGAGGGACGAGCGGGTCAAGGGTACGCACCGGCATCTTTCGCACACACTGTTGTTCGCCGCCGCGCTCGGAGCCGCGACGGCGGTTGGCACGGCGGCGGGCGGCCCGTGGGCGGTGGCTGGTGTGGTCGTGCTGGGGTTGCTGCTCGCCGAGGACGCGTTGGGCGACTGGCTGTTCCCGGTCGCCGGAGCCGGTGTGGTGTGGTGGGTCCACGAGAACAGCCCCGGCGTGCTGGCCCAGCTCGACACCGTGTCGGGTTGGCTTGGCATCGCGGTGGCTGCAGGCTGCTTCACGCACTGCCTCGGCGACGCGCTCACCGAGTCGGGCTGCCCGTTCCTGTTTCCAGTGCCCATCGCGGGGGAAACGTGGTACGAGCTGCGCCCACCCGCGTGGTTGCGGTTTCGCACCGGAAAGACCGTGGAGACGAAGGTGCTGTTCCCGGCTTTCGCTGTGCTCGGAGTGCTGCTGCTGCCGGGCGTGTGGAACGCGCTCGTCGGGTTCGTGCAGGACGTCCTCGCGGCAGGCTCCGCCGAGGCAGGTGGCTAGGGCCTCGGCGGTTCGGCGAACCCGCCGACGAGTTGCTCGAAGGCGTGCGCCACCCGCAGCGGCGTCGCGTCGTCGAACCGCTTGCCGACGAGCATCAACCCCACCGGCAGCCCTTCGCTCAACCCCGCGGGAACGCTGATGGCCGGGTGACCGCTCACGTCCAGCGGCGCCGTGTTGGCGATCATTGTCAGCGCCCGCTCCACGTAGGTCTCGCGGGTGTCCTGCTCGGTGACCAGCGGGGTGGCGGTGTAGGGCAGGGTCGGCATCACGAGCACGTCGAAGGAGCGCAACGCGCGGTCGTAGTCCTGTCGTAGCGAGTTCGCCAGGTTACGTGCCATCGCGTAGTGCCTGCCCTGGTAGTTGGTGAGGCTGTAGTGCCCGCACAACGCCACCAACTTGACCGTCTCGGAGAGTTGGTCCGCGCGCTCCACCCGGTTGCGGCCGTAGTGGGCCATCAGTTCGGGGTCGTAGCTGCCGTCCCAGTTGAGTCCGTAGCCGTTGCCGTCGAGCATCTGGTAGGCGGCTCCCTCGGTGGCCACCACGTTCCAGATGTGCATTCCGTGCCGGTGCCACGGGACGCTGACCGGCGACACCTCCATGCCCGCCTCGGCCAGCCGCGCCACCGCCGCGCGCACGACCTCGTCCACCGCGGGGTCGGAAAGACCGGGGATACCGAAGCCCTCCTCGACCACCCCGACCCGCAACCCGGCGACCCCGGAATCCAGCGCGGCGACGTAGTCCTGTGGCCGCAGGCCGTCCGGCTGGCGCGGATCGTGGCCGTCGGTGCCCGCCAGCACCGACAGCATCAGCGCGGCGTCGGCCACCGTCTTGGTGATGGGTCCGAGGTGGTCGATGGTGAGCTCGATCGGAAACGCTCCGGTGTAGGGCACCAGTCCGTGGGTGGGTTTGTGTCCCACCGTGCCGCAGAACGAGCTGGGGATGCGCACCGAGCCGCCCTGGTCGCCACCGATCGCCAGGTCGACCTCCGCCGAGGCCACGAGGGCGGCGCTGCCGCTGGAGGAGCCTCCGCTGGTCCGTGTCGGATCCCACGGGTTGCGCACCGGGCCGGTTGCGCTGGTGTGGCTGGCGCCGGAGAAGCACAGGTCCTCACACACGGCCTTGCCCGCGATGGTCGCTCCCGCCTCCAGCAGCCTGGTGACCACCGTGGCGTCGCGGGAGGGGACGAAGCCCTCCAGCGATCTGGAGCCGTTCATCATCGGGACGCCCGCCACCGCGATGTTGTCCTTGACGGCCACCCGGCGACCGCTGAGCGGACCGTCTACATCGGACGATATGTCGGTCTTGACGTACCAGGCGCCAAGCGGATTCTCCCCGTCCGCGACCTTGTTGTGCTGACGCCGCGGTGGCTGTGGTGACTGCGCGGCGTGCAGCTCCTCGACGGCGTCGTAGGAAAGCAGCGACGCGTCCACGAGTGCGGAGAACGACTCGACGGCGTCGGCGTCCAGGTGCAGCCCGTAGTGCTCGGCACTTCGACGCAGCTGCTCGGGAGTGGGGCGTTGAACCGGCATGGCTGCCTCCTGGCGAAACCCGGTGATCAGCGGATACTAGGAAGCCCGGTGCGCGGCCGTCAACGCGTTCACCCGCTGGGTACGGTCCGCTTCGCGCGGGCACTGCTCCGGCCGCACTGCCCAGGCCGGGTGCCGGTGTCTACTCCCGACGTCGCGGCGAGGCGTCGGGAGCGCGGAACTCGCGGGCAGGAGCGGGGGACTCGCGGGCAGGAGCGGGGGACTCGCGGGCAGGAGCGGGGGACTCGCGGGAATGGAACAGCTGCTCTGGGTGGGGGTGGCTGAGGAAGTCGTGGTGGGAGATCTCCCAGCCGTAGGCGCCCGCCAGGCGAAACTCCAGCACGTCACCGGGGCGCACCCGATCGACCACCACGTCGCGGGCCAGCACGTCCTTCGGCGTGCACAGCTCACCGACCACCGTCACGGCTTGCCCCGCCAGCTCCGGGCGAGGCAGCCGCGTCGGCCACCGGTCCACCGGGTGAACGACGAACGGGTGGCTGTGCTGCCACGAGGCAGGCAGCCGGAAGTGGTGGGTTCCGCCGCGCACCAGCACGTAGTTGACGCCGTGGTTGTGCTTGACGTCCAGCACCTCGGTGAAGTAGCTGCCGCAGCCCGCCACGAGGAACCGGCCGCATTCGAAGTCGATGTCCTTCCAGTGCCGGGGAAAGGTGCGCACCAACCGGGTCAGGCCCGCCGTGAACGCCGTCCAGTCGAACGCCTCGCCGCCGTCGGCGTAGTTCACGCCGATGCCGCCTCCGACGTCGACGGCCTCGCAGCGCAGGCCGAACTCGGCCTCCCAGCCGCAGATCTTGCGGCGGTACAGCTCCAGCAGTTCCAGGTGTGCGGCGGCGGAGAGGTTGTTCGAAAGCGAGTGCAGGTGGAATCCGGCGAACCGGATACCGGGGAGTTCGAGCGCGGTGCGCACCGCCTCGCCGAGCGCCGCCTCCTCGATGCCGAACTGGGTCGGCCTGCCCGCCATCGCGAGGGTGGCGGGAGGGAATCCGCCCGAGAGGTTCACCCGCAGCAGCACCCGAGCCGTGCGGCCGCTGCGTTGCGCGGCATCGGAGATCCGGTGCAGTTCGAGCACGCTTTCGGCGTGCAGCCGCGAAACACCCTGCCGCAGCGACTGGCTGATCTCCGCGGGCGTCTTGGCGGGCCCGCCGAACAGTGTCTGCCGAGCACCGGCCGCGCTCGCCTTGGCCAGCTCCCCGCCGGAGGCGACCTCGAACCCGGCCACGATGGGTGCGAGCGTGCGCAGCAGTGGCGGCGCGCTGTTGGCCTTCATCGCGTAGAACATCCGGCAGCGTGGCGGCAACGCCGCCACCACCGCGCTGACGTGCCTGGCCAGCGCGTCAAGGTCGTATCGGTAGTGGCAGATCGGCTCGTTGTCAGTCATGGTGCGCGAGCGGGTTGGGTGCGGGGTGCAGCCGAAGCTCGGTGTCGGGCAGCAGCCTCCGGGTGGTGAGCTTCTCCACCGACACGGTGGGCTTGTGGAGGTCGAAGACGGCGGCCGGGAACCGTTCCCGGTAGGTGCGAAGGCAGCCGCGCACGACGGCCCAGAAATCGCCTTCGGCCAGCCCGTAGGCCTCGGCGAGGAACATCGCGAGCTCACCGAGGTTGACGAAGCAGAACGCGTCGAGCAGGAAGTCGGCGACGAGATCGGGATCGTCGGTCTCGACGAAGGAGTTGCG